>DASRDF010000147.1:0-22696 GCA_035652735.1 Pseudolabrys sp. | reverse complement strand
GATGGAAATATCCCGAGGACGATTTGCTCTACTTCCTCGACGCCCAGGGACGCTCGCTCGTCGAATTCAGCGAGGTGGAAGACGGCATGTTCGAGGCGCCGACGCCTGGACTTGGCGTGCTGTTTCTGCAAAATCCGGCGGCGATGGTGCCGGCGCCCGTCAAAAAGCCGGCCGATATCGCCGGCGATTGGCTGATCAAGCGCAGCGACGGATCGACCGTTTGCGCGCTCGCGCTGTCGAACACGCCGCAGGGCGACGGCTTTGCAGTCACCGTGAAGCCCGGCTGCTCGCCAACGATCGCGGCGCTCAAATTTGTACAGTGGCGTATCGTCGAAAATCTGCTGGTGCTCGCGCCGGCGGACGGCGATCTCTGGCGCTTTGAGGACGTGGACGGCGTGTGGCGTCGCCTGGCGGAAACCGGCGATCAAGTGACACTCGAGCGCGAGTAATCGCTCGCTGCGCTACACACACGGTTCTATTCGATGACTTGATCCGCTGCCACAAGCAGTGTCTGTGGCACATTTATCCCGAGAGCTCTCGCAGTTTTCAGATTGATCACAAATTGAAACTTGTTTGGCCGCAAGAATGGCAGGTCTGCCGGCTTGATTCCCGCCAGAATACGACCAACGTAAAATCCGCAGTGATAGTATTGATCGTCCGGACTGGCTCCATAGCTCGCCAACCCTCCATGCATCGGAAATTCTTGCCGACCGTAGAGAACTGGAATTGCACGGCGTGCCGCTAGGGCAATTAGCTCTTTCCGATTATTGATGAATAGAGGGTCATCCGGAACAAGCAAAGCGCTTGCACGCTCCCGAGCAAGGGTCTCAAACACTGGCTCGAATTCAGTCTCGGATTTAGCATTCACCAAGGTAATTGTTTGACCGATTTCCCTTGCGGCGGCTTCAACGTCTTTTGTTGCTGCAGGGGCTGTCTCGTTGGCTGGATCGATCAATACTCCTACTATAGAGGGCCGGACAGCGAGTTCGCGGAGAAGCTCCAGCCTCTTGGGCCACAACTCGGCCGTCATTACGGTCATGCCCGTTGCGTTGCCTCCCGGCCGTGCGAGACTCGCTGCCACACCGAGATGCACCGGATCGCCGCCGATCGCATAGACAGCCGGTACGTTTGCGAGCTTCGTTCGGAGCTCGCGAATGCGAGTGTCAATGGCTCCCGCAAACACCACGGCAAGACGAGGGTTGGACAGAAGATCTGTAGCCAATGCCGTGAGCCGTTCCGATCTCCCTTCGGCCCACCGAAACTCGATCGTTACGTTGCGCCCCTCGACGTAGCCCGCTTCCTTTAAGCCGCTCCGAAACGCCCGCACCAAGTGCGCGTCTGACGTAATCGATCGACCGCTCAAAAAGCCGACCAGGGGTACGTCTGTGTGCTGTGTTCTGGCTGAAAACGGCCACGCAATCGTCCCGCCGCCAACGAGCGCAAGAAATGTGCGTCGTTTCATCGAGTGGGTCTCTTCTGGACGACCATTGAGATTGTACCATGATGCAAAGGATTGTCATGCGATCGCAGAATACTGCGCATGGACGCGCAGCCTAGATCAGCTTCAGCGCCTTGAAACTGGCGTGGCCGTCCTTGCCGACGACGATGTGGTCGTGCACGGCGATGCCGAGTGGCCGGGCGACAGCGACGATCGATTGCGTCATCTGGATGTCGGCCTGCGACGGCGTCGGGTCGCCCGAGGGATGATTGTGCACGAGGATCACTGCCGTGGCAGAAAGTTCGAGCGCGCGTTTGACCACTTCGCGCGGGTAGACCGGCGTGTGGTCGACGGTGCCGGTTTGCTGCACCTCGTCCGCGATCAGTTGATTGCGCTTGTCCAGGAACAGCACGCGGAAATGCTCTTTATCGGCGAAGGCCATGCTGGTGCGGCAATAGTCGAGCACGCTCGACCATGAGGAGAGCGCGGGCTGCTTGCGCAACCGTCCGCGCGTCAGCCGGTTGGCCGCGGCCTGCACGATCTTGAGCTCGATAACGGCGGCCTCGCCAAGCCCCTTCACCTCCTTGAGGCGCGCAGCCGGTGCTGCGATCGCCTCGGCAAAGGAGCCGAATTTTGCGATCAGCTCCTTGGCCAGCGGTTTGACGTCGCGCTGCGGGATGGCGCGAAACAGCACGAGTTCGAGCAGTTCATAATCGCTGAGGGCAGCCTCGCCTGCTTCGCGGAAACGCGCGCGCAGCCGCTCACGATGACCGTGAAAATGCGGCACCGCTTGTGAGAACGCCGTGGATTGGGTCTTCCCGCTGTGCTTGGCCGTCACGCCTGCCCCCCTTGCCGGACGGGATTGTAGTTGAGTGCGGTGCGACGGACGAGGGAGTTGTGTGACTATTGGCCGTAGGGCGGTTTATCCAAGCCGGCCGGCGAGAAGGTAAAAACCTCCACGCCATCTTCCGTCACGCCCACCGTGTGCTCGAATTGTGCCGACAGCGAACGGTCGCGGGTCACCGCGGTCCAGCCATCGGACAGCACCTTCACGTGCGGGCGGCCGAGATTGATCATCGGCTCGACTGTGAAGAACATGCCCGGCTTGAGCACGATGCCTTCACCGGGGCGGCCGACGTGCACGATATTCGGCTCGTCATGGAAAAGTTTGCCGAGTCCGTGGCCGCAGAAATCGCGCACCACGCTCATGTGCTGAGCTTCGACATAGGTCTGGATGGCATGGCCGATGTCGCCGGTGGTAGCGCCGGGCCGAATGACGTTGATGCCGCGCATCATCGCTTCATGTGTGACCTCGATCAGCCGTTCTGCCCGGCGCGGAATGTCGCCGATCGCGAACATGCGGCTTGAATCGCCATGCCATCCCTCGAGGATCAGCGTCACGTCGATATTGACGATGTCGCCATCCTTGAGCGGCTTGTCGTTGGGAATGCCGTGACAGACGACGTGATTGAGCGAAGTGCAGGTCGACTTCTTGTAACCGCGATACATCAGCGTGGCGGGCGTCGCGCCGTGGTCCATTGCATATTCAAAAACCAGGCGGTCGATCCTGTCGGTGGAGACACCGAGTTCGACCTCGCCGGTGAGCATGTCCAGGCACCGCGCCACCAGCTGGCCAGCCTTGCGCATGCCTTCAAAAGCGTCGGCGTCGTAAAGCTTGATCTGGCCGGTCTTGCGGAGCGGGGCGAGGGACGCGTCGACGTAAGTCATGGAGCCAATGTAAGGGCTACGGCGGCAGGCGCAAGTTTTCCGCGCGGCATCACGCGATTCTGCCGCCCAATTCGTCCTCGATATGCGCGCGGATAATGTCGTCGAAGCTGGTTTCGGCGCGGAAGCCGAGTGCCAGCGCACGCTTGGCGTCGAGCCGTTCCGCCCATCCGGATACGATCCGCTCGACCAACGGATCAGGCGCGCGACGAATGCGCGCCGCGACTTTGTCGCCGGCGACGCGGCGGAGCGCGGCGATCTGCTCGCCGACCGTGCACGACACCCCGGGCATGCTCAAATTGATGCGCGGGCCGAGTTGCTCGCGTGTCAGCCCGGCAGCGTGGATGAGGAAGCCGACCGCCGCGCGCGGGCTGGCATGCGTATGGCGCACTGTCTCCGCTACCGGAAGCAGCGCTTCCTGCCCGGCCAACGGCTCGCGAATAATGCCGGAGAAAAAGCCGGAAGCTGCCTTGTTGGGCTTGCCCGGGCGAACGCAAATGGTCGGCAGGCGGATGCCGACTCCGTCGAGAAAACCGCGGCGCGTATAATCGGCGAGCAGCAATTCGCTGACCGCTTTTTGGGTACCGTATGAGGTGAGCGGCGTCAGATGAAATTCGTCGGGAATGCTTGCCGGAAAAGGCGCGCCGAATACGGCAATCGACGAGGTGAAGACGAATTTCGGACTATAGCCCCCGAGGTTACGCACCGCATCCAGCAGCGCGCGGGTGCCGTCGAGATTGACGCGGTAACCCTTGTCGAAATCGATCTCTGCTTCGCCGGAAACGACACCGGCGAGATGAAAGATCACATCCGGCCGCTCCGCCACGGCTGTGGCGACCGCGCCGGTGGCGGCGAGATCGGCGGCGAAAGTGGCAACCGTACCGGCAAACGCCGTCGGCTTCTCCGGAGCTACGATGTCGATCAATGTGAGCTTGTCGACCGAGCTGCCGTTCAGGCTCTTGTCCCTGACCAGCCGTTCGGTGAGCTTGCGGCCGATCATTCCGGCGGCGCCGGTGATCAGGATGTGCATTTATGTCCTCGTGTCGTCCTTAGGCGGCTCGTAGCGATCGATGCGGCGCAGGCCGGGGAATAATAGCATCCAGGTGCCGGCGATCAGCAACGAACCGATGCCACCGAGCAGCACCGCCGGCACTGTACCGAGCCAGGCGGCAACCGCCCCGGATTCAAAGTCCCCGAGCGTATTGGACGAGCCGACGAACAGATAATTGATGGCGCTGACCCGCCCGCGCATGGCGTCGGGGGTCTCGATCTGCACCAGCGAGAAGCGCACCACAATGCTCACCGCGTCCGACGCGCCGAGCACCGCAAGCGCGAACAGCGACAGCGGAAACCACGTGGAGACGCCAAAGACGATGGTGGCGAAACCATAGATCGCGACCACCGCAAACATCGTCGGTCCGATATGCCGTTCGATCGGGCGGCGGGACAGCATGATGGCGGTCACCAGTGCGCCGACCGCAGGGGCGGAGCGCAACAGGCCGAGCCCGATGGGTCCGACCTGCAAAATATCGCGGGCATAGATCGGCAACAGCGCAGTGACGCTGCCAAGCAGGACCACGAACAAATCCAGCGTTACGACGCCAAGCAATCGTCGCCGCGTGAACAAATATCGGATGCCGGCGAGTACCGCCGAAAACGTCGGCGGCTCGCGTTTTTCCGCGGTTTGCCGCGGGCGGATGAAAGTGACCAGGGCGATGGCAGTAAGGAAAAATGCCACGCAAAGGGCGGTGACGATCACCGGCTTCACGGCATAGAGCAGGCCGCCCATCGCCGGCCCGCAGATCACGGCCGTCTGATTGGCCGACGTCCAGGCTGCAACCGCCCGCGGGATCAGCGGCGGCGGCACCAACGCCGGCACGAGCGCACTTCCCGTCGGCACCTCGAAGGCGCGCGCGCTGCCGATCAGGAATACCGCCGCGAACAGCAGGTCGCGGCTGATGGTCTGCGTAAGCAGGGCCGCTGTGATCATCAGCGCGGCGAAAGCATAGACGCTCTGTGCGGCGCGGATGATCAGGCGGCGGTCGTAACGATCGGCGGCGTGCCCGATCAGCAGCGTCAGCAGCACCGCAGGGACGAACTGGATGAGCCCGACGAGACCGAGATCGAGGGCGCTGTTGGTAAGCTCGTAGACTTGCCAGCCGATCACCAGCGCCAGCATCTGGTAGCCGATGGTGACGTGAAGGCGCGCCAGCCAGAACAGCACGAAGGGACGCTGCTGCAGCAGGCCGGGCGCAGATTCGCTGAGCGTCGTCATGCCGCCACGCCGTTGAGCCCGCTGAGGCTCTGCTTTTGCCGGCCATCGTTCGTAAAATTGTCGGGCGCCAGCCAGCGCTCAAAATTTGCTTTACGTCCCGGCCAGTCGCCGTCGAGCATCGCAAACCAGGCGGTATCGCGATTGCGGCCCTTTGCAATCATGTGCTGACGGAAGATGCCTTCGAAGGTGAACCCGTACCGCAATGCCGCGCGCCGGGACCTGGCATTGAGCGCATCGCATTTCCATTCATAGCGCCGGTAGCGCAGCGTTTCGAACACATAGCGCGCGAGCAGATATTGCGCCTCGGTGGCAAGTGCCGAGCGCTGCAGCGCCGGCGCGTAGAGGACGTGGCCGACCTCGATGACGCGGTGCTCGGGTCTGATCGCCATCAGCGCGAACACGCCGAGCGCGCAGCCGGAGGAATCGACGATCGCATAGGAATAAGGATCGGCGAGCGCGGCGCGGGCCGTGACCCAATCGGCAAGCTCGCCTTCGGCCTTGAACGGGCCATAGCCCGGCAGGTAGGTCCAGACGTGGTCCTGGCCGTTGAGAGTATGCCAAAGCGAGCCGGCATGCGCAGCGGAGAGCTTCTCGACGCGTCCATAGCGGCCCTGCAACGTCACCGGGCCGGGACGCTCTGCGGGCCGGTCGTCGACCGGCGGCCCGACCGGAGACGCGAGTTGCTGACGCTCGTTCACGGCTTGGGTCGGCGCGGCAGGTCGTCGTGGAAAAATTTGTTGAGTTCGGCGTTGCTGATCACGCCGGCGAAGCTGTCGAACGTGCCATGCTCGGCGATCTCGCGCGCCGATTTGAGGAAAGCATGCATGGCAACGCGCGCCAAAGTGCCGCCGACGCTGATCCGGCGCACGCCCATCGCAGCGAGATCATCGACCGAGTAGCCAAACGCGCTGCTGTTGAGAAAATTCACCGGTTTCGGCGCGACGGCGTCGACCACGGCTTCGATCTGCTCGCGCGTTTTGATTCCCGGCGGGTACAGGCAGTCGGCTCCCGCATCGACGAAGGCCTTGAGGCGACGGATGGTTTCATCGAGGTCGGGGCGGCCGCGGATGAATCCCTCGCTACGCGCGGTGAGAACCACGCCGCTGCCCGTCGCGTCGATCGCGCGACGCGCCGCACGCACGCGCGCGACGGCGACATCGAACCGATAGAGCGGGTTCGCATCGTCTCCTGTGTAATCTTCGATCGAGAGGCCGGCGACGCCGGCGTCGACGCAGCGCGTCACGTTGGCCGCCAACCCGTCGAGGTCGTCGGCAAAGCCGTTCTCGAAATCGGCGTTGACCGGAACATCGGCAGCCTGGGCGAGCTCGCGGAAATGAGCGAGCGCCATGTCGCATGTCATATCACCGTCGGAACAGCCGATCGAATGCGCATAGCCCGACGAGGTCGTCGCCAACGCCTTGAACCCGAGCGCCTGCAAATAGCGCGCGCTGCCGACGTTCCAAGGATTGGGAATGACAAAGCAACCGCTCTCGTGCAGGCGGCGAAAGACCTGGCGCTTGTCGGCTGTCGATGGGCTGCTCATGAGCGGCTCGGGTGAGGCAGCCGACGCTGCCATGATTGGATGCACGAAAACAATGCCCGTCCCCCGAGTAATCGCGGGTATTCATCGGTTGCATGGCAGGATATCGGTCTATGTGTTCTGTAACGGGATGAAAGCTGCCTACGCGTTGTTCGTAAGCGAAGACCGGCTGTCGTCAAAGAGGTTCCGCCCATGTCACAATTTGCCCGCCGCGCATTGTTCTTCGCCGCAACCGCTTTCGTTGCCGTTACTGTGGCAGCGCCGGCGCCGGCCGAAACGGTAAAGAAGACGCACAGGCACAAGCACGTTCATCGCACCGAAGTGGCCGCTTCTGCCGCTTCGACCAAATACCGCGGCACAGACAAATTCCCTGCCGGGCCGCTTTATTACAATGGCGGCGTTTATCTGGGCGACGACCCTGACCCCAATATCCGTTTTCAGCTCTGGCGCGATCTCGGGGCGCGCTTCGGCGGCGACGAATAAAGCGCGCGCTTCGCATTTGATTTTCGCGCTTTGATCGGGTGAACTGCCCGGCCATTGACGCCGGGAGTGACCAATGCTGAAGACAGCCGCAGCCTTCGAGCGGATCGGAGAGGAAAACGCTTTCGCGGTGCTTGCTCGGGCCAACGTGCTCGCCGCCCAAGGTCGCGACATCATCAACCTCGGTATCGGCCAGCCCGATTTCCGTACGCCGGACTTCATCGTCGAGGCGGCGGTGAAGGCGTTGCGCGAGGGGGCGCACGGCTACACGCCCGCAACGGGCATTCCGGCCTTACGCGAGGCGGTGGCCGCCGATTTGCATAAGCGCTTCAACGTCGAGGTATCGCCCGACAGCGTGATGATCATGCCGGGCGGTAAGCCGACGATGTACATGTCCATCATCATGTTCGGGGAACCGGGCGCGGAAATTCTTTACCCCGATCCGGGCTTTCCGATCTATCGCTCGATGATCGAATATACCGGCGCCAAACCCGTGCCGGTGCCAATCCGCGAGGAGAACGGCTTTGCGTTCTCCGCCGAGGAAACGCTCAAACTGATCACGCCGAAGACGCGGCTTTTGATCGTCAATTCGCCGGCCAACCCGACCGGCGGCGTCACGCCGAAGAGCGAAGTAGACAAGTTGGTGGCCGGTCTCGAGCGCTGGCCGGATGTGGCCATCATGTCTGACGAAATCTACGACCACATGACCTACGACCGGGAGACGCATGTCTGCCTGTTGTCTTATCCATCGATCCGCAATCGGCTGATCCTGCTCAATGGCTGGTCGAAGACCTACGCCATGACCGGCTGGCGCCTGGGCTATGCGATCTGGCCGGGCAAGCTCTACGACTATGCGCGCAAGCTCGCGGTGAATCTGTATTCCTGCGTCAATGCGGCGACGCAGTACGCCGGGCTTGCGGCGCTCAAGGGCCCGCAGGATGAGGTGGCCAAGATGGTCGCGGAGTTCGATAAGCGGCGGAAAGTGGTAGTCGAGGGCCTCAACAGGTTGCCGGGCGTCAGTTGCGCGACGCCTAAAGGCGCGTTTTACGCCTTTCCCAACGTGAAGGGTACGGGCTGGAAGGCCAAGGCGCTTGCGTCTGCGCTACTCGAAGATTCGGGCGTTGCCGTCATCGGCGGCCCGGATTTCGGCATTCTCGGCGAGGGCTATATTCGCGTGTCCTACGCCAACTCGACCGAGAACATCCTCAAGGCGCTCGACCGCATGGGCGAGTTCCTGACCAGCCGCAAGGCAGCGTGAGAGCTAGCCGGCGCGCGCCGCCTTAAAACGCGCGATGCTTTCGGGCGGCCAGTGGTCGGCTGGACGGTAGAACTCAGTCACGGCCGGAACGCCCTCTGGCAGGATGACCCACGGCTGCTTGGTCGACGTGTAGATGTGGATGTCTGGCGCGAGGCGAGCGGGCGCGTCCAGCGTTCCCACGCGGATGAAATGAATGTTCGGGCCAGCCTGCGGGTAGTTGCTCCACAGGGTGACGCCGCAATTCGGACACCGCCAAAGCACCTGGCCCTTGCCGCTGGCGCTCGGGAGCGTGGCTTGCACCGGAGCGCCTTTCAGGATCTCCACCTGCGAGGCCTCGATGAAGGCGTTCACGGCAAACGCCGATCCGGTTTCGCGCTGACACCACGTGCAATGGCAGCAATGCACAAATAGGGGCTGCGCGTTGAGGCCATAGCGCACCGCGCCGCAGGTGCAGCCGCTCTCTATATTGCTCAATCGATCGGTCATACGAAGCTCCTTGATACGGACGTCCGTGAGGGCGAGCCCTCGACTTGATGTCGCTTCCGGGGGACACTGCGCCAACACAGCCACTGAGGAATGCCCGATGCTCGAGCGTATGTCGACCGACCGCGGTTTGTCCGAAGAACAGCGGATGATGCGGCAGAGCTGCCGCGATTTCATCGACGACGTGGTGCTGCCCTTCATCAAGCAGAATTGGCAGCGCGAATGGTCGATGGTGCCGGAAGACCGACTGCCATTGAGCATTCTCGAAGGCGCCGACAAGATCGGCATTCGCACACTCGGTGTGCCCGAGGAATACGGCGGCGTCGAACTGGAGCAAGGCACGGAGGTGCGCACCTTCGCCATGATCGCCGAGGAGATTGCGCGCGGCGATTCAGGACTGGCAGACAAGCTGGTGCAGAACTGGAAAGTATCCGTGCTGCTGCGGCAGTTCGCGCCAAAACATCTGCAAGAGAAATGGTTTCCTGAGCTGGTCAAAAATCCCAGCTTCCTGATGGCACACTGCTTGACCGAGCCGCGCGGCGCCTCCGACCGCTGGCTGCCCTACAACGTGCCGGAAGCCGCGATGCAGACCAAAGCCGTCAAGGCCAATGGGGGCTGGGTCATCAACGGCCGCAAGCAGTTTATCTCCAACGGTTATGACGCTTCGCTTTATGTCGTTTATGCCAACACCAATCCGAAGGCCGGTATGCTGCAGGGAACGTCATCGTTTCTGGTGCCGCGCGATACCAAGGGCTTTACCGTCGCCCGCTGCAACGAGACGCTCGGCTGCCGTTTCATGAACAACGGCGAGATGGTGTTCGAGGACATGTTCGTGCCGGATGACCATCTATTGGTGGCAGACACAGCGCTCGGCTCGGCCGGGGTCTATTTCCGTCCAGGCAAGATCATCCAGGCGGCGAAGAATCTTGGCGTCGGCGTGCGCGCCTTCGAGGCGACTGCCGAATATGTGCAGAACTACGTTCAGGGCGGCAAGATTCTGATCAAGCACCAGGCGGTGGCGCTGCGGCTCGCCGACATGGCAACCCGCATCGAAGCCGTGCGCGCGCTGCTCGACCGCGCCTCGCACGCCGTCGATGACAATGCGCCGGAGGCCGAGACACTGGTCAACATGGCCAAGATGTTTGCGTCCGAGGAAATCATGAAGGTCGCCCAGCACGCGGTCGAATTGCACGGCGGCAACGGCATCATGCTCGATTTCGGCATCGAGAAGGTGCTGCGCGACGCCGTCATCTTCCTGCACATGGATGCGACGGTCGACATCTCCAAGTTCAAGATCATCAAGAACATGTTTCCAGACACGGCCGGCAAATACGCCGGTCCGGAAATTTAACCGCTCATTCCCGCGCAAGCGGGAATCCAGCTCTTCAGAAAAAACTGGGTCCCCGCTTTCGCGGGGACAAGCGGCTTGGTGTCAGCGCACGACAAACCTGAAGCCCACGACGACGATGGCGAAGCCAACGAGTTGCGCTGCGCTCGGCACGACCCCGAGCGCCAAGTAGCCGATCACCAATGCGAAACCAGGGACCAGCGCCGGAAACGTCGCCGCGCGTCCGGCGCCGATGAGAATGACGGCGCGGGCGAACAGATAAATCGGCGCCACGCCGGCGAGCAGCCCCTGGACCACGATCTGCAACGCGTTTTCGGCAAGGCCTTCGCGCAGCATAGTGCCAAAGCCCACAAACGCCGCATAAATCGGGGCGTAAAGGACAACGGAAAGAACGCCGACCAGGGCCACCGCGCGCGTCCCTGAGACCTGCCAATAACGAAGCAGCGTGCCGAACATCGCCCAGAAGAATCCGGCCGTTACGAACAGCAGATCGCCGCCGATGCCTTGCCGTCCGATTGTCGACAGCGACTCCCAGCCGAACGCCATCAGCCCAGCGACGATGGTGACACCACCGACGATACGCTGGAGCGTCGGACGTTCGCCCAGCATGGCGACGGCAAGAATCAGCCCGAACAATGCGGCACAGGCCGGTTGGATGGTGGTGCCGTGGCCAAGCGGCACCAGAATGAAACCGGCATAGGCGGTCATCGCTTGCGGCGGCCCGGCAAGCACGCTCATCAGCAGCGAGCGAAAGAGGCCGATACCGCGGAAATCTTTGATGCCTTCATGCAGCGCCAATGGCATCAGCAGCAGGCCCGACCAGAAGAAACGATGAAAAGCCAGATCGGCCGGCGAAAAGCCGATGGCGATGCCATGCTTCGCTGCGACGAAGCCTGCCGCCCAGCCGAATGCCGCACCGGTGCCGCAGAGAACCCCGGCGAGCTTTCCTGAGGAGCGCGCGGCCACAGATCGAGCGTTAATGTCCATGGCGCCGCTCCGGCGTGGGGTGACTTCCAGACGGCAGATAATCTAGGATCGCCGCTCACGTCCAATCGCGAAAACAGATAGCTGCCTTCACCCGGGAAGAAACGTCATGGCGAAGCCGCGCAAAGTCATCATCACCTGTGCCGTCACGGGCTCGATCCACACGCCGTCGATGTCGCCCCATCTGCCGGTCACGGCACAAGAAATCGCGGATGCGGCGATCGGCGCCGCCGAAGCGGGTGCGGCCATCGTCCATCTGCATGCGCGCAATCCGCAGGACGGCCGACCCGACCAATCGCCGGAGGCGTTCGCACCCTTCCTCAAGGTCATTAAACAGCGCTCCGGCGTCGTGGTGAACATCACCACCGGCGGTGCGCCGACGATGACGGCGGAAGAGCGCGTGCGGCCCGCGGCAACCTTCAAGCCGGAAGTGGCCTCGCTCAACATGGGCACGATGAATTTCGGCCTCTATCCGATGATCCCGCGCTACAAAGGCAAGTTCAAATATGATTGGGAGGAGCCCTATCTCGAAGGCTCGCGCAAAGGCATGTTCAAGAACACCTTTGCCGACATCGAATACATCCTCACCACGTGCTCCGAGAACGGCACCCGCTTCGAGATCGAATGCTACGACATCGGCCACCTCTACACGTTGCGGCACTTCCTCGATCGCGGCGTGATCAAGCCGCCGCTGTTCGTGCAATCGGTATTCGGCATTCTCGGCGGCATCGGTCCGCACCCCGAAGACGTGATGATGATGAAGCGCACCGCCGATCGCCTGCTCGGCGACAACTACCACTGGTCTGTGCTCGGTGCCGGCGCCAACCAGATGCGCGTCGCCGCTATCGCCGCCGCCATGGGCGGCAATGTGCGCGTCGGCATGGAGGATTCGTTGTGGATCGGGGCCGGCCGTTTGGCGGAATCGAACGCGCAACAGGTCACGCAGGTGCGTAAGATTCTCGAAGGGTTGGGCCTCGAGGTCGCCTCGCCAGACGATGCACGCGAAATTCTTTCGCTCAAAGGCGGCGACAAAGTGAATTTCTAGGGCGGCAGTTCCAGAGCCTCTTTTCCGTCTTATCGCGGGGCTGCGCCGATCGTCCGGCGAGGCGCCGCCTTCTTCAAGGCCATGCATTCCTAAGGCGAGATGCTAGGTCAGGCCTAGCGCGACCTTTGCGAAGGTCTCACCCTGCTATAACTGGGCAGGGATTCGTCATGTCTTCACTCGATGCCATCAGTATCGCCATTCTGTTCGGCAGCCTGTTAGTCCTGGCCGGCATCCTATCGAGCCTGATCGCGCTGCGCTTCGGCGCGCCGCTGCTGCTGGTGTTCATGATCGTGGGCATGCTGGCGGGAGAGGGCGGTCCGGGCGGCTTTGCCTTCAACAACGTGAAGACGACGTACACTGTCGGCTCCGTGGCGCTGGCGCTCATCCTTTTCGACGGTGGCCTGCGCATGCGGCTTGGCAGCTTTCGCAGTGTGCTGGCACCGGCGGTCACGTTGGCGACTGCCGGCGTGCTGATCACCGCGCTGATCACCGCGCCGGTGGCCAAGATCGTCCTGGGCATGACCTGGACGCAGGCTTTGCTGGTCGGCGCCGTGGTGGCCTCGACCGATGCCGCAGCCGTGCTGTTCCTCGTCAACACGCGCGGCCTGCGCCTGCGCCCGCGGGTGCGGGCGACCTTGGAGGTCGAGTCCGGCACCAACGATCCGTTCGCCGTGTTTCTGACCCTGCTGCTGGTCGAATTCCTCGCGGTCGGCCAGCAGACCTGGTCGCAAGCGCTTTTGGCTTTTCTGCGCGAGGCGGTGCTCGGGACGGTCATCGGCTATGCGGGCGGCCGCATCATCGCGCTTGTGCTCAACCGGCTCGACCTGCCGCAAGGATTGCACGCGCCGTTTGTCGCCGTCTTCGCGCTCGCCGTTTTCGCCTTTGCCAATGCCGTGCACACGTCGGGCTTCCTCGCCGTCTATCTCGCCGGGCTGATCATGGGCAACCGGCAGACTCGCGCCCACAGTTCGGTGGTCGCCTTCCTCGACGCGGTGACGTGGCTCGCGCAGATCGTCATGTTCGTGCTGCTCGGCCTGCTGGTGTGGCCGCAGCGGCTCACCGATAGTCTATGGGAATCCTTTGCAGTCGCGGCGGTGCTGATGCTGATCGCCCGCCCGGCCGCCGTATTTCTTTGTCTTGCGCCCTTCGGCTTTCAGCTGCGCGAGAAGCTGTTTATCTCCTGGGTCGGCCTGCGCGGCGCGGTGGCGATCTTCCTCGCCTCGATCCCGCTGCTGGTGGGACTCTCGGCCGCCTACCTTTATTTCGACGTGGCGTTCGTCGTCGTGCTGTCGTCGCTGCTGATCCAGGGTTGGACCGTCGGCTACGCAGCGCGGCGGCTTGACATGTCGTTTGCCCGCAGCGACCCGCTGCCCCGTCGTGTCGAACTCGACTTGCCGGGTCAATTGGCACGCGAGATCGTCGGCTATCCGGTCGCCGCCAACAGCCCCTTCCTGCGTCGCGGGTTGATTCCCAATTGGGCGCGGCCGACCCTCGTCGTGCGCAACGAGCAAATCCTCACGCCGGGAGAAGCGGCGCCGCTGCGCGAGGGCGACTATGTTTATCTGCTGGCGCCGCCGGAAAAAGCCCGGGCGCTGGATCGCTTCTTCGTCGACATGCCGCCGCCGCGCATGCCCGATCCGGAATTGCTCGGCGACTTTTTCGTTCCGGGAACGGCAACGCTCGGAGCGCTGGCGGAAATCTACGGCCTGCAGGTCGCCGCCGATCACAATGAGGTCGCGCTTGCCGATTATTTCCGCGAACAACTCAAGCGGCAGCCCAAGCGCGGCGATGTCGTGCTGCTCGGCCCCATTGCGTTACTGGCCCACAAAGTCGATTTCGGCCGCGTCAGCACCGTGGGCCTTCGCCTGGCCGAGCCGGAAACGGCCACGGACCTGATAGGACGGGCCAAGGCCTTGTTGCAGAAGGTAAGGACGCTGCTCGGTTAAGGCACGCGCCGCATCAGGACGGGACCGTGCTGCACCAGCCAAGCCGCCCCGAATAGCGCTGCGCACCAGGCAAGATCGCCGAACACCGTGCGGTCGAGGAACGGCAGCGCGGCGACGTAGCACTGCACCAGGCCGTCGATTGTCATTGGGTACATGCCGTCGAAGGCCCAGACCGCGAAATTGGTGAGCGCGAAAAAGCTCAACGACGAGCCGACCATCGCTGCCACCACGGGCAGCGCGCCGCGCCAGCGCCGCGCGGCGATACCGGCGAGCGCGGGAACCAACAAGACAAGACCGACGACCAGCGTCACGCGCCAATCGTCGCCGGGCAGGGCGATGTTGCTCAGCGCGGTGGCGATGAGCGGCACGGCAAGCGCGAGGGCAGGAATGCGCAGCATGCGGCCGGCAAACAGTGCGGTCGCCGCTACCGGCCAGACGCCGGGCACATGCGGCAGCAGCCGAGCGGCCACGTCGAGCGCGATGAGGAATGCAACAAGGGCGAGGTCCATCGTCAGGCCAGCGCGGGTCTTACTCTGCATCGTCAAATCCTCTGCTGGCGGCTTTTAGCACGGGTGCGGCCGGCTTCGGAAGCGCTCGCTTAAGCCTTTTCCGCCCATTCCGCCACAATGCCCGCCAGTGCATCGAGGCCGTCGGTGAGCGCAGCCGGGCCGGGCTGAAGGATCAGCGCCGATTTTACCTCGCGCAGCCAGCCGGTGGCCACGGCCGGAGTTTGTGCGAAGCCGGGGCGCGCCGCGACCCTGCCGGGGACGAATTTCTTGCCGCACCAGGAGCCGACGATGATGTCCGGCCGCGCCGCAACCACTGCCTCGGGCGTGACGATGCGGTCTTTGGCGTTCTTCTTCGTCGCGAGATCGCGAAAAACGTCCGTACCGCCCGCGGCGTCGATGAGTTCGGAGACCCAGCCCAGGCCGGAGATCATCGGCTCGTCCCACTCCTCGAAGTAGACGCGCGGGCGGCGCGGCAGCCGCAGCGCGCGTTCGTGCACGGCATCGACGCGCGCGGCGAGCGTGCGCGCCAGCGCCTCCGCCTTCTCCGCCGCGCCGACCAGCGCGCCGAGCGTGCGGATCATGTCGAGGATACCGGCGACGTCGCGCTGGTTGAATGCATGCACCGCGATATTGGCGCGGATCAACTCGGCGACGATATCGGCCTGCAGATCGGAAAAAGCGAGCACGAGGTCGGGCTCGAGCGCCAGAATCTTCGGTACGTCGGCGGAGATGAAGGCGGAGACCCGCGGCTTCTCCTTGCGCACCTGCGGCGGCCGCACCGCATAGCCGGAGACGCCGACGATACGATGCTGCTCGCCGAGGAGGTAGAGCGTCTCGACGGTCTCTTCGGTCAGGCAGACGATTCGCTCGGCCGGGAACATGCGTGCATCATACAACGTTCGCGTCACTGCGCTTGGCAGGTGCGGCGCACGCCGGTCAGGCCAGCAACTCAACGCTGCCGGCGGCGAGGACCTTTCCGTTTTCCAGCCGCACCACGCGGCCGGCGATGCGCCGTACCTCGGCGGGATCGTGACTGACGTAGATTATGGGCACGCTGCCTTCGTCGCGCAGCCGCTCGAGGTAAGGCAGAATTTCGCTCTTGCGCGCGGCATCGAGTGCGGCGAGCGGCTCGTCAAGCAGCAGCAGACGCGGGCGCATCAGCAGCGCGCGGCCGACGGCAACGCGCTGGCGCTCGCCGCCCGACAGCTTGCCAGGCCGCCGGTCGAGCAGGTGGCCGATGTCCAACAGATCGACGACGTGTGCAAAGCTCTCCGCTTCCGCCGAGAGCCCGCTCATCCAGCGCCCGTAATCGAGGTTGTGCCGCACGGACATATGAGGAAACAGCCGGCCCTCCTGAAAGACGCAACCGATACGCCGCTTCCACGCGGGCAGGTTTGTGTCTCCGGCGCCATCGAACAGTGGTTCACCGTCGATCACGATGCGCCCGCGATCCGGGGTCAACAGCCCGGCGATCATATTGATGATGGTCGTTTTGCCGGCGCCGGACGGCCCGAACAATGCCGTCGCGCCACTCTGCGTTTCAAACGCCGCACGAAGCCTGAAGCCGCCGAGCTGCTTGTCGACATCGACCGACAGCATGTCAGGCTCCGTGCAGCCGCGCCGTGGCGCGGCGGGCAAGCCATTCGGAAGCGATGAGCGCGGCGAGCGAAATGATAATGGCGACGATCACGAGCTGCAGCGCCGCCGCATCGCCGCCCGGCACCTGCATCAGCGTATAGATTGCGGCCGAGATCGTTTGGGTCTCTCCCGGGATGTTGGAAACGAATGTGATGGTGGCGCCGAATTCGCCGAGCGCGCGGGCAAAAGCGAGCATGGCGCCGGCGATGACTCCCGGCAGCGCCAAAGGCAGCGTGATCGTCAGGAAATTCCACCATGGACCCGCACCGAGCGTCGACGCCGCGTCTTCAAGACGGCGGTCGATGGCCTCGATCGACAGGCGGATCGCCCGGACCATCAACGGGAAGGCCATGACTCCGCATGAAATCACCGCCCCGGTCCAGCGAAAGGCAAAGACGACGCCGAAGTGATCCGCCAGAAAGGCGCCGACCGGCGCATGGCGTCCGAGAGTGATGAGCAGGAGATAGCCGGTGACGACCGGCGGCAGCACCAGCGGCAGATAAACAATAGCCTCGACCAGGGTCTTGCCCCAGAAGCGCACGCGCGCGAGCAGCAGCGCGATGGCGATGCCGAACGGCAGCGAAAACACGGTCGCCACCGTCGCAATCCGCAGCGACAGCAGCACCGCGGTCCAGTCCTGCGTTGTCAGGTTCAGCACGGATTTGCCCGCAATCCGCTCGTGCCCGCGCAAGCGGAAACCCAGCTCTGGCGCGCCACATAGAACATCCGTCCTGGAGTCCCGCTTGCGCGCGAATGAACCGCGATTGAAGCGTCCGTCAGCATCACGATGCCTTTGGCGGGACGAGGAAGCTGAAGCCGTACTTCTCGAAGATCGCCTTGGCTGCCGCACTCTGAATGAAGTTCATGTAGGCAGCGGTAGGCGCGTGCTTACTCGCCGCCACGACGGCGAATGGATAGATCACCGGCTGATGCGAGGTTTCGGGGAAGACGCCGACGATCTTGACGCCCGGCTCGACCTTGGCGTCCGTCGCGTAGACGATACCGAGAGGCGCCTCGCCGCGCGCAACATAAGAGAGCGCCGCGCGCACATTCTCAGCCGGCGCGAGCTTCGGCTCGACTGCCGCCCATCCGCCGAGCGCGGTCAGCGCCTGTTTTGCATAGCGGCCGGCGGGCACCGCTTGGGGATCGGCAACGGCAATGCGGCCAGCACCGGCGAGCTTGGCAAGATCGAAGCGTTGGCCGATATCGACATGGTCGAGTCTGGCCGTTTTCGGCGCAATCAGCACCAGGCGGTTGCCCAGCAGGTCCACGCGCGTCGCAGGCACGATCAATTTGCGCGCGACGGCATAATCCATCCACTTCATATCGGCGGCGGCGAACACGTCAGCCGGTGCGCCTTGTTCGATCTGACGGGCGAGCGCGGAGGTGGCGCCGTAGCTGGCAATGACCTTGACACCGGTCCTCTCGGTAAATGCGGCATCGACGTCGTCGAGGGCGTTGCGCAGCGATGCCGCGGCAAAGACGGTGATCGTGTCTTGCGCGGTCACCGGAGGTGACGCGGCAAGCGCGATAAGGAATGCAAGGATCGCGAGCAGCCGGCTGAGCATGGCGATTCCGTTACGAACGGCCAAGAAGACGTCAGATTGGCGTCTCATTGAATGAGAAACGACCGAGGCCGGAACCGCCGTTCCGCCGTAGCAGCGCGCGCACAGCGCGCTGCAGGCCGGGCGCAAGCCTAGCAAGTCCCGCCGAGCGCGGTAAAGTCCAATCGGGAGGACACGTAACAATGACGAACGGCGCGCCCAGCGTGGGCGAATTCGACTACATCATTGTCGGCGCCGGCTCCGCCGGCTGTGTGCTGGCGAACCGGCTCTCAGCCGATCCGAGCAAACGCGTGCTGCTGCTGGAAGCCGGCGGCCGCGACAACTGGATCTGGTTTCACATTCCTGTCGGCTACCTGTTCGCCATCGGTAATCCGCGCGCCGACTGGTGCTTGAAGACGGAGCCGGAGGAGGGGCTCAACGGCCGCAGCCTCAATTATCCGCGCGGCAAGGTGGTCGGCGGCTCCTCGGCGATCAACGGCATGATCTACATGCTCGGGCAGGCGACCGACTATGACCAGTGGCGCCAGCTCGGGCTGCCCGGCTGGTCATGGGACGACGTGCGGCCGATCTTCCGCAAGCATGTCGATCATTTTCTCGGCGCCGACGGCCATGCCGCAGGCGGCGAGTGGCGCGTCGAATATCCGCGCACGCATTGGGAAATTCTCGACGCCTTCATGGCCGCGGCCAACCAATACGGCATTCCGACGGTGAAGGATTTCAACACCGGCGACAACGAGGGCGTCTGCTATTTCCACGTCAACCAGAAGCGCGGCCGCCGCTGGTCGGCGGCGCGCGGCTTCTTGAAGCCGGTGCTGCATCGGCCCAACCTGAAGCTCGAAACCGGTTGTCTTGCCGAGGGCCTGCTCTTCGACGGCAAGCGAGCCACCGGCGTGCGCTGGCGCCAGGACGGCGAGGCGCGATCGGCACGCTGCCGCGGCGAGGTGATTCTGGCCGCCGGCGCAATCGGCTCGCCGCACATTCTGATGTTGTCGGGCGTCGGTCCCGCGCAGCAACTGGCGCAGCACGGCATTTCCGTGCTGCGCGACAAGCCCGGCGTCGGGCAAAACCTGCACGATCATTTGCAGCTGCGCATGATCTTCAAGGTCAAAGGCGTGAAGACGCTGAACGAGACCTACGCCAAGCTCATCGTGCGCGCCGGCATGGGCCTCGACTATCTGTTTCGCCGCCGCGGGCCGATGACGATGGCGCCCTCGCAGCTCGGCATGTTCACGCGCTCCGATCCGACGCAGGATCGCGCCAATATCCAGTATCACGTGCAGCCCTTATCGCTCGACAAGTTCGGTGAGCCGCTGCATCCATTCCCCGCTTTCACCGCCAGCGTCACCAATGTTCGGCCGACCAGCCGCGGCTCGCTGACATTGAAATCCGCCGACCCCACGGTGCCGCCGGCGATCAAGCCGAATTATCTGGCCACACCGGAAGATCGCCGCGTGGCGGCCGACTCCATCCGTGTCACGCGCCGGATCGTGGCGCAACCGGCGCTGCAGAAATATTCGCCGGTGGAGTACTTCCCGGGGACGCAGGTTCGCGACGACGACGAGGCCGGCCTCGAACACGCGGCGGGCGACATCGGCACCACGATTTTCCATCCGGTCGGCGCGGCAAAGATGGGTCGTGACGACGATCCGCGTGCCGTCGTCGATGCGCGTTTGCGCGTCATCGGCCTGGAGCGCCTGCGCGTGATTGACGCCTCGATCATGCCGTCGATCACGTCCGGCAACACCAATTCGCCGACGATTATGATCGCGGAGAAAGGTGCCGCGATGGTGCTCGAGGATGCGAAACGCTGATCGTTATGGAAATTCGAATTGGAACGCCGCGGATCGGCGCCGCATCAGTTGGCTTCGCGCCGTGCTGTGCGCCGTCCGGGCACGCGGCTAAGGCAATGCCTTTAAATGCCTGATCGGCCGCCCGGGCGCGATGGCCTGAGCCGCTGCGACAATCGCGTTGGCATCGATGCCGTAATGCTCGTAGAGCGCGGCGAGTGAGCCGGTCTGGCCGAAATGCTCGACGCCTAGTGAGCGCGTGCGGTGGCCGGCGACAGCGCCGAGCCAGGCGAGTGTCGCCGGATGGCCGTCGAGAACGGTGACGAGGCCGCAGTGCGGCGGCACCTCTGCCAAAAGTCGCTCGATATGCGAACGCGCATGCACCAGTCCGCGCTCGCGCGCGCGCTGCGCCGCGGTCCAGCCGGCATTGAGTCGGTCGGCGGAGGTCACCGCCAACAGCCCGACATCGCGGCGGTCCTCGGCCATCAGCCCGACCGCCTCGATCGCCTCCGGCGCGATGGCCCCTGTGTAGGCGACGACGACCTGGGCATTGGGTCCCGGCCTCCGCAGCCAATAGGCGCCGTCGACGATCTGCTGACGGAGCTCGTCGGTCATAAGGCGCTGCATCTGCTCGATAGGCCGTGTTGACAGCCGCAGATAGACCGAGCCGCCGGTCTCGTCGCGCAGCCAATTGCGCTCGGATTGCTCGCCGCCGCTCTTCTGCATGTAGGCGAAGGCCCAGCGCACGATCACGGCAAGCTCGTCCACAAAGGCCGGCTCGAAGCTGGCCAGCCCATCCTGCGCCAGGCCGATCAGCGGTTCGGCAATCGACTGATGCGCGCCGCCTTCCGGCGCCAAGGTAATGCCGGACGGCGTCGCCACGACCATAAAGCGCGCATCCTGATAGCAGGCGTAATTGAGCTGATCGAGACCGCGGGCGATGAACGGATCGTAGAGCGTGCCGATCGGCAGCAGGCGGACGCCGTTAAGGGCATGCGAAAGCCCGAGCGCCGACAGTAGAATGAAGAGGTTTGCCTCGGCGATGCCGAGTTCGATGTGCTGGCCCTTGGGCGAGAACTCCCAATTGAAGGTGGAAGGAATCTGCTCGCTTTTGAAGGTATCGGCGAGATGCTCGCGCGCGAACAGACCGCGGCGGTTTACCCAAGGGCCCAGATTGGTGGAGACGGTCACGTCGGGCGAAGCTGTGACGATGCGCCGCGCGAGCTCCGTGTCGCTGCGGCCGATCTCGTTGAGAATGGCGCCAAAGCCGGTCTGCGTCGACATCATCGGCTGAATGGTGACCGGCAGCGCGTCCGGCAGGGCGATCTCCGGCACTTTGAGCTGACGCTCGCCGGTTTGCTCTCGCGGCACCCGGGCGAGGAAAGCCTCGATCTCTTCATGCGAGGCCGAAAGCCCTTCGAATTTGTCCCACTCGTGTCCGGGCCGCACGTTGTTGGCGGCGCGGAAGGTGTCCATCTGCGCCGGTGTCATGAGGCCGGAATGATTGTCCTTGTGCCCGGCGAAAGGCAGGCCGAAACCCTTGATGGTGTAACAGATGAAGCAGGTCGGCTTGTCGTGCTTCACCGCATGCAGCGCGTCGAGCACCGTGCGGAGATCGTGACCGCCAAGATTGTTCATCAGAGCGGCCAGCTCGGCGTCCGATCGCTTTGCGATGAGCTTGCTGACGTCGCCCTGGTCGCCGATCTCGTCATTGAGGCGCCTGCGCCAGGCAGCGCCGCCGGCGAAGACCAGCGCCGAGTAGAGCGAGTTCGGGCAGTTGTCGATCCAGGCCTTCAGCCTGGCGCCGCCCGGCTCCTTGAACGCCGCCTGCTGCAGCGCGCCGTATTTGAGGATGACGACATCCCAGCCGAAATTTCTGAAGAACTGCTCGTAACGCTCCCACACGCCTTCGCGCACCACGGCGTCGAGGCTCTGCCGGTTGTAATCGACGATCCACCAGCAATTGCGCAGGCCCTGCTTCCAGCCTTCGAGCACCGCTTCGAACACATTGCCTTCGTCGAGCTCGGCATCGCCGACCAGCGCAATCATGCGGCCTTCCGGGCGCTCGGTGCCCCAGCCGTGCAGACGCACGTAATCCTGCGCCAGCGACGAGAACAGCGTCTGCGCGACGCCCAAGCCCACGGAGCCGGTGGAGAAATCGACGTCGTCAATGTCTTTGGTGCGCGAGGGATAGCTTTGCGCGCCCTTGTAGCCGCGGAAATTCTCCAGGCGCTCGCGCGTCTGCTTGTCGAGCAAATACTGGATCGCATGAAAGATCGGCGAAGCATGCGGCTTGACCGCCACGCGGTCCTGCGGCCGCAGCACGTCGAAATAGAGGGCGGTCATGATGGTGGCGAGCGAGGCCGAGGAGGCCTGATGGCCGCCGACCTTCAGGCCGTCTGTGTTCTCGCGCAGGTGATTCGCGTTGTGAATCGTCCAGCTCGCGAGCCACAGCACCTTCTTTTCGAGTTCACGCAGAATGGCGAGCTTGTCAGGCATGCCTGAGCTTACAATGATCGAGCACCGAGCTAAAGCGCTCGAAGCAACGGCGGAAATCTCCGTTGGTCGTTGCCGGGCTCGACCCGGCATCCATGAAGCTGTTCAACGACCGAAGAGGTGTCGCGCTGAGCCGCATCATGGATGCGCAAGCCCGCGCATGACGCCGCAGTTGTCGC
>DASRDF010000146.1:0-13228 GCA_035652735.1 Pseudolabrys sp. | reverse complement strand
TGCCGGCAGACGATGTGCCGGACGGCGCCGATGCGAGCGGCAATGTCGAGCGACACCGGTTTGGAAAAAAGCGCGACTACGCGTTCAAGCCCAAGCAGCATTTCGAACTGGGCGAAGCGCTCGGCCAGATGGATTTTGAGCTGGCGGCAAAATTATCCGGCGCGCGCTTTGTGGTGCTGCAGAAAGGGCTGGCGCGGCTCGAACGTGCACTCGGGCAGCTTTTTCTCGACGTGCACACGACCGGGCATGGGTACACGGAAGTTGAGCCCCCGTTTGCGGTTAATGAAGATGCAATGTTCGGAACGGCGCAAATGCCCAAGTTCGGTGACGACCAATTTTGGACCCGGCGCGAATGGCCATCGCATAAGGATGTAAATTACTTTCTTTTTCAGCTCTACAATCAGGGTTACAAGCTCGCAGACCTTTTCGAAGAGCGAGAGTTCTCAGGGGCAACTGTTCCGCAGCTCAAGAAGGAGTTTGCGGAGTCACTTAACCAGTTTCTTTCAGTTAATCGCTTAGGGCTCATCCCCACGGCCGAAGTCCCGCTGACCAACCTCGTGCGCGAGTCGATCGTCGACGAAGCGCAACTGCCGATGCGGCTGACCGCCTGCACGCCGTGCTTCCGCGCCGAGGCGGGTGCGGCGGGCAAAGACACGCGCGGCATGATCCGCCAGCACCAGTTCACCAAAGTCGAGCTGGTCTCGATCACCACGCCGGAAAAATCCAAGGACGAGCACGAACGCATGCTCGCCTGCGCCGAAGAAGTACTGAAGAAGCTCGATCTGCACTACCGCGTGGTGACGCTGTGCACCGGCGACATGGGCTTTGCCGCGCAGAAGACCTACGACATCGAAGTCTGGCTGCCCGGGCAGGGCGCCTATCGCGAGATTTCCTCCTGCTCCAACTGCGGCGACTTCCAGGCGCGGCGCATGAACGCGCGCTACCGCGGTAAGGACGGCAAGCCGCAATTCGTGCACACGCTCAATGGCTCGGGCGTCGCCGTCGGCCGGGCGCTGATCGCAGTAATGGAGACCTACCAGCAGGAGAACGGCGCCATCGCCGTGCCCGAGGCGCTCAAGCCGTATATGGGCCGGCTGACGAAGATTGAGAAAGCGGAATGACTGTTGAACGGCCGCGGTTTTCTTATCCCTCCCCCGCTTGCGGGGGAGGGTGGCGAGCTAAGCGAGCCGGGTGGGGGTCTTTGCACCGCGACCCCACCCCGCCCGCCTTCGCTGCTGCTTCGGCGGGCGACCCTCCCGTTTCAGGGGAGGGATAAGAAGCCGTGCGCATCCTCATCACCAATGACGACGGCATTTACTCGCCGGGCCTCGACGCCTGCGAGAAGATCGCGCGTCAACTCGGCGACGACATTTGGATCGTGGCGCCGGAGACGGATCAATCCGGCGTGTCGCATTCGCTCTCGCTCAACGATCCGCTGCGCCTGCGCCAAGTCGACGAGCGGCATTTCGCCGTGAAGGGCACCCCGACCGACTGCGTCATCATGGGGGTGCGGCATCTGATGAAAGACGTGCCCGATGTCGTGCTCTCAGGCGTCAACCGCGGCCGCAACTGCGCGGAGGACGTGACCTATTCCGGCACCGTCGCCGGCGCCATGGAAGGCACGGTGCTCGGCATTCCATCCTTCGCGCTGTCGCAGGCCTATGCGTTCTCCACGCGGCGCAAGCCATATTGGGACACGGCGATCAAGCACGGACCGGAGCTGATCCGCCGCGTGCTCAAAACCGGCATGCCGCGCGACGTGCTGGTCAATGTCAATTTTCCGGATTGTCCGCCGGAGGAAGTCGCCGGCGTTGCGCTCGCTGTGCAGGGCAAGCGCGATCAGGAGCTGTTGCGCATCGACGCCCGCCAGGACGGGCGCGGCAATCCCTATTTCTGGATCGCCTTCAGTCGCGGCGGCATTGTCGGCGCGGCGGCGGGCAGCGATCTCGCGGCCCTCAACGAAAAGCGCATCGCGGTGACGCCGCTGCGGCTCGATCTCACCGACGAGCCGTTCTTGACCAGGCTCACGCAAGTGTTCGGGTAGGTCGGTATACGGAAACGTCCTCGCTCGCCCGCCTTCACCCGCGGCTCGGCGGGGGACCTGTCTTTATCGCGAGGTGAACTGCTTGCGAATCAGGCGGTCAGCAATCCGGATAACGTGGCGCTGAGCTGCTCGGCCTGAAACGGCTTTTGCAGCGCCGGACGGCCGCGGTAGCGCTCCGGCAGGCTGCGCTCGCCATAGCCGGTGACGAAGACAAAAGGCAGGCTGCGCTTGGCCAGAATGTCGGCGACGGGGAAAATCTCCTGGCCGTCCAGATTAACGTCGAGAATGGCAGCGCTGAAGCTACCGCTGGCGGCAAACTTGCTCGCTTCTGCGACCGTGCCGACCGCGGCGGCGACGCCGTAGCCGAGATCGGTAAGCATGTCCTCCAGCAGCATGCGGATGAGATATTCGTCTTCGACGACCAGAACGCTCTTCTGCGACGTGCCGTCCATGGTCCCGCTCCCGCGCATCAACTCGGGCGGCACGCGCCGGTTCCGTCCCCGTGCGCCACCTCGTTCGAGGAGCTTACATCAATCACCGGCAAACGTGCTAAAAATGGGGCGAAAGGAGGAGGCGGGGCGTGTCTGCGCAGGGCGAACGCGACGACGAGCGTATGCAATTCCTCCTCGGCCTGCGGCGGCGCGGCATCGCCGACCAGGCCGTATTGCGCGCCATGGATGAGGTGCCGCGCAGTCAATTTGTTTCGGAGGAAACCGCAGATCTCGCTTATGCGGACCAGGCGCTGCCCATCGCCTGCGGGCAGACCATCAGCCAGCCTTACGTCGTCGCCTATATGACCGAGCAACTTCAGGTGGCGCCGCAGGACCGTGTGCTAGAAATCGGCACCGGCTCCGGTTACCAGGCGGCGGTGCTGTCGCGGCTGGCGCGGGAAGTGGTGAGCATCGAGCGCTATCGCACCCTGGCCGATGCGGCGCGCGATCGGCTGCAAAGGTTGGGGTACCACAATGTCGAGGTGGTGGTCGGCGACGGCTTTGCCGGCGTGGCGGGGAAGGCGCCCTATGAGCGCATCATCGTCACCGCTGCCGCCGAGGAGGTGCCGCAACCGCTCATTGAGCAGCTCGCCGATGGCGGCATCATGCTGCTGCCGCTCGGTCCGCACCGTGGCGCGCAATACATTGTCAAGCTTACCAAGTCGCAAAACGAGATCGCACGCGAGCCACTGATCCCCGTTCGATTTGTGCCGCTGCTGCCGGGGCAGGCAAAAGAGCTTTGATATTCCGGCGCAACGGCACCCTGTGACATTTTTGCCAGCGCTCTCGCCGTTCGCAACCCTTCGGTAATTCTTAAGAGCGTGTTTACTCGCCGCTGCTTTATTTCGAAGTCTAATCGTGTTGCGTACGAGTGAGTAACCACATGCCGCGCCTCAAGGTGCCGTCTCGCCCGCTCGCACTGCGGGCCGTCGTGCTCGCGCTAATTGGCATCGCCGCCGCCGGTTGTGAAAATTCGGCGCGCTTCGATTCAAATCCGTTCGCATCCAATCCGCCGCGCCAGGAATACACCGGATCGGTGGCGCAGCGTCCGGCTCCGAGCCGGCAGATCGTGTCGCAGCCGCTGCCGGCGCCGAGCCGCCCGCAAACAGTTGCGTCCAATGGCGTTGCCAATGGCGCCCACGGGCTTGGCGCCTATCGGCCGAGTGCAAGCGAAGTCACCGGTTCGGTCGCCGAGCGTCCCGCGCCGGCGGGTCATTGGACCTGGGACGGCGGTCAGCCGGTCACCGTCGGCTACGGCGAAACGCTGGAAAGCGTCGCGCGCAGGAACGGCGTCCCGCTTTCTGCACTCATGGAAGTCAACGGCATCGCCAACGCGTCCGCGATCCGCCCCGGGCAGCGCCTCGTTATTCCGCGTTACGTCTCGGCGAGCGCGGGCCGCCAGGAGGCGCCGCGCCCGGTTGCCGAAACGCGCGTCTCTGAGAGCGTGCATGTTGTTGCGCCAGGCGAAAGCCTGATCGGTATCGCGCGCAGGCACGGCGTCTCGCTCTCAGCCTTAGCGCGGGCCAACAACATGCAGCCGTATGCTACAATCAGCATCGGGCAGCGGCTGACCATCCCGGGCGGGCGCACGATCGCCGAACGCCGCGCGCCGGCGCCGCAGATTGCGCAGCCGCGCACCGTCGCCGCCGAGAAAGTGGCAAGCGTGCCGGTACAAAGCGCGCGCGTCGCCAAGCCGGAGGTGCACGAGACCGAGAGTGTCACCAAGGCGGCCGAGCCGGCCGGCGCCATGCCCTCGTTCCGCTGGCCGGTCAAGGGCCGCATCATCGCCGGCTTCGGCCCCCGGCCGAACGGCACGACCAATGACGGCATCAACCTCGCCGTTCCCGAAGGCACACCGGTCAAGGCCGCCGAAGACGGCGTCGTCGCTTATGCGGGCAACGAGCTCAAGGGCTACGGCAATTTGATCTTGATCCGGCACGCCGACGGCTACGTCTCGGCGTACGCCAATGCCAGCAAACTGCTCGTCAAGCGCGGAGACACCGTCAAGCGCGGGCAGGTGATCGCCAATGCGGGGCAGACCGGCAACGTGACATCGCCGCAACTGCATTTCGAGATCCGCAAGGGCTCAACGCCGGTCGATCCGACGAAATACCTCAACGGCGCCTGATTCAACCGCGCGGGTTGCGCAATACGACGCAGTCGCCGCCCTCGCGGTGAATGCGCGTACATAGCGCATTCGCATCGGCACGCGTCGTTGCGCCGATGCGCACCTGATAACGCGGCAGTGGGCCGGCGCGGCGGCGGTCGATAAGGATGGGATCAAGCCCCGTCAGCACATCGGCAAAGCGGCGTTGCAGTTGCGCGTAGTGCATGAGAATTTTCTCGCGCGATCGGTTGGCGCCGAGAATTGCCCCCCATGGCCGCATGGTTCCCGTGGTGACGTGCTGCTCGAGTGCGGCGACGAACATGTTCGGCGCGCGTTTCAGCGTGGCCATCAATTGCCCACATGTGGGACCTGTGTCTTGGGCAGGCGCGTCGGCGCCGTGGGCCCATTGCTCGATCGATGCACCGGTGATCGCCTCGACATAATGGCGCGTCTCGGCCGGCATTCCGCCGATGCCGGCAAGCCAATCGCGCACGCGGCGCGGACCTGCATTGTAGGCCGCTGCGGCAAGACCGAGATTGCCGAACTGCCGCCGCAGCTCGCTCAAGAACTCGGCCGATTTCGGCAACGCTTCGACAGGATTGAGCGGATCGAGCAAATTGCGTTCGGCGGCAGTGCCCGGCATGAACTGCGCGATGCCCAAGGCCCTGTCACCGCTGCGCGTGAGCGGCCCGACGGCATCGGGGCGAAATCGGCTTTCCTGCCAGATCACGCGGGCGAAGAACTCGACCGGCAGCGCATTCGCGCGCGCGGCCGACTCGATGAGCATGCACACGGTCTGCTGGGCCCCTGCCACATTGTCCGGCCTCGGAGGCGGCAGCGGCGGAGTTTCCGTCTGCGGCGCCTGCGCGAGCGCCGCGGAAGCGAATAGAAAAAGAGCCGTGCCCAAAACGCGGCACCTGCGCACCATGGAGCGTCTCACGCAATGGCCGCCCCGCAGCCCGGCGGCCGTCAGTCCTTCAACGCAACGCCAAGCCGTCCGGCCAGTTCCTGAATGAATTGCCAGGCGACACGGCCTGAACGCGAGCCGCGCGTGGTGGCCCACTCCAATGCGTCGCGGTGGAGCGCCGCCTGGTCTCGCGCCGGCACTTTGTAGTGTTCGACATAGGCGTCGACCATCGCCAGGTATTCGTCCTGGCTGCAGCGATGAAAACCGAGCCAGAGACCGAAGCGGTCAGATAGCGAGACCTTCTCCTCGACGGTTTCCCCAGGGTTAATGGCGGTCGAACGCTCGTTCTCCATCATATCGCGCGAGAGAAGATGGCGGCGGTTCGATGTGGCGTAGAAGATAACGTTGTCCGGCCGGCCTTCGATGCCGCCTTCGAGCAGCGCCTTCAACGATTTGTAAGAGGTGTCGTCGGCGTCGAATGACAGATCGTCGCAAAACACGATGAAGCGATAGCCGCAGTCCCGGATCAGCGCCATGAGATCGGGCAGGCTTTCGATATCTTCGCGGTGAATCTCGATCAACTTGAGACGCCGGTCGAAAGCAGCGTTCACCGCAGCATGCGCCGCCTTGACCAGGGACGACTTGCCCATGCCGCGCGCCCCCCATAGCAGCGCGTTGTTCGCCGGCAGCCCTTTGGCGAAGCGCTCGGTGTTCTCCACCAACACATCGCGCACACGATCGATGCCCTTGAGCAGCGACATGTCGACGCGGTTCACGCGGGGAACGGGCGCGAGGCGGCGTCCGTCGGGATGCCAGACAAAGGCGTCGGCCTCGGCAAAATCCGGCAATGTGAGCGGCTGGGGCGCCAAGCGATCGAGCGCGTTGGCGATGCGTTCGAGCACGTCGGTTCCCGGCACGGCCGCCTTGCCCCGCGACCTTGGGCTTGCCTTCGAGGTTTTTGCTTTGGCCATAGAAATCGCTTTACAAAAAGTGCGCTGCTCTTAGCCGTGCCATGGCGGGCCCGCAAGCTGCAAGTGCGGAAAGTGGCCAAAAATGCGAGCTTTTGCGACGATCGCAACGTTGCAATTGGGGCGGCGGCCGCTATAGTCCGCGCCGAATTCAGAGCCAATCGGGGATCGCCGGAATGTGGATTTCGCCTGCCTTCGCGCAAGGCACTTCGCCGTTTGGCGGGGAGGGCGGCACGCTGATGTCGCTGCTGCCTTTTGTTTTGATTTTCGTGATTATGTACTTCCTCATGTTGCGGCCGCAGCAGAAGCGCGTGAAGCAGCATCAGGAAATGGTCAAGAATGTGCGGCGGGGCGACACTGTCATCACCAATGGCGGACTGATCGGTAAAGTGACCAAGGTGATCGACGACGAGCAGATCGAGATCGAGATCGCGGACGAGGTGCGCATCCGCCAAATGCGGCAGATGGTGACCGACGTCCGTGCCAAAGGTGAGCCGGTAAAGGACGAGGCGGCGGCGAGCTGACAGCCGCACCGTGTTGCTGAGCCGCAAATCGGGACGTCATGCTTTATTTTACGCGCTGGAAGGTGATCGCGATCCTGTGCACGGTGATCGTGGTCTGCCTATGCGCGGTGCCGAACTTCCTGCCGGCGCAGATGGTGGAAAGCTGGCCAAAGTGGGCGCAGCGCCACGTTGTGCTTGGACTCGATCTGCAAGGCGGCTCGCATATCCTGCTCGAAGTCGACACCAGCGCAGTGCGCAAGGAGATGCTCGAAGCGCTGCGCGACGAAGCGCGGCGCGTGCTGCGCGACGCCCGCATCGGCTATACGGGTCTGGTCGTGCGCGGCAACAGCGTCGAGGTCCGCATTCGCGAAGGCCAGAATTCGGCACAGGCGGGCGAGAAGCTGCAGACGCTGTCGCAACCGCTCGGCGGCATTCTCGGCGCGACGGGACAACGCAGCGTCGATATCAGCACCGAGCCCGGCAATCTCTTTCGCTTAACCATCACCGATCCAGCGATTCTCCAGCGCGTGCGCCAAGCGGTAGAGCAATCGATCCAGATCGTGGAGCGGCGTATCAACGAGCTCGGCACCGTCGAGCCGCTGATCCAGCGCGAGGGCACCGACCGCATTCTGGTGCAGGTGCCCGGCCTGCAGGATCCGACCCGGCTCAAGCAGCTCCTCGGCAAGACCGCAAAGCTCGATTTCCACATGGTCGACGTATCGGTGTCGCCGGAGCAGGCATTGCAGGGCAATGTGCCTCCCGACGACGAAATCCTCTATGGCACAGGGCCCCAGGCAAAGACGCCCTATGTGCTGGAAAAGCGCGTTCTCGTTTCCGGCGCCGATCTGACGGATGCCCAGCCGGGCTTTGATCCACGCACCAACGAGCCGATCGTGTCGTTTCGCTTCAATACCTCCGGCGCACGCAAATTCGCCCAGGTAACGCAGGAGAACGTCGGCAAGCCGTTCGCCATCGTGCTCGACAACCAGGTGATCTCGGCTCCCGTCATTCGCGAGCCGATCCTCGGCGGCTCGGGGCAGATTTCCGGCAACTTCACCGTGCAGAGCGCCAACGATCTGGCGATCCTGCTGCGCGCGGGCGCTCTGCCGGCGCCGCTGACCATTATCGAGGAGCGGACCGTCGGTCCCGGTCTCGGCGCCGATTCGATCGCCAAAGGCAAGCTCAGCTCGTATGTCGGGGCCGCGATGGTCGTGTTCTTCATGCTCGTGACCTACGGCTTGTTTGGACTTTTCGCCAACATCGCGGTGGCGGTGAACGTCGCAATGATCTTCGGCCTGCTGTCGATGCTCAATGCGACGCTGACCTTGCCCGGCATTGCCGGCATTGTGCTCACCGTCGGTATCGCCGTAGATTCGAACGTGCTGATCTACGAGCGCATCCGCGAGGAGGTGCGCCACGGGCGTACGCCCATCAACGCCATCGACGCCGGTTTCGCACGCGCGCTTGCCACGATTCTGGATTCCAACATCACGACGTTCATTGCCGCCGCCGTGCTGTTTTATATCGGCACCGGCCCGGTGCGCGGATTTGCGGTGACATTGGGCATCGGCATTCTCACCACCGTGTTCACGGCCTTCACTTTGACCCGCCTGATCGTAGCCTATTGGGTGCGTTGGCGGCGGCCGCAGCGCGTGCCCATCTAGGAGCCGCTCGTGCGCCTGCTTCGTATCGTCCCGGATGACACCAAATTCGATTTCATGCGCTTCCGGCGCATCAGTTTTCCTTTGTCGGCCTTGATGTCGATCTTGGCGATCACGCTTTATTTCTTTCATGGATTGAATTTCGGCATCGATTTCAGGGGCGGCTTGCTGCTGGAGGTACAAAGCAAGGCCACGCAGGCCGATCTCGCCAAGATGCGTGCGACGCTCGGTGGCTTGGGACTCGGGGAAATTCAACTGCAGCAGTTCGGCGCGCCCAACGACGTGCTGATCCGCATCGCCGAGCAGCCGGGCGGCGACGAAGCGCAGCAGGCGGCGGTGAACAAGGTGCGCGGCGCGCTCGGCGATCAAGTGACCTATCGCCGCGTCGAAGTGGTCGGCCCGCGCGTGTCCGGCGAACTGCTGTCCTACGGCACCATCGGCCTGGTGCTCGCGATCTTCTGCATTCTGATCTACTTGTGGTTCCGCTTCGAATGGCAGTTCGCCCTGGGAGCCATGATCGCCAATGTGCACGATCTGGTGCTCACCATCGGGTTCATGTCGGTCACCCGCATCGACTTCGATCTCACCAGCATTGCTGCGCTGCTGACCATTCTCGGCTATTCGCTTAATGATACAGTCGTGATCTATGACCGTATTCGTGAGATGTTGCGGCGCTATAAGAAAATGCCGATGCCGGACCTGCTTAACGCGTCGGTAAATCAGACCTTGTCGCGCTCGGTCATCACCCACGTCACCGTGTCGCTGGCCTTGCTCGCGCTGCTTCTGTTCGGCGGGCAGGCGATCCATTCCTTCACTGCGACCATGATGTTCGGCGTGGTGCTGGTCGGCACCTACACGTCGGTCTTTATTGCTTCACCGATCCTCATTTACCTCGGCGTCGGCACCGGACGCGATGCGCTCAGCGCCTCAGCGCCAGACGAAAAGTCTTAAACGCCATGAGCGGCGAGGCCGATGCTCCGCATCTGCCGAGGCCGGCACAAATCGACGCCTACGGTAACGGCGGCTTCCGCTTCGCCGGCATGTCGCATCGCGGCTCGATCTTGTGTTTTCCCGACGGCATTTGGGCGTGGCCTGTTGCAAGCGTGGCCGAATTGAACGAAGCGGCGCTGGCGCCGATATTCGACCGGGCGAAGACGCTCGATTTCTTCCTCCTCGGCGGCGGAGCCGATTCATGGGTGTTACCGGAGCTTCTGCGTGCACGTTTTCGCGATGCTTCGTTGTCCGTAGACGCCATGGCGACGGGGGCCGCGGTACGCACCTACAATATCTTGCTGGCGGAGAACCGCCGCATCGGTGCGGGGCTGATTGCCGTGTGATCATGAGCGATACTGATCGCCTGCGCGAGGCCTACCGTTATTGTGAAACGCTGGTGCGCGTGAACGATAAGGATAGCTATATCGCCAGCCTTTTCGCGCCGGCGGAGCGGAGGCCTTGGCTTTTCGCACTTTACGCCTTTGCGCTAGAAATTGCGCGCGTGAAGACCGTAGTCCGCGATCCGCTGGCGGGAATGATCCGGTTGCAGTGGTGGCAGGAGGCGATCGCCGGCTTGCGCCCGGAGGAAGCAGCGGCAAATCCGGTCATGCTCGCTTTGCAAGACGCCTCGCGCCGATCCAACGTCTCGCTGGCGTCGCTCAGCGCCGCAATCGAAGCCCGGCAGGACGAATTACAGGCGACGGCGCCAACGCAAGCGTTGTCTGCAATTTTTGCGACGGCTGCGCGATTTCTCGGCGCCGGCGGTACGTCGATTTTATCGGCGGCGGACCATGCCGCCGATGCGCTTGCCTGTCTGACGAGCGAGCCGGACGCGGCGCGTGAGGCTTACGCAAATTTTCGCGCCGATATCGATCAGCTGGAGGGAATCGGTCAACCGGCCTTTCTGACGGTCGCCCTGGTGCCGTTGCTGTTGACGCACCCCGATGCGCCGCCATGGCGGCGCCAAATCGAGATGCTGAGAGCGGCCTGGTTCGGCTTTCCGCGGCTCTGACCTATTCCGCGGCGATCGCACGCTCGCCTGCCAGCCAGCGCTCAAGATCGGCGAGCGCGCGCGCGCTCAGCGCCGATTTACGGGCAAGGTTCCTGGCCGAACCGCGACCGAACTGGCGACCGTCTTGATCAAAAGTGACGCTGCTCGTGAGCGGCGGAAATAGCCCAAAATTCACGTTCATCGGCTGGAATGAACGTGGTCCCGCGTCGATGGTCTCGAGGTGGCCGCCCGTGATGTGGGCAAGCAGCGCGCCGTGGGCGGTGGTCGGCGGCGGCGGCGCCGGCGTTTGGCCGCGCTGCTCGGCCGCGACAAAGCGCGCGGCGAGACCGCCGATCGCGGCGGATTCCACATAGCCTTCGCAGCCAGTGATCTGACCGGCAAAGCGCCAGCGCGGGTTTGCTTTGAGACGCAGCGTGGCATCGAGCAACTTGGGCGAATTCAGAAAGGTATTTCGGTGCAGGCCGCCAAGGCGGGCGAATTCGGCGCTTTGCAGGCCCGGAATAGTGCGGAAGATGCGCAGCTGCTCGCCGTGTTTGAGCTTGGTTTGGAAGCCGACCATGTTGAACAGCGTGCCAAGCTTGTTGTCTTGGCGCAGTTGCACCACCGCATAAGGCTTGACGTTCGGCATGTGCGGGTTGGTCAGCCCGAAGGGCTTCATGGGACCGTAGCGCAGCGTTTCTCGCCCGCGCTCGGCCATGACTTCGATCGGCAGACAGCCGTCGAAATAGGGTGTCGATGCTTCCCAATCGTGGAAGGCGACTTTGTCGCCGGCCATCAGCGCCTCGACAAAGGCATCGTATTGTTCGCGTGTGAGCGGACAATTGATGTAGTCGGCGCCGCTACCGCCGGGGCCGCTCTTATCGTAGCGCGACTGAAACCAGGCTTGGCCGAGGTCGATCGAGTCGCGGTGTATGATCGGTGCGATCGCGTCGAAGAAAGCAAGCTGGTCCTCGCCGGTAAGCTTGCGGATGGTGGCGGCGAGATCGGGGGAAGTCAGTGGGCCGGTGGTGATAATGACGCTGTCCCATTCCGGCGGCGGCGAGGCGACCTCCGCGCGCTCGATCCTCACCAGCGGATGGCTATGCAACGCTTTGGTCACCGCCGCGGAAAAACAATCACGGTCGACGGCCAAGGCGCCACCCGCCGGCACTTGGTTCCGGTCGGCTGCGCTCATTACCAGCGAGCCGAGCTGGCGCATCTCTGCATGCAAAAGTCCGACCGCGTTATGGTCCTTGTCGTCGGAGCGAAACGAATTGGAGCAGACCAGCTCGGCCAAGGCCTCCGTCTTGTGCGCTGCCGTCTGCCGCTGCGGCCGCATTTCGTGCAGCACGACCGGCACGCCCGCTTGTGCCAGCTGCCACGCGGCCTCGGAACCGGCCAGGCCGCCGCCGACAATGTGAACAGGCTGGATCATTCCCGGCAACCTAGGCGTCCGTGTCCGGGCCTGCAATGCGGGCAAAGCAAAACCGCCCGCGACCGTCGCGGGCGGTTTGGACTTCTAGGACTGATTAGCCGTGATGTGCGGCGTTCCAGGCCACACGCGGAATGTCGGAGCGGCTAATGCCGATGTCGGCGAGCTCGCGGTCGCCCAAACGCGACAGTTCACTCAGGCTCTGTTGATAGCGGCGCCACTCGCGAAAGGCGCGAACGATGGAAGCAATCATAGCAACCTCTTTTCTTCTTGAAGGCACGGCCCGTTCGGGTCGATTCAACTGTCGTCGTGAACATAGGCATATGGAACCTTCTGAAAAGTAATATTGTTGCGCCGCAGCAATGCGCAAATCGCATGGCTTAAGCTACTGGCAACATTTGAGAACAGGTTGAAAGCTCGCCGCGGTCGATTCGGCCGCGAACGGCGAGAGCAGGGTGTTCCGTAGCGGCGCTAGGCGGCGCTGCGTTCCTGATGCAGGCCCTCGTTCAGTTCCTCGATGATTTTGGCAGAAAAGGCCTCAAGGTCCTTCGGATTGCGCGAGGTAACGACGCCCTGATCGGCCACGACCTCGGAATCTTCCCAACGAGCGCCGGCATTGGCGACATCGGTCTTCATCGAATGATACGAGGTCATGCGCTTGCCCCTGGCGATACCCGTTTCGACAAGCAGCCAAGGGGCATGGCATACGGCCGCTACAACCTTCTTCTGGTTGTAGAAGTCTTTGATCAGCTTGAGCGCCTTGTTGTTGACGCGCAGCAAATCAGGATTGATTTGCCCGCCCGGCAGCACGATCGCGTCGTAATCGTCGGCTTTAACCTCGTCGAGCATCTTGTCGACTTTGACCGGACGGCCCCAATCCTTCACGTCCCAGCCTTTGATCTCTCCGGCCTGCGGCGAGACGATGTCCACCTTTGCGCCGGCGGCTTTGAGTCTGTCTCGCGGAACCTCCAGTTCCGATTGCTCGAAGCCGTTGGTGGCGAGGATCAGCACTTTCTTGCCGGACGCTTGCATGGCATGTCTCCTGATAACGAAGCGGGTCTCTGTGGCGCTAACGGGCACCGCGGGTAAGGCGTTCCGGAGTCCCGACTGATAAGCCGCATTTGGACACCT
>DASRDF010000145.1:0-2827 GCA_035652735.1 Pseudolabrys sp. | reverse complement strand
GCCAATTTCGAGATGAAATGGTCCGGCCCCGACGGTGTCGTAATCGACATCTCGCATACCGGCTGGGAAGGCACCGACTGAACAGCGACGAACCCTCGCCGACCCCACCTCGCTGGCGCGCGCCCACGCATTCGTATCCTTCCCCCTTCAAGGGGGAGGGATGGGGAGGGGGTGATAGCGCAGCCGACACGGCCGATGTGTCGTCCGCGGAGGCGTCACCCCCACCCAAGGGGGGGAGGGCTTGCAACGGCGCTAGTGCTCAGACGCATTCATATGCGTGCACTCTATAGCCCCATTTCGTCATGCCCGGACTTGATCCGGGCATCTGTCCGAAGTCGGCACAACCAGACGGCATTCGGACAGATGACCGGGTCGAGCCCGGCCATGACGGTGAATCCTTTGTTGGTGTCTGTGCACTAGAGCGGGATGAGATTAGGTGTGATCGTATCCGGCGTGAGCGAAGTAGTTTGTGCATTCGGTTGCGGTGACGGTATCGAGGGCGGCGGCGAGGGCGTGACAGACGGCATCTCGGGTGCGCGGCTGGTCGCGTCGCAGGTGGTGCTTGAGTTTGGCGAAGAGTTGCTCGATCGGATTGAGGTCGGGGGAATATTTGGGCAGGAAGAGCAGCCTGGCGCCGCTCTGGCGGATGGCCCGGCGCACCGCCTTGGCCTTGTGCGATCCGAGATTGTCCATGACGACAAGATCACCCTTCAAGAGGGTGGGGGCGAGCACCTGCTCGACGTAGATCAGGAAGCGCTTGCCATTGATCGGTCCGTCGAGCAGCCAGGGCGCCTCGATCCGGTCGCGGCGCAATGCGGCCAGAAAGGTCATCGTGTTCCAATGACCGAACGGAGCGGCGCCGGGCAGGCGCTCGCCGCGCGGCGCCCAGCCGCGCAGCGGCACCATGTTGGTCTTGGTCCAGGTCTCGTCGATGAAGACCAGGCGGGCGGGATCGACGTGCGGCCGGAACTTTAGCCACTGCGCGCGCCGACGCGCGACATCGGGGCGGGCGCGCTCGCGCGCGACCAGCGTCTTTTTTTGGGAATGTCCGGAATTTTGTGTAAGAGGAACCGTCTTTCATGGTTTTGAACCCTCAGCGCGCTGAGGGTTCAAAACGGTCGCCGAACAGAATGGCAAATTGCCCGACTGCGGCGGTCCATTCAACCGGCCGGCGCCAATGCACGCCGGCATTGCGGATCGCCAGAAACAGCAATTTGAGCGCCGCCTCGTCGGTCGGGAAGCTGCCGCGAGTCTTGATGATCTTGCGCAACGAGCGATGCAGGCTTTCCACGGCATTCGTCGTGTAGATCATTTTCCGGATCGCCGGCGGGAAGGCGAACAGCGGCACGACATGCTCCCAGGCACGCCGCCAGGCCCGGCCGATCGCCGGGTAGCGTTTGCCCCACTCGGCCTCGAAGCGGTCGAGTTCGGCGGCCGCCGCCTCGGCCGTTTCGGCGCGATAGATCGCCTTCAGATCGGGCATGATTTGCTTGCGGTCTTTCCACGATACGAAGGCCAGCGAGTTGCGGATCAGATGGACGATACAGGTCTGCACCGTGGCCAGCGGAAACACCGTGCCGATCGCTTCGGGGAACCCTTTGAGCCCGTCGACGACCGCGATCAGCACGTCATTGACGCCGCGGGTTTTCAGCTCGTTCATTACTTTGAGCCAGAACTTGGCGCCCTCGGTCTGCTCGATCCACAACCCGAGCACCTCTTTCTCGCCCTCGCTGTTGAGGGCAAGCGCGACGTAGACGGCCTTGTTGCGCACCAGGCCATCGTCGCGAATCTTGACCCACAGCGCGTCGAAAAAAATCACCGGGTAGAGCGGATCGAGCGGCCGGTTCTGCCATTCCCTCACCTCATCGAGCACGGCATCAGTGACCCGGCTGATCAGATCGGGCGAGACCTCGATCCCGTACAGCTCTTGCAGGTGCCCTTGGATCTCGCGCACCGACATTCCTCGGGCGTAAAGGCTGATGATCCGGTCGTCAAAACCGTCGAGACGGGTCTGGCCCTTGGCCACGATCTGCGGTTCGAAGCTTCCCTGGCGGTCGCGCGGCACCGCGATCTCGATCGCGCCGTCATCGCCGATCACGGTTTTACTCGAATACCCATTGCGGCTGTTGCCGCTGCCGCGGCCGGCCGGATCGCCCTTCTCGTAGCCGAGGTACTCGCTCAACTCGGCGCCGAGCGCTCGCTCCAGAAGCCGCTTCTTCAGCTCCTTGAACAGCCCTTCCTCGCCGAGCAGATCCTGCGGCGAGGCATAACCCTGCAGCAGTTCCTCGATAATCTCGTCCCTAATCGGTTGCGCCATTCCGTGAGCCTCCTACCAAATAGAGTGTCTCACGGCTCCCCGTTACACAAAATACCTGACACCCTCTCTTTTTTTATATGTCAGCCCTTCGGCGTGGACGAACTCCCACACCGAGCGGTAGTCGACCTTCAGGCCGCGCTCGGCGAGCTCGCCCACCAGCCCGCGCAGCGTAAAGTCGTGCTCGCAGCAGCGTGCCAGAAGCCACAGCCGGTGCCCGCCGGCGATCTTGCGCGGCTTGTGACCCCCCATCTTGCCAGGCCGCACGCTCCCCGTCGCACGAACCCGTTGCAGCCACTTGATCACCGTGCTGAACGCCACCCCATAGCGCGCCGCCGCCGCGCGCCGCGACAAGCCCTCACGCTCAACCGCCCGTACCGCCCGCTCCCGCAAATCCATCGAATAAGGTCGTGCCATCGCAGGCTGGCCCCCATATCCAGCCTTAGTCTTGAATCAGAAACACAACATCTTGAAAAGAACAAAACGATTCAACCAAACCCCATCCCGCTCTAG
>DASRDF010000144.1:0-19334 GCA_035652735.1 Pseudolabrys sp. | reverse complement strand
GGCGAGCCGATAAAGCCGGCGACGAACAGGTTATCGGGCCGATCGTAGAGCTCGAGCGGAGCGCCGATCTGCTCGACGCGTCCGTCATGCATGACCACGATCTTGTCCGCCATAGTCATGGCCTCGATCTGGTCGTGGGTCACGTAAACCGTCGTGGTCTTCAATCGCTGATGCAGCTCTTTGATCTCAGTCCGCATCTGCACCCGCAGCTTGGCATCAAGGTTGGAGAGCGGCTCGTCGAACAGAAATACCTGCGGATCGCGTACAATGGCCCGTCCCATGGCGACGCGCTGGCGCTGCCCGCCCGACAATTGGCGAGGAAAGCGCGCCAGCAGAGGCGATAGTCCGAGAATTTCCGCGGCGCGGTTGACGCGCTCATCGATCTCGCTTTTGGGCGCCCCGCGCAGTTTCAGCGAGAATGCCATGTTGGCCGCAACGGTCATGTGCGGATAGAGCGCGTAATTTTGAAACACCATTGCCACATCGCGCTCTTTGGGCGGCAGATTGTTGACCCGCCGCTCGCCGATGCGGATTTCGCCGCTGGTCACGTTCTCCAGCCCGGCGATCATGCGCAACAAGGTCGTCTTGCCGCAGCCGGATGGGCCGACCAGCACGACAAACTCGCCGTCATGGATTGCGATATTCACGCCATGCAGCACGTTGGTGGTGCCGAACGCCTTGCGCACGTCATGAATCGAAACAGACGCCATTCCTCCCCTCCAGACCGCTGCTGGAACAGCCTTTTTTGTGTTCTGATACCTGCTTGCCACCCATTCCGCGTGCGGCGGCAAGAGCATCCGCCTTTCACCATGCGGAAATCAAGTCCAATTTGCCGGGTCAGCCGGCGGCCTTCGACGCTTGCGCGCCTGAGCCGATGTGGCCGTTGAACGTGACCTTATTGTGAGCGGCCGGACGCGAGCTGCGTCCAGAAATTTTCGGTTGGATCGAAGCGATAAATCAATGTGCCGGTCACAACGTGGTCGGTAAAGCTTTTGCTCGAGTCGTTGGAACGGTCCCAGATGTAGCGATAGTCGAAGCGCAGGTCGGTCTGGAACGAGAACAGGTGCGGGAATAAGAGGCTTGCCCCTGGAATCCACAAAACGTCGATGCGCTTGTTGCCCGTCGCCGGCACCGTATCGGCGCGATAACGGCGGTCGATGGCGGTGATGTTGCCGCCGACAACAACACCGTCAACAACACCCTTGTAAACTTCCGCCTTGCCCGCCGCCTCGACATATGCGCCTGGTTGAACGTCGCCGAGGACGGGAGATAATACCGTTCCCGAAAGGTCGCTATAGAGCACCCAGGGCGAGAGGATAAGAACGCTGCTGCTGCCGAGCAGGTTGGGGAATGCAAACCGTGCGCGCCCTTCCGTATAAAAGCCATTCGCGCTCGGGAAGAACTCGTCATAGGAACGGTAAGCTGTCTTCACCTGAAAGGATTTGAACGCCCCCTGTGACGCGCCCTCGAAGGTCGCCGTCAGCGCTCCTTCGCCGTAATAGAAATGATGATCGTAGTACGCAGCCGACCCGCCGATCGCCGGCACGACGGCCCAGCCAGGAAATAGATCCACGACCGGGCCGGTGTTCAGCGCCGCGTTGGCGTAATCGAGATCGTTGCTCTGGCTATAGAATAATCCGGTGACTGCGCCGGTCGTGCGCCAGCGCATGCCGCTGATTGCGCGCTCGTCAAAAAGAATGGCCGAGGCGAGCCCGACCCCCTCGTTCCGTCGCGGCCCCAAGTAATAGCGCGGGTTCGACTCGTAACCGCCGCCCGCTTCCAGGGTGACCTGCGAAGTATCGGGCTGTAACTTGCGGCGGACCCGTTGCAGCCCCGCCTGAGCTTCGGCGTTGCCGGGGTCGTTGATCGTCACCCGCTCATAAGCGGAGAGCGCCCACCGCAACACGCCGGCCGCCTCCGCTTCGCGAGCAAAGCGCAGATTGAGATCGCTGTTGCCGGGATGTTGCAGAACCTCGACGTAAAGAGCGTCGAGTTGCGGAGAAACCGCGCCGTTAGAGGGCGTGGCGAATGCGCAGACGAAAAATGATGCCGCGAGAAGGACGCGCATCGACAAACGACTGAGAACACGCATCCTTTGCTAACCCCCGCCTGGTGCCGCAAACTAACCGAGCAACGCTGTTGCGTGAACCAACGATGCGATACAATACACAAACTACTGCCCGCCGTCCCCAAGACAAGGCCCACGGAATGACCGCCTATTCGCGTACCGTTCTCCACTTGATCTTTATTTTAGGGGCATTGTGCGCGAGTCCATGTGCATTTGCCGACCGGATCGGAGTTGCCTCCGCCGTGGTCAACCACGTTGAAGGCGTCATGGGCGCCAATAGCCGCGCCTTAACAGTGGGCAGCGAAGTTTTCGCAAACGAGCACATCCGCACAAGCGATGCGAGTTCGGCGCAACTTCTGTTTCTCGACAAGACGAGCCTAAGCCTTGGGCCACATGCCGACATCGTGCTCGATCGGTTTGTTTATAGCCCAAGCCGCGGGGGCCGTGTCGTCGTCAATGCCACGCAGGGAGCCCTCCGCTTCATTACCGGCTCGATGAACCCGACCAATTACACGATCAAAACGCCGGTGGCGACGCTGGGAATTCGCGGGACCATTCTCGATCTCCTCATCTCAGGCAATCCCACGAGCGGCTACACGCTGACTGTCATCCTGGTTGAAGGGAAGGCGATCATCACGTTGCCCTCGGGAGTGCAGCTCAACTTGACAAAGCCCGGCACCGCTTTCGTGCTCACCAGCAATGGCGGCGTGCAGGGTCCGATTCAATGGGACGGAACAATTGTCAGCGCCGCGGGTGGAGTCGCCTTTCCGCTCTATGGCTGGTACTTCCAAGGTGAGCCGCCGCCGAACGGCCTGCCGCCAAGCCAGATCGGCAACATCGATCAGCTCAATGGCATTATCGCCGGACAGCTCAATACGATCACGCAGAGCAGCAGCAGCGGCGGCAATTCTAATCGTGGCCGTTAGCGCAAGGAGAAATTCACTCGCGACTGCATAGCAAAGCCCGCCGGCGGTAATTGCTGCCTCTCTCGCTGCTTACATCACGGCGCCGATTTGCCACGGCACAAACTCTAGATCGCCATAGCCGAGAGTTTCTGACTTGGTGCGCTCACCGGAGGCGACCGCAATCACCTTCCTGAAAATCTCCTCGCCTTTCTGCGCTATGCTGACGCCGTCGAGTACATCGCCGCAATTGATGTCCATGTCGTCGATCATGCTCTCGTAAACGTAGTTGTTGGTGGCGAGCTTGATCGAAGGCGTCGGCTTACAGCCGAAGGCCGAACCGCGACCGGTGGTAAAGCACATCACGTTGCAGCCCCCGGCGACTTGGCCGGTGGCGCAAACCGGATCGTATCCGGGCGTATCCATAAAAACGAAACCCTTCTCAGAGACCGGCTCCGCGTATTCATAGACCGCGCGCAGAGTGGTCGAACCGCCTTTTGCTGCGGCGCCGAGCGACTTTTCCAAAATCGTGGTGAGGCCGCCGGCCTTGTTGCCCGGCGACGGATTGTTGTTCATCTCGCCGCGATTGCGTGCGGTGTAGTCCTCCCACCAACGAATACGCTCGACCAATTTCTCGCCGACGCTCGCGTTAACCGCCCGCCGGGTGAGCAGATGCTCCGCGCCATAAATTTCCGGAGTCTCGGCCAGGACGCCGGTGCCGCCATGCTTGACCAGCAGATCGACCGCGGCGCCAAGCGACGGATTGGCTGTGATGCCGGAATACCCATCCGAGCCCCCGCATTGCAGCGCCAGCACGATTTCGCTCGCTGGGCGTGTTTCGCGCTTTGCACACGCGACGACCGGCAGCATCGCCTTGATGCGTTCGACCCCTTGAGCCACGGTTTTCTTGGTGCCGCCGGTCGCCTGAATGGTCATGGTCTGGAAGTGATCGCCTTCGACCAGCCCGTATTCGTCCTTCATGCGATCGATCTGAAACACCTCGCAGCCAAGCCCAACCATTAGTGCTGCGCCCAAGTTGGGATGCGTGGCATAGCCCCACTGCGTGCGCTCAAGAACCTCCCAGCCCTCTCCGCGGCTCGCCATACCGCAGCCGGTGCCATGCACAAAGGGAACGACGCCGTCGATGTTGGGATAGTCGTTAAGCAAGCCGGATCGATTGACCTCTTCGGCGATGAACTTGGCCACGCTGGCCGAGCAGTTCACGGAGGTAAGCACGCCGATGTAGTTGCGCGTGCCGGTCTTGCCGTTGGAGCGCACATAGCCTTGAAACGTCGCCCGCAGTTCCGGCGGCAGCAATTCGTCGTTTTTGGCATCCGCCGCAAAGCGGTAATCGCGGGCAAAATCATGGAGCGTCACGTTGTGTTCATGGACCCAGTCTCCGGGCGAAATGGATTTCGATGCGAATCCAATGATCTGGCCATATTTTCGCACCGGTTCGTTGGGCGCGATGGGCACCAGCGCCATCTTATGACCGCGCGGAATACGTTCCCGCGCGCTCACCCCGGAAAGCGAGGTGCCGGCCAGAACCTGGCTGAGGGCGACGGCGACATTGTCATCCGGCGATAGTCGAACAAATGCGGTTTTGGACAATGCGTGCTCCTAATCGGCCTATTGCGCCGCGATATGACCGCGAATTGATGCGGTCCTTACGCCTCCTGACTAGCCGAGGTGGTAGGACCAGAGTATCGTTTCCGCAACGCCAGAAACAATGGCGCTATCGGGAGGAGACCTATGGGAAAGTCACGTCTGTCACGTCGTGAGGTTTTGAAAACCGCCGCGCTCGGTTCTGCGGCCGTCATTAGCGCACCTTACGTCAGCGGCACTTATGCGGCGGGCACGCTGACCCTCGGCTGCTGGGACCACTGGGTGCCTGGCGCCAACAACACACTCACCAAGCTTTGCAACGAGTGGGGCGCCAAGAACAAGGTCGATGTGCACATCGACTACATCACCTCGCAGGGCGAGAAAGACAAGCTGACCGCCGCCGCCGAGGCGCAGGCCGGCACCGGTCACGACATCATGTCGCATCGCGACTGGAACATCCGCATTCACGAGCGCCTGCTCGAGCCGCTCAACGACGTCGCCGACCAACTGATCAAACAATACGGCCCGATCAGCCCGGTCGCCGAGTATCTGGCGAAAATCAAAGGCACCTGGCGCGGCATCCCGACGACCGTCGGCAGTCAGGTGAAACCGTGTCAGTCGCGCTTCGACCTCTACAAGCAGCACTGCGGCATCGATCTGCAGGACATGTTCCCAGCCGATGAGGCGAAATACGACAAGTCGAAGACCGACAAGTGGACGTGGGACCTCTATCTCGATTGCGCGCAGAAACTTCACAAGGCCGGCTATCCCGTTGGGCTGCCGATGGGCCAGACGTCCGACGCCGTCGACTGGGTCGGCGCCTTCTTCAAATCGATGGGCGTCGTGTTCGTCGACGAAAAGGATCAGATCAAGATCAACTCCGACGAGACTCGCAAGGCGCTCGAATATCTTAAGAAACTGATGGCGGTAAACCCGCCGGAAGTCTACGCGTGGGACGACGCCGGCAACAATCGCTGGATCATTTCCGGAAAGGGCTCCGGCATCATGAATCCGCCAAGCTCGTGGGCGGTGGCCAAACGCGACAATCCCGACGTCGCCAAGAACATCTGGTTCCACGCCATGCCCAAGGGCCCGAAAGGCCGTTTCGTCGGGCAACTGCCGCAGTTCTACGGGCTGTGGAGCTTCTCCAAGAACAAATCGGCTGCGAAGGACTTGTTGCTACACATTTCGCAGAAGGAATCGGTCGCGCAATTGGTTGCGGCGTCGGTCGGCTACGATTTGCCCTCGTTCAAGAGCATGTACGACCTCGATACCTGGAAGACGGTCGAGCCGCCGAAAGGCGTTGTCTCCAGCTATCCGCCGCGCGGCGACGAGGAGAACTCGATGTTCGGAGCGCCGGCTCGTTCCGAGGTCGGCGCCCAGATGTACAACCAGGCGATCAACACCGTCATGGTCGCCAAGTTTACGCAGGGCAACGAAAAGCTCGACGACGTCATTAAATGGGCGGAGAAGGAGCTCGAAGGCACGTTGCGCGCCTGAGTGCCGCTTGGTCTTCGTGTTTATGAACGCGCATGCCGGCCCCGCGGCCGGCATGCCTGATCTATTCGGAGTCGGAGGCCGCTGAATGGCAGATACCGTGCATTCCTGGGCGCCGGCCCTGCAAGGGGTGTCCGCAGCCTCGGTCCGCAGCAAGGCCGGCAAGCTCCTGCGCCGGCGCTCGACCGTCGCACTGCTAATGTGCCTACCGTTGATCGTGATCATTGCAGGATTGGTGGTCTATCCGGCGTTTTATTCGATTTACCTGTCGATGCTGAACAAGTCGCAGACCCGTTTTCTCGGGCTCGGAAACTTCAGCTATCTTCTGTCACGCGACGTGTTCTGGATGGTGATCGAGCAGTCGGCCATCTTTGCGCTCTCGGCCGTTTTCTTTAAGGCGCTGATCGGTCTCATCACGGCGCACCTCATCAACAATCTGCCCGCCAAGGGCCAGCGCAAATGGCGCGGCATGCTGCTCGTGCCATGGGTCATTCCGCTGGCATTATCTTCGCTCGGCTGGTGGTGGCTGTTCGACCCGACCCATTCCGCCTTCAACTGGGTGCTCACTGGCCTCGGTTTTAATGAAATTCCCTGGTTGAGCGATCCTTACTGGGCTCGTTTCTCCGTTATCCTCGTCAACGTTTGGTACGGCGCGCCGTTCTTCCTGATCATGTATCTCGCCGCACTCAAATCCGTGCCCGAACAGCTCTATGAGGCTGCGGCGATCGACGGCGCCAATGCCTGGCAGAAATTCGTGCACGTCACGCTGCCGATGATGCGTAACATCATTGCTATCACCGTGCTGTTTTCATTGATCGTCACCTTCGCCAATTTCGACATCGTGCAGATCATGACCGGCGGCGGCCCGCGCAACATGACGCACGTGTTCGCAACCTATGCGTTCCTGCTCGGCATTCGTTCCGGTGACCTGCCGCTCGGCGCGGCAACATCGCTGTTCATGTTCCCGATCCTCGCCATAGCCGCCGTCTTCATCTTGCGCGGCGTACGCAAGCGCGGCAGAGAAATCGGATGAGTTCGCCCGCGATCACGATGCCGGCAGGACCGGTCAAGCGGCGCGCCAGCCTGCGCCGCGATCGCCGCTGGGCACTCATCACATCCTATGTATTCCTGATTATTTTTGCGATCTTCTTTCTGCTGCCGCCCTACTACATGATCGTGACGTCGCTCAAAAGCGACGCCGAGGTCGCGCGTCTGGCGACCAATCCCTGGATCATCGCCGACGGGGTGACGCTCGACCAATTCAAGATCCTGTTCACGCAGACCGACTTCCTGATCTATTTCAAGAACACCGCGATCGTCACAATCTGCGTCGTGGCGATCACCATGGTGGTCAGCGTGCTCGCTGCATTCTCGCTGGGCCGCATGCGCTTCTGGGGGTCGAGCCTGCTCGCCACCGGCATTTTTCTCACCTATCTGGTGCCGGACACGCTGCTGTTCATCCCGCTGTTCCAGATCGTCAAAGCCCTCGGCCTGCTCAACTCCTATTGGGGCATGGTGCTGGTCTATCCGACTTTGACCGTGCCGTTCTGCACCTGGATCATGATCGGCTATTTCCAGTCGATTCCCAAAGAGCTCGACGAGGCAGCGCTGATCGACGGCGCCGGCCACTTGCAAATGCTCTGGCGCATTTTCATCCCGGTGGCGCTGCCGGGCATTATCGCCGCCACCATCTTCGCCTTCACCGTCTCCTGGGCCGCATTCGTTTATCCGATGGCCTTCCTTTACTCATCCGATCAGCAGGTCCTGACCGTTGGCACGGTGACCAGCCTCATCCGCGCCGACGTGTACAAATGGGGCATGCTGATGGCTGGCGCGCTGGTCGCCGCCGCGCCGCCGCTGGTGATCTACGCCTTCCTGATGGACTACTACATCGCCGGCCTCACCGCCGGCGCCACCAAGGGCTGAACACAATGGCCGAAGTCGCGTTGCACCAGGTCGTCAAGAAATTCGGCGAGGTCGAAGCGGTACGCTCGATCGATCTCGACATCCCGAATAACGAGTTCGTCGTTCTGGTCGGACCCTCCGGCTGCGGCAAGAGCACAACATTGCGCATGATCGCCGGTCTGGAAGAAGTGTCCTCGGGCAACATCCTGATCGGCGGCGAGGTGGTCAACGATCTGCCGCCCAAGGATCGCGACATCGCGATGGTCTTCCAGAACTATGCGCTTTATCCGCATATGACCGCCTTCGAAAACATGTCGTTCGGCCTCAAGCTGCGCAAGCTGCCGAAGGAAGAGATTCGCCAACGCGTGGAGCATGCCGCACGCATCCTCGATATCACCGAACTGCTCGACCGCCGCCCCAAAGCATTGTCGGGCGGGCAGCGTCAGCGCGTAGCCATGGGCCGCGCGATTGTGCGCAATCCGAAAGTCTTTCTATTCGACGAACCGTTGTCGAATCTCGACGCCAAGCTGCGGGTACAGATGCGCACGGAAATCAAGCGCGTGCACCAGAAGGTGAAGACGACCACAGTCTACGTCACACACGATCAGGTCGAGGCGATGACATTGGCCGATCGCGTTGTGGTGATGAACCAAGGGCGCATCGAGCAGATCGGCTCGCCGCAGGAGCTTTACCATCAGCCGAAGACGCGCTTTGTCGCGGGCTTTATCGGCTCGCCAGCCATGAACTTCATTCCATGCCGTTTGGAGCAAGATGGCGCCGATTTGCGTGTACGCATTTCCGACACTGTCGCCCTGCCGGTGCCGACGGACCCCGCGCGCCGCTACAAGGGCGTTATTGGCAAGGAGCTGATTTTGGGATTACGCCCCGAGCACATTACCGAGCCTCGTCACAACGGACACGGCGAGTTGTCCGAGTTTTCGGCGACGCTGGATGTGGTCGAACCGCTCGGCATGGAAACCATGGTCTTCTTCACGCTCAACGGCGCCGAGATTTGCGGCAGAGTGGATCCCGCGCATGCGGCAGCGGCGGGCGCTCCCATGCGCCTTTGCGCAAATATGGATCACATGCACCTGATCGACCCGGTCAGCGGCTTGGTGCTCTGATCTGCCCAGCAGCAGCGGTACAGTTGCCAATGCAGGCTGTTCCACGTCCCCGATCCGATCATTGCAGCGGCGAGAACGGCGTCGGCAGGAAAATGTCCGATTGTTGAGCGACGAGCTGCTCGGGGCCTCCGGGTGGCGGCCATACTTTGCTCTCGACGGCCTGCGCGCGGATACGGCGCCGTTCTTCCAAATCCGTATACGGCCAAATATGCATGAACCGCGTTACCGTGCCGGAAGTCGAATACATTGCGGCAAGCAGCGGCGACAGCTTTGCGCGCCCGGGCACGGATCGCCGCCATGCGTCGATCGTCGGCTGTAAGCCCGCGGGCTTCAGTTCGTAGGTTCGCACCTCATAGCACGGCCCGTAGCGGCCCGGCCGGACCGCTTCGAGAAATGGGAGCATCACATACGTATCCATACGCATGCCGGCGACGAGGTCGGCAATGCCGAATGCGTCGCCGCTTTCAAGAAGGCGGCGTCGGTCGCCCGCGACATCGGCCTCGCTCGCGTAGTGTCTCATGATGAGAATTTGATTGAGTGCACCGAGCTCGGCGTGGAGACAGCCAAGTAATTCTCCTCCCAACTCGGCACGCTGTAGCCATGCACCAAGCCGGCTGAGGGCGGACACATTGGTGCCCGGCCTAACCGTCAGGATGGTCACGTCGTAAGGCATCTCCAACGTCCTTTCTCCCAACGCCTTTCTCAATCGAACTGCCGCCGCGGATTACTTGAGCATGCCCTCCGCCAATCCGGGCTTGCTCCGTGATTCGGTCAAGCTTACGCTTGTTGCAGGAAACGCTGAAATTGTACGCCGGTTGCAAGTCATAATGATGCTGACGGCTGGACGCGACAGGGAGGACGACATGACCAATCATCGCGTAAATCGACGATCTCTACTTCTTACGGGAGCGGCGGCGGCGGCCTCTCTCGCCACGCGAGTGTCGCCATCGCTTGCCGCCGATACCGTAACAGTGGGAGTGGTCGAGCCCCTCACCGGCAACGCGGCTGCCGCCGGGCAAGCCGCTAAAGCCGCGTTGGAATTGGCCGTCGACATCATCAACAATCCGCATCCTGAACTCGGAAATCTCACACTTGCGGCAATGGCGGGCCTTCCAAATCTCGGGGGCGCAAAGCTTAAGCTGATCTTCGCGGATCACCAGGGCAACCCATCGCTTGCGCAGCAATTGGCTCTGCGCCTGATTACGCAAGATCATGTCAATGCTCTGTTCGGTGCCTATCAATCCTCCTGCAGCTTCACGGCAACCGCCGTGGCGGAACGCCATGGCATACCGTTTATGGTCGGGGAATCCGCGGCCGCCAACATCACAGGGCGAGGCTTCAAGTGGGTGTTCCGCGGTACGCCGATCGCCAGCGATTATGCGCGGACGTACATGCGCTTCGTCGCAGACATGAAGAAGCGCGGCGTAAAGATCGACTCCATCGCGCTGGTAAACGAGAACACCGATTACGGCACTTCTGTCGCTGACACCGTCCAGGAGGCCGCGAAAAAGGAGAACGTGCCGGTCGCACTGCGCATTCCTTACAGCGCCAGTACAACTGACGTGTCTGCGCAGGTGCTGCAATTGAAAGAGAAGAACCCGGATCTGGTGATTTTCATCAGCTATACGGCGGATTCCATCCTCTATATCAAGACGCTGCGTAATCTCAATTACCTGCCGCCGATGGTGCTCGGCGACGATTCTGGATTTTCCGATCCGTCGTTCATTCCGGCCATTGCCGATATCGGACAGGGCCTGATGAATCGCAGCGCCTGGGCCATCGGCAAACCCGGCAGCACGACATACAAAATCAATGAAATGTATAAAGCTAAGACTGGCCGCGACCTTGACGATACCAGTGGGCGCGACATGCAGAGCTTCTTCGCTCTTGCCGATGCGCTCAACCGTGCGGGCTCGACAGATCCGGAGAAGATCCGCGTCGCACTGACAAAGACAGACTTGAAGCCCGATCAACTCATGATGGGCTACGAAGGTGTCCGTTTCGACCAAACCGGCCAGAACGTTCTGGCATCGACTTACCTGATCCAGCTCAAGGGCAAGACCTACGAGCTGGTATGGCCGGACAATGCAGCAACCGCCAAGCTCGACTGGCCGATGAAGGGCTGGAAGCAGTAGGCCATGTTGCTGGCGCAGGTCATCGTCGGCGGCCTTCTGCTTGGAGCGATTTACGCGCTGTTCTCGGCCGGCCTCACGCTGATCTGGGGCATGATGAACTTCATCAATTTCGCCCATGGCGAGTTCGTCATGCTCGGCATGTATTTCGCGCTTCTAACGGTGTTGTGGGTGCATGGCGGGCCAGCCGTCTTCACGCTGGCCGCCGCCCTCCTGCTCTTTCTTGCCGGCGTCGTGGTGTATTTCGCCCTCGTGCGCCACGTTCTGCGCGGCCCGATGCTGGCGCAAATCCTTTCGACTTTCGGGCTAGCGTTGCTGCTGCGCTACACGGCTTTCTGGATCTTTTCCGCCAATGTCGTGTCCTTGCCGCAGACCTCGCTCTCCGGCGTCGTCAATCTGGGCGGCATTTTCATGCCGCTGCCGCACCTCGTCGCGGGTCTCGCCGCTGCGGCGCTCACGCTCGCATTGCACGTGCTGCTGACGCGCACCTCTATCGGCAGCCGCTTGCTCGCCGTTGCCGAGGACCGCCGCGCTGCCATGCTCATGGGCATCCGTCCGGATCGCATGCAGGCCATCGCGTGGGGCCTCGCCGCCGGCAGCGCGGGCCTGGCCGGCGCTCTCATGGCGACGGCGTATCCCTGGTCGCCTTCGGTCGGCGAGACCTTCGTGCTCACCGCTTTTGTCGTGGTGACGCTCGGCGGCTTTGGCAGCGTCCTCGGCGCGATGCTGGCCGGACTCATCATCGGGATCATTCAGGCGCTGTCGGCCTTCTATCTCGGAGCGATCTACAAAGACGTGGTGGTGTACGCGCTTTTCGTGGCCTTGCTGTGGTTCAGACCGCAGGGACTCATGGGCAAGGCTTAAAGGCCGCGCGCATGAAATGGGCATCCCTGGTTCTGTCGGCTGCGCTCCTCGCTTACCCTTTGCTGCTGCCGGATCCTTTTTATCTGGACGTCGGCCTCTCTTTTTTGCTTGTCGCGCTTTCCGCATCCGCTTGGAACATTGTCGGTGGCTATGCCGGACAGGTTTCCGTCGGGCACGGGATGTTTTTCGGCGTGGGCGCTTATGCTCCTCTCTTGGTGTTCAATCTGTGGGGTGCGCCACCTGTCGCCGGCGTTCCTCTCGGCATTATCATCAGCCTGATTTTGGCTGTCGGCGTGGGGACGCCTACGTTTCGCCTGCAAGGCCACTACTTCAGCATGGCCACCATCGCGGTTGCCGAGTTGATCCGCATCCTGGTGGGGACCTGGCCGCTGGTCGGCGCGGCCATCGGCCTGCAAGGTCCGGCGGTCGGGCGCGCTTGGTGGGACCTGACGTTCCGCAGCGAACTTCCCTACTACTATCTCTTTCTCGCCGTGCTTGCGCTGCTGCTGCTGATCACCCAACAGGTGGAGCGCAGCCGGTTCGGATATTACCTGCGCGCGATAAAGTCCGGGGAACGGGCCGCGCGCAGCCTCGGCGTGCCGGTGCAGCGCACGAAATTGTATGCGCTGATGCTGAGCGCGGTTTTCACGTCGCTTGCCGGCTCGCTGTATGCGATCAAAACCGGTTTTGTCGATCCTGAGAGCGGCTTCGGCCTGCTCATTTCCGTACAGATGGTCATCATCGCAGCGCTCGGCGGTGCCGGCACGTTGTACGGTCCCCTTGTCGGAGCCTTGGTGCTCATTCCGCTGCAGACCGCGACCAACGATTGGCTCGGCGGCGGCGGCACCGGGCTCACCTACATTCTGTATGGCGGCATCATCGTCCTGCTCGCTCGCTTCGAGCCGGGCGGATTGCATGAACTTTGGTACGCGGTCGCGCCAAAACTGAAGCGGCGCCTGCAGCGGAAGGAGCGCCCGCATGCTGCTTGAGGCGACGAATATCTCCAAGGCGTTCGGCGACTTCCAGGCCGTTGCCGGCGCCGATCTGCGCGTTGAGGAGGGCGAGATCGTAGGCCTGATCGGCCCCAATGGCGCGGGCAAATCCACGTTCTTCAACTGCTTGGCCGGCGATCTGACTCCGACGACTGGACGCGTCTCCTTCGCCGGAGCCGAGCTTACGCACGTCTCGGCCGAAGCGCATGCGCGCGCAGGCATCGGCCGCACCTTCCAGGTGCCCGCCACCTTCGAGGACATGACCGTCTTCGAAAACGTGATGGTCGGGGCCTTTCTTCGTCACAGCCGGCGCGACGACGCCCGCGACCGCACGCTGTCCGTGCTGGACATGACCGGACTTCAGCAGTTCGCCGATCAGCCGGCGCGCCGCCTCGGCACCCCCGGGCGCAAACGCCTGGAAATCGCCCGCGTGCTCGCGACCGAGCCGCGCCTGATGCTGCTCGACGAGGCGCTCGCCGGACTCACTCCGGCCGAGATCCAGCAGGCTATTGCCCTGGTCCGCGCCATTCACGCATCCGGCGTTACGTTGGTCATCGTCGAGCACATCATGGAAGTAATCATGACGCTGGCCGTGCGAGTCGTCGTCTTTAACCACGGGCGCGTCATAGCGCGCGGCAAACCTGAAGAAGTCGTTCGCGACCAGGCCGTGATTGAAGCTTATCTCGGTCGTCGCCACCGCGCGGACGCACGCTGATGGATCGGCTGCAGGTCGAACACCTGGAAGTCCGCTATGGCGACCTCGTTGGCATCGCCGATGTCTCGCTTGAAGTGAAGTCCGGGACGGTGGTGGCATTGCTGGGGTCGAACGGCGCGGGCAAGACAACCACGCTCAATGCCGTTGCCGGCCTGGTGCGGCCGAGCAGCGGCCGCATCCAATGGAACGACGAGCAAATCACCGGACAGCCCGCTTACGCTGTGGTTTCCAAGGGCTTGGCGCTGTCGCCCGAAGGCTGGCGTTTATTCGTGTCGCAGACGGTCGAGCAGAATTTGCGCTTGGGAGCGACCGTGGTCGGCGACAAGGGACGTACCGGGGCATTATTCGAGCGCGTCTACACTTTGTTCCCCCGCCTCGCCGAGCGTCGCCGCCAGCGCGCGAGCACGCTCTCCGGCGGCGAACGGCAGATGCTGGCGCTCGGCCGCGCGCTGATGAGCGATCCACGTCTGCTGATGCTTGATGAACCGAGCTTGGGTCTGGCACCGGCCGTCGTCGAGCAACTCTACGAAACTCTCGCTCGCCTGCACGGCGAGGGTCTGACTTTGCTACTGGCCGAGCAATCGATTCCGCTCGCGCTGGAGATCGCAGACTATGCGTATGTCCTGCAAACCGGGCGCACCGTGTTGCACGGGGCCGCCAAGTTGCTCGAGCGCGATCCGCGCGTGCAGGAAGTCTATCTCGGCATTACTGCGAACCAGCCCGGAGTGCCGAGCCTGGAGGGGTCTGAACGCAGCACGTGACCGAGACGCGGCGGCGTCACCAAACGAATGCAATTGCAAACAGGAGGAGGCCGAAGGTCATCCATGCCGCGTAGTCGCCGATATGACCGGTATGAGCCAAATCCAGCGCTTTGAAAAAGGGGAAAGCGACAAGATCGGCCGTCCAGCGGAGACAGCGCGGAGTTTTGTGCCGACCCAATTGGAAGCCGGCGACCACAACTGCGAACGCGACTGAGAGCCAGTCGATGAGCGGACCAGAGTGTTCAGCGGAGGGGGTCGGTATCGACGGCACTTGGCCACCGAGCACAAGGGTGGCATATCCGTCGTGGTTCGTGAACGTGGCGGCGGCCTTGAGCGCAACGTCTTCGACCAAACGCGCTTGCCCGGAGAGGCATAGCAGCAGAAACACAATCACCGGTATGAGCAGAAGCGCGCTAGGCCGGCGCTTGTCGCGCTCCATTTTGCTTGGCGATTGCTCCTCCTCTCCGGGATCGGGACCGAGGCCGACGAACACGCGCCCAGCAGTTCGCAGCACCGCGGCCCCCGTCAGCGCGGAGCCGAGGGCAAGCAAGTAAGGTATCCAGAGGTGTGTCCCTTCGGCGGACTTGTCGATCAATTCACGTCCGGAATTCATAAGGCCGAGCGGCAGGCCTGCCAAAACGAGACCCCCGAGAGCGAAGCATACACCCGACGTCGGCAGATCGCGCGCCTGTCCGCGCAGAGCGATCTCGTCGATATTTTGGTGAGCCGACATCAAAATTCCAGCAAGCATGAAAAGCGCGCCTTTGGTCAATCCGTGGCCTGCCAGATAGAGGAAAAACCCGGCTGTCCCGCCCGGCGTCAGCGTCGCCAAGCCGGCCAACATCACGCCGACGTGCGATATGGTGGAGAAAGCAAGCAACCTTTTGATGTGCCGCTGCATGAGGCAGGTGCAGCCACCCAACACGGCGGTCGCCACGCCCAAATATAGCAGCAGGCTTTTGACGACCTCTGTCACCGGCTGGATTGGGGCAAATATCGTCCAGTATATGCGCGCGGCGCCGAACAGGGCGACGGAAACCATAATCCCGGAAAAAACGACGCAAACCGGTGCGGGCGCGACTGCATGTGCGTCGGCGAGCCAGAAGTGAAATGGCATCACCGCGGCCTTGATCAGCAGTCCGCCAAAGAGCAGTGCAAACGCCATTGCCAGCAGCGGATCGCCTTTGGAGCTGGCAACCGCCCGTCCGATCTGAGCAAAATTGAGCGCACCCGTGCGTCCATATAGCAAGGCGATTCCCGCCAAGAGCAAAAAGCTGCCGATCGTATTCATGACCGTGAAGTTCAATGCGCCCTCGATCTCGGAGGCCTCGAGCTTGTAAGCCGTGACTGCGTAGGCGGACACGCTCATAAGCTCAAAGAAAACGAACAAATTGAAAATGTCGCCGGTCAGGCAGAAACCGGTCATTGCGCCGAGAAACACCAGCATCAGGATGTGAAACCGCGCCATGGCATCGTCGAAGTAATTCCACCCGAACAAAAATGCGCCAGCAAACACCAGCGCAGAAAAACACGCCACCATGGCCCCCGCGGGATCGATGACGAAGCTGATGCCGATAGCGACCCCGCTAGCCGGTTGCCAGCCGCCGAACCAGTAGACGATCGGTTGCTGCAATGCCTTGTCGGCCAGCATCGCCGCTATGCCGGTAGTCGCTAATGCGGTCAGAATGCCGGTGGCGTCTACGAGCCAAAGTGGGGTGTGGCGCTCGACCGCAAGCAGCACGACCGCCGCCAGTAGCGGGATGACAACTGGCAGGGGCGCGAGCTGCATCGCACATCAATCCCGCGTCGGCTGGAGATCGTTGGGATCGATTGTGCCGCGATGTTTCTGAAGCTGCAGAACGAGGCTCAACAGCAGGGCGGTTACCGCGGCGCCGACGACGATGTCGGTCAGCACAAGAGCCTGAACGACAGGATCAACGGCAGGTGTTCCCGGCGGATGATCGGCGAAAATCGGTGCACCTGCTCCTGTTTTGTAGCCGACCGCCAGAAGCAGCACGTAGGTGGCTGCCTGCACCACGGTGAGGCAACCTATGAGATGGACGTAATTCCGGCTTGTCACGACGCCGTAGAGCCCGATCAGAAAAAGCCAAGCGGAAACAAAATAAGGAAAAATACTCATGCCTGGTCATCTCCCGCTGTCCGCGTTTCCTCAAGAAGCTCGAGCGCAATCGAGGAGAAGCCGGCCGCAACGGCGAGACCCACACCCAGGTTAACCACAGCAATGAGTCCGCCCGATGTGATCGTCTTAGGTTGTCCCAGCGGCAGAATATTTTCGAGGTAACGCGCGCCGAAGAACATGGGAACCAGGCCACCGACTGCGTAGATCGCAGCACCAGCCGCTTCAACGAGGTCGAGTACGGCTGATCGCGCCATGCGGCGCCACGCCGAATAGCCTTCCCCGAGGTAAGCGAGCAGTATGGCAGCAAAAACAATGACGCCACCTTGAAAGCCGCCGCCGGGCGTCGTCTGTGCGTGTAGAACAACGTAAATCCCATACAGCAGCGTGATCGGCGCGAGCACGCGTCCCGCGCCTGCCACCGCTTCGCTGCGACCTTCACGGCGGCGGTGCTCAATGCGCAGCGCCGCCGCGCTCTTTGCCTCTCCGCGGGCGCCACGCAGCAGCATGACGACGCCGGTGACGGAGGCGAAGAGGATGAACTCTTCGCCGAGCGTGTCGAGGCCGCGGAAATCGTAGTTCACGCCCGTGACCATGTTGGTTATGTGACGCGCGGAGGTGCCGATCGCGTTTATCACGTCGCCGTAAGGTCCTGGATAACTCCCGAAAGGCGGCAGCGTCCAAAGCCCTGCGACGACGAACGGCGCAAGAACAACGGCCATGATTATGAAGGCGATCGATCGATTCGGATGATTCATTCGCGTTTGCGGTTGGCGCGCAGAGAAGACAGACTCACGAAAAAGAACAGCGGCAAAGCAACGCTGCCGATGACAATTTCCGAAAAGGCGACGTCCGGCGCTTGAAGAGCCATGAACAGCGCACTCAACACCAGTCCATTCGCGGCCATCGCCAGCACTTGGCGTCGCGGCTCGCGTGTCAGCACGACTCCTAGCCCGGAGACCGAAAGCAAAACGAGCAGGCCACCGATCACGAGCATCATGGGCGATCGCTGCTTTCATCGCGCAGGCGCATCGCGCGTCCAATCGAATGGTTGAGGATGGCGCCGCTGCCAACCCAAGCGACGTAGATAATCGCGGCTTTCAGCGCGAGCGCCGACACCGGAGCCGATGCGATAACTGCGAGTGTCACAAAAAATCCCACGCCTAGACCGATGTAGACCGCCGCGTGCAGGCGGTCGTAAGGGGTCGGCAGCAACAGGAATGCCACCGAACCGAGCCAAGCTGCAGCGACGGCCAGGGCAAGAAGGGCGTCAGCAATCATCCCGTTCACAGCCACCGTTCCAGAAAGTGCGTATAGATAAGGGTGCCTGGGTAAGTGACCAACACCAGAGTCAAGGCGAGGTCGAGGAACGAACGCTGATCGACGGCCTTGGCGAGAAGCATAAGGATGAATACCGCAACCGCGGAGGCAAACTGAACCGCGACAAGCCGGTCGGCCATCGTTCCGCGTAAGGCCAGAAACGCCGCACAAGCGAAGGGAAGCAGGAGGGCCAAGGTGGCGAACAGCCAAACGTTCATAAAGGCCATTGCACATTCCTCGGCGGAGGTATGGGTATCAGCGCGTGCAGCGTCAGCAGATTCTGCGGATGGCGAACGGCGAGCACGTAAGTGTTCGGAGATAGCGATATTCCCGCTATGACCAGGCCGCGTCGCATGCGCGAGGGCGCATCGCCCTGACCGGGATCGAAGGCAATGTCGATAAGCGAGCCTCGCGGTCGATGCCCAACCATGATCGCTTTGATGAAGACCATCGTGAACTTCGCCATGTCGCGGCAGACATTGGCCAAGATCCGCGGTGACAACTGCATGGCGGCAGCGAACCCAGATGAGAATGGACGACCGCAGCGGATACCGACCACCCGGTAAGCCATCGCTGCCAGGCCCCCGCTCAACGCAACGGCCAGCTCCTCCGCTGATATCTGGCCGGTGAACGCCAGATAAAGACCTGACAGCGTCAGCCAGTTGACAACAATCCAAGTCATTCGCGCGATCTCCCGGTTTCTGCCACGCGCTCGGTCTGCGTGATCAAGAGAACTCAATCGGATGCGTTCACTTGCTGTGCACCCACGGGATCAGCGCAAGGCCGACAAGCAGACCAAAAATGACCATCCACATCGGTACGATCCCGACCAGTCCGAGTGCGCGGGCCCAGAACAAGCTCCAGGCCGCCACGAAAATCGTCAACCCTGCGAATTTTCGGACGACTACGCGCGCGCCATCGATGCGCCGCGTTGTTAGCAGTCCAATCGATGCTTGGGCTTGGCACGATGACTGTTTTGCAGCTCCGGTTAACGAGGTCACTGCACGACGTCTCAGTGATTCGGCGCCGGTGCCGGCTGCGGCTGCCGCTTGGGTTGGACTTTCATCTCGACAGGAGGCTTTGCTCCCTCGTTAGGCGCGGCACCTTGCGTCGTCTGCGGATTGGTCCCTACCGCAACCTTTACGATGCCGGCACCGATCTGCTGCGCGACTTGTGCTCCGTTGTGGCCACAGCGCGGATGACCCCAGCCACTTTCACTTTTTCCGTTAGGGCCGACGTCATAGACGATCGCATCGTTGTGCTGCGCGGTAGGACCGTTAGGCGCCTGGTCCATACCGAGACTGTGCCGCAT
>DASRDF010000143.1:0-22918 GCA_035652735.1 Pseudolabrys sp. | reverse complement strand
GAAGAAGCTCGACATCGTCTGGTCGAAAGAGACGATATCGAAGCTGTTCGAGATCGGGCCGGCGCATTATACGCCCGGCACCAAGATGCCGGAGCAGACCATCGGCTCGGCGGAAGACCGCAAGGCGCTGGTGGATTTTTTGGCGCGGGCGACCCGGTAACGTCCGCGCTCACGTCTCCAGCGAGCTGTTTTCGGTGAACAGTGCCCTTGCTCCGCTCATTCCCGCGCAAGCGGGAATCCAGAGTCCTGGGTCCTCGCTTCCGCGGGGACGAGTGGTGATAGGTTGGTCGATCTCAAGCCAATTGTGCAGCGCCGTAGCCCGGATTGAGCGCAGCGAAATCCGGGTTATTCTTTCCTGATGGTTCGATATCGGCGCAATTACGTTGCAGGTGCTACGTATTTTTTTTACGGTGACGCTCGTTAATCGAGAATCGACGATTCTTACCGAGCATATCGATGCATTGCGTGCGGCGTTCAGAGGCACGCGGCTGAGTCCTGGATTTCGCTTCGATCAATCCGGGCTACTGCTTCAATCCAGGCTACGATTCCTGCTCGCGTTCGCGCAGATAATCTTCCGTCGTGCGCACGTTGGGACGCGGGGACGCCGCGAACGGATCGAAGCTCTCCTCCGCCATTGCAGCCACGCGGCAATCGGCGCACATCTTCACCACGTCGAGCCGCTTTTTGGAATCCTTGAACATCCAGTGCTTGCCTTCGAGGCGCGCGGCCACGCGTTCGACCGAGCTCTTGACGCCGAAGGGCGTACCGCAGCGAATGCAGAGGAAGGGATCCTCCTGCTTGAGCACGCGGCGCTCGGCCGTCGCGGCGCGGAAATCGATCTGCGGCCTCAGGCTGATCACCTTCTCCGGGCAGGTGGCCTTACACAATCCGCACTGCACGCAGGCGTCTTCCGCAAAGCGCAGCATCGGCCGCTCGGGATCGTCTGACAGCGCCCCCGTCGGGCAGGCAGAAACGCAAGAGAGGCACAGCGTGCAGCCTTCGACCTTGAGTTCGACGGCGCCGAACGGCGCGCCCAGGGGGAGCGGAACGACGTCGACTGGGGCCGGCGCGACGTTGTGCAGTTCGCGCAACGCAAGACGCACGACCTCGCGCTTCTTGCCGACGGCGGCGAAGGTTGCCGGCGCCTTCACGCCGTCCATCGCCTCGATCGCGCGCAGGCTGTCGCCCAGCGCGTCCGGATCGTCAGTCTCGATGGTCGCGACCCGCGCGCCAGCGAAACCGAGGCCGGCGAGCACCGGCTCCATTAGCGCGATTGTCTTGTGCAAGCCGGCCAGATCGTGGCGCGGTCTGGCGCGCACAAGAAAACGCACGGCGGCTGCGCCATACGCAAATGCGCCGGCAATCGTTTCCGGGCCGGCCTGCGTAATTTCGTTAAGCTGCAGCGGCAACACGTTGGCGGGCAGCCCGTCGCCGTAGCGAGCCAAGGCGTCGATCATCTCGGCGCCGTGCTCACCGTCGTGGAACAAGATCACCGGCCGCGTGCCGCCGGCGCGCGCATAGACTGCGAGCAGCGCCCGCAATTTGCGCAACAGCGCATCGGCGGGCGGCAGCCCGTAAGCGGCGGCGCCGGTCGGGCAGGCCGCGGCGCATTGGCCGCAGCCGGCGCAGATCGCCGGATCGATGGCGACATGATCGCCGGCCGGCGCGATTGCACCGGTCGGGCAGAGATCGAGGCAGCGGCGGCAGCCGACGATGCCGGAGCGCGAATGCGCGCACAGCTCCTCGCTGAACGCAATGTAGCGCGGCTTGTCGAAGCTGCCGACGAGATCGCGCGCTTTTAGCACCGCGCGCAACACCGCCGCGGGGTCGCCGGGGTCGGCGCGCAAATAGCCCTCGCGCAGGTCGGGCGCGGGGAACAGCGGCGCGCCGCCGGACACATCGATCAACACATCGCAGCGCGTCGTCACATCGCCGCGTGGCGGGGTGAATTGCAGTGTACTCCGCGAGGAGGGAGACGGCGTGGCGTAATCGTCAATGACCAGGTCGAAGGCGCCGAGCGAACCTTTCGCCGATTTTATCGTGCCCTTGATCAGCGGAAATTCAGTGATGCGCATTGGCGGCACGGCATCGGCATTCTTGATCATCACAGTGACGTCGAGCTGCTCCTTGAGCAGCCGCGCGGCCTCCAGCGCCTGTTCCCCATTTCCATAGACCAAGGCTGCGCCTTCGCTCGTCAAGCTGACATAAGGGTAATCCGGCATCGGCTCGGCAGCGGCGGCAAGCAGCGCAGCCATTTTCGGGCCGGCCGCCTTGGCGTCCTTCGACCAGCCGGCGTTTTCACGGATGTTGACGAACGAGAACTCCGCGGCGTTTTGCAACTCGCCGCCGACTTCCGCGAACAGCGGCGCTTCCTGCGTGCAGCCCACGGTGAGCGAGCCGCCGGCCGCTGCCGCGTCGCGAAAGCGTTGCAACTCCGCGCGGCACAACGCGCGCCCTTCGATCACTTCGGCGCTTCCGCAGACGCGCCGCACCCGATCGGCGTCGAGCGGCATAGTATCGTCGCAGGAACAGATCAGGATTTTGCGCGGCCGTTCGGCCATTTTGTTCGTCAACCGTTTGTGTGACCCGCCGTGCTTAAAGGCGATGCATCAGGCGTCGCCTTCGTATAAAGCGTCCGCGCGGCTGTGGGATTGGCCGCGGGACCTTTCCGGCTATACTTATATGCGAACAAACAAGAAAATAACAGCGAGGGCCGATGCCGCTACAGAGCCTGGAAGGGACATTGGCAGACGATTTGCGCCTGCCGCCGCCCTACAGTTCCGTGCGGCTGCGCGAACTGGGCGATGCCTTCGTCCAAGCGCAAGCGCTCGCGCCTAAGCACGGCGCCGGCACGCTCGTGTATGTCGGGCGGTTCGATCTCGCCGAATTCGCGCTGGTCATGGAGCCTGAGCAACCCTTGCGGCAGGCGCGCCGCGTTTTCTATGCCGGCATGGCGGCGCTGATCGACGCACTTGCCGCAACCGCGGTGCCGGAGACGGCGATCAATGTCGACTGGCCGGACGCGATCTACGTGAACTACGGGTTGGTCGGCGGTGCGCGCTTGGCTTGGCCGAAGAAGGCACGGGAAGAAGAGGTGCCGCCCTGGCTCGTGTTCGGAGCCATGATCCGCACGGCTTCGACGCCGGGCCGCGAACCGGGCGTCAATCCAGGGGTCACCGCGCTGGAGGAGGAGGGCTTCGCCGGCGCGCTATCGACCCAGTTGATCGAGAGCTTTGCCCGCAATTTCATGGTTGCGCTTGACACCTGGCATGAGAGCGGCTTTGCCGCCGTGGCGCGGAGTTTCTTCGAGCGCATGACGCGCGACAGCGGGCTGCGCTGCGACATCGACGACAATGGCGATTTGCTGCTGCGCCGGTTGATGTCCAACACGACCGAACGCAGAGAGCTGGTGCCGCGCCTGAAGCAGCCGTCGTGGTACGACGCCAAGAGCAAGGCCCCGATCGCATGAAGCTGCTGCGCACCATCCGGCTCGATCCATCGGACACGTTCATCTTCGATCCGCCGGCACAGCCCGGCGAATGGGCGGTGTCCGGCGCTTTCGTCTTCTGGCACCGCGATCCGGCCGTGCTCGAAGGCAAGGCGCGCACCGCTTTTCGCAGCGGCTTTCTCGGGGTCGGATCGCTCGGCTGGTCGACTTTGGTGCAGATCGTGGAGGCCACCGAAAGCGAACGGGCCGCGCTGGTCGAGGCGCTTGCGCAGCGGCTGGTCGAACGCTTCGGCGCGCCGGACCTGCCGACGGCGCACGCCGCCGCCGAAGACGAGGTCTCCTTCGCGGAATCTCTGTGCGGTCATCCGCAGGACACGCTCATCGCCGTGCATCGCACTTACGAGGACGGCAATGTGCGCGAGACCTTTCGCACGTTGCGGCCGCGCCAGGGCAACAAGCCCGTACGCGCGTTCTCGTTCCTCGAAGTGGAAGGCGAGGAGGAGGCCACGGGCGAGCACGTCAATCTCATCTCCTTGGCCGGGCAGAGACCTAAATGATGTCCGTTTCCGTTCGTCCTCGCGAGGCGGCGACCCCGGGGCTTGCAAACGCCCAGCCCAATTTTTGCGTTCTGGGCTCCCGCTTGCGCGGGAACGAACCGGAGAGGTTAGTCGAGCGATGACCGACTTCTGGCTTTCCTGCGGCCACCATCTGCTCGATCGCGGCGCGGGCGGCGGGTTGGTTGTCACCGACGATTTTCTCAAGGCTTATCTGGCGCGACCGGAAATCGTGCCGCCGCCGGAAGCCTGTGCGGTCGAGCGCACGCTGCACGGCGCGCTGCTTGGCGAACCGCGCCGGCCGGTTTCTGCCGCCGACATCGCGGCGATCGCCGACGCCGATGCGCGCGAGAACTGGCAGATGCTCATCGCTTTCCGTGATCGTCTGCTGCGCCACAAGACGCTGGAGGCCGCCTACCTCGATCTGGTGCGCCATGGCGTCGGTGGCACGCCGCCATTGTTTCTTAACCAACTGGTTCACCTTATCTTGCGTAACGCGCTGGAAGGCATCGGCGACGCGCAAGTTGTGCGCGCGGCGGAGCTGTTTTTCCGCACGCAGCGTGTGACGTTGCACGAGGGCTCGCTCATCGCCGCCGACGAGGAAACCGTCGCCGGCGGTTCGCAATCGCCGGTGACGCCGCTCGTCTCCATGCTCGGCCTGCCGGCGGAAGCCAATATCGATGTGCTCAATGAGAGCAATGCGTCGCGCTATTGGGAGCGCAGCGACCGATTCGACATGGCGCTCGATCTGACCGGCGGCCGCAGCGGACTTGTTGCGCTCGCCGAAGCCCTGCGGCGATGGGTTACCCACTTGCTTGGCATCGACGTCGTGATCGAGCCGCTCACGGCGCTGCGCGATGCGCCGCTTGCTTGGTATGTCGGGCTCGACGCCGACGCCACCCGTATCGGTGACCGGATATGGAACGGCGAGGACCTCGAGGAAGCCGCAATGGCGCGCATCGTCGGCATTTTCCGCCTCGCCTTCCGCGACGTCTCGTTGGTGCTCGACAAGGTCAAAGGCGAGCCGGTCTATCTCATTCTCGCCATGACGGCGGACAAAACCATCCGCATGAAACCGCAGAACCTGATCACCGGATTGCCGGTGCGGCATTTGGAGACGGTCGGATGAGCCTGCCGCCGCTGAAAACGATCACTGTCGGCGTGGTCGTCGAACGCAGTAGCGGCGCGAGTCGCTGGGCGGACGTGCTATGGCGGCCGGTCCAGGTCTTGAGCGGCGTGCCGGATACGCCGGCTTGGACGAAGCTGTCCGAGGATGACGGTCGCACGGCGTTCTATGCAGGCGCCGCCGATATCGAGCTCTTTCGCTCGGAAGCCGGCAACTATCGTGAAAACTTGCTGGTGGAGCGGCCGTTGCTCTGGGTTGCGTTGAATGCGTCCGAGGGCGACCCGCCTTATCGCCTTGCCGGGGTGACGGCGGATCCCGCGGAGGGCGAGGCCTGGGCGAGCCTCGGCCACGAAATCGTGGAAACCATTGCGATGCCGGACACGGTGCTGGCTGAGGTTGCCGCTTTTGTGGAACAAAACTATGTCGAGCAGCCGTTTCGCAAGCGCAAGCGCGACCGCGTCAATCCGGAGGCGCTGGCCCGCCGTTCGCCAATGAGCGATGATGGCAAACGATGAGTGACCCGCAGAACTTTCTGACACGCTGGTCGCGCCGCAAGCGCGAGGCAGCCCGGTCCGGACAAGCTGTAGAGCCGCCGCCGGAACAGACGAAGCCGGACGAGGCGAAGGAGGTCGAGCGCCAGCAGGCGCAGCTTGCCCGAACGCCGCAGCCCGAAGAGACGCCCGATCTTTCCGCACTGCCGTCTGTCGAATCGATTGCTGCGGATACTGACATTCGCGGCTTTCTCCAGCCTGGCGTGCCGGAGGAGCTCACGCGTGCGGCTCTTCGCCGCGCATGGTCCTCCGATCCCGCGATTCGCGACTTTGTCGGACTGGTGGAGAACGGGTGGGACTTCAATGATCCGAGTGCGGCGGCAGGCTTCGGGCCGCTCTCTCCGGGTGAGGCATCGCGTCTGCTCGCGCAGGCCGTCGATATGCTGTCTACTGATCGCTCGGTCGAGGCATTGGAAAACCGAGAGAAGCCCCCGGCGCAATCGGCGCCGTCACGGCCGGGCATCGAGGGTTCGCGCGCGCCGCAACACATAAGCGGTGATGCTGCGCCGCAAAAGAAAAAAGAAGAGGGCTGATCTGCCACACATCTTTTTTGTGTCCGTCTCGGAGCCCTGAGTGCCGTTCAGTCAATAGCTTTTACCTATTGACCCCCCGCTCAATCGGGCGATAGCTTTTAACTATTCTTATGAGATTTCGCGTCGGGGGAGGACTGCCAGCGACCGGCGCGAAGTCGACAAAACAAGAAAAACGCACAATGTCCGAGGTGGGACTTCAGCAAGCTATTCGTGCCGCCGGCGGTGTGACCGAGCTGGCGCGGCGCATTGGCGTGTCCCAGCCGTCGGTGTCCAACTGGAGACGTGTCCCGGCCGAGCGTGTGCTGGCCGTCGAAACGGTTACCGGCGTCTCCCGCGCGGTGTTGCGCCCCGACCTCTACGACGAGAACAACGCTGTGGACGCGGGAGACGATGTCGATCGCGCGCGGGCGGAGATTTATGCCCTGCTGGGCACGCTGCTGACGCGGGCGCCCGACGCCGAGCTGTTGAAGCGGATCGCTGTCTTGCGCGGCGACGCCACGACGCTCGGCATGGCCTGCATCGATCTGGCCGAGGCCGCACGCGATGCCGACGCCGTCAAGCTCGATCGCGAATATTTCGATCTCTTCATCGGCATCGGCCGCGGCGAGCTTCTGCCTTATGCGTCCTACTACCTTACAGGTTTCCTGCATGAGCGGCCGTTGGCGCGTCTGCGCGCCGATTTGGCGCAATTCGGCATCGAACGCGCGGAAGGTGTAGCCGAACCCGAGGATCACGCCGGCATTCTTTGCGAGATCATGGCCGGTATTGCCGGCAAGCAGTTCCCCGCGCCGCCCGAAAGCGGCCGCACTATTTTCGAAAAACACATGGCACCGTGGATCGGTCGTTTCTTCAGCGACCTCGAAGGCGCGGAGGCTGCGAATTTCTACCGGCGCGTCGGAACGCTCGGCCGGGTGTTCGTGGATATCGAAACGACCGCCTTCGCGCTGCCATCATGAAGCGCGAGAGCGGAAAGGATCAAGGAGGACACGCGATGAAAGCAGAAGGCAAAGCCAGGATGGGACGCCGCGATTTCCTGCGTGTGCTCGGCGCCGGGGCCGGAGCTGCCGCAACTCCCGCCGTGCTCATCTCCGAAGCGGACGCTGCCGAATCCGACAAGGACGCCAAGAAGGCGCGCTATCAGGCCAATTCTCCTGACGTGCAGAACTTCTATCGCGTCAACCACTATCCGCAGAAGAAGTGAGGGAGGCATCCGTGCTGATCAAAAAAACAGAACGTCAAGCGCGCCGCGGCAGCCTTGCCGCCCTCGCATCGCAAGCCGCTGGCGGACTTGATCGCCGCACGTTCTTGCGCCGGTCGGGTCTCACCGTCGGCGGGCTCGCCGGCTTGGGTACCTTGCCGCTTGCGACAGTGCGCAAAGCCGAGGCCGCAGCGGCCGGCCCGCTGACGAAAGGCGCCACCGTCCGCAAAAGCGTCTGCACGCATTGTGCGGTCGGCTGCACGGTCACCGCTGAGGTTCTCAACGGCGTTTGGGTCGGCCAGGAGCCGAGCTGGGATTCTCCCATCAATCGCGGCTCTCACTGTGCCAAGGGCGCCTCGGTGCGTGAACTGGTCAGCGGCGAGCGCCGGCTGAAATACCCGATGAAACTCGTCAACGGCCAGTGGACTCGCATCAAGTGGGACCAGGCGATCGACGAAATCGGCGACAAGCTGATGCAGATTCGCAGCAAATCGGGTGCGGACGCCGTCTATTGGCTTGGTTCGGCCAAGATGACCAACGAGGGCTCCTATTGGTTCCGCAAACTCGGCGCCTATTGGGGCACCAACAACACCGATCACCAGGCGCGCATCTGCCATTCGACGACCGTCACCGGTGTGGCCAACACCTGGGGTTACGGCGCGATGACCAACAACCCAAACGATATGCGCAATGCCAAGACGCTGTTCTTCATCGGCAGTAATGCCGCCGAAGCGCATCCGGTCGCTATGCAGCATATCCTCGAGATGAAGGAGCTCAACAAAGGCAACCTCATCGTCTGCGATCCGCGCATGACCCGCACCGCGGCGCACGCGACCGAATATGTCCGTTTCCGTCCCGGCTGCGACATCCCGGTGCTCTACGGGATGATGTGGCACATCCTCAAGAACGGCTGGGAAGACAAGGAATTCATCCAACAGCGCGTCTACGGCTTCGACGATCTGCGCAAGGAAGTCGAGAAGTGGAATCCCCAAGAGGTCGAGCGCGTTTGTGGCGTGCCGGGCGCGCAGATGGAGCGCGTCGCGAAGATGTTCGCGACGGAAAAGCCCGCATCCATCATCTGGTGCATGGGCCAGACCCAGCACTCGATCGGCACCGCAATGGTCCGCGCGAGCTGCATCGCCTGTCTGATGACAGGCAATGTCGGCAAGCCGGGAACCGGCGCCAACATTCTACGCGGCCACGATAACGTGCAAGGCGCGACCGACGTCGGTCTCGATATCGTGACGCTGCCCTTCTACTACGGTCTTACCGACGGCGCCTGGCACCACTGGGCGCGCGTGTGGGAGACCGACTACGACTGGTTCGTGTCGCGCTTCGACGACAAGAAGGCGATGAATGCGTCGGGCATCCCGCTCACGCGCTGGTTCGATGCGGTATTGCTGCCGAAGGATCAAGTCGGGCAGAAGGATAATGTCCGCGCGATGTTCGTGCAGGGTCACGCGAGCAACAGCATCACGCGTATCCCCGAATCGATGAAGGGTCTGAAGGCCCTTGAGCTGCTGGTGGTGGCCGATCCGCACCCCACGACCTGGGCTTCGCTCGCGGTACAAGCCGGACGCAAGGACAACACCTATCTGCTGCCGGCCGCCACGCAGTTCGAGTGCAAAGGCTCGCGCGTGAACACCGGCCGGTCGCTGCAGTGGGGCGAGCAGATCGTGAAGCCGATCTTCGAGTCGAAAGACGATCTCGAAATCATGTATCTGGTGGCAAAGAAGCTCGGCTTTGCCGACAAGATGTTCAAGAACATCAAAGTCGAGAACAATCTGCCGGAGGCCGAGGACATTCTGCGCGAAATCAATCGCGGCAGCTGGTCGACGGGCTATTGCGGCCAGTCGCCGGAACGCATCAAGGCGCACATGAAGAACCAGGCCAAGTTCGACCTGGTCTCCTTGCGCGCGCCCAAGGACGATCCGGAAGTCGGCGGCGATTATTACGGTCTGCCCTGGCCATGTTGGGGCTCGCCCCAGGTTCGGCATCCGGGCACGCCGCTGCTGTACAACACAACATACTCCGCCATGGACGGCGGCGGTGTCTTCCGCGCCCGCTTCGGCGTGGAACGCGAGGAGAAGCGCCCGGACGGCTCGACCGTGAAGGTGAACTTGCTCGCCGAGGGCGCTTACTCGAAGGACTCGGAGATCAAGGACGGTTACCCAGAGTTCACACTCGGCGTGCTTAAGAAGCTCGGCTGGGACAAGGACCTCACTCCCGAAGAGCTTGCCGTCATCAACAAAGTCAATCCGACCACACCGGATGCGGTGAGCTGGTCGACCGACTTGTCGGGCGGCATCCAACGCGTCGCGCTCAAGCATGGCTGCATCCCGTACGGCAACGGCAAGGCACGCATGAACGCCTGGAACCTGCCGGACGGAATCCCGGTGCATCGCGAGCCGATCTACACGCCGCGTGTCGAACTGGTCTCGAAGTACCCGACCCTGCCCGACGCCAAGCAGTTCCGGCTGCCGAACATCGGCTTCAGCGTGCAGAAAAATGCGGTCGACAAAGGCATCGCCAAGCAGTTCCCGCTCATCCTCTCCTCCGGCCGTCTGGTCGAATACGAGGGCGGCGGCGAAGAAACCCGCTCCAACAAGTGGCTCGCCGAGCTGCAGCAGACGATGTTCATCGAGATCAATCCTGCCGACGCTGCCGAACGCGGCATCAAGGACGGCGGGCTAGTCTGGGTGACGGGCGCTGAAAATAATTCAAAGGCCAAGGTCACGGCACTTGTTACGGAGCGCGTTGGCAAGGGCGTCGCCTGGATGCCCTTCCACTTCGGCGGCTGGTTCGGCGGTCAGGATCTGCGCGCCAATTACCCGCAGGGCGCGGATCCGATCGTGCTCGGCGAAAGCGCGAACACGATCACGACCTACGGCTATGACCCGGCAACGGGCATGCAAGAGCCCAAAGTCACTCTCTGCCAGATCACCGCGGCTTAAGGAGGCGGCACCATGGCACGCATGAAATTCCTTTGCGACGCCGATCGTTGCATCGAGTGCAACGCCTGCGTCACCGCCTGCAAGAACGAGCATGAAGTACCGTGGGGCATCAACCGCCGGCGCGTCGTCACTCTCAACGACGGCAAACCGGGCGAACGGTCGATCTCTATGGCGTGCATGCACTGCACTGACGCGCCCTGCGCCGCGGTCTGCCCAGTGAACTGCTTCTACACCACCGCAGACGCGGTCGTGCTGCACAACAAGGATCTGTGCATCGGCTGCGGCTACTGCTTCTACGCTTGCCCGTTTGGCGCACCGCAGTATCCAAAGGTCGGCAACTTCGGCTCGCGCGGCAAGATGGACAAGTGCACTTATTGCGCCGGCGGTCCCGAGGCTGACGGCAGCAAGGAGGAATATGAGAAGTACGGCGCCAACCGCCTTGCCGAGGGCAAGCTGCCGCTCTGCGCAGAAATGTGCTCAACGAAATCGCTGCTTGCCGGCGACGGCGATATCATCGCCCAGATCTACAAGGAACGCGTGAAGACGCGCGGCTACGGCTCCGGTGCTTGGGGCTGGCAGACGGCCTATCGCGAGACGATCGCCACTTGATGCGGATGGGCGGCGCGACTTTGTTCGCGCCGGCGGGTTGAGAAGAAAAAGTCTTGGAGAGGGAGTGGATGGCATGGCGAAGGTTTTGGCCACTATGCGACTGATCGTCGGCGCGCTGGCGCTCATGGTCGCTGTCGCGCTGACGGCGCCGGTCTCGGCCCAGCAGCCGAGCTCGGTCAATCCGACGGCGAGCGCGGTCAAGGAGCAGCAGCTGCTCGATCAGCTCAAGACGATCAAGGGCCTCGGTACCATTCCCGATACCAAGTCCTACGTGATCGAGCATCCGGTTGGCCGCGGCTGGCGCGAATTCCATAATGTCACGTTGCGCTGGATCGGCGCCGTCGCCATCCTCGGTATGCTCGCGCTGCTCATCGTGTTCTATCTGTGGCGAGGCATGGTGCGCATCGAAAGAGGTCGCGCCGGCCGCTCTATTGTGCGTTTCAACGCCTTTGAGCGCTTCGTGCATTGGATGACGGCGACCTGTTTCGTCATCCTTGCCATCACCGGGCTCAACGTCACCTTCGGCCGGCCATTGTTCGCCGCTTCCGGCGGTTCGGAGGCCTTCACCGTCTGGTCGGAGTGGGCCAAGTACGCTCATAACTATCTGAGCTTCCCGTTCACGATTGGCGTCATCCTGATTTTCCTGATGTGGATCGCCGGTAACATTCCGAATTCGGTCGACGTGGAATGGCTCAAGCGCGGCGGCGGTATCGTTGGGCACGACCATCCACCAGCCTACCGTTTCAATGCCGGGCAGAAGGCGATTTACTGGATCGTCGTGCTCGGCGGCGGGCTCACGGCGGTGACCGGCTATGTGCTGCTGTTTCCGTTCTACGGCACCGATATCGACTCGATGCAATATGCCGAGATGATCCACGCGGTCACCGCAATGCTGTTCATCGCGGTCATGCTGGCGCATATCTATATCGGCACCATCGGCATGGAGGGCGCCTTCGAGGCGATGGGCGAGGGGACCGTCGACATAAACTGGGCCAAGGAACATCATAGCCTTTGGCTTGAGGAAGAAATGGCCCGCACCGGCCCCAACAAGTCGAAGCGCCAGCCGGTGGCCGCGGAATAGCGCGTCGACTTCGTCAATACGCAGCATGCAACGCCCGGCTTTTCCGCCGGGCGTTTGCTATAAAGGGGCATGATCGCCCCAATGCGTATCATCGGGCTCGCCGGCTGGAGCGGCTCGGGCAAAACCACCTTGGTCACCAAGGTCATCCCGCGTCTGATTGCGCGCGGGCTCAGGGTGTCCACGCTCAAGCATGCTCACCACGGGTTCGATCTCGATCAGCCTGGCAAGGATTCGTTCTTCCACCGCGCCGCCGGGGCGACCGAGGTGATTATCTCCTCGGCCAAGCGGTTCGCCATTTTGCACGAGTTGCGCGAGGAGCCGGAATGGGACCTGCCAGACCTGGTCGGCAAGATGTCGCCGGTCGATCTGGTTCTGGTCGAGGGTTACAAGCGCGATGCCTTCCCTAAGCTCGAGATTCATCGCGCCGCCAATGGCAAGCCGCTGATTCATCCTGACGACCCTCATATTGTGGCCGTGGCATCGGATGTCGCGCTGCCCGCGGCCGGAGTGCCGGTGGTCGATCTTGACGACATCGGGGCGATCGCCGACCTGCTGGTGAAGTATGCGGTGCCTGTCGCCGAGGCGCCGGTCATGAGGCGAGCTTGAATGGCGCAATTGAGCGACGATTGCTTTGCGTTTTCCGGTCCGCTGCTGCGCCTCGACGATATGGAACGGCTGATCGTCGAGCGCGTCCGGCCGGTTGGCGGCGTCGAGGCGGTCGCGCTGCACGGCGCCCGCGGCCGCGTGCTGGCGTCCGACGTTAAGGCGCCGGTCGATCTGCCGCCTTTCGACAACTCGGCGGTCGACGGCTATGCCGTGCGCCACGCTGATCTCGATGCGTACGGCGACACGACCTTACGTGTTGCCGGCCGCTTGGCGGCGGGCTCGCGCGCCGAACTGACGCTGCAATCGGGTGAAGCCATTCGGATTTTTACCGGCGCCGCCATGCCGGCTGGTGCCGACACGGTTTTCATGCAGGAGGATGTGAAGGTCGACGGCGACCGCATCGTGGTGCCGAAAGGACTCAAGTTAGGGGCGAACCGGCGGCTGGCAGGAGAGGACGTACCGGCCGGACGACTCGTGCTTGCGGCCGGCACGGTGCTGGAGGCACAGCATGTCGCGCTCGCCGCGGCGCTCGGGCTGACAGAGGTCATGGTCCACCGTCGGCTCAAGGTTGCGATCTTTTCCACCGGTGACGAGGTGGCCGAACCGGGGACCCCGCTGGTGCGCGCCGCGGTCTACGATGCCAACCGTTTTCTGATTGGCGAACTGTTGGAGCGGCTCGGCGCGCAGGTTACCGATCTCGGTATTCTCGCCGACGAGCCCGAGGCGCTCGCGCGCGCGCTAGAAAGGGCCTCAGCGAACCACGACCTTGTGCTCACCTCCGGCGGCGTATCGGCCGGCGAAGCAGACCACGTGCGCACGGCGGTCGAGCGCGTTGGCAGTCTCGTGTTCTGGCGTGTCGCCATCAAGCCGGGCCGGCCGGTGGCGATGGGTGTCATCCGTGACGGGAGCGGCGAAGGCGCCGCCTTCGTTGGCATGCCGGGAAATCCCGTCGCCGTCTTCGTTACGTTCGTGCGTGTGGTGAAGCCGCTGTTGCGGCAACTTGCCGGCGCGCGGCCGGATAAGCTGGTGCCGCTGCCGGTGCGGGCGGCCTTTGCCTACAAGAAAAAGAGGGACCGACGTGAATACGTGCGCGTGGCGCTGCGCCAGGCGGCAGATGGCGAGGTCGAGGCCGTCAAACACCCGCGGGATGGCGCCGGCATCTTAACCTCGCTGACCGAAACCGACGGATTGCTGGAATTGCCGGAGGGCGTAACAGCTATCGAGCCGGGCGCGCGGGCCGGTTTTCTCTCCTACGCCGCGCTGATCGGCTAGGTCGGGGACGCCGCCGGGGCTCAGACCCTGGCGTAAGGCGTCGAGAATGCCTGAGCCGCGGGCTCTTGAATGCTGTTGAGCACGACCCCGGCAATTACCGCGATCACAATGGCGGCGGCGCAGGCGATAATGAAAGACTTCATGGGATCCCTCCCGAGACTGGCGTACCAGTATAGAATAAAAAGCCGCGCCGAAAACGGTCAATGATCTTGGTCAATGGCCGCATGCTGCGCCGCAATGTGGACGGCGCGCGCCACGTCTTCCGGCGTGTTGACGTTGAAAAACGGATCGACCGGATCGGCCGGCCAATCGGCGATAGCGACGCCATGGCGGGCAGTCCACATCTCGATCTTGCGCAGATCGTCTTCGACGAGCGCCTTGCGCAGGTCGGCGCGCAAGGCGAGCGGCCAGAGGCCGACCACCGGATGACGCCATTCGCCCGAGCGCGCGCAGGCGAGGGGTACCCCGGCGCCCATTTTGCGGCGGGCTATGTGCAATTTTTCGACCAGATCGTCGGGCAGAAACGGACAGTCTCCCGGCACGCTGACGATCCACTCGAGGCCGCTGTTCTGTGCCGCCAGCCAATCGAGGCCGGCGAGAATGCCGGCGAGCGGGCCGGGATGGCCGGGCACGTTGTCCGGCACGACCGGGCAGCCCGTGTCCGCGAAGCGCTCGAGATCGCCGTTGGCATTGATGATGATGCCGACGCACTGGCCCGACAGTGTCGCCAACACGCGGTCGAGGATGGAGACACCGCCGATCTCGATGCGCGCCTTGTCGCCGCCGCCCATGCGGCGGGCAAGACCGCCGGCGAGGACCAAGCCGAGCGTCGGAGGAACCGGAATTTCAGCCATTATTCATCGTGCACCGCGGCCTTGCGGCGGTGCTTGGCGCTTTCCTCTTCCACATAGGCAAGGTCCTGGTCGAAGACGATGCGGTCCTCGCCGGCGAGCGCGACAAAGCGCTTGCCGCGCGCGCGTCCGATCAGCGTCAGATTGGCCTTGCGTGCGAGCTCCACGCCCCATGCAGTAAAGCCCGACCGCGAGATCAAAATCGGAATGCCCATGCGCACGGTCTTGATCACCATCTCGGACGTGAGCCGGCCGGTGGTGTAGAAGATCTTGTCGTCAGGCTTGACCTTCTCCTTGAACATCCAGCCGGCGATCTTGTCGACCGCATTGTGACGGCCGACATCCTCCATGTAGACCAGCGGACGATCCTGCCGCGCGAGAACGCAGCCGTGGATGGCGCCGGCTTCGAGATAGAGCGATGGCGTTGTGTTGATGGTGTGGGTCAGCGCATAGAGCCATGACGTGCGCAGCTCGGCTTTGGGCAGCGAGACGTTCTCCAGCGCCTCCATCAGGTCGCCGAACACCGTCCCTTGGGCGCAGCCGGAGGTCTGCACCTTCTTTTTCAGCTTCTTCTCGTAATTGGTCTTGCGCTTGGTGCGCACCACGACGACCGACAGCTCCTCGTCGAAGTCGACGCCGGTAATATCGTCGTCTGCCTTGAGCATGTTTTGATTGAGCAAATAGCCGATGGCCAGGTATTCCGGGTAATCGTTGATGGTCATCGCGGTGACGATCTCCTGCGCGTTGAGGAAGATCGTGAGCGCACGCTCCACCGTGACCGATGTGGTCACCCGTCCGCCGGTCTGGTCGATGCCGGTGACGCGCTCGGTCAGCCGCGGATCGGCGGGATCGGGCTTGATGATGTAGTCGTCGCGCGCTTTGCTCATGCGACCAGTATATCAGAACGGTGCGTTGCGGCCCTGCCCACTCCGGGTGGGCATTTTCATCCCGTCATATAAGGGCAAATTGCATCTTTGCACGTGCGCCGTAAGATGCGGCGGCACAACAAACACACGCCTCGGGAGCCGCCTGCCATGCTTCGCGCCACCAAAGACATCGTGCTGCCGACGACCATCACCGGGTCGCTGCCGCGGCCAAGCTGGTACACGCAGAATCTCGGCATGCGCAGCTTCCTCGACGCCATGGTGAACAATCAATTTCGCGAGCAATACGTCGATACGGTGTCCGTCTATCTGCACGAGCAGGAAATGGCGGGGCTCGACATCGTTACCGACGGCGATGCGCATTTCGATTCGGACGTCGGCGGCCAGAGCTGGACCAATTATCCGCCGCGTCACATGGGCGGCTTCGACAAGAACCCGCAGCCGACACCCGCCGGTAAAGGCGGCCTCGCCTTCCCGCCCGGCCATATCCTGCATGATTATCTCGAATCGCGCGTCATGCCCGGAATCGTCGGGCCGGTGACGCGCGGCGACCTGCAATATGCCGAGATGTTCAAGGTATCGCAGCGTATGACCAAGAAACCGGTGAAGTTCGGCACCATCGGTCCCGAGCTCGTGGCTTTCGCCGTGCAGGACCGGCACTACAAGAGCGTCAAGGACCGTATTTTGGCCATCGCGGATGCCCTGAACGAAGAGCTGCACGCGCTCGCCGACGCCGGCTGCCAGGCCATCCAGTTCGAGGAGCCGCAAATTCACCTGCTCGCGATCCGCAAAATTGCCGATGACGTGATCAATCCGGGGTTCAGCGTCGAAGTGTTCAATCGCACGGTGAAAGGCCTGCGCGCAAAAACCGAGGTGTGGTGCCACACCTGCTGGGGCAATCCGTCGCAGCAACGCATGTTCACGAGTGTGCAGAGCTATCAGTCGGCGCTCGACATGCTCAACAAAGTCGACGCCGACGTCATCACTTTCGAATCGGCGAGCGCGCACGGCATGGATCTCGAGGCGTTTGGCAAGACGATTACCGACAAGAAAGTCTGTATCGGCGTCATCGACCATCATGCTCTTCAGGTCGAGCGGCCGGAGGAGATCGCCGACCATATCCGCAAGGCGCTGCAATACATCCCCAAGGAACGCCTGGTGCTGTCGTCGGATTGCGGCATGGGCCGCGAAGGCATGAGCCGCCGCCACGCCTACTACAAGATCGTGGCGATGGTGCAGGGCGCCAACATGGTGCGCAAGGAACTCGGCCTGCCGGAAGCCGAATGCTTGGCCGCGGACCCGCGCTATTCGCTGGTCGTGCCGGCGAAGTGATCCGGTAGACTTGCGTTCCGACAGCAAGCTCTACGGATTTGACAGCAATCGCTCGATCTGGGCCGCGCTCGGCGTGACATGATAAAATTTTGCGAAGAAGTCGCGCGTCACTTCGCGCAGGTCTTCCTTGAAATGTTCAGGGTAAAGCAACTTCGCGAGCCACCACAAACCTAACAGTCTGTTTGCGGAGGGCGGTGCGTCAACCCAGCCGAACGGCAGCTGCGGCAGCTGGTAGACGCGCGCATCCCGCACTGCCTTGACCGCGCTCCAGGCTGCGTCGGTGTGAGCGTGCGCTGCAAACCGCGGGTCGGTCGCTAGGACCACATCGGGCTCCCACTCCCGCACCTGATCGGCCGTGACCTCGGCAAGCCCGCCCCGGCTGCCGCCGGCCACATTACGCGCCAGCAGTTCGATATTTTCCATCTGACTCGCACCGGCGAGACCCGTGGTCACCCCCGCGGGGCCGCGCGCATAGTAAATCCGAGGGCGCTTCTCGGCCGGGACGAAGGCGATGCGATTAGTGACGACGGACAAAGTCTGATTGCAGTAGTCCGCGAAATCCGCGCCCGCGCCCTCGCGGCCGATCAACCGCCCCATCTTTTCGTAGCTGGTCGATAGCGACAACACGCGACCGTCGAGTAGCGCATAGGGAATGCCCGTCTCTTGTTGAATCGATTCGGCGAGTACCGCATAGCGGGATGAGGTGCTACCGACATCGACGATGAGGTCGGCGTTGAGGGCAATCACGGTGGCGGAGTCGGCGCCGCTATCGCGCGCGGTGAGACGGTCCAGCACCGGCTTGCGGCAGGTGGCGGCAAGAAGGAAGGCGCACTCCTCGGCCCGGTTGGCGCGAGGCCAACCGAGCAAAAGCTCTGGCGCCAGGGTGTAAATCAGAATGGCGGCTGGCAATCCGGCGGGGAACACGCGGCGAGCCTCGCTAGGAATTGTCACGCTACGGTTTGCGTCGTCGGTGATCTTCTCGGCGCGGGCTGGATGCGGCGCGAGCATAGCCGCGGAGCCAGTGGCAAGAAATCGACGGCGGGTGACGGACATCGATCTCTGTGGGGTGCAGTCCTGGTCTTCAGGCTCTCTCAGGCCGCGAGCGGGAGCTGTGAAACGTCAATTACTCATCATGCCCCCGCTTCGTTGGCGTTGGGGAAGAACAGTTGCTGTCCGTCGACTTTGTAGTTGGCGATATCCTTCTGCCCTTGCGGAGAAATTAGATAGTCGATGAAGGCTTGCCCGAGGTCTTTCTTCACGTTCGGGCATTTGGCAGGATTCACCAGCATGACGCCGTACTGATTGAACAGACGCTTGTCGCCTTCCACCATAACGGCGAGGCTCTGCTTGTTCTTGAAATGGATCCAGGTGGCGCGGTCAGTCAGCGTGTAGCCATTGCCCGCCGCTGCGGTGTTCAACGTCGCACCCATGCCCTGGCCGAGCGACTTGTACCACGGGCCCTTCTGCTTCTCGATATCGACGCCGACGGCCTTCCACAGCCGCAATTCGGCGCTGTAAGTGCCGGAGCGATCGCCGCGCGAGAAGAAGGTCGCGTTCTTGGCCATGATGGTTTTCAGCGCGTCAGCGACATCCTTCTTGCCTTTGATGCCGGCCGGATCGCTGCTCGGGCCGACGATGATGAAATCGTTGTACATCACCGGAAAACGCTTGACGCCGTAACCCTCGGCAAGAAATTTCTCTTCCTGTGCCTTGGCGTGCACGAACACGACGTCGGCGTCGCAGCGCGCGCCCGTGTCGAGCGCTTTGCCGGTGCCCTGCGCCACCACCTTCACGGTGATGCCGGTCTTCTGCTTGAACAGCGGCAGCAGATATTCGAACAGGCCTGAATCCTGGGTCGAGGTCGTCGAAGCCACTACAATCGACTTGTCCTGGGCGAAGCTCGAGGGCGCGGCGAGCAGCGCGAAGCCGAGTGTCGCGGCGGCAATCGAGTGGCGGCGATGAAACATGGCAATCCTCCTTCTTTTCTCGGCTCCCTGACGCGCCCCCTCACACCAGCAACTCGCCGGCGATGAATTTTCGAGCCTCTTCTGTACGGGGCGCGGCAAAGAACTCGCCGGCCGGTCCGGTCTCGATGACGCGTCCGCGATGCAGCAGCACGATTTCGCCGCCGACCCGTTTGGCCTGGCCGAGGTCGTGCGTGGACATGACCACTTTGACGCCGCGCGCCGTCACGATGCGGACGATGTCTTCGATCGCCTTGGTGGCCGCGGGATCGAGGCTTGCGGTCGGCTCGTCGAGCAGCAGAATGGCGGGATCGCGCGCGAGCGCTCGCGCGAGCGCAAGGCGCTGCTGCTCGCCCCCTGAAAGCTTGCGTGCCGGACGCCGCGCGAGTTGCGCGAGTCCGACATCGGCCAGCAGCTCGGCGACGCGTGTCTCGCGTTTGTCTCGGGCCACGTTTGCCGCGGCGAGCGCATAGCGTACATTGGCTGCAGTGCTGCGCCGAAGCATGGCCGGACGCTGGAACATGATGGCGCGCCGGACGGGTGGCGACTGTTCATGCCCGCCCCAGGTGATCAAACCGCTGGACGGCCGGACCAAGCCCATTGCAGCGCGCAGCAGCGTAGTCTTGCCGGCTCCGTTCGGTCCAATAAGCACGGTGGGTTTGCCGCTCTCAATCTTGAGGCTGACGCCGTCGAGGATCGGCAGGCCGCGGGCGCGGATGCGAACGTCAACGAACAGCAACGGCAGATCGAGCGCGGGATTACGCATAGTCATCCCGCGTAATGTTCGCCGAGGCGGCGCGCGCCCCAGGCCGCGGCATTGATCACGATCACGATGGAGATCAGCACCAGCCCCAGGCCGATGGCGAGCGGCAGGTCGCCCTTGGAGGTTTCCAGCGCGATTGCGGTCGTCATGGTCCGGGTGAAGCCGTCGATATTGCCGCCGACGATGATGATGGCGCCAACTTCAGCGGCGGCGCGCCCGAATCCGGCAAGCAGGGCGGTGATCAGGCTGAAGCGCGCATCCCAGATCAGGGTGACGATGCGGCGCAACGGGCCGACATTCATCGCCGCCAGTTCGTCGTGATATTCGGTCCAGAGGTCTTCGATCGTTTGCCGAGCCAGCGCCGCGATGATCGGCGACACCAGCACGGTTTGCGCGATGATCATCGCAGTCGGCGTGAACAGGAGGCCCCAAGCCCCGAGCGGGCCGGACCGCGACAGCAGCAGATAGACCGCCAGGCCGACGACCACCGGCGGCAGTCCCATCATTGCGTTGAGGAAGACGATCACGCCTTCCCGGCCCGGAAATCGGGTCAGGGCGATCAATGCGCCAATGGGGACCGCGATCAGCGCCGACACCGCCACCGCGCTGAGGCTGACGGTCAGCGACAGCCAGACGATGGCGAGCAGCACCGGATCGCCGCTAAGGACCAGATGAAGTGCGGAGACGTTCCCGTTGTCCGGCATGACTGCTTCACATGCAAAACGCGACAAAATGCTATGTTTTTTATGTTTCTATTACAACTGTGGTTCGCATGACGAAATATAAACATGATTATGCAGATAAGCTATTCGCGGCTTGAAATGACATGTCCGCATCGCCATGACCTAGCAATCGCTCCGCTGGAGCATGCCGCCGCAGTGCTTTTTGGTGCGGGCTCGCCATGGATGGCGCCTGGCGTTGAGGACCGCTCCGGTTTTGAGGTTGCAGATGGTGTGCCCGGGGCATTAGACCGCGGGTCGAACTTTATGGAGGGGTGGCCGAGTGGCTGAAGGCGCACGCTTGGAAAGCGTGTTTACGGGAAACCGTAACGTGGGTTCGAATCCCACTCCCTCCGCCAGCCTGTTTTGACAAAGCTTCTCCCGTGCACTGACGAAGAAGGTCGATTGTTCGCATAGGCAGCGCGCGACCTTCGCACTTGCAACCTGAGTAGCTCGTTCCCACTATCGCCGAGTTGCACGTGCGGCGGCCGATCAGCGGCGAAGCGCCATTTCGTAGTAGCTGTCATCGCAGTACTTAGCCGGGTCTGAGAGCATCTTTCGCGGGCGCCCGTATTCGCTTCGGAGCCGGAGTACTGTCTTTATCCCCTCCTGATTGAGAATCGCCTTACGGTCGAAGCCGCCCGTTTCTCCAAGCAACACGTCGTATGTCGCCGCGGCAAGCTCCGGTCCCATTTTAGGCACTTTGGCCATCAGCAGATCGCAAGCGGATTGCCGATTGCTCCGGTCGTATAGCCAATCCAGCGCTTCGAGATAGGCCCGAATGAAGTTGGTAAGTACGTCCGCGTTTGCACGCGCCCAGGACCGGCGCGTTGCGCCGCAGACACCTTGATATTGCGGAAAGAGATCGGACGCGCTTTGCAGCACGCGCATGCCAAGCTTGTCGGCGAGAAACTCGAAGGGAGTGGCCAGCAACGTGCCGGCATGTTTTCCCTCTTTCAATGCCTCGAAACGCTGCAGCATCCCGCCCGCCCGCTCATACGCCACGTCATTCTCGCTCAGCCCGTTGAGCGCTATCATCTTCCGCAGGACGAAGGCGAAGCCGGTCGTCATGGCATCGACAGAAAGCGTGCGCCCCTTCAGATCGACGTAGCTCCCGATGTCGCGTTGCACGACCAACCGCAGGAACGCCGTGTCTCCGCCCATGAAGGCAAACAGATCAGGTTCGGTCCTGATATCTGCCTCACCCTGCCCCTCCTGATATGCCACGACATTGTCGAAGCCGGTCAGGCCGATGTCCCATGTGCCCTCGATGAGGCCCGCCAGCTGCTGGACAGAGTTCACCGTATAAGTCAGGTCGATCTCAATGCCGCGCGCCTGGAAGTAGCCGCGCTCCATGGCGGTCCAGAGCGGTAGATTGAAGCCGCCGGGAAAAACGATGGTGCGCAGTATGGGCATTCAAGACGGCCGTTCAGGGTGATGCTGCCCCGGCAGCCTTTAATCGCCCCGCGTCGGCAGCTGCAGCGTCGAGCCGGGTCATTGCATCATGTCATCGGGCGGCATCGGGCCCCACAGGTTGGCGGCGGACGGATCCTTCTCCCATACCTTCGGCTTCTGAGGATTGTCGCGATGCCAAGGACGCGGCTCGAAATAGCCGAGCGCCTCGTCTTTCATCTGGTCGAGTTCGGCAAACACCTCGGTGATCAGTCCATTCGGGCTGCGGTGATAAGCGAACAGGTTATGCCCGATGCCGTGGCGCCCAGGTCCCCACAGCATCTTGTATCCATGTATGCTCAGAAAGTCGCACGCTGTTTGCAGGTGGCTCCAGTCCCGCAACTCGAATGCGGTGTGAAAATGTCTGTCGGAGCCAGTCTCGATGAGGTTGATAGTGTGGTGATCGGGGCTGCAGCGCAGGAAGGAGAAAAAATCGCCCATCCAATCCGATACGCGAAAGCCAAGCACGTCGCAGTAGAACTGAGTCACCTTTTTGACATCGGTGACATGGAAGGCTACGTGTCCCAGCTTATGCGGCAGAATTCCCTTGCCGCTGAATTTTGTCTTCTGCATTTCGGGACGACGAAACACTTCCATGATCGTTCCCTTCGGATCCTCGAAACTGATCACATCCGAGATGGTCGGCTCCGGGTCTTTTTTGCGCGACGTCTTGAGACCGTGGGCAGCCGTTTGCTTCTCAAAGGCGGCGAGGTCGTCTTCGGGACCAATTTCAAATCCGATACGCACACAGCGCGCTGCGTCTCCTTTGCGCAGCACCACCGAGTGATGGTCGACCGTATTTGCGAGAAACACAGTATCCTTCTCTTTGCCAGTCAGCGTGAGGCCAAGAATCTCAGTGTAATATTCAGTCTGCTGCGCGAGATCGGGTGTTTCGTAGCTGCAATGCGCGATCTTCCGTACTGAGATCATCTCATGCTCCTGTCTTGGATTTCTGCGGACCGGCTTCGAACAGTTCGATGATGGCGGAAACGTCGCGCTCGCCAATAGCGGGCAGCGCACG
>DASRDF010000142.1:0-13430 GCA_035652735.1 Pseudolabrys sp. | reverse complement strand
CATTCCGGCGCATGTGGCGGCTGCCCGACGAAAAAGCTGACAAGAAGCCCCCGTTCGTCGCGCTCATGTATCACGGCCGCGATACGCGGGCGTACGATGTACCCAACGCAGACCTCGACACCTATGTCGCCGAACGCGTGGCGCGGGTCAAAGCGGGCGATTCGATGCCGCTCGATTTGCGCCTGGCCAACGGCGAAGTCATCCGTCTGCAGTGCACGGTGCTGCCGTCCGGCGGCCGCATGCTCTGCTATACGTATGTGACGGATATTGTCCATCACGCCGACGAACTGGAGGTTCTGCGCGACGCGCTCGATCAGGCGCCCACCGGCGTCGTCCTGCTCGATCAATTCCTCAACGTGCAATTCATCAACCGGCCGATGCGCGCGCTCTGGAACGTCAGCGACGACCAGGCAGCGCGCAAATTATCCATTATCGAACTGATGCGCTCCGCACATGCGGCGGGTGCTTATGCGATGTCGGACGACGAGCTCTCTGCGTTCTTGATGCGACGCATCACCATGTTCAAAGCCGGCGACCCCACGCCCGTCGAGATCCCGCACAAGAACGGTCATATCATTCGCGCCGAATGCAATGCTCTGCCGAACGGCGGACGCATGATCACTTACAACGATGTGACGGATTTGATCCGGCGAGCGCGGGAATTCGAACGGCTGGCAAACACCGACGGCATGACCGGCGTCTGCAACCGCCGGCAGTTCGATGTGCTCATGGGCAACGAATGGGGGCGCTTTCAGCGCTACCAGAGGCCTTTATCGGCCATGATCGTGGATATAGACCGCTTCAAAGAGGTCAACGACAAATTCGGTCACGAGACCGGCGACAAAGCCCTCAAACTGATCGCAGGCACTTGCACCAAGGACAAGCGCGGCACGGATATCGTGGCTCGCGTCGGCGGCGACGAATTTGCCATCCTGCTGCCTGAAACCGCGCTGCCGCAGGCGCAAATCGTCGCCGAGCGCATCAGACGTTCGGTGCAGGAGTTAGAGCTGGACGGTCTCAAGCTGAGCGTCAGTATCGGCATTGTCAGCGCGACGCTCAGCATGTCGGGACCGGAGGCATTCTTGCGGCGCGCCGACGAGGCGCTCTATGCGGCCAAGGCCGCTGGGCGCAAGTGCATCAAGTGCGCCGAAGACGCCACATGGCCCAATTATCACGCGGCCGCCGAATAGAACCTTCACGTCAGGGCGCGTTGCTGCCTTCGATGGAAAGATCGCGCACACCGGTGATGCCGCCACCGCCGCCGATTTCCATCACCCAATAGCGCCGTCCGTTCTTGCCTACGGCCGAGGCAATCGCCTGGCAGCCGCCGAGCATCATGTTGGCGCGATGATGCGGCGAATTCATCCATGCCCGTCGCGCGCAGGCTTCATCGGCGCAGCCCACCGCAACGTTTTCGGCCACGGCGCCTCGCGGCCCGCGATGTTTCATGAAACCGGCGTGATCGAGATGGCCGCGGCGCGCCATGTCGTAAGCGTGCTGCTGGGCGAGCGCATAGAGCGTTGCGCAGTCGGTGGCCCGCGCGACAGGCGCCATAGCGGCACTCAACAGTGCCGCTGACGCAAGGCAGAGAATGCTCCCCCTCATAGGACCTCGCTGGATCGCGAGCGGACTACTCGGCGGCGATGCGCACTTCGGGCGCCGCAGCTTTTATTTCAGGCGTGACGTGCTTCTCGAACTTGGCGAAGTTCTTCTGGAACATGTCGACCAAAGCGCGCGCGGTCTTATCGAAATCGGCCTTGTTCTTCCAGGTCTTCATCGGGTTGAGCAGATGCGGCTCGACCCCGGCGACGGAAGTCGGCACGGCAAAGCCAAAATAAGGATCGGTGCGGAAATCGGCACTCTTGAGCGAGCCGTTGAGCGCCGCCGCGAGCAGCGTGCGCGTCGCCTTGATCGGCATGCGGCGGCCTTCGCCGTATTTGCCGCCGGTCCAGCCGGAATTGACGAGCCAAACGTCAACTTTGTGCCGGTTGATGTAGTCCTTCAGCAGGTTGGCGTAGACCGAAGGATGCCGCGGCAGGAACGGAGCGCCGAAGCAGGTGGAGAATTCCGGCTGCACGCCGACGAGCCCCTTCTCCGTGCCGGCAACCTTGGCCGTGTAGCCGGAAAGGAAGTGATACATCGCCTGATCGGGCGTGAGCTTGGCGATCGGCGGCATCACGCCGTAAGCGTCGGCGGTGAGCAAGATGATGTTCTTTGGATGCCCGGCTCGGCCGCTGCGTGAAGCGTTGGGGATGAAATCGAGCGGATAGGCGGAGCGCGTGTTCTCGGTCTTCGAGCCGTCGTCGTAGTCGGGCAGGCGCGTAACCGGGTCAAAAGCCACGTTTTCCAGCACCGTGCCGAAGCGATTGGTAGCGTCCCAGATCATCGGCTCGGCTTCTTTCGAGAGCTTGATCGTCTTGGCGTAGCATCCGCCTTCGAAATTGAAGATGCCGTCAGGCCCCCAGCCGTGCTCGTCGTCGCCGATCAGGATGCGATGCGGATCGGCCGACAGCGTCGTCTTGCCCGTACCGGAGAGGCCGAAGAACAGCGCGCTTTCGCCTTCGTGACTGACGTTGGCCGAGCAGTGCATCGGCACCACATTTTGCGCGGGCAGATAGAAGTTGAGCGTCGTGAACACCGACTTTTTCATCTCTCCGGCGTACGAGGTGCCACAGATGAGCACCAGCTTGCGCGAGAAATCGATCGCTACCATCGTGTCCGATCCTTCGCGCCCGCCGTGACGCTTGGCGTCGGGCCGGAATGAAGGCAGATCGACGATGGTCAATTCGGGGACGAAGCTTGCAAGCTCGGAACGCTCGGGCCGGATCAACAACTGACGAATGAAAAGCGAGTGCCACGCCAATTCCGTAAAGACGCGAACCTTGATCCGGTATTTGGGATCGGCGCCGCCGACGAGATCCTGCGCGAATAATTTTTTGCCTTCACAATGCTTTTGGAAGTCCGCGAGCAAAGCATCGAAATTCGCCTTGCTCATTTTGCGGTTGTTTTCCCACCAGACCGAATTTTCGGTCAGCTCGTCAACGACTGTATGCTTGTCTTTGGGACTGCGGCCGGTGTGATGGCCGGTCTCGGCGCAAAGCGCACCACCCACGACGATCGCGGCCTCGCCATTGCGGACTGCGTGCTCGTAGAGGCCGGGCTCCAGCAAATTCCAGTAGATGCCGGCCAGATTTTTGAAGCCGAACTTGTCGGCGCCGTATGCGCTGTTACGCAGCCCTGTTTCTTGCACGCTTAACTCCTCCCAACGCAACCGGCCGCTGAAAATCGGGCTCTGCCGCTATGCGACCTTAGTATAGCCAATGAAGCCGCGACCATAGTCAGCGGCAACCGCAAAGCCAAGAACAATTGCCATGCGTCGCCGTCGAGTATCGTTGCGCTGCATCAATAGCTTCAGCCCAGGGCGCCGGCGCCGCAACACCCGCACATTAACCGCCGCGGCAGGTCTCAGGTTTCAAGCCGCCCGCGCTTTGGCTGCAAGCTCTTTGAGTACGGTGCGCAAAGGACCGGGCCCGGTTACCCGTTGCGGAAACAGCAGCCGTAAGCCGATGCGGCCGCACTGCAGATCGATGCCCTCTGGGTCGATACCGACGCAACGCCAGTCCCCGCCGGACGCGCCGAGCAATTTTGTGGCGTAGAGCCGCAACGCGTCCGCGTGGTCGGCATTCATGTGCGCAAGCGCTTCACCTTCGGCAGCAACCAGCGCTTCGGCGCCGGCGAGATCGGTCAGCACGTCTGTCGCGCTCAGATCGACGATGCGGCCAAATCCGGCAACCAGGTGCGCGCGGGCAATCTCGATGCGATAGATGGAGAAATCGGCAAAGCCCGCGAACATCTCGGCTTCCGGTTGGCGGCGCAAATACGCGGCACGCGCGGCGGGATCCGCGGTCGCGGCAGCTTTACCCATGAGCATCACGCGCGCACCTTCCAGCGGATCGCCGGCTTTGCGTTCGTCCAGGAGCAGCGAGCAGCGCGGATCGGCGAGAATGTTCTTGGTGTGCAGCGCCAGTTTCGACAACAACAGCAACGGCGCGCCGTCTTGTGCGGCCGCAACATTGACCAACGAGCAATAGGGATCGCGCGAATCCGCAAACAAAGTTGCCAATGCGCCGCTTCGGCATTCGCGCATCAGCTTTTTTGCGGCTAAACTGGCATCGAATGGCGCGTCGGTGGTCATGGGCGAGCCCGGTCGTTAACGATAGTCGTACCGACGTGTTTTGTTTCCGCGCTGACCCTTGAAATTGCTACCGAATCACATAGTTGTTGCAAAGAGGTCACAATTCAGCCCCCGTTTGTGGGCTTCAAAACGCGCGGGACGTCTGGCTCAGAAGGGGCATTCATGCCGACAATCGCTCTCGTCGACGACGACCGCAACATCCTGACCTCCGTGTCGATGGCGCTCGAGTCCGAAGGCTATCGCATCATGACCTACACGGACGGTGCGTCCGCACTCGACGGCTTCAAGACATCGCCGCCCGATCTCGCCATTCTCGACATCAAGATGCCGCGCATGGACGGAATGGAGACGCTCCGCCGTCTGCGGCAAAAGACTGACATTCCGGTCATCTTCCTTACCTCAAAAGATGAGGAGATCGACGAATTGTTCGGCCTAAAGATGGGGGCCGACGACTTCATTCGTAAACCGTTCTCACAACGCCTGCTGGTCGAGCGAGTCAAAGCCGTGCTGCGCCGCTCCGGCGGCAAAGACGGGGCGCCGGTAAAGGAGATCGATTCCGCCAAAGTGCTCGAGCGCGGACAGTTGCGCATGGATCCCGAGCGTCACACCTGCACCTGGAAGAACGAGCCGGTCACCCTCACGGTCACCGAGTTCCTGATCCTGCAGGCGCTCGCGACGCGTCCCGGCGTGGTGAAAAGCCGCAACGCACTGATGGACGCCGCATACGACGACCAGGTCTATGTGGACGACCGCACCATCGACAGCCACATCAAGCGGCTGCGGAAGAAGTTTAAGTCGGTTGACGACGAATTCGAAATGATCGAGACGCTTTACGGCGTGGGCTACCGCTTCAAAGAAGCATGAAGCATTGTTAATGCTGCGGTCCTAGCGACGGCCTGACGGAGCGTCCCGTCTTGCGGTAAAATCCGGGCGGCTTGAAACCTCCACTGGATTGGACGACGTGCTCGACCGAACCGCGGAAACCGATATCCGGACCGTCCCTGCCCGCGCCGAAGCGCGAGGTGGCGAGGCTGAGCACGCCCCGCCCGGGCGTTTTTGGCGGCTGCGGCGCTGGGCCGCATCGGCCTTAACGTTCATCGCAACGCAAAGTTTTTCCAGCCTTACTCGCCGCATCGTTATTCTCAATCTCGCCGGCCTGGTCGTCCTGGTCACCGGCGTGCTCTATCTCTCGCAATTTCGCGCCGGCCTGATCGATGCGCGCGTGCAAAGCTTGCTGGTGCAGAGCGAAATCATCGCCAGCGCCATCGCCGCGTCAGCCACCGCCGACAATGACGCGATCACTATCGATCCCGACCGGCTGCTGGAATTGCAGGCCGGGCAAAGTTACGGACCGCCGGACGATTCGCTCAACGGCGTCGAATTTCCTATCAACCCCGAGCGCGTTGCACCCGTTCTGCGCCGCCTGGTCTCGCCGACCAAAACACGAGCGCGCATCTATGATCGCGACGGCGTGCTGATTCTCGACAGCCGCAATCTCTACGGGCGCGGCGACGTGCTGCGATTCGATCTGCCGCCGCCCAACGCCGAGAAGCCGGGGCTGGCGGAGCGCTTCTTCATCGCCATCAGGCGATGGCTCGGACGCGGCGATCTTCCGCTGTACAAAGAGCTCGGCCCAGAAAACGGCAAAGGCTATACCGAAGTTGCACAGGCCTTGCAGGGCTATCATGCCAGCATGGTGCGCGTGAACGATCGAGGCGAAGTGATCGTATCGGTCGCCGTGCCGGTGCAACGTTTTCGCGCGGTGCGTGGCGCGTTGATGCTGTCCACGCAAGGCGCCGATATCGACAACATGGTGGAAGCGGAGCGGCTGGCGATCGTCAAGGTCTTCCTTGTGGCCGCCGCGGTCATGGTCGTCTTGTCGATGCTGCTCGCCGGCACCATCGCCGGGCCGGTACGCCGGCTGGCCGACGGCGCCGAGCGCGTGCGCCGCCGCATCCGCAGCCGCATCGAGATTCCGGACCTGACGCGACGGCGCGACGAAATCGGCCATTTATCCGGCGCGCTGCGCGACATGACCAACGCGCTCTACACCCGCATCGAGGCGATCGAGAGCTTCGCCGCGGACGTGGCGCACGAACTGCGCAATCCGCTGACCTCGCTGCGCTCGGCGGTAGAGACACTACCGCTCGCCAAGACCGAGGACAGCCGCAAGCGATTGCTGGAGGTGATCGAACACGACGTGAAGCGGCTCGACCGCCTGATCACGGACATTTCCGACGCCAGCCGCCTCGATGCCGAATTGCAGCGTCAGGAAGCAGCGAGCGTTGATCTCGCCCGGCTGCTCGAAGCTTTGGTCAAGGCGGCAAACGAAATCCGCACCAACGACGTCACCGTCTCGCTTGCCTTCGAGGGCGGCCCGCCGGCGAGCTTCAAGGTGCCCGGGCATGACTCACGCCTCGGACAAGTGGTGAGCAATCTCGTCGACAATGCCCGCTCGTTCTCGCCGCCCGGCGGCAGCGTGCGCATCACCTGCCGCAAGCTGAAAGACACCATCGAAATTTGCGTCGACGACGACGGCCCAGGCATTCAGCCGGAGGCTTTGGACAAGATTTTCGAGCGCTTCTACACCGACCGCCCCAATCAGAGTTTCGGTCAGAACTCCGGCCTCGGTCTCTCTATCGTCAAGCAGATCGTGGAGGCGCACGGCGGCACCATTCATGCGGAGAACCGCATGGCGCCGACCGCCAGGTCCGGGCAGAAGCCGCGGGTGCTCGGCGCACGTTTTGTGGTTCGGCTGCCGGCCACGTGACCGATTCGCGGCGCACCGGCCGCGCAGATGACCAATGGCTAGTATCCACGCAGCGGCCGTCTTGATCGGTGCCAAAGCCGCACTCATCCGCGGCCCGGCCGGATCCGGAAAATCGCATCTGGCCTGGCAGCTTCTGCAAAGCGCCCTGCCTTTTACGCGCTTGGTCGCCGACGACCGGGTGCAGCTTCATGCGCATGCCGGCCGCCTGCTGCTCCGGCCGGTGCCGGAGCTCGCCGGCTTGATCGAGATCCGCGGTCTGGGCATTCGCCGTGTTGTCTATGAGCCGCTCGCCGCCGCCGGCCTTGTTATCGATCTCGCAGCGGCCGATGCCGCCCGCCTGCCTGCGAGGATGGCTGAGACCGTCGCGGTCGAGGGAGTCACGCTTCCGCGGCTTGCGGTCGCGGCTGGGACGCCGGCCTTCCCCTTGGTGCTGGCCTTTCTGGAAACGCGCCCTGCGGGGGATTGATCCGGCTGGGCGCTTGGGCTAACTCGACGCCCCCGTGGTTCGGCGCAAAAAATTAACCATACGCGCCTTAGGATGGCCGGCGCCAAAAACGGACGGATGAGTGCCCCTTTGGCCCCTCCTTTTCGCACTGCAGCAGACCGCCTATATAGCGGGGCAAGCCCTTGCAATAGGCCAGTAATTGCGCCTGAATGTGCCCCTTTTCGTGCGGTGCAGCAGCGTAGCGCCCGCCGGGAGTCCGGGATGATCGGCCTCGTTTTAGTGACCCACGGGCGGCTCGCCGTCGAGTTCCGCGCGGCACTGGAGCACGTCGTGGGGCCGCAGCGTCAGATCGAGGCGGTGACCATCGGCCCGGACGACGACGTGGAGCAATGCCGCAAGCAGATACTCGATGCGGTCAAGCGCGTCGATGGCGGCACCGGCGTCGTCATCCTCACCGACATGTTCGGCGGCACCCCTTCCAATCTCGCCATCTCGGTGATGAGCCAGCCCAAGGTGGAGGTGCTCGCCGGGATCAATCTCCCCATGCTCATCAAGCTTGCCAAAGTGCGCGAAACCGCTTCCTTGCAGGACGCGGTCGCCGCCGCCCAGGAGGCGGGGCGCAAATATTGCACCATCGCCAGCCGCGTGCTCAGCGGTAAATGAGCCAAACCGACGCGAGCGCGCGGCCGGTCTCGCGCGAGGTCGAGATCGTCAACAAAAAGGGCCTGCACGCCCGAGCTTCCGCCAAGTTCGTGCAAATGGCCGAAGGGTTTGATGCTGCAATTACGGTTACGCGAGGCCACGAAAGCGTGGGCGGCACCTCGATTATGGGGCTGATGATGCTTGCCGCCGGCCCTGGCGTCACCATCACCATCAGCGCCACGGGCAAGCAGGCCACCGAAGCCGTCGAAGCGCTTTGTAGCCTGGTCAGTTCCCGCTTCGGCGAAGGCGATTGATTATCGCGCTAACGGCTGTGCTAACCTGCCGCAGCGAATGCCGGCACAAACGGGGGGCACAATGGCCGATCAAGACATCAAGGAGTTTCCGGGACCGGTCGCCGGGGCAGCGCAGCAACCGCAGCGGCAGCAGGTCACTCTGCGCTACGTTGACCGGCCGGAGCTGACGGAGACCTTTGCGGACAGCATCGCGCATCTCTCCTTCGACGGCCAATCTTTGCGCATCGAGTTCGGCGTCACGCGCATGGACGACGTAAAGCAAGGCGCGCCATTGACCGGGCGCCGCTATCCGGCATGCCGCTTGGTGCTGCCGCCTGGCGCCGCCGTGGACCTCATCAACCGGATGCAGCAGATCGCCGCGGCGCTGACCCAAGCCGGCGTGCTGCGCCAGAACCCGCCGCACCCGGCAGTCGCCGAGAGCAAAGCGCGCAACTGAAGCGGCGCCGGTTTCAGACATAAAGAATTCTTTATATATCGGTTGCGGGGCTAACAGGCGCCTGTTATAGCCACGGCAGCCCAGCCAGCCCGTTTTGTGAGTCAGGATCGTCATGAGCACCGCTTCCGCCAAGGCCAAATCGGAATCCAAGCCGAAGACCGATGACTATGTCGTCAGGGACATCTCGCTCGCGGCTTGGGGCCGCAACGAGATCAGCCTCGCCGAGACCGAGATGCCGGGGCTGATGGCGACCCGGGAGGAGTATGGGCCCCAGCAGCCTTTGCGCGGCGCACGCATCGCCGGCTCGCTGCACATGACCATCCAGACAGCGGTGCTGATCGAAACGCTGACCGCCCTTGGCGCCGACGTGCGCTGGGCCTCGTGCAACATCTATTCGACGCAAGACCACGCCGCAGCGGCGGTCGCGCAGGCCGGCGTGCCGGTCTTCGCGGTCAAAGGCGAAAGCCTCAAGGATTATTGGGACTACACCCACCGCATCTTCGAATGGGCCGACGGCGGCGGCCCCAATATGATCCTGGACGACGGCGGCGACGCCACGCTCTTGCTGCATCTTGGCATGCAGGCGGAGAGCGATGCCGGCGTGCTCAACCATCCCGGCAACGAGGAAGAAGAGGTGCTGTTCGCCGCGATCAAGAAGCGCCTGAAGGAGCAGCCCGGCTGGTACGGCAAGATCGCCAAGGGCATCCGCGGCGTCACCGAAGAGACCACGACTGGCGTGCACCGCCTCTACCAGATGGCCAAGGAAGGCCGGCTGATGTTCCCGGCGATCAACGTCAATGACAGCGTCACCAAGTCCAAGTTCGACAATCTCTACGGTTGCCGCGAGTCGCTGGTCGACGGCATTCGCCGCGGCACTGACGTGATGATGTCGGGCAAAGTGGCGATGGTCGCCGGCTTCGGCGACGTCGGCAAAGGCTCGGCGGCGTCGCTGCGCCAGGCCGGCTGCCGCGTGATGGTGTCCGAGGTCGATCCGATCTGCGCGCTGCAGGCGGCGATGGAAGGTTATGAAGTCACGACGATGGAAGACGCCGCACCGCGCGCCGACATCTTCGTGACCGCCACCGGCAACGTCGACGTCATCACCATCGAGCACATGCGCAAGATGAAAGACCGCGCCATCGTCTGCAACATCGGCCACTTCGATAGCGAGATCCAGGTCGCGGCGCTGCGCAACCTCAAATGGAACAACATCAAGCCGCAGGTGGACGAGATCGCCTTCCCCGACGGCCACCGCATCATCCTGTTATCGGAAGGCCGCCTGGTGAACCTCGGCAACGCCATGGGGCATCCGAGCTTCGTGATGTCGTCGTCTTTCACCAACCAGACGCTGGCGCAGATCGAGCTGTGGAGCAATCCCGGCAAGTACAAGAACCAGGTCTACACTCTGCCCAAGCATCTCGACGAGAAGGTCGCGCGGCTGCACCTCGACAAGATCGGAGTGAAGCTCACCAAGCTGACGGATAAGCAGGCGACGTATATCGGTGTGCCGCAGGACGGGCCGTATAAGAGCGACCATTACCGGTACTGACCGAAGCCGAGTCACAAACTCCGTTCGTGCCCGCGGAAGCGGGCATCCAGTCTTTGCCGCATGGCTCTGGGTCCCCGCTTTCGCGGGGACGAACGGAAAGGTGCGTGTGCCGCAGGACGGGCCGTATAAGAGCGACCACTACCGCTATTGATCGGCCGGCCGTTGCGGGGCACGCGGCATGATCAATCGCGCGCCTCTCTCATAGCTGATGTAGGCCCACACCCAGCGCATCACGACCGAGAGCCGGTTCTCAAATCCCACCAGCAAGTAGACGTGGACGATAGCCCACAACAGCCAGGCGAACCGTCCCTTGAGGTGGAAGCGGCCGAAATCGAACACGGCGGCGTTACGGCCGATGATCGCGGTGTCGCCCCTGTTGCTGAATTTGAACGGTCCCGTCGGCATACCGCGCAATTGCGCAGCGATCAGTTTGCCGACGTAAATGCCCTGCTGATTGGCGACCTGCGCCAGCGCCGGCAGCGGCTTGCCGTCGGTGCCAGGGCATAGCGCCGCGTCGCCGATTACAAACACCTCCGGATATGCGGGCAGCGACAGATCGGGCGCAACGGTTACCCGGCCGAGCCGATCGGTTGCGATGCCGAGCCAGTCGCCGACGCTCAGCGCCTCGATGCCCGCGCCCCAAATTACGGTGCCTGCATCTAGACGTTCGCCGCCGATGACGACGCCACTCTCATCGAGCGCTTCGACGGCGCGGCGGAGCATCACGGTCACACCGAGATCGCCGAGCTTGCGCAGCGCGTAGTCGCCAAGGTCCTCCGCAAATGAGGGAAGCAGCCGCGGTCCGGCTTCAACGAGCACGATGCGCGCACGCCGCGGATCGATGTGCCTGAAGTCGCGGGCGAGCGCATAGCGCGTGAGTTCGGCCACCGCACCCGCCATCTCGACACCGGTCGGGCCGCCGCCGACGATCACCACGGTCATAAGCCGGTTGCGTTCGCCTATGTCCTGCGCCGCTTCGGCGCGCTCGAAATTGGTGAGCAGACGCATGCGGATGTCGCGCGCGTCCTCAAGGCTGCGCGGGCCTTTGGCGAAACGCACCCATTCCGGATGTCCGAAGTAGGAGTAGCGTGAACCCGTCGCGAGCACGAGCCGATCATAAGGACCGATCGTCTGGTGCTCCGTGCGCACAAGCCGTGCCGCCGGATCGACCGAACGTACATCGCCGAGCAGGACTTCGATATTGCCGGCGCGACTGAGAATGCGGCGCAACGGTCTTGCGATATCGGCCGGCGATAGCGCCGCGGTCGCGACCTGATAAAGCAACGGCACGAACAGATGGTAGTTCGTGCGGTCGACCAATGTGACCTGGGCGGCGGTACCGGCAAGCGCTTTCGCACAGGCGAGGCCGCCGAACCCACCGCCGACAATCACGACACGGCAGCTCATCCGACCAGCATAACTCAGGGAACCGCTTGCTGCATGCCGACACCGATGTTATCTGCCGCGCCATGACGGCCGCGCCCATAAACAACATCCGCAACTTCTCCATCGTTGCACACATCGATCACGGTAAATCGACGCTCGCCGACCGGCTCATCCAGCTCACCGGCGGCCTCGAAGCGCGCGAGATGAAGGAGCAGGTGCTCGATTCCATGGACATCGAGCGTGAGCGCGGCATCACCATCAAGGCGCAAACCGTGCGCCTCAATTACAAAGCGCGTGACGGCAAGGATTACGTCCTCAACCTCATCGACACGCCCGGCCATGTCGACTTCGCCTATGAGGTCAACCGGTCGCTTGCGGCCTGCGAAGGCTCGCTGTTGGTCGTCGACGCATCGCAAGGCGTCGAGGCGCAGACGCTGGCCAACGTGTATCAGGCGATCGACAACGGCCACGAGATCGTGCCGGTGCTCAACAAGGTCGATCTGCCCGCCGCCGAGCCTGCCAAGGTCAAGCAGCAGATCGAGGACGTGATTGGCCTCGACGCTTCGAACGCCATCGAAATCTCCGCTAAGACGGGCCTCAACGTGCCGGAGGTGCTGGAGGCGATCGTCACACGTCTGCCGCCGCCGAAGGGCGACAAAAACGCACCGCTGAAGGCACTGCTGGTCGATAGCTGGTACGACGTCTACCTCGGCGTGGTCGTGCTGGTGCGCATCGTCGACGGCACGCTCGGCAAGGGCCAGCGCATCCATATGATGGGGACCAACGCGTCCTACGAAGTGGACCGCGTCGGCGTCTACACGCCCAAGCTCCAGCCGAAGGACGAGCTCGGCCCGGGCGAGATCGGCATGCTCACAGCCTCGATCAAGGAAGTGGCTGACACCCGCGTCGGCGACACTATCACCGATGAGCGCCGCCCGGTCGACAAGCCGCTGCCCGGCTTCCGTCCGGCCATCCCCGTGGTGTTCTGCGGATTGTTTCCGGTCGATGCTGCCAATTTCGAAGATCTGCGCGCAGCCATGGGCAAGCTGCGCCTCAACGATGCGAGCTTCACCTACGAGATGGAGACGAGCGCGGCGCTCGGCTTCGGCTTCCGCTGCGGCTTCCTCGGACTGCTGCACCTCGAGATTATCCAGGAGCGGCTGTCGCGCGAGTTCAATCTCGACCTGATCGCCACAGCGCCATCGGTCATCTACAAGATCAAGCTCACCAACGGCAAAGACCTGGAGATTCATAATCCGGTCGATATGCCGGATCCCAACCACATCGAGGAGACGCAGGAGCCCTGGATCGAGGCGACCATCCTCACGCCCGACGAATACCTGGGCTCCGTTCTCAAGCTGTGTCAGGACCGCCGCGGCGAGCAGAAGGAGCTGACGTATGTCGGCTCACGCGCGATGGTGAAATACAATCTGCCCCTGAACGAAGTGGTGTTCGACTTTTACGACCGGCTCAAATCGGTCTCGCGCGGCTACGCCTCGTTCGACTATCACCTCACCGATTATCGGCCGGCCGATTTGGTCAAACTGCAGATGCTGGTCAACGGCGAGCCGGTCGATGCGTTGGCCATGCTGGTGCATCGCACGCGCGCGGAGCAACGCGGTCGCGCCATGGCGGAAAAGCTGAAAGAGCTGATCCCGCCGCACATGTTCCAGGTGCCGATCCAGGCCGCCAT
>DASRDF010000141.1:0-38827 GCA_035652735.1 Pseudolabrys sp. | reverse complement strand
GCGGCAATTGGCGTGGGCATCGGTCAACCGCCCGTTGGTCCGTTTCCGAGCGCACCGCGCATGTCAGGATTCGTTGGCGGTGGAGAGCTTGGCTACAATTGGCGCTTCGCCAACATACTGGCCGGGATTGAGGCCGACCTTTCTTACTCATCGGCGCGCCGTTCGAACTCGGCGACCGGTGCGCTTTTTATTGGCGGCGTCTTCAAGACCACGATCGATGCCAAGCTGCAATCGTTTGGTACCGTGCGCGGGCGGCTCGGCTTGTTGGCGACTAATGATCTCCTTGTTTACGGCACCGGCGGCCTCGCTTACGGCGACGCCAAGACGACCGTGACGGGAGTTAACTTGGCTCTTAACTGCCCCTTCAACAACTGCTTCTCCGGTTCAACCGGCACGAAAGGCGGATGGACCGCCGGCGGCGGCGTGGAATACGCGTTCATGCCGCACTGGACCGTGAAGGCCGAGTATCTTTATCTCGACTTCGGGCGTCACACCTTCGTCATGAACGATGCCATCAACGTGGGCGCAACGGTTACCGCCTCGACGCACCAGACGTTCAACGTCGCCAGGGCCGGCGTGAACTATCACTTCTGATTTGCGGCATAGCGGAACGTTCAGGCCGTCAGCACGACGCGCCCGACGATCCTGCCGGCGCGCAGATCGTCGAGCGTCGCTGAGGCCTGCGCCAGCGGCCGCTCGGCAATCGGTGGCGACACGATGCCGTTCGCGCGCACCAGGTCGATCACCTCGCGGGCTTCTTTGAGGGTGCCGGTTTGCGTGCCTTCGATGGTCATCGCTTTGAGCGGGAACATGGCGACGCCGGTCGAATAGCCGCCTCCCATTAGCCCGGTCACGACGATCTTGCCGCCTTTGGCGAGGACGCCGGCAGCGAAGGTGAGCGACTTATCCGAGCCGACGAAATCGACCGCGGCGTAGATGCCGCCGCTCGCTTTGAGCAGCGCCTTGCGCGTCGCCGGGTCCGCCGGATCGAACACGCCTTTGGCGCCGGCGGCCAGCGCCGCTTCGCGCTTCTTGGCGTCGATATCCGCGACATAGGGGGCGCCGTACATGGCGCGCGTCAGCGCCAAACCCATGAGGCCGACGCCGCCGGCGCCGACGAGCAACAAGGGCGCGCGGCTAGCGCGATCCGCAAGCCGCTTGAGCGCGGCATAGGCGGTCAGTCCCGAGCACATCAGCGCGGCGGCGTAGGAGGCGGAGAGCGGCGCGTGTTCGATGAGATAGCGCGCATGCGGCACCAGCACGTGAGTGGCGTAGCCTCCATCCACTGCAATGCCGAGGTGGCGCGGCGCCGCGCAGATGTTCTCGTCCCCGACACGGCACGCAGGACATTGACCGCAGCCGATCCACGGATAGACGGCCACTTTGCTGCCGACCGTGGCATCGCTCTCAGGCCCGACCTCTTCGACCTCTCCTGCGATCTCGTGCCCGAGCGTAAACGGCAGCGTGCGGCCGGCGCGTACGTCGAGCTGCTTGCCGTCGCCAAGCGTGAAATAGCCATCCTGCATGTGCAGATCGGAATGGCACACGCCGCAACGATGGATGCGCACCAGCACTTCGGTGCCCTGCGGCTGCGGCATGCTCACCACCGTCTCGCACAGCGGCGCGCCATAAGCGACCAGGGATTGGCGATGCATTTGCGTCATACTGCTACCCTGGATACTCCGCCTTGCCGCAGCATGACAGGATCATTTGAGCGCACGGGCGAGCGCGACGAAGCCGTCGATGCCGACGTCCTCGGCGCGCGCGGTCGGCGGGATGCCGGCCTGGGCGAGTAGCGATGGCACGTCGGCGCCAAGGGCTTTCAGGCTCTGTCGCAGCATCTTGCGCCGCTGCCCGAAAGCCGCCGCAGTCACTCTCTGCAGCGCCCGCGCATCACAAACGGCCGTTTCGGCGCGCGGAATCAACTGCACCACCGAGGATGTCACTTTCGGCCGTGGCACAAACGCCGACGGCGCGACGTCGAACAGGATCTTCGTTTTTGTGCGCCAGTTCGCCAATACCGACAGCCGCCCGTAGGCCTTGCTCCCCGGCAGGGCCACGATGCGTTCGGCGACTTCGCGTTGAAACATCAGCACCAGCATCTCATACCAGGGCGGCCAAGGCTCGGCGGTGAGCCAATCGATCAGCAGGGCCGTCGCGATGTTGTAAGGCAGGTTGGCGACCACTTTGGCGCGACCGCCGTGCAGGTGAGGGCGCGGATCGAAAGCGAGGGCATCGCCGGCGACGATCTCCAGCCGCCCCGGATAGTGGCCGGCGATTTCGCTCAACGCCGCAACCGCGCGCTCATCGCGCTCGATGGCGATGACCCGGCGTGCTCCCTGCGCCAGCAAGGCGCGCGTCAGCCCGCCCGGCCCGGGTCCGACCTCAACGATCGTGGCGCCTTCAATCGGAGCCGCCGCCCGCGCGATGCGTGACGTCAAATTGAGATCGAGCAGGAAGTTTTGGCCGAGCGATTTTTTGGCGGACAGTCCATGCCGGCCGATAATGTCGCGCAGCGGCGGCAGGTCGTCGATCTGCGCCATTTAGGACGCCGGCGCGAACGCAGGCGAATTTGCCGCCAGCCGTGCGGCGAGCTTGAGCGCCGCGACCAGGCTGCCCGGGTTGGCTTTGCCGGTCCCGGCGAGATCGAAGGCGGTGCCATGATCGGGCGAGGTGCGCACAAAGGGCAGTCCGAGCGTGACGTTAACGCCATGGTCGAAGGCCAGGGTCTTGATCGGGATCAAGGCCTGGTCGTGATACATGCAGAGCGCGACATCATATTTCGCCCGCGCCTGGGCGTGGAAGAGAGTGTCGGCGGGCAATGGTCCGTTGGCGTCGATGCGTTCCGCGCGTAGGGCCTCGACCGCCGGCGCCACGATCGCAGCGTCCTCTTCACCCAAGGTCTTATCCTCGCCCGCATGTGGGTTAAGCCCGGCGACCGCGAGCCGCGGTTTTGCAATGCCGAAACGGCGGGAGAGGTCGCGTGCGGTGATGCGGCCGGTTTGGACAATCATCTCCGTCGTGAGGCCCGCCACGGCTTGGCGCAAGGGCATATGAATGGTGACCGGGACGACTGCCAATTCCGGGGACCACAGCATCATCACCGGCTTGACCGACTTGCCGGTTGCCGCCTCTGCCAATCGACCGAGAAATTCGGTATGGCCGGGATCCTGAAAGCCCGCGCGCGTGAGCACACTCTTGGCAATAGGGTTGGTGACGAGGGCGGCAGCTTGTCCGCCGCTTACGTCGTCGACGGCACGCCGGATGGCTGCAATGGCTGCCGGCGCACTCGAAGCGTCCGGTTTGCCGGGAGCGGCGGTGATCGCCAAATCGAGGGGCACGACAGGCAGTGCGCGTGAAAAAGTGCCGTAAGCGCCTGCCGGCGCCGTTTCCGTCAGCGGCACGTCGAGCCCGCGCTGACGCGCACGCGCGCGCAAGAACGCGATATCGCCAATGAGATAAAACGGCGGCAGATCGAGCTGGGCGCGCCGCTGCCACACGTCAAGCGCGAGATCGGGGCCGATGCCGGCGGGCTCCCCGAGCGTCAACGCCAGGGGCTTTGGCGTACTCATCTGGGGCTCTTGGCCCGGCTTGCCTTTTCCGGCTTGCTGTTCTTCGCGTAGCTCTCGTCTTTGTATTCGATCATCGCTTGCTTGCGCAGCTCTTCCAAATAATGCTCGGCTTCGCGCTTGAAGCGGCGCTGAAAAATTTCTTCCTTCAATTCACGCTGGACGGGCGACTCGGTCTTGCTCGCCTTCTTATCGCAAACCGCGAACATCTGCAGGCCCTGGGCAGTCGCCTCGGGCGGCGTCAATTGGCCGATCTGCATGCCGTTGAGGAGATCGCGCAATTGCTGGGGAAGGTCGGCGGTCGATCGAGTCACGGGCTCGCGCACGGCAATATCGCGGATACCGCGCGCGAACTCGAGCCCGGTTTTGCAGTTGTTGAAGCGGCTGCGCAGATTTTCGGCCTCTTTGCGCTTTGCTTCGAGAATAGGCGCCGGCGAGCCGTAGGGGACCACCACGATCACAGGATAGAGCGTGTAGATGTATCCGACGCTGTCCGATTCTTTTCGTTCACGCATCGCGTAAGCAATATCCGGTTCGGCCACTTGCAAGCTGGAGCTAAACTTGCCGCGTACGAGTTGCCCCCATACCAACTCGGCGCGGATACGCGCCTTCAGCGTATCGGTCGCAATACCGGCGTGCTGGAGAAATTGTCCGAGCTGGTCCGGCGTGATGTGTTGGCGCGTGGCCATGGAGTTGAACGCCTGATTGACCTCGTCATCGGAGGCGACAACCCCGTAACTCTTCGCCTTGTCGATTTTGATGCGGTCGTCGATGAGGTCTTGGATGACCTCCTGTCGCGACGGCACTTTATGCGTGCTGTTGGCTATGAGCTTCGATCGCTGCTCGATATCATAGACGGTGATCGGCGACCCGTTTGCCACCACGACCACCTGGGCGCGTGCGGGTGCGCCGATGCCGACGGCCAGCAGCATTGTCGCGCCAAAGCAGAACGGTAGCGAAATTATTTGACGTGTCATGGTCTCGTTCATCGGCCGACGCATGCGCCGCGGCGATGTCTATTTGGGGGTTGTCGCTCCGCCGACTTGCTGGTTCACCGATGTGCCGCCGAGTGTGCGTAGGCTCAATTGCAGCATGACGGTATGGTTGATGGTCGGATTACCGCTATAGGCGTAATCAGTCACATAATTCAGGGCCAAGATGAGGCAGTCGTCGACATAGCCGAGGCCAATACGGCTCTGATCGAATTGTCCCGCGGTCAGGTCATAGCGGGCGCCGCCCAAAATCACCCAGTTCGCGTCCAGCTTATAAGTGCCCGTCGCCAGGATGCCTTGGCGGTTTTCAAGGAATCCGAGCGCAGGTTGCGGCGCGTAATCTCCGTAGATCGCCGAAACCGACCAGCGGTCGAAATTCGCCTGGGCTTCCAATTCCAGGCGCTGCACACTGAAGTTGTCCTTGTCGAAGCGGAACCGCGAGATGAATTGATAGATGCTGTTCGGCTGGTATGCGACGCGCGCCACATAGTCTGAAAGGCGGGTGTCAAGTCCGCTGTCCAGGCCGGTATTCGTCGGCGTCGGCACGGCAAAGGAGTTCTGACCGAACAGTTGATAGGACTGCCCGAACAGCATGTTTAGGGCGCCGCCCTGATTGAACTGCATCGTGTATTGAGCGCCGTAATTTGTGCGACCGCCGCCTTCTTCGCGGTCCCAGCCTGAAAATTTATCGACCCGGAACAAGTTGCTGTCATCGAAAACCAGGCTCTGCGCGTCCTCGTTCGGCCATCGGCCAATCTGCGTCTCATTCGGCCGCACGATGATTTGTGCGATCGGCTCGACGGTCTGCGTACCCCATGATTGCACGCTAATGAAGGGATAGCGGTATTCGAGACCGACGGTAGGCATGCCGCGCACGAGCGCGCTGTCGCCGGGCGTCATGAAGTTCGAAACGCCCGGATCGTTGTTGATGTGGACGGCGGCGACATCGGCTCGCAACGATGCAAAGGGAGTCCATACTTGGCCGATGGAGTCGGTGAGACTCCGCCGCCAATGCGTCTCCGCGGAGAACCTGTTGTACTCGCCCGGGATGCCGCGCATAGCGCAATTGACCGATGTCTTTATCGCCGGGTCGGCGGTCGCCGAACAATTCGCGCTTTGCGTGATCGCATCGAATTCCGCCTGAGTTCGTGACAAACTGGTGATGTTGGTATTGAAGCCCAGCTCGCCCCCCACCACCGGATGGTCGACGGTATACATATAGTCGACGACCGGATGGATGACCGGGATCTGCTTCTGCACGTCCGCTTCCGAGAAGCCGTAATAGTAAATGGAGCGCGCATCGAAATAACTGCGGTTGCCTTTGCCCGCGAGATAAAGCTGAGAGGTGCTTTCGCTGGCGCCGCTCTGGAACGGGTCGACCACGTGATAACGCGATAGACGCGGGTTGTAGTCCTGAAGGAAAGTCTTGTCCGACAACAGCGCCGCGTCCCATCCCCAAACCCAGCGCTTGTTCAGTGCGAACTGACCATCGCTTTCCACGCTGCCGCGCCACGTGCGGTTGCCCGGCGTCGGTGTGCCATCGTCGTGCACGAAGTAGCCGGGGTCGAGCTGATAAATACCTGCGCCGCGAATTTCATAGGCGCCGTTGATCAGACGCTGGCGAAATTCGGCCTGCATTAACGGGCCCTGCTTGGTCGTGAGCATCGGCGCAATAGTGGCGTCGTAGTCCGGCGCCAGTGCCCAGTAATACGGGATCTCCGTAGCGACGCCGTATTTCGAGCTCGCCGACAGGCCTGGCGTGAGAAAGCCGGTCTTGCGCTTCACCGTCGGATCAGGCGTGGAGAAGTAGGGCATATAAGCGATCGGATGACCCCAGAATTCGAGGCTGGCGTCCTCGAAATAGATCATCTTCTCGTTCTGATCGTGAATGATGCGGGCGGCCTTCACCTGCCACAACGGCGGTTTCGTGGGATCGTCTTTGCACGGTCCGCAGGCAGTGTAGACGCCATTGTGAAAGACGGTGTAGTTGCCGGCCGAGCGCTCCGCGCGGGCAGCAGCCATCCGGGTCTGATCCGGTGCGTCGAGGCGCAGCGAGTCGACGAAACCATCGCGGTAGTCGTCGGACAGATCCATGATCTGGCCGTAGGTGACGTGCCCGTCCGCCTCGGTAAGGCGAACATTCCCTTCGGCATGCAAGCGCTTGGTGGCCTGGTCGTAAATGACCTTATCGGCCTCGAGAGTCGACCCGCCGTAGTAGATCTGCACATTGCCCACGGCAGCGACGCGATGATTGGAGTAGTCGTAGTCGATCTCGTTCGCTTGCACGAGCATCTGCTTCTGGCCCGACTGCTCTCGCTCGCGCTGGATCTGAGTTTTCTTCGGAGAGGGGGCGACTTGCGGGAAGGTCAACTGCTGCGCGCGCGCGGGCGCGTCGCCGAGGACGCCGCCGCCCGCTAGGGCGGCGAGGACGGTCAGAACTGCTCGGACGCACCAAAGCATCCGGGCTTCAGGTGGACGAGCGCGAAGCGGCCCCGCCATCACCCGTCCTCCTGGTACAACAACGCAATAAACCCCGTCAGCCCGCCGGCAAGCACGGGCAGCCAAGCTGCTGTCACCGGGTGCATCAGCTCGGCCTTACTCATATCCTCGGTCACTTTCGACAGAACATAAAGCAAAAAGCCTGCAGCGACGCCACTTAAAACCATTTTCTGGATGCCGCCGAAGCGGAAGAGGCGTAAACTCACCGCGGCCGCCAGAAATACCATTGCCGCGAGCAGAAATGGCCGCGCCAAAAGCTTTTGGAACTGCAATCTATAGCCTGCCGCGACCAGGCCCGCATGATCGGCGATGTTGATATACAGCGGTAGTTCCCAAAACGGCACAGTTTCCGGTGTCGCAAAGCTTTCTCGGACCTGTTCCGGGGTCAGGCTAGTCTTGAGCCGATAATCGGGCTCATCGACCGGCAGCATCCCCAGCGCATAGACACGCGCGTCCAGCAGCCGCCACACCCCCGGCTCCAGCACCGCCGCGCGCGCCTCGATACGCTGCTTGAAATGATTGGCGCTGTCGTAGGTAAAGACCGTCACGCCGGTCAGCGAGATGCCCTGATCCCGGCTCGACTGCGCATTGATGATCGCTTGGCCCTCGGCCGTGCGTTGGCTGACCCAGTGCGGACCGCCGCTGCTGACGATCTGCGCGGAGTTGCGGCCGAACAGCTCGGCTTCATAGCGCTTGGAATGCTCGTCGAGCACTGCGGCAAGCGGGTTGTAGAGTGTGGTGGCAATGATGCCGAGCAGAAACGCCACCACCACGGCCGGCGAAATAAACTGCCAAGCGGACATGCCCGCCGCGCGTGCGATCACCAATTCAAGCCGCCGCGATAGATGAAGGTAGCACGACATGGCGCCAATCAGCACGCAAAACGGCAGCACCCGCTCGGTCACTTGTGGGACGCGATAAAAGGAAGTTTTCGCCACCAACATCGCCGAGACGTTCGGAATGTCGCTCGAACGGCGCATTAGTTCGATGTAATCGAGCAGCGTAACGAGCACGAAGATGCCGGCGAACACCAGCATCACCGCGCTCAGGAAGCGCAGCCCGAAATATCGCACCAATGTTCCGCCGACGATCGGCATAGTCGTTACTGCGTTGCGAAGCGTTGCGTGAAGCGCTCTGTGAGCGCGGTCAAACCGTTGGCGATGAAGGCGGGCGGCTCGAGAATGACGCCGCGGCGGATGACCCAAACGCCGACGCCGACGAACAAAGCCATCGCGATGTATTGCAACGACAGCATCCACGGCATGGTGGCGCCAAATACGCTGGAGGCAAATCCGATCAGGCGCAAAGCCGCCACACCGCCAATGGCGCCCAGCATCGACATGGTGCGGCTTTGCCGGGTTGTGCGAGGCGCGCCAAGATAAGCGAAGGCAATGACCGCAAAAGCGAGTGGATAGAAGGGCGCCATCAGGCGGTCGTGCAGCTCGGCGCGAAACTGCCCCGGCTGCTCCACGTAGAATTGATCGTTGGGGTCAGGCCATAGCAACTGCCAGAGATAGCGCTCGCGGATCGAATACTTCACCGCTTGCGGGCCGCCGGAGAACTGGGACAGATCGAACGCGTTGCGATCGAACACCACCATCACCGGATCGCGCTGATCTGCGGCATGGCGCTGCAAGATGCCGTTTTTAAGGACCAGGAATGTACCTTTATCGTTGTCGAGCAGTTCCCCGAGTTCGGCGGTAACGGTGATACGCTCGGCGTGATTGCGCCTGTCATCCAGAAAAATGCCGGCGAGTTGCCCGTTTGGGCGCCGCTCCCGAATGTAGATGGTGACGTTGCTCTCAAGTTGGGTGAAGCGGCCCGGCTGCACGATGTTGCTCACCACATTGGCGCGTACCTCTGTGAGCCAATCGCGCAGCATGCGCAGGCCTTTCGGAGCGAAATAAGCGCTGATTGCGGCGACTCCGATCGAAACCACGAGCGCGACGATCATGAATGCGCGGAACAGCAGCCACGGCGACATGCCGGCCGCGTTCATCACGATGATTTCGGAGTCGGTGGAGAGCTTGTTCAGCACGTGCGCGATCGCGATGACCAGTGCGATCGGGGCAATCACCAAGACCAAAAGCGGAATGATCAGGCCGGTAATGCCGACGAAAGCCAGAATGGTCTGGCCTTGGTTGGTGACGAGATCGAAATCGTGGAGCGCTTGGGTGACCCAGATGACGGCCGTCAAACTGACGAGCACGACCAGGAACGCACTCAACGTCGTGCGAAAAATGTATCGGCTGATCGACCCCATCCGCCGCGCTGTCCCCAATTCGGCAAGCACGTTCCCGCGCACGGCTTCCCCTCCGTGCGCCAGGCGCAGCAAGCCTAGCCCAACCCCCTTCGGGTTTACCTTGATCGGCCGACAAAGTGGCCGCCCAAAGGCAAAGCCGTTGAACATGCACAACAAAATGTTAAGGCGGCGACTGGCCTTAACCCCATAATGGGTGGGCTGCGAGCCCGATTCTGGCAAGGGAATACCGCGCCGCAACCGGCGTTCGGCGGCCGCGGCGGCTGTGTGAAAAGCCCCGAAAAGCGGGCCTTTCCTCTTTGCAGGGCCGCTTAGGGGGCGCATATGGGTCTCAATCGCCCCCAAATAATCAAGGATTTGATCGAAATGTCCGACCTAAAGCTCGCTTTTGGCCCGTTCGCCGGTCCCTCTCGGGGCATTCTGGTCGTGTTCTGCGACGACGGGCTCAAATTCGGCCCCGCGACGGCCAGGACCCTCGGGTCCGCCGCGGACCAGGTCCGCCGCGCCGCCGCAGGTGAGGGGTTCAAGGGAAAGAAGGGGGCGATTCTCGATCTGCCGGTGCCCGAGGCCCTCAAAGTGGCCCGCCTGATGGTGGTCGGCCTCGGCAAAGCCGCTGATCTCAAGCAGAACGATTTTGTCAATCTTGGCGGAGCAGCCATGGGCAAGGTACCGGCAGCCGCCTCAGAGGTGGCGATCTTCGCCGAACTCCCACGCGGCCCCATGCGCGCCGATGGCGCGGCCGATCTTGCCCAAGGTGTGCGCCTCCGTGCCTATGCCTTCGACCGCTACAAGACCAAGCGAAAGGACGACGAACAGCCCGCAGCGAGCCGAAAAGTCACGATCTGCGTTGCTGACGTTGCCACTGCGCGCAGCGCTTATGCTTCGCGCGGCGCTATAGCCGACGGCGTCATAATGGCGCGCGACCTCGTCAACGAACCGGCGAACATCCTTTATCCCGAGGAGTTCGCGCGTCGTACCGGCGCCTTGCGCAAGCTCGGCGTGCAGGTCGAGGTGCTCGATGTGCCGAAGCTGAAGAAGCTCGGCATGAATGCGCTGCTCGGCGTTGGCCAGGGCTCTGCGCACGACAGCCGCGTGGTGGTGATGCGTTGGAATGGCGGCCGCAAGGCGGATGCGCCGGTCGCTTTCATCGGCAAGGGCGTGTGCTTCGATACCGGCGGCATTTCGATCAAGCCGTCGGCAAGCATGGAAGACATGAAAGGCGACATGGCCGGAGCCGCGTGCGTCACGGGGCTCATGCACGCGCTTGCCGCGCGCAAGGCGCGCGTCAATGCAGTCGGCTTGATCGGCCTGGTCGAGAACATGCCGGACGGAAGAGCGCAGCGTCCCGGCGACATTGTCAAATCCATGTCCGGCCAGACAATCGAAATCATCAATACCGACGCCGAAGGCCGTCTCGTGCTGGGCGACGTCCTCTGGTATGCGGCCCAGAGATTCAAGCCAAAGTTCATGGTCAATCTCGCGACCCTCACCGGCGCGATCATCGTCGCGCTGGGGCACGAATATGCCGGCATGTTCGCGAACAACGATCAGCTCGCCGAGCGGCTGACGAAAGCGGGCAATGAGACCGGCGAGCTTGTCTGGCGCATGCCGCTGTCGAAAGAGTACGACAAGCTCATCGATTCAAAATTTGCCGACATGAAGAATACCGGCGGCCGCTGGGGCGGCGCGATCACGGCGGCGCAGTTCTTGAAGCGCTTTGTCGACGACAAGACTCCCTGGGCGCACCTCGACATCGCCGGGACCGGCTTCGACTCGCGCCAGAACGACATCAACAAAAGCTGGGGCTCGGGCTGGGGCGTGCGTCTGCTCAACCAATTGGTCGCCGATTTTTACGAGGGCAGGGCACGGTGACGGAAATTCTCTTCTACCATCTGCAAGGCCAGAGACTCGAGGGCGTGCTGCCGACACTGCTGGAGAAATCGCTCGAGCGCGGCTGGCGTGTGGTCGTGCAAGGCTCCTCGGAGGAACGCATCGAGGCGCTCGATGCGCATCTGTGGACCTATCGCGACGATGCTTTCCTACCGCATGGCACGTGGCGCGAGCCCGAAGCCAGCCAGCAGCCCATCCTGCTAACGCTGACCGACTCCAATCCGAACGCCGCGACTGTGCGCTTTCTCATCGAGGGGGCGCCGCCGCCGGCCGACGCGCAGGATTACCAGCGGATCGTGCTGTTGTTTGACGGCGAAGACGAGCAGGCGGTAGCTGCCGCGCGCGCCCACTGGAGCGATGTGAAAGCGAAAGGCCTCGACGCCACCTATTGGCAGCCGGACGCGCAGGGACGGTGGGTCAAAAAGGGCTGATCCGTCTCGCACAGATTGACGAGGCCGCTGGCCGATTCAGGTCGGCCATTGCCCGACGGGCCGGAGACCGAGGAGCGGTAACCCTTTGTGGCGCCAGAGCTTGCCTGCCGCCATGGTGATGACGCAAAATCCGGGTTAACGGACAAACCGACATCGGCTGGGGGACCGGGTTTGCCGCACCGCCTCGTTCATCGAAACCTTGCGTTGCTGATCGTTACGGGCCTTGCCGCAGGGGTCGGCGGTTGCTCGGGCATGGGTGACATTCCCAATCCGTTTGAAAACACCGATCGCGCCTTCGCCAAGTCCTTCATTGAAGTTCCTGATTGGGCAAAGGCCTCGCGCGCGAAGTCCGCGCCTCTCGGCCCGAGCGGACCTGTTGCTCCCGAAGAGTTGGTCGATGCCGCCGGACACTGCGCACCCGAGGCACCGCACGCTCAACCTACGGCGGAGTCGCCCGCCCCTGCCGCCGAACAGCCGGCGAGCGACGCAAAAACGGACCAGGCGCCCGTCGCGCCTGCCGCACCGCCGGTCTATGGCTCGGTCGCGGGCGACCTTGCCGGCGCTCGCATGCCGCAGGGTCCGGCACCGGCGCCGATGCCGGTTGCGGCAAAGCCGAGCGAGCGCATGGACCGCTTGCAGCCGGAAGGAGGCGGGAGCTTTGCCGCGCCAATGGCGAGCGGCGGCATCGCGCTCAGCATGACCGAATGCCAAGTGGTGCGCCGCGCCGGGCAGCCGAGCAATGTCACCATTGGCGCTGGCGAGAAAGGCGCTCGCAAAGTCGTGCTGACCTATCTTTCAGGTCAGTGGCCCGGCATCTACACCTTCGATTCCGGACGCTTGAAGGAAATCGCTGCTACTCCTCAGCAGGAAAAGCCGGCCAAACCCATCGCCAAAAAGAAGCCGAAGAAAGCCGCGCCCAAGACCGCCACCACCGAGCGCGTGTACGTGCAGTGATCCTCACGCGGACTCGCGCAAAGCGCCTTGTCCGGTTTGTCGCTGGTAGATGATCAGATCGAAGCTCGGCGTCTTATCGTTGCCGATCACGCCGCTCAGCAAAGCGTGCGCCTGGCCGCGGTGATGGGTCTGGTGATTGAAGAAATGGTCGAGCGCCGGCGCAAGCTGTTGCTCGATGTCGGCGGGCTTGGAGAAGGTGCGGTAACGGATCGGACGCAGAAGATCGCCTTCATTCAACCCCTCCACATAGCGGATAATCCGTTCGTCCATCTTACGGCGGGCTGCGTGCAGTTCGCCGAAATCCTCGTAGAGGATCTGGTCGAGGGTCTTCGGCAGTTTGCCTTCGCCTGTAAATCGCTGCATCCAAATGACGTCGCCAACCAGCAGATGGTTGAGGGTGCCATGCAATGACTTAAAGAAGGCGCCGCGGTCGCGCCGGTAGTCGGCGGCGGACATCGCGGCCGCGGCGTCGTAGAGCCGCTCGTTACACCAGCGGTTATATCCCGCAAACATGCGGTAGCGCGACGTGGTCATGGCAGCCCTCCTGCGCTTGCCGGCAGAAAAGTCCCTCGCTATAAGCCGCGCCGCACTCCGCGATCCAATCACATTCCGTGATTTCGGCAATCAAGCCCAGTGAAGGACTTCTCCGATGGCGATCGAGCGTACGTTTTCCATCCTCAAACCCGACGCCACCGCGCGCAATTTGACCGGCGCGATCAATGCCATGATCGAGCAAGCCGGCCTGCGCATTGTGGCGCAGAAGCGGGTGCGAATTACGCGGGATCAGGCTGAGAAATTCTATGCCGTGCACAAGGAACGGCCGTTCTTTCGGGAGCTCGTCGACTTCATGATCTCCGGACCGGTGGTTGTGCAGGTGCTCGAAGGCGATAACGCCATTGCCAAGTACCGCGAAGTGATGGGGGCGACCGATCCCGCCAAAGCAGCGCCTGGCACCATTCGCAAAGTGCATGCGCGCTCGATCGGCGAGAATTCCGTGCACGGCTCGGATGCGCCTGAGACCGCCGAACGCGAGATCGCGCAGTTCTTCTCGCACAACGAAATCGTTGGATAGTCGTTGATCTGTCGTGGCTGGTCACAGGGCCGCGCCGCCCTGTAGACTGCGTGCGCTAAGCCATAAATATGTTGCGGCAGCCTTTAATGGCGGAACCGCGACAAGAGTGGGGGAAATGACCTGTGAATGCCGCACTTTCGGAAATGATGCATCCTGCCTTTTGGCTCGCGGCCGTGCAGATCATGGGCATCAACATTTTGCTGTCCGGCGATAATGCGGTGGTGATCGCATTGGCGGTGCGCGGTCTACCGCCGAAGGAGCGCTTCTGGGGCATGGTTCTGGGCGCAGGTTGCGCCGCTATTCTGCTCATTCTGTTTACGGGTGTCGTCGCCACTTTGATGCAATTGCCGTATCTCAAGCTGGTCGGCGGTCTCGCTTTGTTTTGGGTGGCCATCAAGCTGGTGGCGCCGCAAACGCACGACGAAGAGGACACGCCGGAAGCGGTGGAAGATCTCTGGCGTGCGGTACGCGTCGTGGTGGTCGCCAATATCGTGATGAGCCTCGATAACGTCATCGCGGTGGCTGCAGCGGCGCACGGCAATTATCTGCTGCTGGCGCTCGGGCTTGCCGTAAGCATCCCGGTGGTGATCGCCGGCAGCGCGTTGTTTTTGGCCATCATCGAGCGGTTCCCGATCGTGGTCTGGGGCGGCGGAGCGCTGCTGGGGTGGATCGCTGGAGGTCTGTTGCCTGACGATCCAGTCGTGGCGGACCGGCTTACTCCGGGCGCCGCCAATGCAATCGACGCGGCCTGCGGCATCCTCGGTGCCATTATTGTCGTCGCGGTTGGCCTGTATCTGGTAAGATCGGCCAAGCTGCGGGAGGCGAAGGAGGACGTATAAGCATCCTCCGACCGCACGGCGGAGTGAGCATCCGATGAACAAGCCGCTGCGAGACGTTAGATCATCGGTTCGCATTGGCGCGTCGGCCTGTCCGCATGATTGTCCATCCACGTGCGCGCTTGAGGTCGAACTCATCGATGAGCGCACCATCGGCCGCATTCGCGGTGCCAAGGACAACGACTACACGCTCGGCGTGGTCTGCGCCAAGGTCGCGCGTTACGCCGAACGCGAGCACCATCCCAATAGACTGCTTCATCCGTTGCAGCGTGTCGGCGACAAGAGCTCGGGTGAATTCCGCCGGATTGCCTGGGATGATGCGCTCGATGTCGTGGCCGAAAACCTCCTGCGCTGCGAGCAGCGCTACGGCACGGAAAGCATTTGGCCCTACTACTATGCCGGCACCATGGGCCTGGTGATGCGAGACGGCATCAATCGCCTGCGCCACGCCAAAAAATATTCGAGCTATCACTCCACCATTTGCGTCAACGCCGCCTACGCCGGCTTCGCTGCAGGCACGGGTATTATTGCCGGCGTCGATCCGAGGGAGATGGCGAAATCCGATCTCATCGTGATCTGGGGCACCAATGCGGTGAGCACGCAGGTCAACGTCATGACGCACGCCACGCGCGCCCGTAAGGAGCGTGGAGCGAAGATCGCCGCGGTTGACGTCTACATGAACGGAACGATGGAGCAGGCCGACTTGCCGGTGCTGGTCAAGCCGGGCACCGACGGCGCGCTCGCCTGCGCCGTCATGCATTGCCTATTCCGCGACGGCAAAGCCGATTGGGATTACCTCGGCAAGTACACCGACGCGCCGCACGAGCTCGAAGCGCATCTACGCACACGTGACCCGCAATGGGCGTCGGCGATTACCGGCACGCCGGTCGCGACCATCGAAGCCTTCGCCGAACTGATCGGGAACACCAAGCGCGCCTTCTTCCGTCTCGGCTACGGCTTCTCGCGCTCACGCAACGGCCCTGTCAACATGCACGCGGCGAGCTGCATCCCTGCGGTGACCGGCGCCTGGCAATACGAAGGCGGCGGCGCCTTCCACATCAATGCCGACATCTACCGCGTCGACAAAACGCTCATCGAGGGCCTGGACGTTTTCGACCGCTCGGTGCGTGTGCTCGATCAGTCCCGCATCGGTGCCATACTTACAGGCGATGCCGATGCCCTCGGCGGCGGCGGCCCCGTGCACGCGCTCATCATCCAGAACACCAATCCTGTCTCGGTTGCGCCGGATCAGAACAAGGTGAAAGCCGGTTTTGCGCGCAGCGACCTTTTCACCTGCGTGCACGAGCAGTTCATGACGGAAACGGCGCGTATGGCCGACATCGTGCTGCCGGCCACGACCTTCCTCGAGCACGACGACATCTATCGCGGGGGCGGGCATCAATACCTCATCCTGGGTCCGAAACTGGTCGAGCCGCCGGGCGAGTGTCGCAACAACCACGAGGTCATTTGCGCGCTGGCCAAGCGCGTGGGCGCCCGGCACCCCGGCTTCGAGATGACGCCGCGGGAACTCATCGATCAAATGCTCCGCGTGTCGAATCGTGGGTCGTTTGCCGAGCTGGAACGTGACCGCTGGATCGATTGCCAGCCGCCATTCGCGCAATCGCATTTTCTCACCGGCTTCAATTGGCCGGATGGCAAATTCCGCTTCCAGCCCGATTGGCAGAACGTGCCGTTCCGCAGTCCTTACAAAAGCGGTCCGATTGGAAGCATGCCGCGCATGCCCGATCACTGGACCTCGATCGAGGAACAGGACGATGAGCACCCGTTCCGGCTCGCGACATCGCCGGCGCGCGGGTTCCTCAATTCGACCTTCAATGAAACGCCGACATCGCTGGCGCAGGAGCAGCGGCCGACGGTCATGATCCATCCCGACGACGCGCGCGAGCAGGGTATCGGCGACGGTGATTACGTCATGCTGGGCAATAGACGAGGGAAGGTACGTCTGCACGCCAAATTGTTCGATGGCGTCCGGCGCGGCGTGCTGATTGCGGAATCGATCTGGCCGAACTCCGCCTACGAAGACGGCTGTGGCATCAACTCCCTAACCGGCGCCGACCCGATCGCGCCTTATGGCGGGGCGGCTTTCCACGACAACAAGGTCTGGATACGCAAAAGCGCGCGCGGCTAAACCGCGCGCGCTCGGCCGGCAGAGTCTAAAGTTCCTTGCCGATATAGTGGTCGACCGAGTAGGGGCCGCCGCCGCGAATGGCGATGAGGAAGCAGACTGCACCGATCAGCAGGACGTATTCATAACCGCCCCCGCTTGCCGCATAGCCTCTCGGCAGATGCACGAACAACAGAGCGATCAGCATTTCGATGGCAAGGGCCGCCGCGAAGAACCGAGTGAACAGGCCGATGATCAGACACGCTCCGCCGACCACCTCCAGGAACATGACGACATAAGCGCACAGCAATGAGGGCTCGATGCCGTTCTTGGCCATGATGTTTGCAGCCACCGCAGCGGCGCCGATTTTGAATTTGCCCGACACGTGCACCAGAAACATGACCCCGACGACGACGCGCACGAACGTGGTGGCGATCGGCGTCCACGTTGCATAGAAGCTCGCGAGTCCCGGATAAAGCAGCTTAGCTTCGCCTTTGACCATGGCATTTCCCCCTACTTGAGCGACGCGCCGCGTCCGGCGTGTCTGCCGAAAAGCAATAACACCAGCCGCCGCACGTCTATTCAACATTGATTGATTGGTGCAGCGCGAAATTCACAGCGCAACGAGGCTGCCGCTATCGGGAACGGGTTGTCCGTCGATCAGGCAGCGGTCGTGTTCGACGCGAACGCGGCCCGCGGCCACCAGCTTGAGGGCTGCGGGATATATTGTGTGCTCGATCGCCAACACGCGTGCGGCAAGGGCTGCCTCGGTGTCATCCGGCCGCACCGCCACCGCGCCCTGCATGATGATGGGGCCGGAATCCATCTCCGGCACCACAAAATGCACGGTCGCGCCGTGCATTTTCGCGCCGGTCTGCAGGGCCCGTTTGTGCGTGTCGAGCCCCTTGAACGCAGGCAGCAGGGCGGGGTGGATGTTGAGGATTTTGTTCGGCCATTGTGCAACGAACCACGGCGTCAAAATCCGCATAAACCCGGCGAGGCAGAGAAGTTCGATGCGATGTCTTTCGAGGACAGTTTGCAAGGCGCCCTCGAAAGCGGCGCGGTCACGGCCGAACGGCTTGTGGTCGAGAATTTCGGTCGCGATGCCGTTTGCTCGCGCAATCTGCAGCCCGCCGGCACCCGGCACATTCGACACGACCGCGGCGATCTCAGCGGGATAGGTCTTGTCCTTCGCCGCCTCGATCAGCGCCGCCATGTTCGAACCGCGGCCAGAGATGAGAACGGCGACGCGAGTCCTTGCCATATCTTCACCCGGCGAGATCGAGCTTTCCGGAATATTGCACGCGCGACGTGCCGTCCGCAGCCGCAATCACCTCGCCGAGACGAACGACGTTTTCGCCGCTGTTCGCCATTGCATCGGCAACTGCCTCGTCCTGTCCCGGAGCTGCGATTGCGATCATGCCAATGCCGCAGTTGAACGTACGCAACATTTCATTTTGAGCGATGCCGCCCTCGCGCGCCAACCATTTGAATACTGACGGCACGGGGATGTTGCCGAGATCGATCCGCGCGCCGAGGCCTTTCGGCAGGACGCGCGGGATGTTGTCGGGAAAGCCGCCCCCGGTGATGTGCGCGAGGCCCTTGACCGCCCTGGTCGCGCGGATGGCGGCAAGGCAGGATTTCACGTAAATTCGCGTCGGCGTCAGGATTGCCTCGCCCAACGTCGCCTCGCGCCTGAAAGGCGCGGGTGCGCTCCAAGAGATTCCGCTTTTCTCCACGACCTTCCGCACCAGCGAGTAGCCGTTGGAGTGTAGCCCCGACGAGAGCAGGCCGATGACGATGTCGCCTTCCGCAATGTCGGCGCGCGGTAGAAGCTCGCCCCGTTCGGCGGCGCCGACGGCAAAGCCGGCCAGGTCATAATCAGCGCCGCTGTACAGTCCCGGCATTTCCGCGGTTTCGCCGCCGATCAGCGCGCAGCCGGCTTCCTTGCAGCCGCTGGCAATGCCCGCGATGACCGCCGCGCCCGCCTCCGGGGCGAGTTTTCCACACGCGTAATAATCGAGGAAGAACAGCGGCTCGGCGCCTTGCACCACGAGATCATTGACGCTCATCGCGACGAGATCGATGCCGATGGTGGCATGCCGCCCGGTTTCGATGGCAATCTTCACCTTTGTGCCGACGCCATCGGTCGCCGCGACCAGCACGGGGTCTTTGAAACCGGCGCTCTTGAGGTCGAAGAGGCCGCCGAAGCCGCCGATTTCGGCATCCGCGCCGCGACGGGCAGTGGAGCGAACCAAAGGCTTGATCAGGTCCACCATGCGGTTGCCGGCGTCGATATCGACGCCGGCCTGCGCGTAAGTTAAGCCGCGCTCCTTGTCCGCCATACCGTTCCCCGTTCGCGCGCCTCCTACGTGGAAATCGCAAGTCGCGCAATGCTCCGCCCGCCGTTATACTCCGCCGAAACGATAAGTGACCCGGGGCCTCTTTGAGTATTCCCAACCTCATCACAGTGGGGCGCATCCTGTTGGTGCCGATCGTGGTCTGGGCGATTTATTCCGGCGCCATGGGGCTCGCCTTCGCCTTGTTCCTGGCGGCGGGGGTGAGCGACGGCGTCGATGGGTTCATCGCCAAGCGCTTTGGCATGACCAGCGAACTCGGCGCTTATCTCGATCCGCTGGCCGACAAGGCGCTCATCGTGTCGATCTACGTTACCCTCGGCATCAAGGAGATCATCCCCGGCTGGCTGGTGATTCTGGTGGTCTCGCGCGACATCATGATCGTCGGCGCGGTGATGCTGTCTTGGCTGATCGGCAGCCCGGTCAAAGTAAAGCCGCTGTTGGTTTCCAAGCTCAACACCGTGGCGCAGATCGCCTTTGCCTGCGTGGTGCTCGGATCGCTCGGCTTCCGCCTTCCGGCCGGAGCCGTCACTGACGTGCTGATGGGATTTGTCGCCGCCCTGACCCTGTTATCCATCGCCGCTTATGTGCGGGAGTGGGTCCGCCACATGAATACGGTTGTGGCCAAACCATGAGTTCTCCGCTTCCTCGCGCGCGTGTGCGTCGCATGCCTGCCGGCGGCGTTGCGCTCCAGTACCAGATGCTGTTCTGGCTCGCGGTGCTCGCGGTATTTGTGCTGGCACTTTGGCTGCTCAGCGACATCTTGTTGCCCTTTGTCGCCGGTTTGGCCATCGCCTACCTTCTGGCGCCGTTCACCGACCGCCTGCAGAAGATGGGCGTCAGTCGGCTCGTAGCGTCGCTGCTGATCATCACCGTTGCCGTGCTGGCCTTTGTCTATCTGATCCTGCTGGTGGCGCCGATCGTTGGCGGGCAGCTCTCATCCTTCATCGACAACATCCCAGGTTATGTCACCAAATTGCAGGGGCTGCTCAGCGACCAAAGCCGGCCGTGGGTAAGCAAGTTGGTTGGCGCCGGGTTCAATCCGGAAAAAGGCATCGGCGATCTGGTGAGCCAAGGCGTCGGCTGGCTCACCGCATTTCTCAAGTCGTTGTGGTCGGGCGGGCGGGCGCTGGTGTCATTGTTCTCGTTGGTGGTGGTGACGCCGGTGGTGGCGTTTTATCTGCTCTACGATTGGCATCGCATGTTGCGCACGGTGGACAACGCCGTGCCGGTCAATCACCGCGACACCGTGCGGGCGTTGGCGCGCGAAGTCGACGCCGCGATCGCCGGTTTTGTGCGCGGACAGAGTGCCGTCTGTCTGATCCTCGGCTCCTTCTATGCCGTGGCGCTTACGATCAGCGGGCTCAATTTCGGTCTGCTCATCGGCCTTATCTCCGGTTTCATCACCTTCGTCCCTTATGTGGGGTCGATGACCGGCCTGGTGCTCGGTCTCGGCGTCGCCATTGCGCAGTTCTGGCCGCACTGGACGCCGATCCTCGTCGTCCTTGGCATTTTCCTGGTCGGGCAGTTCCTCGAAGGCAATCTGCTGTCGCCCAAGCTCGTTGGCGAGAGCGTCGGGCTGCATCCGGTGTGGGTGATTTTCGCGCTGCTCGCCTTCGGCTATCTGTTCGGCTTTGTCGGACTGCTGGTCGCCGTGCCGATGGCCGCGACCATCGGCGTGCTCGCGCGCTTTGGCCTGCGGCGTTACCGCGAGAGCGCGCTCTATACCGGCGGCGGCGCATGAACCGCGCGGTGACGCCGCGGCAGCTGGTGCTGGCGCTCGATCATGCGGAAAGCTTTGCGCGCGACGATTTTCTCGCCGGTCCCTCCAATGCCGCCGGCCTTGCGCTGATCGAGCGCTGGCCCGATTGGCCGGACCGGGTCATGGCGCTGGTCGGGCCTGAAGGCGCGGGCAAGACCCACCTCGCGTCCATCTGGGCGGAGGCCTCGGGGGCGCGCGTCCTCTCGGCCAGTCTCCTCGCTCGCGGCGATCTTCCGGCAGCGCTCGCCACTGGCGCGCTGGTGCTGGAGGATCTCGATTCATCGGACATCGATGAGCCTGCACTGTTCCATCTACTCAATCTGGCACGCGAAGAGCGCAGTTTTTTGCTGATTACCGCGCGCGAGGCGCTGACGGCGCTACCGGTAACGATCGGCGATCTTGCTTCGCGGCTGCGCGCGGTTCCGGCGGTGACGCTTGACGCGCCCGACGACGCGCTGCTGCGCGCAGTTCTCGTTAAGCTGGCAGCCGACCGGCAAATGGCGGTCGACGAGGCCCTCGTCAATTATCTTGCCACGCGCATCGAGCGCTCGTTTGCCGCCGCCGGGCTGGCAATCGCCCGGCTCGACGAGGAGGCGATACGGCAGCAGCGGCCGGTCACACGTGCGCTAGCGGCGGAGCTATTTCAGGTTTAGCCCTCGCTTGACGGGGGTAGACGGGCGCTGAACTGTTATTCAGCGGTCGCGTTTGGCTGCTGACCGATATACTTGAGTTGTCATGGCGAGCCCTGAACAAGCTGTTGCGCCCGCTGAGGAAAAGGCGTCATCTCCGCCGGCGCCGGCGCTTCGATTGAGCCCGCAACGTTTCATCAATCGCGAGCTCTCCTGGCTGCATTTCAACCGCCGGGTGCTCGAAGAGGCCGCCAACGCACACCATCCGCTGCTCGAGCGCGTGCGCTTTCTCTCGATCTCCGCCAATAATCTCGACGAGTTCTTCATGGTGCGCGTCGCCGGCCTCAAGGGCCAAGTGCGCCAAGGTATCCCTGTGCCGAGCCCGGACGGGCTTACCCCGAACGAGCAGCTTGCGCGCATCGGCGAGGCGGTGTCGCAACTCGCCCATGATCAGCAGCAGCGCTGGATCGAGTTGCGCCCGGAGCTTGCGGCGGCCGGAATTGCGTTGATCGAAGGGCCGCAGTTGAAGAAGCACGAGCGAATCTGGCTCGAAGAGTATTTTCTGTCGCACGTTTTTCCGCTGCTCACGCCGCTCGCCATCGATCCGGCGCACCCGTTTCCCTTCATTCCCAATCTCGGTCTTTCGCTCGCTTTGCAACTCGCGCGCAGCAAGGACGGCAAGGCGATGAACGCGCTTATCCGCATGCCGATGAAGATCGATCGCTTCATCAAGCTGCCCAGCGGTAACGATCGCGATGTCAGACTGATGACGCTGGAAGAGGCGACAGTGCTGTTCATCAGCCGCCTTTTTCCTGGTTATACGGTGAAAGGGCAGGGCGGCTTCCGGGCCATCCGCGACTCCGAGGTGGAAATCGAGGAAGAGGCCGAAGACCTGGTGCGGCTGTTCGAGACCGCGCTCAAACAGCGGCGCCGCGGCTCCGTTATCAGGCTCGAAGTCGATGCCAGAATGCCCCAGGAGCTACGCCAATTCGTTCAGCGCGCGCTGGCAGTGGCCGACGACGAGGTGTTCCTGGTCGACGGTGTGCTCGCGCTCAACGATCTCAATCAGCTGACGCGCGTCGACCGTCCGGACCTCGAATTCGTTCCGTACAATCCACGCTACCCCGAGCGCATCCGCGACCATGGCGGCGATGCTTTTGCGGCGATCCGCCAGAAGGACCTGGTGGTGCACCACCCTTATGAGTCTTTTGACGTGGTGGTGCAGTTTCTGCAGCAGGCCGCGCGCGATCCCAATGTGGTCGCCATCAAGCAGACGCTCTATCGCACTTCAGCCGAATCTCCGATCGTCAAGACGCTTGTCGAAGCGGCCGAAGCCGGGAAATCGGTCACCGCGCTGGTCGAATTGAAAGCGCGCTTCGATGAGGAGGCCAATATCCGCTGGGCGCGCGATCTCGAGCGCGCCGGCGCACAAGTCGTGTACGGCTTTATCGAGCTGAAGACGCACGCCAAGCTCTCCCTGGTCGTGCGGCGCGAGGCCGGCGCGCTGGCGACTTACGTCCATGTCGGCACCGGCAATTACCACCCGGTCACGGCGCGCCTCTACACGGACCTGTCTTTCTTCACCGCGGCGCCGGCAATAGGCCGCGACGTGGCGCGCGTGTTCAATTACATCACCGGATATGCCGAGCCCGCCGAGCTCGAGCGCATGGCGATTTCGCCCATCAATTTGCGCAAGCGCGTCCTCGATCACATCGGCCAAGAAGTTGCCAACGCCAAAGCCGGCAAGCCGGCGGCGATCTGGATGAAGATGAACGCTCTGGTCGATCCTGGCATCATCGATGCGCTCTATGACGCATCGAGCGCCGGCGTGCCGATCGATTTGGTGGTGCGCGGTATCTGCTGCTTGCGACCGGGCATTCCCGGGCTCTCGGACAATATCCGCGTGAAGTCCATTGTCGGCCGTTTTCTCGAGCATGGACGAATCTATTGCTTCGGCGCCGGCAATGCGTTGCCGCATCCCAAAGCGGCGGTCTACATCGCCTCAGCCGACATGATGCCGCGCAATCTGGACCGGCGCGTGGAGGCGTTTTGTCCGGTTCTCAATCCGACCGTGCACGAGCAGGTGCTCGGTCAGATCATGGTGGCGAACTTCAAGGATAACGAGCAAAGCTGGACGCTCTTGCCCGACGGCTCCTCCACGCGCATAAAGGCGGCGCCGGGCGAGGAAGCCTTCAACGCCCACAAATATTTCATGACCAACCCGAGCCTGTCGGGCCGTGGCAAGTCGCTCAAAGAGTCGTCGCCCCGCAGCCTCGTCCGCCGCCTTGTCCAAGGCGCGTAAGCATTCGTCGGTCGGCGCGCCGAAAGGCCGTCTCGACTACGGTCCGCCGATTGCCGTCATCGATATCGGTTCGAATTCCGTGCGACTCGTCGTCTACGAGGCCCTGCGGCGCGCGCCGACGCCGATTTTCAACGAGAAGGTTCTGGCCGGCCTCGGCCGGCAGGTGCAGACCACCGGCCTGTTGGCGGACGACGCGATGGCGACGGCGCTGACCGCGCTGCGCCGCTTCCGCTCGCTCTGCGATATCCTGCATGTGCGCCGCATCTGGGCGATTGCCACGGCGGCCTGCCGTGACGCGCGCAATGGCCGCGGCTTCATCGCTCAGGCGGAGCGCATTTGCCGCACGCCGATTACTGTCCTATCGGGCAATCGCGAAGCCCAGCTTACCGCGCTTGGCGTCATTTCGGGCATGTACGAGGCGGACGGCATCGTTGGCGACCTCGGCGGTGGCTCGCTCGAACTCGTCGACGTGCGCCGCGGTCGCGTCCGCGCCGGCCTCACACTGCCGCTCGGCGGCCTCGCTTTGCAGGATCTCGCCGGCAAGTCGATCAAAAGGGCCGAAAACATCGTGCAGACGGCGCTCGATGATCTGGATCTGCTCAAGCAAGGCGAGGGGCGCGCCTTCTACGCCGTCGGCGGTACCTGGCGTGCGCTGGCGCGGCTGCACATGTGGCAGGTCGGCTACCCGTTTCACATCATGCACAACTACAGCATGCCGGCGCGCGAGGCGCTGGAGTTCTCGCGCCTGGTGCACCGGGTGGATGCCGAGACGCTCTCCAAGATCGAAGTGGTCAATGCCGCGCGACGCCCCCTCCTCGCTTATGCGGCGCTGGTCCTGGAACATCTGGTGCGGGCGATCAACCCGAAGGACGTCGTCGTTTCGGTCCTCGGCGTGCGCGAGGGGTTGCTCTATTCTTTGCTCAAGGAGAGCGAGCGCGGCCGCGACCCGCTCATTCAGGCCGCCGATGACCTCAATGTGCTGCGCTCCCGCTCGCCGCGTCATGGCGAGGAGCTGATCGCCTGGACCGACCGCTTCATGGCTTCGACCGGCATCGAGGAGACCGCGGAGGAGCGGCGTCTGCGCCACGCCGCCTGCCTATTGGGCGATATTAGCTGGCGCGCCCACCCCGATTATCGCGGCGAGCAGTCGATGAACATCGTGGCCAACGGCGCCTTCATCGCCATCGATCATCCCGGCCGCGCCTATCTCGCGCTGGCAGTTTACTTCCGTCATGCCGGGCTCAATGAAGAGGACCTGTCGCCGCGGTTGCGTGAACTCGCATCGCCGCGCCTGCTCAATCAGGCCCGGATTCTCGGCGCGGCGATGCGCGTGGCCTATCTGCTCACGGCGGGCCAAAGCGGTGTCCTGACCAAAACACCGCTGCTCGTGCGTCGCGGCAAATTGGTGCTCAGCCTGCCGGGCAAGTTCGCGCGGCTGCGCCACGAGCGGCTGTTCAATCGCCTGCGTCAACTCGCGCGCCTGATCGGGCGCGAACCGCAGATCGATGCGTAAGCCTTAAGCAAGCATCCGCCGCGCCAGGAAATAAACGGCGAGCGGAATGCCGACGAGGACGATGAGCAGCATGACATAGGGGAGCTGCCAGGGATTGGCGCTGGTCGTCAAGCGCTCGTAGACTTCCGATAGCCAATAGATTTCCCACACAAACAGGGTCGCATAACCCAGCACGCGCAAACCGCGGCGCTCCTCTTTCGAGGCGCGCCCCTCCGGCGCTGCCGCGGTGTCAAGAAATGCCGGTGGCGGAGCTTTGGCCGCGAAATGGCGGCGCCACCCAGCCCGATTATGGCTGTCGGTTTTGCCGAGCGGCGCCTTGCGCAGCCGCTTGCCCGCCGTTTCCGCAGCGAGGAACAGCAAGCAGCCAAGCGCGATCACCCAACCGACGACGAGAAAAACAGGCAGCATGGTCGGCGAACCCGCGACGTTGTCCGGCAGCAAAATTATCCTTGCGGAGACCGGCGAAGTCCATGTGGCAAAAACATCACTTTGTTCCGCTCTGCTCGTTATCGACGGTCACGACGCGCCCGCGCGCGACCGCGAGCGCGAGCTTGCCGCGTTTGAGCGCCAGGGCCTTGTCGCCGAACAGCTCGCGCCGCCAGCCTTTCATCGCCGGCACGTCGGCATCGTCATCGGCAGCAATGCGGTCGAGGTCGTCCACCGTCGCAATCACCTTGGCAGCTACGCCGTGCTGTTCGGCGGTCATGCGCAGCAGCACCTTGAGTAGCTCGACGGTGGCGGCGCCCTTCGGCGCCGGGCGGAAACGGTCAAGCTGCGGCAAGGTTTTCGGGTCGCGCGCGAGGCCGCGCTTGACGGCGTCGATAATGTCGGCCCCCCAGCGCGAGCGCTCGAAGCCCTTTGGCAGCGAGCGCAGGTGCCCGAGCCGCTCGATCGTGGTCGGCGCTTGCACGGCGATGTCGGCCAGCACGTCGTCTTTGAGCACGCGGGAACGCGGCACGTCGCGGGTCTGCGCCTCGCGCTCGCGCCACGCGGCGATCTCGATCAGCACGGCAAGCTCCTTCGGCTTGCGCACGCGGCTTTTCAGCCGCTCCCAGGCGCGCTCGGGATCCATGCGGTAGGTGTCGGGCGAGGTGAGCACGTTCATCTCGGCCTCGACCCAGTTGACGCGCGCGCGCTTCTCCAGATCGTCGGCAAGTTTCTCGTAGACCGCGCGCAGATGCGTCACGTCGGAGAGCGCATAAGCGATCTGCGCATCGGAGAGCGGGCGTCGCGTCCAGTCGGTGAAACGGTGCGATTTGTCGAGCGTGTCGCCGGTGATCCGCTGCACCAGCTGGTCGTAGGAGATCGAATCGCCGTAGCCGAGCACCATGGCGGCCACTTGCGTGTCGAAAATCGGGTGCGGGATCTTCTGCGCCATGTGCCAGACGATTTCGACGTCCTGGCGCGCCGCGTGGAAGACTTTCATCACCTTCTCGTTCACCATCAAATCGAAGAACGGCGCCAGATCGATGCCCGGCGCCAGCGCATCGACGACAAACGCATCGTCGGCGCTCGCCATTTGCGCAACGCAGAGCAGTGGATAGTACGTGGTCTCGCGCAGGAATTCGGTGTCGATGGTGACAAAAGGATGCTTCGCCATGGCCGCGCAGGCTTTAGCGAGTTCCACAGTGGTCGTGATCGGCTGCATCGTCAGCGGCACACTAACCCGATCCGGCTTGTGCATGGCAACCGCCTTTACCGGCCGCGCAGGCGTGGCATGTGGATGAACTCCCACGGACTGGGCAGCGGGCCGACCGGCACTTCGATGAGCGTGGGCTCGCGCCGCGCGAAACTATGCCGCAGCGCCTGGCTAAGCTCTGCAGGCGTGCGGGCGCGCACGCCGTGCGCACCGAAGCTCTCGGCGTAGGCGACAAAGTCGGGATTGGAAAGGTCGGAGGCGATGAGCCGGTTGCCGAATTGCCGCTCCTGGATGCGGCGGACATTGCCGAAGGCGTCATCGGTGAAGACGACCGCGGTCAACGGAATGCCGTGCTTCATGGCGGTGGCGAGTTCGTTGCCGGTGTAGAGGAAGCCGCCGTCGCCGGCGACCGACAGCACGGGCACGTCGGGCCGGGCATGCTGCACGCCCAGCGCCGTCGCATAGCCCCAGCCGAGATTGTCCTGATAGCCGGGCGATAGGAAGGTGCGCGGTTTGTACACCGGCATGGCGATGCGCGCGACAAAACCGATCTGCGTGACGTCGTCGACGTAAATGCCGTCCTCCGGCAGCTCGGCGCGGATGGCGTCGAGAAAGGCGAGCTGCGGCGCCAGTTTGTCGCGCAATCGCGTGCGCCATTTGGCCTGCCGCTCTTCCATTTCGGCGCGACGCGAGGGGCGGCGCGGATTGACGAGGGCAAGTGCGTCGATGAGCTTGCGTAGCACCGGTGCGGCGTCGCCAATGAGCGCGACTTTCGGCTTGTGCAGCCGCGCGGGCTCGTCTTTGTCGGCATCGACGCGCACGATTTGCAGATTGCCGTCGATACCCCAATGGGTCAGCGGATAGAGCAGGCGCGTGCCGACCGCGAGCACGGCGTCGGCCTCGCCCCACAAATCGCGGCCGAGCGGCAGCGTGACGCTGAAGGGATCGCGGCTGTCGAGCACGCCGCGGCCGCGCCGATAGCCGAGCACCGGCGCCTGCAGCATGCTGGAGATGAGCGTTATTTCGGGTGAGGCGTCTTGCGCGCCGCCGCCGCAGACGATGAGCACGCGCTTGGCTTTTGCCAGCAGCTTTGCCGCACGCAGCACGGCGTCATCGTCAATGCGCGAGGCCGGCACGGGCCGCGGCGGCACGATGGCGGCAACGCGTCCGCGCCGGCTCCAGACGTCGATTGCGCATTCGAGCGCAGCGGGCCCCGGCCGCCCGCCGTGCATAAAGCGGATGGCGCGCGCGACCTTCGCCGGCGCTTCGGCGGGTCCGTCGATGCGCGCGCAATGGTCGACCAGCCGCGCGATGATACCGTGCTGGTCGCGAATTTCGTGCAGGTGGCCGAGCCCGCGCCCGATGGCTTTGGCCGGGATCTGCCCGATCAGCGCCAGCACCGGCGCATTCATGCTGTAGGCGGTGAGCAGCGCCGCGCCCGAATTGAGCAGGCCGGGGCCGGGCACCACGGCATAGGCCTGCGGCTTGCCCGTCGCCAGCGCCGCGCCGAGCGCCATGTAGGCTGCGCCCTGCTCGTGGCGCGTATGGATGACGCGCAAGGCCGCGCCGGCACAATGGAAGGCGTCGAAGAGATGGTCGTTGTGCACGCCGGGCAGGGCGTAGACAGTGCCGATGCCGTGGGCGAGAAGGCTCCCCACCGTCGCCTCGGCGGTCGACATTTCGCTGGTAACCGGCTTGGGCGTTTTCGAGCGCTTCGTGGTCGGCATTGCGCTTTGAGTGTGCAGATTGCGCCGCGTCTGTCGAGCCGCTTGCCTTGACAAAGCGTGCCCTCCATGCGCTTTTCGCGCGCGCCTCATTCCGCTCAGAATCGCCGGAACTGCCAAATCCATGCATCGCTATCGCACACACCAATGCGCCGAATTGCGCGAGAGCGATATCGGCAAGACGGTGCGGCTGTCCGGCTGGTGTCACCGCATCCGCGATCACGGCGGCGTGCTGTTCATCGACTTGCGCGACCATTACGGCATCACGCAAGTGGTCGCCGATCCCGACAGTCCGGCGTTCAAGCTCGCCGAGACTTTGCGCTCGGAATGGGTGATCCGCGTCGACGGCAAGGTGCGCAAGCGCCCGCCGGGCACAGAAAATCCCGACCTGCCGACCGGGCAAGTCGAGGTCTACATCTCCGAGATCGAAGTGCTCGGCGCCGCGGCCGAACTGCCGATGCCGGTTTTCGGCGAGCAGGACTACCCCGAAGAGATCCGGCTGAAATATCGCTTCCTCGATTTGCGGCGCGAGAAGCTGCACAACAACATCATGCTGCGCGGGCGCGTGATCGACTCGATCCGGCGGCGCATGAAGGAGGCCGGCTTCTTCGAATTCCAGACGCCGATCCTGACCGCGTCCTCGCCGGAGGGCGCGCGTGATTATCTGGTGCCCTCGCGCCTGCATCCCGGAAAATTCTACGCGCTGCCGCAGGCGCCGCAGCAGTTCAAGCAGCTCATCATGGTCGCCGGCTTCGACCGCTATTTCCAGATCGCGCCCTGCTTTCGCGACGAAGACGCGCGCGCCGACCGCTCGCCGGGCGAGTTCTATCAGCTCGATCTGGAGATGAGCTTCGTCACCCAGGACGACGTCTTTGCCGCCGTCGAGCCCGTAATCCGCGGCGTGTTCGAGGAGTTTGCAAAGGGCAAAAAAGTCACGGCGAAATTTCCCCTCATCCCCTATGCCGAAGCGTTATCGAAATACGGCACCGACAAGCCCGACCTGCGCAATCCGCTCGTGATGCAGGACGTGAGCGAGGCCTTCCGCGGCTCCGGTTTCAAGATCTTTGCCAAGATTTTGGAGGGACCCGGCAATGCGGTATGGGCAATCCCGGCGCCAGGCGGCGGCAACCGCGCCTTCTGCGACCGCATGAACTCATGGGCGCAAGGCGAAGGCCAGCCCGGCTTAGGTTACATTTTCTGGCGCGAGGGCGAGGAAGGGGGCGCCGGGCCGCTCGCCAAGAACATCGGACCGGAGCGCACCAAGCAGATCGCCGATCAGCTCAAGCTCGGGATCGGGGATGCCTGCTTCTTCGTCGCCGGCAATCCGAAAATCTTCGCCAAGTTCGCCGGTCCGGCGCGCACCAAGGTGGCGGAAGAGCTTGGCCTCATTGCCAAGGACCGCTTCGAGTTCTGCTGGATCGTCGATTTCCCCATGTACGAGTGGAACGAGGAGGAGAAAAAGATCGACTTTTCTCACAACCCGTTCTCGATGCCGAACATGGGCGTGGAGGATTTCCTCGCGCTCGATCCGAACGACCGGGACAAGCTGCTGAGCATCAAAGCAATTCAGTACGACATCGTCTGCAACGGCGTGGAATTGTCGTCCGGAGCCATCCGCAATCACCGCCCGGAGGTGATGAAGAAGGCGTTTGCCATCGCCGGATATCCGGAATCCGAGCTGGAGAAAAGGTTCGGCGGCATGCTGCACGCGCTCTCGCTTGGCGCGCCGCCGCACGGCGGCATCGCGCCCGGCATCGACCGCATTGTCATGCTGCTTGCGGGCGAAGAAAACCTGCGCGAAGTCGTGCTCTTTCCCATGAACCAGAAGGCGGAAGACCTGATGATGGGGGCGCCGTCGGAGGCCACCTCGAAGCAGCTCAAGGAGCTGCACATCCGGTTGGATTTGCCGAAGCAGTAGTCGCTATCCTATCGCCGTCGGGACGCATCGGCGCCATCGGCTGACGCCGCACGAATTACTGCCGCCGCCGCCCCGGCAATATTTCGTTAACGATTGTTAACTCTAAAAGAACCCGTCGCGCCTAATCTCGCCGTGCCGTTCTCAAGCGGACTCGCCGGTATGTTCTATTCGCTAAATCTCAAGCGCGCTTCGGCGCTGGCGTTGATCACCGGCTTTGTCGTGTTTTTTGTCGCCTTCGCCGCACTGAAGTGGCTCGGCGACGGCCCGATCGCGCGGTTCTTATCAGCGCAGGCGACGCCGGCCCTGGACGTCGTCACAGCGTTCGTCGTGTCGCTATCGGCCACCGTTGTTCTCGGCGGCGTTCTGATCGCCCGTCAGGCACGCGATCTCGATCATTACCGGACCGCCGTCGATAGCATGCCGCAGGCGCTTTGTATGTTCGACTCCAGCGAACGGTTGGTAGTCTGCAACACGCAGTACTACGAGATGTACAACTTGAGCTCCGACGATGTACGCCCGGGCGCGACGCTCTCCGACGTGCTGACAAGACGTGTCGCAAAGGGCACTTTCGGGCGTGACCCCAAAGAATACCGTAAGCAATTCTTGCAGTCGGTTCGCGAGGGACGCACGATCACGCACGAGGTCAAATCGAGCGGAGGTCGTATTCTGCTGGTGACCAATCATCCCACCGGCGACGGCGGCTGGATTGGCATGCATGAGGACATCACGCAGCGGCGTGCGGCCGAGCAGGAGCGGATGACACTGCAGGATCGGGAGCAGCGGCGCGCGCGGCTGGAAGCCGCGATCGCTGAGTTCCGCGCCAGATCGGAGCGCTTGCTGCAGACCGTCATCGAGAGCGCGGATCAGATGAACGCGACGGCCGTCAATCTGTCCGGAGCATCGGGACGGGCCTCGCAGCGCACCGAGAATGCGGTGCAGACCTCGAACGAAGCGGCGCGCAACGTCGCCAGCGCTTCGGCCGCAGCCGGCGCTCTCAACGACGCCATCGCCGCGATCACGACACGCATCACCGAAAGTGCCGACGTCGTCCGTTTGACCGTCACCGAGGCGCAATCCGCGCACAAGGACATCGAGCTGCTGGCCAACGCCGCGCGGCAGATCGGCGACATCGTCAAGCTGATCCGTGCGATCGCCAGTCAAACCAACCTGCTGGCGCTGAATGCAACCATCGAGGCCGCCCGCGCGGGGGAGGCCGGACGCGGCTTCGCTGTCGTCGCGGCCGAGGTGAAATCGCTGGCCGTGCAGACCTCCAAGGCGACGGAAGAGATCGCCGCGCAGATAGCCGGCGTGCAGTCCTTTACCGGCACGGCGGTGCAGTCGATCGGCAAGATAAAGGACCGCATGGGGTCCATCGATGCCAACACCGTCGCCATATCGGATTCGGTTCATCAACAGAGCGCGGCGGCGTCCGAGATCTCGGCCAATGCCGCCGGTGCCGCGGATGGCGCCGAACGCGTCGTGGCTGCGCTGACGGAGGCCTTTCAGGAGGCTGCCAAGACCCGGGAATGGTCGTCGCTGGCGCTGTCCGCCTCGGAATCGGTTACCCAGGCTGCGCTCAATTTGCGCAAGGAAGTCGAAGGGTTTCTTGAGACCGTCGCGGCGTGAGGCGGCCTCTCTCCGCTAGAGGCCGCATTGAAGTCGTCACTTAGGTTTCGGGCAGCGGAATGAACTCGATTTCGTCGCCCGGCACTTTGCCGAAATAGCCGGCCTTCCACTCGGCTTTGGCCTGCTCGATGCGGTCTTTGCGCGAGGAGACGAAATTCCACCAGATGTGACGCGGTCCGTCCATCGGCGCGCCGCCGCAGATGACGAAATGCGCGTCGCTCAAAGCCCTCACTGTGATGTTGTCGCCGGGCTTGAACACCAGCAGCCGTCCGGACTCGAACTTGTCGCCGGCGATGTCGATGGCGCCGTCGACCACATAAAGCGCGCGTTCTTCGTGGTCGGCGTCGAGCGGCAGCGTTGCGCCCGGTCGCATGGCGATATTCGCAAATATCGTTTCGTGCGTCGTCGCGACCGGTGACGTCTCGCCGTATAGCGAGCCGATCACCACGCGGCCGAACACGTCGGTGTCGCGGACCGAGGGAAATTCGTCGACGCCGTGATGCACGAAAGCCGGCTCCATCTCTTCTTTGGCGGCCGGAAGCGCGACCCACATCTGCAACCCGTGGATGGGACCGCCGCTGGCGCGCAGCTCCGGCCCGGTGCGCTCCGAATGAGCGATGCCGCGGCCCGCGGTCATCAAATTGATCTCGCCGGGCCTGATCGGCGCCGCGGTGCCGAGACTGTCGCGATGCATGATTTCGCCTTCGAACAAATACGTGACGGTCGCCAGCCCGATATGGGGATGCGGCCGAACGTCGAGTCCGTGGCCGGCGCGGAATTCCGCAGGCCCGAAATGGTCGAAGAAGATGAAAGGGCCAACCATGCGCGTGCGCGCCGACGGCAGCGCCCGCCGCACGGAAAATCCGTCGCCGAGATCGACCGTCCGCGGGACCAGCACGTGGGCGATCGCATCGCAGGCATAAGCGTCGCCCGCTTGCGGGTCTTTGCCAGGAAAGAAGCTCATCACGCGCTCCGAGATGCTCTACCGTTAACGCGCTGCTAACCATAGCGGCTTCGCGTGCCGCCCTTTTAGGCAGTTATAGCCGCCATCCGTTTTAAGCTTAAGGAGGTCTTTACGGCGGCATGGCTTGAGTGTTCCGACACCAGGAGGGGTGCGGCCCGCCGCCAGCATGGCTCGTTTTGCGCGCGATCTTACGCGCCGAAATATCGTTGCGATCGCTGTCGGCGTCATGCTCGCCGGCGCGCCTCTGGTCGGCTTCGACGTCTGGCTGCGCGGCGTCATCGACCGGCAAGGGCAGGAGGAAGTCGACACCGCGGCCAAACGCGCCATCGCGCTTGCCGAATCCCGCGTCGACGATGCCATCCATGCGCTTGACGCGCTGGCCGAGCAGGGCGTGAATTCGTGCTCCGCCGACCATGTCGATGCGATGCGCCGCGCGGTGTTCCACACCACGCCCGTCAAGGAAATTGCCGTCATCGGGCCGGACGGCCGCACGATGTGCACCGGCAATCCATTGTCGCAGCCGCAAGTGATGTCGTCGGAGTTATTGCCAGGCGCGCAGGGCTATTTTCTCGACGTGACGCGTTTGCGTGACGGCGGCTCCATGGTGCGCTTGCGGCGCAAAGCCGGGGAAAACGAGCTTGGCGCACTGGTGCCCGCGTCATTGTTTCTGCCGCAGGTCTCGACCCAAGGTGGCCGTTTCAATGGCTACGCGCGGATCGCCACTGAGCACGGAACCGTGATCGGGCAGGTCGGCAAACCCTCGGCAGTTTCGGCGCGCGACGATTTTGCCGCCAAGGCATCCTCCGGCCGTTTCCGTTTCGTGGCGCAGATCGTCACGCCGCGCGGGCAGGTTGCCGCCGGTCAGGCGGATCTGCGCTGGATCGGGATTTATGCGAGCGGCGCAATCGTGCTTATTGTCGCCGTCATTATGTGGTTGATGCCGCGGCGCTCGCGCGGCAATCCCGTGGCCGATATCGAGCGCGGGCTGCGGGCCGGCGAGTTCATCCCTTATTACCAGCCGATCGTAGACATCCACTCCGGTCAGCTGCGCGGCGCCGAAGTGCTGGTGCGCTGGAAGAAGCCGAACGGTACGCTGGTGCTGCCGGCTGCCTTTATTCCGCTCGCGGAATCAAGCGGGCTCATCCGCGATATGACTCGCGAGCTGATGCGGCGCGTCTGCGCCGAAGCGGGCGCGGCCATCGGCCGGCGTCCATCGCTGAAAGTGTCGTTTAATTTCACCGGCAAGCTGTTCAGCGACCAGGGTCTGCTCAAGGACGTGCGCAAGATTTTCTCCGCCTCGCCGATCAAATTGTCGCAGGTGGTGCTGGAACTGACCGAGCGCGATCCGATCGACAATCTGACGGAATGCCGCCAGGCCATCGCCGCGCTGCAGGGCATGGGCGTGCGCATCGCCATCGACGATGTCGGCACCGGCCACAGCGGCCTGTCCTATATGCTCAAGCTCGGGGTCGACATCATCAAGATCGACAAGATGTTCGTCGACGCCATCGGCACCGACCGGAACTCGACAGCCATCGTCGAGGGTTTGATCGATCTGGCGCACAACATGCGCATGGACATTGTCGCCGAGGGCGTAGAGACGTTCGAGCAGGTGATACACCTGCGCGAGCTCGGCGTGCGTTCGGCGCAAGGTTACGTGTTCGCGCCGCCGCTGCCGGGCAGCGCCTTCCTGCAGTTGATCGAGGCCATCGACCCGCTACCGGCGGCCGACGCGGCAGCCGAACAAGCTGTGACGGTCGCCGCCTAGCAGATTTGTCGCTGCTGCGGTTCTCCGGCCGGCGGCAAGAAAAAGGGCGGCCTCGCAGCCGCCCAAAGTTAAACGCCACGCGGGAGGAACACCGGACGGGCCGCCCCTGTCGGCCGGCCCGCGTGACTGCAATTCACCTGTCAATCCGTCATGAACGGCGTGATTCGTCAACCTGGAATATCGGCCTGGTGACAATGCGGCCTAAGGTCGCCTACGAGGCGTGGCCGCCGGGCAACGCTCATCCTGTGCCGAGCTGTGAAACCGCCTGCAGCGGCAAGGAGCCGGCTTAACACCGCATCGCCCGTTTTCGTGACGTGTGGGTGAGAGCGCGTGTGCTTTAAGCCGGCTCCTTACGCTTTGCGGCGTCCGATCCGGAAAGCGGCTTCTCCCCAAGCGGCTTCCGGGCGCGGGCGCCTCGTTATGCGGCCGCGAAGCGCACCACGGTTTCGAACGAATAGCCGCAGGCCTCGCAGGCCCACAGATGCAGGATGCGGCCGCCGTCGCGGTATTCGGTCCATTCGGGAACGTAGAGACGCTCGCCGCATTGGGCGCATTCGACGACGGGACGCGAGCGCGCGAATCTTACCGTGTCGCGGACAAGTTCCATCAGGGCCTCCTCCCAAAGCGGTCAGGCCCCCGACCCCCATACGTCGGCCGTTACCCTAGAACGAGGCGCGCGTACGATTGAAGCAGCAAGCCTGACGTACCTGAAACTTTGCCGCACTTCAGCGGCGTGCGCCGCTACCCGATCACGTTTTCGTCTCGCTCGCAGGTCGCGTGCGCGCTCCGATCCTCGATCCTCGTGACAGGTCCCGGCACCGGCGGGATGCGTCTCGATCTCGCGCAACCGGACAACTCGTCCACAAAGCGTACGCCGCGTGGACATTCGACTCTACGGTTGCCGACTCTAGCGCTGCGCGGTGCGCCTAGGCGGAATGGCGCGACGCGGGGACGCCGGGACGAGCTATCTGCGATTGATGTGGAAGAAAACGCCGACTCGGCAATCAAAGTCACGAATTCGTGACACCGAAGCGCCGCCGTGATTGCAGTCCGGTGCCGTTGGCATAACGCGGGCGGCACGGTGTTTCATAATTTGGCCATGCCGCTCACCTTCGTGGCCCGCGACCATCACCGCAGAAAGAGTCATTCCATGGAAGACCGTCTGAAGATCCTTGCGCCTTATGTGCTCAGCATTGTCCGCATCGTTATCGGCCTGCTGTTTTTCGAACATGGGCTGTCCAAACTCTTCGGCTTTCCGACGGCGAATGCGATGCCGGCCTTCCTCACGCTCGGCTGGTTCGCTGGAGCAATTGAGTTCGTTGGCGGCGCCTTGTTGACGCTCGGGCTCGCCACACGCGCGGCGACTTTCATCATGTCGGGCGAGATGGCCTTTGCTTATTTCATCAGCCACGCGCCGCACAGCTTCTTCCCGATTATCAACCGCGGCGAGGGCGCCATCCTTTATTGTTTTATTTTCTTCTACTTCGTCTTTGCGGGGCCGGGCCCATGGAGCCTCGACAACTGGCTGACAACGCGCGAAGGCCGCGCCGATCTGGCGGCGGACGTGCGCGCCTGAAAGATTGCAGAAGGCCTAGCATGACGGTCTCGTTCCCGCTTCCGCGGGGATGCTGGCAACGCCTATAATCGCGCGTTGCCGGAGGTCACGATGAGCCAGCAGACCGTCGTCAAGCCGCGCACCAAGACGAAGACAAAAACCGAGCGGCCGAAGCTGTGGAAGGTCATCCTGCTCAACGATGACTACACGCCGCGCGAGTTCGTCGTCGAGGTGCTCAAGGCCGTCTTCCGCATGAACGAGACGCAGGCCTATAACGTGATGATGACGGCGCACCAGAAAGGCGCCTGCGTCATCGCCGTGTTCACCAAGGACGTTGCCGACACCAAGGCCAAGGAAGGCACCGAGCTCGGCAAGAGCAAGGGCTATCCGCTCTATTTCACCACCGAGCCGGAGGAGTAGCCCTTCGCGTTCGTTCCCGCGTAAGCGGGAACCCAGTATGGTGCGGTAGAGCGCTGGGTCCCCGCTTTCGCGGGGACGAACGGAATGGAGCGAATATGCCCCAACGCGTCCTCATCACCGCCGGCGCCGCCGGCATCGGCCGCGAGTTTGCGCGCGCTTTCGCGGGAAACGGCGCCAAGGTCTATGTCTGTGACATTGACGAAGCGGCGCTCGCCGACCTGGCCAAGGAAATTGCCGGTCTGATCGCGCGGCGCTGCGATATGAGCCGACGCGCCGAGATTGAGCGCATGGTGCCGGAAGCGGCCGCCGCGCTAGGCGGGATCGACGTGCTCATCAACAATGCCGGCATCTCCGGTTTGACCCTGCCAGTCGATCAATATCCCGCGGACGACTGGGACAAAGTGATGGCCGTCAATCTCACCGCGATGTTCGATGTCACCCGCCTGGCCATCCCGCATTTGAAGCAATCGGATGCGGGCTGCATCATCAACATGTCATCGATCGCCGGCCGCTACGGCTTTGCCAACCGCTCGCCTTACGCCGCCAGCAAGTGGGGCGTAATCGGCTTCACCAAAACGCTGGCGCTGGAGCTCGGCGAGTTTGGCATCCGCGCCAATGCCATCGCGCCGGGCGCGGTCGAGGGCGACCGTATTGTGCGCGTGTTCCGCGGGCGCGCGCAGATTTCCGGCCGCTCGATGGAGGAGGTCAAGGCCGAGGCGATGGCGGCGCAGTCGATCAAGACCATGATCGATCCCAAGGACATCGCGCAGCTTGCGGTCTTTCTGGCGTCGGACGCGGCAAAGTCGATCTCCGGCCAGGTGATCCCGATCGATAACGACCGGCAGCGCGCGTAAAAATGCGTTCGCCAGCGAGATGGCGCCGCCGACACACGCTGGCGTTTGATTCCCGCGTTTTTTCTACACCTCGTTTACGCGCGATTCGGTTAAATTGGCGCGCATGGACCATCTCACCGCCTTCATGACCAGGGAAACCGCGATCTTCGGCTACCACGTCCATATCTGGCTGCTGATCGTGGTCGGCGCCGCGGTGATGGCCGCGCTCGGCCTCTTGCAACACTCGCATTGACAGCGCCCGCGCGGCGCCCATCACGGTATCAACGCGGCAAGGAGCACGAAGACCAGCGTGCCGCCGGCCATGATGGCAAGGCGCACGCGCGGTGTCGCCACCGGCGAGAGGGCGAAAACGACTGAACCGACGAGTGCGACCGGCACCGTGAGGGCCGGCAATTGGCCGAATTCCGGGCCGGCGATCGCTGCGGCAACGGCAACGCCGAGGCCCCAGCCGAACGGCAAAGCCATGATCACCGCGGCGACGACGATCAGCCAGGTCGGCATCGGAATGCGTGCCCCACGACGGCGGATGAATGGCGTCAGCGCGCGCCGCCCCGCGCCTCGCTGACGGCCGACTGGGCTCTATTTCTGCGCCGCCGGCGACATCGTGCTTGCGGCCGGCGCGCTCACCGGCGTGGTGGTCGTCGTTTGGTAATAGTAGACGCCGATGCCGATCAGGATCACCACCAGAATGCCGGCGATAATGTTGATGGTTTCCTCAGAGTCGGAGCGCTTGCCGCGCCGTGACGGCTTTGCGCGCTTGCCGCCTTTTCGTGTCTTGCGTCTGCTTGCCATGTGAAACCCCCTTTGCATCCGCGGGCGCCCGGCCCGCCGGCGCTTTCCGCCATCGGCGGGCTGCACGCACGATAACGGGCCTTGAAAATACAGGCGGCCCAGGACACGGCGGAAGGCTTGCCGCCGCGGGTGGCAATTCACGCGCGCAACCGCACGAAGCCCGCTCGCGAGGAGCCGGGGACAATTATGGCAAGGGATGCGCGATTCGCGCCGTGTCGGCAATGGGACATACGCGCCGCGGAAGGCGGCGAGGCTGACGCACGCCTGTACGTCCCCGCGCAAGCGAAAAGTGGCGCAAGTTGCTCAGTGCTCGTGGTGGGTGCTTCCTGCTTTTGCGGGAATGAATGGCGCAAAAGAGCCCGCGTCGGGCAGGACA
>DASRDF010000140.1:0-67622 GCA_035652735.1 Pseudolabrys sp. | reverse complement strand
GACGGCCATGTTACCTTGCGCGTCTCCTCGCGCACTTCCTGTAAAAACCGGAACGGGCTGACCCGCTTGCGGCGTACCTCTGCCGGCGCTTGATCGCTCATTGCTTGATCTTTCGCTCTCTCAATCTCAACGCCGGCCGGTCTGGCAGGAGTGGAGGGACTCGAACCCCCAACCCCCGGTTTTGGAGACCGGTGCTCTAGCCATTGAGCTACACTCCTCCTCAAAGCGGGTGCGGCGAACCTAGAGGTCCGCCGCGCGGATGTCATGCATTATAGAACGGCTCAATGCAAGGCCGGCTAATGATTGGTAATATGGGGCTTTCTGACGAGAGCGGTAGTTGGCCCCTCCATTGACTTGGGGTCAGGTGCTCCCCATAAAACGCGCGAATCCCCCACTCGATCGGTCCAGGCGGCAGTTCATCGTCACGTTCCAGGTAGTGCAGCGATCCTGATGGGAGAGTGTCCCGAGCGGCAAAGGGGGCGGACTGTAAATCCGCTGGCTTACGCCTTCGTAGGTTCGAGTCCTACCTCTCCCACCATTCCAGGTATCGGTAATCGGGCGCCAGAAATCGGAAAGACATCGACGCTAAATCTGATTACTGATGGCTGAGCATTGATCCCTGTTTGCGGGTGTAGCTCAATGGTAGAGCAACAGCCTTCCAAGCTGATGACGAGGGTTCGATTCCCTTCACCCGCTCCAGCTTTCGGCCCGGGCGGCTAAGCGAAGGACAGCATGGCACACCGGCCCTCGCGTTCCGGCGCAAAACCGGGCGCCACGCGCGAGCAGGTGGAGCGACGGGAGCGTTTTGTCCGCGCCCGTCGCGACGCCTTGCGCGGTGCTTCAGGCGCTGTAGCCGCGCTCTATGGCTGGCATACCGTCACCGCAGCGCTGCGTAATCCGGCTCGGCATGTTCGCAAGCTCTTGGCGACGGAGAACGCCGCCCGGCGTCTGGCGGAAGAAGGCATTACTGCCAAACCTGACATTGTGCGATCGGCAGCCATCGCCGACCGGCTGGCTCCCGATGCTGTGCACCAGGGCCTCTATCTCGAAGCCGATCCCCTACCAGCGCCAGCCATCGAAGAGGTGCCGGCCAAAGGCATGGTCCTGGTGCTCGATCAGATCACTGACCCGCACAATGTCGGTGCCATCCTTCGCTCAGCGGCCGCTTTCGCCGCAACGGCGATTGTCACGACCCAACGCCACAGCCCGGAAGCTACGGGCGCGCTCGCCAAAGCGGCGTCCGGCGCGCTCGAACTGGTGCCCCTCGTGAACGTGCAGAATCTTGCGCGTGGACTCGATGCGCTCAAGGCCAGAGGGTTCCTGGTGGCCGGCCTCGACTCGAGCGGCGACAGCGACCTGAGCGCTCTTGCTTTGCGGACGCCGCTGGCGCTGGTCCTGGGCGCCGAAGGCAAAGGTCTGCGGCAGTTGACCAAGGCGACCTGCGACTACGTTGCGCGCATCGATCTGCCAGGCGGCATCAAGAGTCTCAATGTGTCAAACGCGGCGACCTTGTCGCTCTATATCGCCAGGCGGGCGGTGCAAAACGAAACGGCGGACCGTTAGGCCCGCCGCTCGCGTCCCACGAACAGTAAAATCTATTGCACTTCCGTTTTGGCGCCACCGTGCCTTTTGCGGAACAGGCGAATGCTCATGCGGTCGGGTCCGAGAATGGTGATTTCGGCATCGGCCTTGATGACGCGCTTGCCGACTGGGACCTGCTCGGTATGCGCCTCGGTGACGCGATCCGCGGCACTCCTGCTCTTGGTTGGCCGCAGCGGTGGATGCTCGTCCGGCTCGACAACCTCACCCTCGTCCGCAATGTCGCGCCGCGTGCGAAGAAGACCGCGGCCCGCTTCCTCGCTGATATGACGCTCGATGACGCGCGGCGGATCGTCGACCAGGCGCTCATGCTCGATCACCACGGGTTTCTCGCGCACGATCTTTTTGCTGTGCGTATGAACGACGTCAATTCTCCGCGCTGGCTCGCGTTCACGGCTGGATTTGCGCGGCCTATGGATCACATAGGTGTGCGGCGCGATCTCGACCGCATAAGGCCGCTGTGGCGAGGCCGGATAAGCGGTCGTCTGCGGATAGGAACTATACCATTGTGCATGCGCACCGCTCGCGCCCAGTAGACCGACGACTGCGAACGCCGCAATGACAATGACGAAGAGGCGCATGACGCTCACGGCCTGTCTCGTTTCTTGGCGGGCGGGGGCAATTCATCCGGCTCCGCTTCGTCGCGGGCGCGCAACGGCGGCAGTTCATGCTCGCACATGTCGCACGTCGACCAAGAGCGATAGAAGCTTTCGGCCGGCTGCGGCGGCGCATCGCTCACACGCTTGACTTCGGCGGACCGGTCAACGCCGAACGGGAAATAGTGCCGATGCCGCCACGGCGGCAGCCAATAGGCACGCACCACCACGCCCGGCTCGAAATCGTAGATCACCAGCGCACCGGTTCGCGCCCCATACGGCACATGGTGCAGAATCACGGTACGCTCGATGGGAACGGGCGGCAGATCGGCGGCCGCGGCGGCGCCGATGCCGAGAACGACAAAAGCAATGACCGAGAGCGTGCGCATGCCACACGTTTTGCTGCGAAAATTTCGAGCGCATTTTATACGAACGCTTTACCGGCCCAGCGCCAATCGCGGGGTAACATTAATCGCAGGCACGAGCTGAGCACGCCTGCTCGTCGCTGGATCAGCGCATCTGATTTGTGTGCCGCGTTAAAGTTAATCTCGCGGCGTCGGTAAGACAGTCGTGCCGATGACAGGACGCTGCGACGCTCATGCTCTCCGCAGCTCGGGCATGCGCCGCCCTTGGCAAGTATAAGCGATCGGGCATCACAAAGCCGGGCGTCCGGCACAAGGCAGGTGCTTGTCGGCTCGCTGCGACGCTGATAGCTCTCAGCCGTCACCGGAACAGCCGGGTTAGCTCAGTGGTAGAGCAGCGGTTTTGTAAACCGTTGGTCGGGAGTTCAAATCTCTCACCCGGCACCGGGATGTCCGGCCTGTAAAATGGGCGATTTGACCGGTTCCGAGACCTTGTGACGCCCAAGCCGGTTGTGCAAGACTGTGCCGCTTTGTGACTACCCTGGAGATCAAGCATGCCGCAGGGCACCGTCAAGTGGTTCAATCCGACGAAGGGCTACGGCTTCATCCAGCCGCAGGAAGGCGGTAAGGATGTTTTCGTGCATATTTCGGCGGTTGAACGTGCCGGCCTGACTACGTTGAATGAAGGTCAAGTCGTTCAGTACGAGCTCGTCGAGAATCGCGGGAAGACATCCGCGGAGAACCTCAAGGTCAAGTGACCGCGGCGCCCGCGCTTACTTTCGGCCTCTTTCTCTGACTTTTTTGCCGCCGAGCCTCGCCGCCCGGCGGCTTACGCGCGCCCGCGCTCAGCGCGTGAGCCGTTCCAGTTCGGGGAACGGCGCATAGGCGACGTCCTTGCAGTAGTTTTGCACCTCCTTGCCGTCGATGAACCGGTCGAGCTTACCGGACACATAGACGGCGGCGCCGTCCTTCACGCCGGCATATCTGCCGCTCTCGTTGCGCGCGTTGTAGCGCACGCAGGCGACGTAGCGATCGCCGGGCCCCGCCTTCTTCAACTGCGGCGGCGATACCCCGGCCTCACGGATGTGATTGGGATCGTTCAGATAGGTGCGCAAGAACGCCAGCAAATCCTTTTTGTAGTTTTGCGGGAATACGTTCTGCGCGTTCCACTGCGCTTCGCGTTGCGCCGCACTCGGCTCGAGCTCGCTGTCGGTTACGCAGCCGCTGAGCAAAATCATCAGTGATAAGACAACCCAGCGCACCCGCTGTCCCTCGCCACACCCGCGCCCTCCTCGCCTATCATAGTCGCCCCGGTCGCGGCGTGAATAGCCGGCCCGCTGCGGTGTTGCATTGACGAGACCGGCCGATGCGCAGGACGAGACACCGATGCCAACTTTGACGCGCCGCGCTTTCATGGGCGTCGCGACCGCCGCTGCACTGACCCGTCGCGGCAGGGCGGCGGCGCCACCTGCGAACGCGCAAGCGCCCGGCGTCTATCGCTACCGGCTCGGCGATTACCAGCTGACGGCTCTTTACGACGGCACGTGGTACCTGCCGATGGACGACAAGTTTATGCGCAACGCTTCGGCTGCGGAGGTCGACTCAGCGCTTGCCGCCGCGTTCCTGCCACCCCGCACATTGCCGGTCAGCTTCACCGCGCTTCTGGTCAACACCGGGACGAGACTGATCCTCATCGATACCGGCACCGCCGGCCAGATCGCCGACACCGCCGGCGTGATGCTCGACAACCTCAAGGTCGCGGGCGTCGCACCTGCCGATATCGACATCATCCTCATCTCGCATTTCCACCCCGACCACATCGACGGCATCAAGACCAAAGACGGTGCCAAGGTCTTTGCCAGAGCCGAAATCTTCGTGCCGGAGCCCGAGTGGTCGTTCTGGATGGATGATTCCAATATGAACCGCTTCTCGGGCTCGGTGCACCGTTACTTCCTCAATGCGCGGCGCATCTTCGGCGACATTGCCGGCGAAGTGCACCGCTTCAAGCCCGGCGGCGAGGTCGCGCCTGGTATCGTCTCCATTCCCGCCTATGGCCATACGCCGGGGCACACCGCCTTCGCCGTCTATTCGGGCAACCAGTCGCTGCTGGCGATGAGCGACACGGTGCGCAATCCATACCTGTTCGCCCGCCATCCCGAGTGGCAGCCGATCTTCGACATGGACGGTCCGCAATCGGTTGAAGGGCGGCGCGCAATGCTTGATCGCGCCGCCGCGGACCGCATGCTGGTCGAGGCCTATCACTTCCCCTTCCCCGCCTGCGGACACATCGTCAGGAGTGGCGCCGGCTATGACTTCGCGCCGGCAATGTGGGCACCGCTCTAAGGCAAGGCGTTATTGCGCAGTGAGTTCGAGGCCCGTCACGCCTGCCGCCACATTGGCCCCCGTCTGCGCGCTCACCGACACCGGCTGCAGCATGAACGAATTGTCGAAGCCGCCAATCAGGACGTTGGCCCCGAGCCCGGCAGCGATCGTCACTTCGGCACTGGCGCCACCGTAGCGCCCCGCGAGTGCGCCGCGCCCACCGTGGTTGACCGGCGCCCATACCGCCCAGGCGATCGACTGCGCATCGGTGACGCCGATGTCGACGCCGACGCGAGTGAGCTGGCCGCTATAGCTTTCGCTCCAGCCGTCCACCGACTGGTACACGCAGCGCATGCTGCGGCTTGACCCGACCACCAGGCCGACGCCGGGCGCCACATCGCAGGTGAGCGCACCGACCCGGATGCGCGAAGATTGCGATTGTGCCGGAGCGGCCAAAGCCGCGATCCCAAGCACCGCCAGGGCAAGAGCGGTTTGTCTCATCGGATTTCTCCTTTAGTGCTGCCGAGCATTTGGCCGCAACATGTGTCGAGGACGTCATCGGTGACGAGTGCCGGCGGTGCTGCCAAAAGATCATGGCTGCTGCGGCCGACCCTCAGGCAAAAGTCGCGGACCCCCGAATCGCATTGCCGCGGAGATTATCGCACAGACGGCCGCTTCAATTCGTGACCCGCACGCCGCCATAGATGCCGATGCCCGGCCGGTCGAATCCATAGGGGTTCTGATACTGGTAGTTGAACAGGTTATCGACGCGGCCGAACATGCTGACATGCGCGTCGACCTGGTAATTCGCCGCGAGGTTGACGGTCGTATAGGGCTTGGCGTCGAGCCGCGGGACGAAAACCGGCGTGTCCCGGCTCACGTCCACCCATGAGCTGACGTGCAGCACCGTGGTGGTGACCGTGAGCTTATCGAGCGGTGTCCAGATCGCGGTGACGCTCTCCTTGTGTCCCGGCCGCCGCAGCAGGCCGAGGTCTGTCGCAAGGTCGCGCGTGCTTGTGTAGGTATAGTCGGCGCGGATCTTCAACCGATCGGTTACCACCGCTGAAGCAAACGACTCGAAGCCGTGCGTCTCGGCCTGCCCGACATTCGTGTAGAAGAACGTGAAGGTTGCCGGATTGAACTGCGGATTGATCAGGTCCGTGATGCGATTGCGAAAGTACGTGAGACCGAACCGCAGGCGCTCGTTGAACAGCGGCTGTTCGAAGCCGTAATCGTAGCCGCGGCTTTTTTCCGGCATCAGGTTCGGGTTGGCGACCTGGCCGATCGCGGGGTTATTGACGTAGAGCTCGGTGAGCGTCGGCGCTTTGAAGCCGGTGCCGTAGCTGCCCTTCAGCTTGGTGTCCGTCCACGGCACGATGAAGGCTGGCGCCAGACGCCAGGTCGAAGCCGGCCCGAAGCTTTCATTGTCGTCGTAGCGCACGTTGGAGACGAGAAAGAAACGCTCGACGATGTTGGATTGCAGTTCGGCGAAACCCGCTCTGTTGCGGTTTGCCGCGGTCGTGACCATCGGCGCGCCGGCGGGGCTAAGCGTCGAGTTCGTCCACAGCGAGTCTTTCGTGTGCTCCAGACCGAGGACGACGGTTTCGCCCGGCATCACTTTGGCCTCGGTGCGCCAGTTGTAGCCCAGCTTTTCGCCGATATTGGTCGTCGGCGCCGCCACCGCACCGAACGGCGTGAAGCTGTCGGGGTTGGGATCGTAATTCCAGTTCCAATGGTTGGTGTAATCGATGCCGACGACATTCTTCAGCCGTCCGTCGAACGCCGTCCATACCGCCTCGCTGCGTGTGAACAGGTGGTGGTTGACCTGGCGATCCTGCAGCGCCTCCGGCATCGGCGGAAACGCCACGAAATTGTCGCCGGTGAAGAAAAGGCGCGCGTCGGTATAGCGCACGATCTGATTGAGTGTGACGTTATCGGCGATGTCATAGCCGAGCTTTGCCGTGTAGGTCTCGTTGTCATAGCGATCGTTATTGCGCTTTTCGCCCGGCGCCAGGAGACTGAGCGGCGTCACCGGCGTATCGGTCGAGCGAAAGTGCAGCACGTTGAAGGCGTAGTTGAACCTGCCCTGCGCGCCGCTGAGGCTGGCCGCCTGATTGAAGGTGCCGAACGAGCCGCCTTCCAGCGTCGCGCTGACCTTCGGCGGCCCCTCGCCTTTCTTGGTAGTGATGGCGATGACGCCGCCGATCGCATCCGAGCCGTAGAGGCCGCTCTGCGGCCCGCGCAGAATCTCGATGCGCTCGACGTCGCCGGTGAGCAAATGCGCATAATCGTAGGCGCCGTTCGGGGTGCTCGGATCGCTCACGTCGATGCCGTCGACCAGCACTTTGACATGATTGGAATTGGTGCCGCGCATGAACACCGCGGTCTGCCCGCCGGGGCCGCCGGTCTGCACCACGTTGAGCCCTGGCACGGTGCGCAACGCGTCGGGCACCGTCCTGACCTGCTCGCGTTTGAGATCGTCGGCGGTGATGACGGTGACCGAGCTGGCGATCTGATCGATCGGGGTCGGCACCGTGGTCGGGCTCACCACGATCTGCGGCAGCTCGACTGTTTCCTGCGCGGCGGCCGCACGCACGAGCAGCGCGAGCGACGCGAAAACGCCGAACGCAAATTCTTTCGTCCCCATGACATCACGTTCCTTCGTTTGCGCCCGCGCAAACGGGCGCACCGGTGAGACCAAACCGATGCGAAGGACACTGAAAGCGCGCGGCTTCGCGTCGCTTACTGTCGAATGGCGTGGGAGGATCAAGCTCTCACGGCCTTCGCAACCGGCATTGACGTCACCGCTGCGAAAGACCGCTCCGTATGGACGCCCCGTCCACCGGTTGGGTGACCGCGCTGGCAGGTCTCCTGGCTCGCGGGTCGTTGCTCAGATGCGCCCGGCCTTCCCGGTTGCCCAGTGGCCTTTTAGGACGCGAGCTCGCCGCTCACAGTTGCGGGGGCAGCCGCGGATTGCTGCACAGACACACAGTTTCCGCGTTCCCTCTTTCGTTTCCGGGTCATCCCCGGAAAACCAGCACCGTCGAATGGTCCCTCCGCCCCAATTGCGAGTCAAGCGGCGGGGCCAAGGCCGCGCTTGCCGCTCGTTTGGCCTGTGTAAAATTATCGTTGGCGGGGACTAGGCCGCGCTCACGATTTGTTTTTTCCGGGTGGCGTCGATTTGGCGTATCGTTGCGCCATTGCCGCCTTTTCAGGAAAGGTCCTGCAATGAATACGACCCCCATACTCCGCCGCCTTGGCATTCTTGCCGCCTCCGCCCTGTTGGTGGGCGCGCTCGGTATGAAGCCGCTGCATGTCTACGCAATGGGCACCGATAATCCGCCTGCCCCGAGCGACGACAGCGGCAAGAAGAAGAGCAAGAAAAAGAAGGACAGCAACGTCATCGAGCAGCAGCAGAAGCAAGAAGCCGACGCCAAATTCCTGCGCGATTACCGCGCCGCGCGTGACATGATCCTTGCCGGCGACTACAAAGGCGGCATCGCCGCCATGCATGCGCTCGGCCATGACGAGCACCCCGACGTCGCCAATTATATCGGCTATGCCTACCGCAAGATGGGCGACTACAAGGATTCGCAGATCTGGTACGAGGCCGCGCTCAAGGCCGATCCCAATCACGTGCGCACTTGGTCGTATTACGGCATGTGGCAGATGGAGCAGGGCAACCGGCTCAAGGCCCTCGACGATCTGCAGAAGGTGAAGCTGATTTGCGGCAATACCAGCTGCGAGGAATACAAAGAACTCAAGGCCGTCATCGACGGCAAAGCCAGCTATTAAGCGCTCGTTCAATGCGTAAAACACCGATCGCCGGGGCTACCCCGGCGATCTTGTTTTCCGCAAGGTTCCAATTGTTCATCCGCCGTTCATGCGGATGTAACCATCGCGCCTTACTCTCGACACGACTCGTTCGATAACATCATCAGGACGGGGCGGCGTGCTGGTTTGAGGAATAGGCCGTGGCGGCCGATCCGCAATCACTCGATTCCCAAGGGCGCGCGGCGCTCGCCCTGCATCGCTTCGGCTTTGGCCCACGGCCCGGCGACATCGCAGCCATCGCCTCCGATCCGCGAGCCGCGCTGCTTGCAGACCTAAAGCCGGAATCCGCGCGCGTTGATGCCGGCGCGCTGATGGACAGTGGCGCAGCCTTTCGCGCGCTGTTCGAATTCCGCCAAGAACGCAAGGCCGAGCGCGAAGCCAAGCGCATGGATGCGGCTGCGCAGCCGGCGATGCGCGACGCCGAACCGGCGCCCGCCAAAGCGGGGCCGCCGCTGCCGCAAAAGGTGTATCTCGCGGAAGCAAAGGCCCGTTATGACGCGGCGCTCAATGCCCCGGTCGGATTTGCCCAGCGCCTGGTCTGGTTCTGGTCCAATCACTTCTGCGTTTCCGCCGACAAAGGACCCGTCCGCATTCTGTGCGGCGCCTATGAGCGCGAGGCCATCCGGCCGCACGTGCTCGGCCGTTTTTCCGACATGCTGCTCGCCGTTGAGACGCATCCGGCCATGCTTCTTTACCTCGACAATGCGCGCTCGATCGGACCTGACTCCTTTGCCGGCCTGCGCCGCCATAAAGGCATCAACGAGAACCTCGCACGCGAAATCATGGAGCTGCATACGCTCGGCGTGCGCACCGGATATACGCAAGACGACGTCATCAATTTCGCCAAAGTGATCTCCGGCTGGACCGTCGTTCCGCCGCGCAATCCAGAACGCGGCGGCGAATTCGTCTTCAATGAGCGCATGCACGAGCCGGGTGCGCAGATGGTGGTGGGCAAAACCTACGCCGAGGACGGGTTTGCGCAGGGGCGCGCCGTTCTCGAAGATCTCGCGCGCCGTCCGGCGACCGCCAAACACATCGCCTTCAAGCTCGCTCGCCATTTTGTCGCGGATGTGCCGCCGCCTTCGCTGGTCGACCGCCTGGAAAAACGTTTCCGCGACACCCATGGCGATCTGCTGGAGGTCAGCCGGGCCTTGGTCACCGCACCGGAGGCCTGGGCGGCGCCGGCAAAGCTCAAGACCCCGAGCGAATGGATTGCCGCGGCGCTGCGCACCACAGGCTTTGCGCCGGACATACGGCGCATTATCGGCGCACAAACCCTGCTCGGTGAGGCACTTTGGCGGCCGCCGGCGCCAAAAGGATTTTCCGACGAGAGCACCGCCTGGGTCGACGGCCTCGCCGAACGCCTCGATATCGCCAACCAAATCGGACGCCAAGCCGGGAGCCTGGCGCGCGAGCCGAATGAGCTCGTCGATGCCGCTCTTGGCTCGCTCGCCTCCAAGGAGACGCGAGAAGCGGTAAAGCGGGCGGCCAGCCGGCCGCAGGCGCTTGCGCTGCTGCTGATGGCGCCGGAATTCCAAAGACGGTGATGCCATGATCAACGCACCTCACGCCCCCACGCGCCGCGAATTGCTGCTCGCCTCCGGCGTGCTGTTCGCCTGGGCGCATCTGCCGCGCGCGGCACGCGCCGAAGGCCGCGACCCGCGGCTATTGGTCGTCGTGCTGCGTGGCGCGCTGGACGGACTGGCCGCGGTGGCGCCGGTCGGCGATCCTGACTGGATCGGCTTACGCGGCGACAATGCACTTACGCTGGACAGCGAACCCAAGGCGCTGCCGCTCGACGGCTTCTTTGCCCTCAATCCGGCGATGCCGAACTTGCACCGCATGTACCAGGCCGGCACCGCGACGGTGGTCCACGCCGTCGCCTCGCCCTACCGCGAGCGCTCGCACTTCGACGGACAGGACGTCTTGGAGAGCGGGTTTGTGAAACCGGGCGCCGCCGACAGCGGCTGGCTCAACCGGGCGCTCGCCTCGCTACAGCCCGCCGCCCGCGTCGGCAGCAAGGATGCATTCGCGGTCGGGCCGGTCACCCCATTGGTGGTGCGCGGCAACGCGCCGGTGCTGTCCTGGACACCGCCAAAGCTGCCGCCCGCCGGCGACGACACCGTCATGCGCGTCCTCGATCTCTACCGTCACACGGATCCCACGCTGGCGCGGGCGCTCGAGGAGCGGGTCGACCTGGCGGCGATCGCGCGCGACGGCGGCCTTGACATGCAGCCGAAAAAATCCGGGCCCATGCCGCAGGTCCGCGGCGCTGCCATTCGCAACTATTTTTCCGAATCTGCCGGAGCGGCGGCGAAGTTCATGGCGCGCGCCGACGGGCCGCGTGTCGGCGCCCTCGCCTTCGATGGTTGGGACACGCATGCTGCCGAGGGCGCGGCGAATGGCCGGCTCGCTTTGCTGCTCGGTGCGCTCGACGGCGCCTTAGGGTCGATCGAGAGCGGGATCGGCGACGCCTGGAAGGAAACCGCCGTCGTTGTCATCACCGAGTTCGGCCGCACCGCGCGCATCAATGGCACCGAAGGCACCGATCACGGTACCGCGACCGTCGCGCTGCTTGCCGGCGGGGCGCTCAAAGGTGGGCGCGTCATCGCCGACTGGCCCGGCCTGAGCGCAGCCAAGCTCTACCAGGATCGCGATTTGAAGCCGACCACGGACTTGCGCGCCGTGTTGAAGGGCCTACTGCGCGACCATTTGCGCGTCGATGAGCGTGCACTCGCATCGGCCGTTTTCCCGGGCAGCGAGCGGGTGAAGGCTGCGAACGGGCTCGTGCTCGCCAGTTAAGGTGTGCCCTTCGCCTCTTCGACGATCCAGCGGTAATAGTCGGCATCGACGCTTTCGACCGGCAGCACCATGATGGCCGGCGTTTCGTAGGTGTGCAGTTCTTTGACCGCTTGTCGCACCGCTTCCGCGAGCGAGGCCCGTGTCTTCACCAGCATCACCACCTCGTCGGCGCGCTCGATTTTGCCCTGCCACCAGTAATGCGAAATCATGCCGGGCAGGATGTTGACGCACGCCGCCAGCCGCTTTTCGACGACGGCGCGGCCGGCGCGCTCAGCCTCGACAATCGAGGGCCAAGTCGTATAGACGAGCACGGCGCGTTCCATCGGCGGATCCTTTCATGAAGCCGCAAGGCTATAAACATATCGCTTTTGTCGCCGGCTCTATGCCTGAAGCGCGAGCAGCTTGTTCGGCACTCGAAAAGCGCTACGGCAATGTCGACCCGAAATCCGCCGATGTCATTGTCGCGCTCGGCGGCGACGGCCTGATGCTGCAGACCCTGCACAAGTTCATGAATTCCGGCAAGCCGATCTACGGCATGCATCGCGGCACGGTCGGCTTCCTGATGAACGATTTCTCTGCGGACAATCTGCCCGAGCGCCTCGCCGCCGCGCACATCACCGTCATTCATCCACTGATCATGCGCGCGCGTGACTCAAGCGGGAAAACGCATGAGCATCGCGCCATCAATGAGGTGTCGCTGTTTCGCCAGAGCGCACAGGCCGCGCATCTGCGCATTCTCATCGACGGCAAGGAACGCCTGCCCGAATTGATCGCCGATGGCATTCTGGTGGCAACGCCCGCGGGTTCGACGGCGTACAACCTTTCGGTACAGGGGCCGATCATCCCGATCAACGCGCCGATGCTGGCGCTGACGCCGATCAGCCCGTTCCGGCCGCGGCGCTGGCGCGGCGCTCTGCTTCCGGACCGCGCCAAGGTGACCATCGAGGTTCTCCACGCCGACAAGCGGCCGGCTGCCGCGGTCGCCGATCACGATGAAGTGCGCTCGGTACACTCTGTCGATGTTGCGATGGACCATACCTGCGCGATCAATATGTTGTTCGACCCGGGCCATAATCTCGACGAACGGATCTTGCGCGAGCAGTTCGGATTTTAGTCGATGACCATCGCGTTTTCGGTCAACCGCAAGCGTGTCGAGGTCTCGCCGGCGCGCCAAGACATGCCGCTGCTGTATGTGCTGCGCGAAGACCTTGGCCTCGTGGGCACGCGCTTCGGCTGCGGTCTCGAGCAGTGCGGCTGTTGCATGGTGCTGATCGACGGGCAGCCGGAGAAGTCGTGCGCAAAGCCTGTCTGGAGCGTCGCGGGCAAGAGCATCACCACCGTCGAAGGCCTCGGCGCGCCGGACAAGCCGCACCCCCTGCAGCAGGCTTTTCTCGACGAGCAGGCGGGCCAGTGCGGCTATTGCCTCTCCGGAATTCTGATATCCGCCAAGGCACTGCTCGATCGCAATCCGACGCCCACGCGTAAAGAGGTCGCGGAAGCGCTTGACGGCAATATCTGCCGCTGCGGCTCGCATAACCGCATCCTGCGTGCGGTCGAGAAGGCGGCAGCGATCATCCGGAGAGCAGGTGCATGAATGCTCCCCTGCCCGGTCCCCTTGCCGACAATCCGACTCTGGGCGCTTGGGTGACCTTCCCGGCGCCTGGCAAGGTGACGATCTTCACCGGCCGCGTCGAGCTTGGTCAGGGCGTGCTCACGGCAATGGCGCAAATCGCTGCCGACGAGCTCGACGTCGACGTCGCCCGCATTGCCGTGAAATCGGGAGATACCGCCGTTACGCCCAATGAAGGTTACACCGCGGGCAGCATGTCCATGCAGGCCGGCGGCGTCGCCTTGGCACAAGCTTGTGCCGAAATCCGCGCTATGTTTCTCGCGCAAGCAGCCAAAGTGATCGGCTGCTCGTCGGCCGAGCTCTCAATTAGCAACGGGCGACTTCTGCGCGGCGGCAAGACAACCGGTTACGATTATTGGACATTGGCTGCCGCCGTCGATCTTGGCGTGAGAGCGAATGGGGCGACGGCGCGCAAGCCGCCGGCGGACTTGAAAGTCGTCGGTGTGAGCAGCGCCCGCCTCGATTTGCCGGCAAAAGTATTTGGGCAAGCGAGCTTCATCCATGACGTGACCCTTCCCGGCATGCGCCACGCGCGCGTGGTCAGGCAGCCCAGCCGCGGCGCAGTGCTCGACTCCGTGGACGAGGCAGCGATCCGCCGCGCGGCCAAACGCGAGATCGAATTCGTGCGCAGCGGCAATTTTATCGCCTTGCTCGGCGACGATGAAAGCGCGCTCGATGCGGCGGCACTGGCGGCGCCGAACCACGTCGTCTGGCGCAATACCGAGAAGCCGATGACGCTGCAGCAGGAGGCGGCGTGGCTCCTGCAACGCCCTGCGCTCGACCGAGTCATCGGCCCTCCGGAGCCGGTGGCCCCGCAGGGGCGCGAGCGATTCGAAGCGACCTACACCAAGCCGCATCTCGCCCACGCTTCGGTTTCGCCGTCCTGCGGGCTTGCGCTTTACGAGAACGGCCATCTCACGGTGTGGACGCACTGCCAGGGAGTCTTTCCGTTGCGCGCAGCGCTTGCGCGCGCGCTCAAGCTCGACGCCTCCTCCATCACCGTGCGCCATGTCCAAGGCGCCGGTTGTTATGGCCATAACGGCGCCGACGATGCCGCCGCCGATGCAGCGGTGATTGCGATGCAAAAGCCGGGTGTACCGATTCGCGTGCGCTGGCGCCGTGAGGAAGAATTCATGTACGAGCCGAAAGCGCCGGCCATGGTCGTCAAGGTGCGCGCGCTCGTCGCACCGGAAGGCAAGCCGAGCGACTGGACGACCGAAATCTGGAGCGGCAATCACAACGGTCGTCCCGGCGGCGGCAACTCCCTGCTGGCCGAGGAAGCGCTGCCTGATTACGTGCCGCTGCCGCCGGCGGGCGAAGTACCCGAGGCGAACGGCGGCGGCGCCACGCGCAATGCCGAGCCGCTCTACGACATTGCGCAGAAGCGCATCGTCCATCACCTCATTCAGGAAGCCCCGGTGCGCGTTTCCTCCCTGCGCGGCCTCGGCGCGACAGCCAATATATTTGCGCTCGAATGCGCCGTCGACGAGCTTGCCGCGCGCGCCGGCAAAGATCCGATCGACTACCGGCTCTCGATCACCAGCGACCCCCGTGCCCGCGCGGTTATCGAGAAGGCGGCGGCGATGGCGAAATGGGATTCGGCGGCGCCATCGGGCACCGGCAGCGGCCGCGGCTTCGCTTTCTCCCGCTACAAGAATCGGGCCGGATATGCCGCCGTCGTGGTCGCACTGGAGGCCGACGAGGACATCCGCCTGCGCCATGTCTGGTGCGCGGCCGACGCCGGTCTCGTCATCAATCCCGATGGCGTGGTCAATCAGCTCGAAGGCGGCATCATCCAGTCGGCAAGCTGGGTGCTCAAGGAGCAGGTGCGTTTCGATGATGGCGTTTCATCGATCGATTGGCTGACCTATCCGGTGTTGAAATTCTCCGAGGTGCCGGAGATCGACATTGCGCTGATCAATACACGCGCCGAGGCCCCCTTGGGCGTCGGCGAGGTCAGCGCCGGACCGACCGCCGCGGCGATCGGCAACGCCCTCTCGCATGCGCTGGGGGTGCGAATCCGCGACCTGCCGCTCACCCGTGAGCGCATTATGGCCTCCCTGTTGAAGGACTAGGCGCCCGGCTGGTCAGGGCCGGCGGGGCGATGCTAGGCTCGTCCCGGCTGGAGGGGCGGATGACTCGCGCGGCGACGATCGCAATCGGACTGATGCTGACCTGCGGCTTGTCCGCTTGCGGCGTGGGCCCGGGGCTGACCGGCAACTCCACCGGCGGCATCATCCAGTGGACGCCGGACAATCAGCGCGTTGCGACCGAATGGGCCGAACAGCACTGCGCGCGCTACGGCAAGATCGCCTATCATGTGATCGTCGACCCGAATTACGGGCAGTACATCAGCTTCGATTGCGCGTTCCCGCCCGGCGGCGCCGCCTACGGCTACGCGTACTAATACGGGTCAGCGCTTATCCTAAACCGTTCGTTAACGGAGCCTCGCTAGCTTGCGGCAGGCGGTCGCGGGCTTTTCGCCCGGATCGTGGGGCAGCATGGTCCGTATCGATTTCAATCGCCTGCGTTTCCTCGTCATCGACGACAACGCCCATATGCGGCGCATCCTGCGCACGCTGCTGCACGGTTTCGGCGCGCGTGAAGTCTACGAGGCGGAAGACGGCGCCTCAGGCCTCGAAGCCTTTACCCACTACGTCCCCGACATCGTGATTACCGACTGGGCGATGCCGATTTTCGACGGCCTCGAACTCACGCAGATGATCCGCCAGCCGGGCGCCAATTCGAATCCCTACGTCGCCATCATCATGCTGACCGGCCATTCCGAAAAGAAACGGGTGACGGCCGCGCGCGACGCCGGCGTCACCGAATTCCTGGCGAAGCCGATCTCCGCCAAGGGGCTCTATCAGCGCATCGTCAACGTGGTCGCCAATCCACGGCCCTTCATCAAGACCAAGACCTATTTCGGCCCTGACCGCCGCCGCAATGTGAATCCCAATTACGTCGGTCCCGAGCGTCGCAAGGGCGGCAAGGCCGACGTTATCCGCCAGGCCCCGCTGCTGGACAAAGTGCGAGCGCCGAGTTGACAAAGGAACGTCCGACCATGCCGTCCCGTAAGGACACCGCGGCGGTCGCCACCTATGGCGATCACGAGGTGATCACGCCCGAGAACAAGCTGCGCAAATATGTCTCCGAGCGGCCGTTGCTTCCTGGCGAAGACGACCCTGTCACGCGTGCCGAGCAGGCGCTTGCCGAGCTGTCGACCGAATTCTCGAGCTGGATGGAGGCCGAGTGCGACCGCCTCGACAAAGCGCGCGAAGCGGTGCTGAAGGAGCACTTCACCCAGGCCAATCAGGAAGCGCTGTTCCACGCTGCCCACGACATCAAAGGTGAAGCGGCCACGTTCGGCTACCCGGCGGTGGCAGCGGCCGCCGACAGTCTCTGCCGCCTGCTCGAATACACGCCGGATGCGAGCCGCATTCCGCTCAAGCTCGTCGAGCAGCACGTCGATGCGGTCCGCGCGATCTACCGGGAATACGCGGTCTCGAACGCCAAGGAACTGGCTGCCACACTGACCAAGCGTCTGCGCGAGGTCACCGACGAATTCCTGATCAGAGAGAACAGGGACCGGCCCGAGGTCATCGAGCAGATCACAGGCACGGCGACGCCGCCGCTCGCGCCGGAATAGACCCGCGGCGCGCAAGCTGTACCCCGGGACGAGCTCGCGCTGACCGCGAGCGGCATTTGCCTCGTAGTTGCTAAATTGTCAGGCCACCAGGCGCATCTCGGCCGCCGGCGCAGGCCGCATCGCGTCGTTCGCCACCAAGTCCTCGCAGAACATGCGCGCTTCCTCGCGCGCGGCCTCGACCGCAAAGCGCCGCAACAAAGCCATCAGCGACATATCGGCGCCGCCCTCGGCGGCGCAGGCCTCCAGCACGCGCTCGACCAGGCGCCGTTTCAGGCGCGCTGCCCCGCCCTGCTCGCCGAGCAGCGTGCCGTCGCGAACGGCCGCCAGCCCCTCGCGGAAGGCAGGATAGGCGATGTCGGGCAGTCCGGCTTTGCGATAGAGCGCGCGGAATCCGGAAATATTGCCGTCATGGATGTAGTTGGCGGCGCGCTCGAGCGGCACGCCGGATAATTCGGAAAGCGCCTCCTCGAACAGCACCACGTTGCCTGAGAGCAGCGCGCGCAGAATCATGCCGGCGGTCAATTGTCCGCTCTGACGCAGATGTTGCACAAGCTCGCCGATTTCTTCGTACGGCGTTTCGGCGGCAAGTGCGACCGTCGCTTTTTCGCAGGCTTCGCGCGCGGCGTATTCAGCGTGCTCAGGCCCGAGCCATTGGCGCGCGGCGACAAAGCCGGCAAGCGTCTGCGACAGCTTCGAGAGCAGCGCCTGGCGGGTGGCCATCGGCAGATCGTCGCGCGCCAAAAGATTTTCGCGGATGGCGGCAAGATGACCGAAACGGTCGACGATGCGGCCGATCGAAAACAGCGCGATGTCGGCGTCCGGATTTTCCAGAAGCGCCAGGCAGGCCTGCGCCGAGGCAACTTCGGCGATCGCCGCCGCAAGCGACCGCGGCAGCATCGCGCGCGTCGCGATGGCGATCTGCGCGTCGGGATGAACGGTGGCGATCAGGTCGACAAGGTCGTCTTCGTTGAGCAACGGCGAGCGCGCCAGCACCGGGATGGCGATGTCGGGCTGATCCGCGGCAAGCGCGTGTACCACGACGCGTGGCGCTTTCTGTGATGAAGCAAAGACTTCCGATAGCGCACGCCGGACCAGCGGCGAAGGGTCGTCGAGCAACATGATCATCGCGCCTTCGGCGGCGGCGAGATCGTCTGGCGAGAGATCGGAGTGAAGATAAGCGCGCGCCAGTGCGGCGGTGGCTTCGGCCCGTTCGCCGGGCGGAGCGTGACGCACCCACTGCAGGAACTGACGAACAATCATGACCGAACCGACGCAACCTCACCTGACGGAAAGTCTAGCGAACGAGGCTTAACAAACCGTTCACCATAGAAATTGGCGGAACGTTAACGACGTTTAACCGCCTACACCTTGCCGCCAATGGACTTGCGCAAGGCCGGCGCCGGATCGCGGAACAGGTCGTTCCAGTTCGGCGGTTCGTTCGCGGGCGGTTGTTGGCGTCCGCCCCATAGCGCATTCACGGCGGGTGAAACCGCTTTGCGCGGCGCATCGGTGAACATGACCTGGAAGAACGGGCGCGTCTCGGCGGCCGGCGGGGCGCTCCGCGCCTGGGCGTAAGCCTGGGCGATGGCAGCGGTATCGATTGCGGGCGGCGCATTGCCCGGCGCGAAGGCAAGCGCGCGCGCGACGTCATAGCGGCCGGTAAGCTTGGCGTAGACGCCGGCAGCGTCCAGCGGCCGGCCCGCTCGATCGAAGAAAATGCTCGGATTGGCGCTTGCCGCTTGCGGAAACATCGCCGCGGCATTGGCATGCGGCTGATTGGAGGCGGCGTTGATCAGCTTTGCCGCGCCATCCGGGCCGAGGAAATGGGCGATATAAAGCTCGCCCTCGGAAGGCTCGCGGCCGAGCGCACTGTTGAGCTGGCTGGCATTGCTGCGGGTAAAGGCCCCGGCGATGGTTGCGCTCACCGAAGGATCGCTACGCAATTTCATGATTGCGGCACGGGCGGCGGGATCCGGCACGGTGTACTGCCCGTCCGGCGTTTGCACGATGGCCGCGGCATAGTTGGAAAATCCGAGCGCCGGACCGGCCTGCTTCATGGTGGCAAGCCACGTCTGGTCGATGAACTGGTAGAGCCCCTTGGCGGACGACGTCGTTGCCTGCGCCGCGGGATTGAGGTTGGATTCGATTTGCGCGGTGGTGAGCAGATATTCGAAGCTGGTGCCGGTGGAACGCGCGGCATCGCGGATAGCGCCTGCAACGGGAGAGGCCGCGCCGCCATTGATGGATAGGATCGCCATGGCCTTGGGGGCTTTCCGCGTAAGCCCTGTGGACCGTGGGCTATTATGGTAAACGAGTGGTTAACGGCGGGAGGTGGGCATGGCCGAAACGATCCAGCGGCACAAACGCGGCGGGCTTTATTTCGAGGATTTCGAGGTCGGCAAGACCTACGAGCACCGCTACACGCGCACGGTCACGCAGATGGACAACATGCTGTTCTCCAACATGACGCTCAATCCGCAGCCGCTGCACATCGACCGCCATTTCTGCGAGCAGGAGACCGAATGGGGCCAGCCGCTGATGAACTCGCTGTTCACGCTCGGGCTGATGATCGGCATCCAGGTCTCCGACATGACGGTAGGCACCACCATCGCCAATCTCGGGATGACGGACGTGAAATTTCCCGCGCCGCTGTTCGAGGGCGACACCGTGCATTGCGAGACAACGGTCGTGTCCAAGCGCGAGTCGAAGTCGCGCAAAGGCGCCGGCATCGTGGAATTCCATCACAAGGCCTTCAAACAGGACGGCACCATGGTCGCCGAATGCCACCGTAACGCTTTCATCGTGATGCGACCGAAGTAACCCTCCTCCGCTCATTCCCCCGAAAGCGGGAATCCGGATCGAAATGTTGTAAATTCATCAATGGCTGGGTCCCCGCCTTCGCGGGGACGAGCGGATCGGCAAAGAAGCTCATATGCGTTCTCTTTTGTTCGTGCCGGCCGACGGCGGCGCCAAGCTCGACAAAGCCTTCGCCAGCGGCGCCGATGGCATCATCGTCGATCTCGAGGATTCGATTGCGCCCGAACGCAAGGACACGGCGCGCAAGCTCGCTTTGGATTTTCTTAAAAGCGCGAAAGGCAAAAGCGGCCCAAAGCTGCTGGTGCGCATCAACGGCCTCGACACCGGCATGATCGACGCCGATCTCGACGCCATCGTGCCCGGGGCGCCGAACGCCGTGCTGTTTCCGAAAGCGGAAGGCGGCGCGACGGTCACTCACGTCGACGCCAAGCTTACGGCGCGCGAGGCCATCGCCGGCCTGCCGGAAGGCTCAATCAAAATCTTGGCGCAGACTGTTGAATCGGCAGCCGGTGTGTTCACTGCCGGTACCTACAAAGATTGCAGTCCACGCCTGATCGGCATGACCTGGGGACCGGAGGACCTCGCGGCCGAGCTCGGCGCCGAGGCCAACCGCGAGGAGGACGGCAGCCTGACCGAACCCTATCGCATTGCGCGCGCGATGTGCCTTTACGGCGCCGCGGCGGCTAAGGTGCCGGCGATCGAGACGATCCATGTGAACTTCCGTGATGCCGAGGTGCTGCGCAAGGACACGGAACTTGCGCGCCGCGACGGCTTTTCCGGCCGGCTGGCGATCCACCCCGCGCAAATTCCTGTTATCAACGCGGTGTTCACGCCGAGCGCCGCGCAGATCGAAAAAGCGAAGGCGATCGTCGCCGCCTTCGCTGCCAAGCCCGGCGCCGGCACAGTGGGCATCGACGGCAAGATGTACGATCGCCCGCACCTCGCCCGCGCGCAGGCGTTGCTGGCCTCTTTGAAATCCTAATCGCGCTTGCCACACTCATCCGCTCGTCCCCGCGAAAGCGGGGACCCAGGGCAACATATTCTGAAGTTAAAGAACTGGATTCCCGCTTGCGCGGGAATGAGCGGAGTGAATGTCAGCGATTGCGCTTCTCAAATGCCGACAACATGCGCGCCGGTTCGTCGGTTTTGAAGGCTTGGGCGAAAGCATCGATGCCGGCCTGAATGGCCGCGTCGACCGGCAGGTTTTCCCACCGGAGCATCAGCCTCTTCTGCAGGTGCACGGCCTGCTGGCCGGCAGCAAAGACCGCGTCGATGATCTTTTCGACTTCCGCGTCGAGCGCCTCCGGCTCGGCCAGGCGATTGATCAAACCCCAGCGCAGCGCAGTTTCGGCGCCGACGATCTCACCGAGCATCAGCAACTCGCGCGCTCGGCCATAGCCGACGAGCCGCGGGATCAGCGCGGCTTCGACCACCGAAGGAAGACCGACCTTCACCTCCGGCATGCCGAGCCTCGCTCGCGTGCTCGCCACCCGTAGATCGCAGGAAACCGCGACTTCCAACCCCGCGCCGAGCGCGTAGCCGTCGATGCGGGCGATCACCGGCACCGGTAGCCGGCGCAGGGCATCGCAGGTGCGATGAACAAGCGTGATGAAGTCGCGCGCTGTGGCACGGTCGAGCGCCGCCATTTCCGGGATGCTGGCGCCGCCGATGAAGGCCTTGTCGCCTGCGCCTGACAGCACCAGCGCGCGCACGTCCTCACGCGCGTGGAGCGTCTCGACTAACGCGATGAACTCGGTCATCAGCGCGCGGTCGAGCGTATTGAGCTTGGCTTGATTGTCGACGGTGACGAATGCCACGCTGCCGCCTGTGCGCTCGTCGATCCGCACAGTGATGCGGCCGCCGCTCATGACTTGCCGTAAACGGCCTTTGGGTCGAAGGTCTTGTCTGCGTCGCGGAATTCGAGCTTGACCGCGCCTTTCTGCCCGAGCGGCACGGCACGGTAGAAACACGACCGCCGTCCGGTGTGGCAGGCGCCCTCGCCTGTCTGCTCGACCCTGAGCCAGAGAGCGTCCTGGTCGCAGTCCACCCGCAGCTCGACAACGCGCTGCGTGTGGCCGGACTGCTCCCCCTTCTTCCAGAGCTTTTGCCGCGAGCGGCTGTAGTACCAGGCCTCGCCGGTCTCGATGGTCCTTTTCAGCGCGTCCTTATTCATATGCGCCACCATCAGCACGCTGCCGGACGCCGCATCCGTGACCACGGCCGTGATGAGCCCGTCCGCGCCGAACTGCGGCGCGAAAGCGAGGGCTTCTTCGATCTGTGATGATTCGTCGGCCATAGACCACAATTTCCGCGGTCATGCCCGGGTGTGATCCGGGCACCTTACGAAAGCTGGTTCGCTGCCGCACGTCAGTATGGATTGTCGGGTCAAGCCCGGCAATGACGGAGAGATTGCGGAAAGGCCTAGCGCTGCGCGCCCCGCAACATGGTCATGAAGCGGACCTGCTCGTTGGGATCGTCGCGGAACGCGCCGGTGAAATGCGTCGTCACGGTGAGCGCCCCCGGCTTCTCGACGCCGCGCAACGACATGCACATGTGCTCGGCTTCCAGCAGCACGGCGACTCCGCGCGGCTTCAGAATCTCGTCGATGGCGGTCGCCACCTGAGAGGTCAGATGCTCCTGGGTCTGCAACCGCTTGGCATAGACATCGACCAGACGCGCAAGCTTGGACAGGCCGACGACCCGGTCCGTCGGCATATAGGCAACATGCGCCTTGCCGAAGAACGGCATCATGTGGTGTTCGCAATGCGAATTGAAGCCGATATCCCGGACCAGCACGAAATCGTCATAACCGCCGGTCTCGCTGAAGGTGCGGTCGAGCACTTCGACCGGGCATTCGCGGTAGCCCTGGTAGAGCTCATCATACGCGTCGATCACGCGTTTGGGCGTCTCCAGCACGCCTTCGCGCGTAGGATTATCGCCCGCATAGGCAATGAGGGTACGGACCGCCGCTTCAGCCTGCTCGCGCGAGGGGCGCGGCTGCACGGGGGCCGGCGCGGCACGCACGTGCTCGGACAATCCCTGCTTCGGCCAAGGCGTGATGTTGGTATTCTTCGCATCCATGACGAGGTCTCCGTTCGACCGGCAAAAAGCGCCGGGAGTGTCACCGGGTGGCCGCGTCAATTAACCCGAAGGTCTGGACGCCGCATTCCCATTCTTTCGAACAACGCGCGGGGCTTCTCGCACCGCCGGTTCCACCCCTATATATTCGTTTATGGGCCCGAGGCAATTGCCAGCGGGTTCGGTCAAAAACTTCAATGCTGAACGACGTTTACAACGCTAAAATCCTGGAACTCGCGGGCAATATTCCGCGCCTGGGCAGGCTCGAAACACCCGACGCCTCAGCCACCGCGCACTCCAAGCTCTGCGGCTCGACCGTTACCGTCGATCTGAAGCTGAGTGGAGATGCCGTCAGCGACTTCGCCCACGATGTAAAGGCCTGCGCGCTGGGTCAGGCGTCGTCCTCGATCATGGCGCGCCATGTGGTCGGTTCGCGGCCCGACGAGTTGCGCGCGTTGCGCGAAACGGTGCGAAAAATGCTGAAGGAGAACGGGCCGCCGCCGGATGGCAAATGGGCCGATATCGCGGTGCTCGAGCCTGTTCGCGACTACAAGGCGCGGCACGCCTCGACCATGCTGACGTTTGACGCCGTCGTGTCGGCGCTCGATCAGATCGAGGCGAAACGCAAGCAGGCCGCTCAGCAATAGTTATTTCGCCGCCGAGGCGATACCACCGGCTCTGTGCTCGGTCAGCGCGGCACGATCCCCGAGCGCCTTCTGACAGCTCGACGTCAAGCGTGGCAAGTTCTGCTGCGCTCCGGTGTTGCCGAGCCGAATGGCCGTCGATTCCCTGCCGCTCCTGGTGGTGATCATCATGGAGTGATTGCCCGGACCGGCAAATGCGCCAATCAGCTTTGCCGGAACGCTTGCCGAGGCGTAGGTGACGAGCTCGTCGGGATCGTTCTGGCGTTGCGACGACACCACCTTGAGCGTGGCGACGCCCCCGACCGAGGACAGCGTAATCGTGCCGAGCTGTCCGGGAAGCGGCGTATGGTAGCCGCTGTGCCGGTGTTCGATGTAGCTCACGTCGTAGCTGTCGGATGAGGCGCCGCAGGCAACGACAAGGTCGAAGCTGCCGATGTCCTCGCCCGAAATCGTCAACGGATGGCGCCGCGCCAGTGCGGCCGAGCCTTGGCGGCTGACAACCGCCCACCGCTGCTCGCTGATTGTCGTCGCACGCAGCCCATCTGTCATATGCGGCAACTGCTGGGTGACAACAGGCGCCGGCGACGAAACCATGGTCGCCGGCACAGGCGCCACGCCCTCGTCCGTCGTCACCCGCGCGCTGGCGATTTCCGCGCGGGTTAACGTGTGCATGGGTTCCCAGGGCGGGATGCGCAGCGCGAGATCGAGCAGTTCGACCGAGGCGCCCATCTCCGCGGTATACTGCGCGAGCTTGCCGATGTCGCGCTGCACGAGCACCAGGTCTTCCGCCGAGTAGCTTGCCGCGGTGGGGTCCTCGCGGCGGTCGCCGAGCCAGATCTGGTGCACCATCACGCGGGCCTGCGGCGGCACATTGCGATGAACGCCCGCGACCAGCACGAAGGCGCACATCGATTCGCAATCGGCGCGCGGCGAGAGTTTGGCGCGCGGCGGATTCTGTTGCGCGTTGCCGAGGTCGATGAGGCGCCCGACGGTGGTATCCAGGCCGAGCTTACGGATTTCACGGCCGAGCGCGATGGCGCCATGGACGGAGCCGCCATCGGAGTCGAGCACCACGGTGGCGCCGCTCAGGTCGCGGTCGCGGGCAAACAGCTGAAAGTCGCGCGGCGTGTCGGCGGTGATGGCGCCGCTCGCCGCAATCCAGAGACGGCATTTGGCGCCGCAGGCGGCGTCCGGACCTTCCTGGCGCAGCTCGAAATGCATCGGCAGCGTACGGTCGGAACCGCGCGACGGCACCGGCAACACCATCACCGGCGCCGCCAACACAAGCGCCAGCACGGCCGCAAGGGAGCGACTCATTCTTTAGACCCCCGTGTATCTCGCCGTCGCCTTTCTTGTTATTCGGTGTGGTTGACCCACATCTTTATCTTGAGCCGACGGCAATGATCCCCGCGTGTGTGTGTGTTCGCAAAATTAGTGAGCGGGCAGAGTCGGGTCTAGAGTAAAATAGCGGCGAACACACGACTTTTTTGCCAAAGAAACGAGCAATTTGGGTGGCCTAAAGCGCACATGGGGAACTTTTACGCCATTCTTACAGGGAACTCTCACCACGGCGATAAGTACGAGGGGTGTACCCAATTTAGCTTGGCGCGCCTGCCGAGGCTGACTGGCCGGGCGCTCATCCGCATTTATCGTTACACACTGTCGCCGCTGTTCGGTCCGCGCTGTCGGCACCTGCCGAGTTGCTCGGAATACGCTGACGAAGCGATCAACCGCTTCGGCCTTTGGATCGGCGGATGGATGGCGCTCGCCCGTGTGACGCGGTGCCATCCCTTCGGCACATCCGGAATCGATAACGTACCTCCCAATGTGCCGTCGCATGCGCATTGGTGGGCGCCGTGGCGCTATGGGCGTTGGCGAGGCACCCACGACGCAGCCTAGTTGCTCGGTCCGATTCCCCTGCTATATCGAGATCAACGCTTACCTGCATTCGTAGGCAGCGAGTGAGCCAAGGAGATTAACGATGGCGCAAACGGTCGCGCTGACCTTTCCCGACGGCGCGCGTCGGGAATACCCCCAGGGCACAACCGGCCTCGATGTCGCCAAGGGCATTTCGCCCTCGCTCGCGAAACGCACGGCCGCGATGGCGCTCGACGGCGCGCTTGCCGACTTGAGCGACAAAATCGAACGCGACGCCAAAATCGAATTTCTCACCCGTGACGATCCGCGTGCGCTGGAATTGATCCGGCACGACGCTGCGCACGTGCTCGCGGAAGCGGTGCAGTCACTGTGGCCGGGAACGCAGGTCACCATCGGCCCGGTGATCGAGAACGGTTTCTATTACGATTTCTTCCGCAACCAGCCGTTCACGCCGGAGGACTTCCCGGCCATCGAGAAAAAAATGAAGGAGATCATCGCGCGCGACAAGCCGTTCACCAAGGAAGTGTGGACGCGCGAGAAGGCGAAGAAAACGTTCAAGGAGATGGGCGAGAGCTTCAAAGTCGAGCTCGTCGACGCCATTCCGGAAGATCAGCAGATCAAGATTTACAAGCAGGGCGACTGGTTCGATCTCTGCCGCGGCCCGCACATGACCTCGACCGGCAAGGTGGGCAACGCATTCAAGCTGATGAAGGTCGCCGGCGCCTACTGGCGCGGCGATTCCAACAATCCGATGCTGACGCGCATCTACGGTACCGCTTTTGCCAAGCAGGAAGAGCTCGATGCTTATTTGAAGCAGATCGAGGAAGCCGAAAAGCGCGACCATCGCCGGCTCGGCCGCGAGATGGACCTCTTCCATTTCCAAGAAGAGGCGCCCGGCTCGGTGTTCTGGCATCCGAAAGGATGGGCGCTTTTTCAGCAGCTCGAAAACTACATCCGCCGGCGCCAGCAGGAATTCGGCTTTCTGGAAGTGAACGCTCCGCAGCTCATGGACTCCTCGCTCTGGGTGCAGTCCGGCCACATGGCGACCTTCCGCGAGAACATGTTCCTGACGCAGCCGCGCGAGGACGACGAGCGCACCTTCGTGGTCAAGCCGATGAACTGCCCCGGCCACATCCAGATTTTTAAGAACGGGCTCAAATCATACCGCGACCTCCCGTTCAAGCTCGCCGAGTTCGGAAAGGTGCACCGCTTCGAGCCCTCGGGCGCGCTGCACGGGCTGATGCGCGTGCGCGCGTTCACGCAGGACGACGCCCACATCTTCGTCACCAACGAGCAGATCGCGGAGGAGTCGCTCAAGATCAACAATCAGATTTTGTCGATCTACGAGGACTTCGGCTTCTCCGACGTGACGATCAAATTTTCCGATCGGCCGGAAAAACGCATCGGCGACGACAAGGTCTGGGATCAGGCCGAGGCCGCGCTGATGGCGGCGCTGAAAGCCTCGGGACGGCCGTGGACGCTCAACAAGGGCGAAGGCGCCTTCTATGGGCCGAAGCTCGAATACGTACTGCGCGACGCCATTGGCCGGGACTGGCAGTGCGGTACCGTACAAGTCGACCTCAACATGCCGGGACGCCTCGGCGCGTTCTACATTGACGAGCATTCGAATAAGGTGACTCCGGTCATGCTGCACCGCGCGATGTTCGGCTCGCTCGAGCGTTTCACCGGCATCCTGATCGAGCACTATGCCGGCCATCTGCCGCTGTGGCTCTCGCCGCTTCAGGCGGTGGTGGCGACCATTACTGACGACGCAGATGCGTATGCCCGCGAAGTGGTCGATGCGGCGAGCAGGGCGGGCCTACGGGTCTCGGCCGACCGCCGCAACGAAAAAATCAACTACAAGGTGCGCGAGCACTCGCTCGCCAAGGTGCCTCTGCTGCTCGTCCTGGGCAAGAAAGAAGCAGCCGAACGTACCGTCTCGATTCGCCGTCTCGGTCAGCAGAAACAGGAGGTGATGCCGCTTGCCGGCGCGCTCAAGGCGCTCGCCGACGAAGCGGTCCCGCCGGACGTGCGCCGCCAAAGTTCGGTCATCGCGCCCGCCGCGTAACAGCTATCCGGCAAGGGCCGCACGCGCGACGCTGCGGGTCTCAGCCAAGGCTGGCTTCTGCTCCAGCGTGGCCAGAAACCGCTCCGCCCATCGCGAGATGTCGTTTGCCAACAGCACTTTGAAATTGGCGGCATGACGCTGGCGCCGCTCAGCCAATGGCATCGCAAGCGCACGGTTGATCGCGTTTCCAACCCCTTCCGGATCGTAGGGATTGACCAGCAAGGCCGAGGTGAGCTCGCGCGCCGCACCAGCAAAACGTGAAAGAATTAGAACGCCGGGATCCTCGGCATCTTGCGCGGCAACGAATTCCTTGGCCACCAAATTCATTCCGTCACGCAGCGGCGTCACCAACGCGGCGCGCGCGGCGCGATAAAGCCCGGCCAATGCCGTGCGGCTATGCGCCTTGTTGATGTAGCGTAGCGGGGTCCACGAAGCCTCGCCGAAGGCGCCATTGATGCGTCCGACGGATTCGCCAACCTTGCGGCTGAGGTCAGCGTATTCGGGAATGCCCGTGCGGCTGCGCGGCGTGATCTGAAGATAGGTGACTTTGCCGCGCCAATCGGGGAAGTTGGTAAGAAAGCGTTCGAAGGCGTCCATGCGCTCGGGGATTCCCTTGGTGTAGTCGAGCCGGTCGACACCAATGATCATGGCGCGCCCTGAAAGGCTTTCCAGCACTTCGCGCACAAAAGCTGAATCGATCGCGCGTCGCGCAAGGCGCGACAGCGGCTCGGTTTCCACGCCAACAGGGAATTGGCCGATCTGTACGGTGCGATCACCGAAGACAAAGCTGTCGCCGTTGACCCGTTTCAAGCCGATCTCGTTGGCCAGATAACGGGAGAAATTGGTGGCGTCGGTTTCGGTTTGAAATCCAACCACATCATAATGGCCGAGGGCGGGGATGAGCTGCTCATGATTTGGCAGGGCGGTGAGAATTTCCGGCGGCGGACATGGAATGTGAATGAAAAAGCCGATGCGGTTTTTGTGGCCGCGCTCACGCAGCGCCTTGGCGAAAGGGATCAAGTGATAGTCGTGGACCCAAATAACGTCGTCGGGCACCAGAAGATCTTCGAGATGCCTTGCGAAATATTCATTGACGCGGAAATAACCGCCGAGATCGCGGCGCGTAAATTCGGCCAGATCGAGCCTGTAGTGCAAGATCGGCCACAGGACACGGTTGGCGAAGCCGTTGTAAAATTCGTCGTAGTCTGACTTGCCGAGGTCGATGGTGACGTAGGACGTGTTGTCCTGTTCGACCGTCTTGACGGGTCCCGGCTCCTCGGCCACGCGGCCGCTCCAGCCGAACCAGACGCCGCCGCGGCGCCGCAACGCCGCCCGGATCGCCACCTCCAAGCCGCCAGCGCGCGCATTGCCGTCGGGTACCCCGACCCTGTTTGACACTACGATGAGCCTAGGCAAACCGGCTCTCCCCCGCTCCACCTCATAATGTTTTCGTTCGAAGCCATCGATTGGGTCTAATGAGCCCGCGTGTTTGCAGTCCAGCGCGTCTATCAGCATTATCCGCCCCTCCGCGGGCCCATCATGCCGAAGCGCACGCCTTAGGGGCGCATAGGTACCCGCGTAGTCTATAACGTCAAAGTCACGTAGAAGTTCATTCGCGTCCTTTCGCCGCAAGATTGTCCAGCGCTTCGCGCACCTCACGAGGCGTCGCAAAAACTGCCGCAACATCCCGGAACGGCCGGCCGACCGAGTAGCCTTTGCCCGCCAAACGCGGCAATGCAGCGAAAACAGATTCGTCTGTGACGTCGTCGCCGATGAAAATCGGCTGGCGGTCGGCAAACGGGGGGTAGGTCATCAGTTCGCTCACCGCTTGCCCTTTGCTGATGCCTGGTCGTTTCACTTCGAACATCGCCTTGCCCCGCAATACTTCGACGGCCTCGCGCGGAAAATTTGCGCACACTTGTGTAATTGCGTCGTGCAGGTTCGATTCCTGGCTCGGCGACTTGCGGTAATGCAAGGCAACGGAATAGCCCTTGTCTTCAGTGACGACTCCGGCATCTGGCGGCACGGCCAGCCTCAACTGCTGGCGCATCTCCTGCGGCAAAGGCGTTGCGCGTGCGGTAATCTCCTCACGCAGACGCATTTCTGCACCATGGCCGCCAATTGCCGGCAGCTTCAAAGGCGAAAACAGCGTGTCGATATCGCGGATAGGCCGGCCGCTTACCAGCGCCAAGGCGCCATTTGTGCGCGCAAACAGCCGCTTCAGGGAGCGGCGGAGGTCGTCGGGCACGTGGACCTCAAAGGGAGACGGGCCGATGTCGATCAGAGTACCGTCGATATCAAGCAATAGGGCAACGGCCGTCGGATCGAGAGCGACGAAGTCCTCGCTCGCCCGCCCCGCCATCAGCGCGCCAGCACCTCGACGTCCCCATCGACGCCGGTCACCACCTTGAACTCGCGCTCATATACCCTGCCCTCGTTGCGAGCGATGGCGCGATACTCGCCTTCGGCCAGGATTACGCGGGGGAAAGCGCCGATCGATTCCTTGATAACGTCGCCGCCCGGCGTAAGCACCGACCAGGCGGTATTAGCAAGCGCTTCACCGCCCTTCTCGGTCACCAGTTTGAAAGTGATGGCGGCAGCGCGATGGGTAACCGTGATGTCGGTAAGCTTGCCGGCCTGCACCCGGATGTCGGAGCGCACCACCGCATTGGCATCGCCGTAATTAGAGACGATGTAATAGGTGCCCTCCGGTACCACCACGATGCTTCCTGTTGCGACATGGTCGGCGATAGGTCGGCGGTCCCCGGGCTCGAATTGGCTCCCTTTGAAGACGGTAAAATAGATCTGGCCAGGTGGAATGAGCGCGTCGCCGACCCGCCCTTCCATGCGCAAAGCGCCGGCCGGCAAATCGAATTGTTCGCGCACTGTGGGTCCGGTCAGGGTGACCGGTTTGACAGCTGTGGCAAGGCCAAAGCCGACGTGCACGATATAGCTGCCCGCCGGAAGCACCAGCGTCGGCGCTGACGATTTGTCCTCCTTCATCAGCGGATAATCGCCATGCGCATCTGGCTTGGAGCCGTAAACGCGCCACGTCAGGCCGCCATCGATGGCTGGCTCATTCGGACCAAAGCGTGCCGATAACGCAAGTGCGACGTGACCGGCTGGCACCATTAATGCCGGCTCCGGTCCCCGCCGCTGATCCGTCGGGGGCCATTGCGGCTGCAGCCGCGAGCCGCTCGGACCAAAAACTTCACCGCGCGTGACCGGCGCCGGTGAAATCAAACCGGTCGAGGGTGCAAACAAAATGCTGGGGCCGGTCGATTGCTGCGCAAAGATAGTGTCAGTGCCGAGCAGCAGTAGGCTGAACGCAAGCCCCGGCCACAGCCGGCCGCGGACGGCGGCGATTGCGGGTCGTGTGCGCATGAGCAGAGATCGTTTTCCGACCAAATCGCGGCGATTTCAAGCCGCCTACGCAAGTTTGTCACCCTTTGGACGCTGTGCTAGGCGCGGCGGCGCCTTCACGAGACCCCTCATGCCTGACGCCTTGGATCTGCTGAAAACACGCCGTTCCGTAAAGCCAATGGAATTGCAAGGGCCAGGCCCTAGCGGCGAGGAAATTAATACCTTGCTGACGATTGCCGCGCGGGTGCCTGACCACGGCAAATTGACGCCGTGGCGTTTCATCGTCTTCGAGGGCACCGCGCGGCTGCAGATCGGCGAGACGATCGCGGATGTTTTTCGAGCGGACCACCCCGAGGCGACTGCCGAGCAACTCGCATTCGAGCGCAAACGACTTGCCCGCGCGCCGCTGGTCATCGGAGTGGTCAGCCGCGCCGGACCGCACGTCAAGATTCCCGAATGGGAGCAACAGCTTTCGGCGGGTGCCGCGGCTATGACGCTTTTAATCGCGGCCCACGCGATGGGTTACGCGGCAAGCTGGATCACCGAATGGTATGCGTACGACCGCCGCATTCTCGACGCGCTCGGCTTGGCTCCGAACGAGCGCATCGCCGGGTTCGTGCACATTGGCCGGCCAGCAAAGCCCCCAGAGGACCGCGACAGGCCGAAGCTCGCCGATATTGTTACGCGCTACTGATTTCTTGCGACGGCTGTTGGTCCGCTCAGCGGGGGTGGTCCGCACCGCTCCATCAAATCAGCCCATGAACTTTGCGTTCATGGCGGCGTTTAACCATGCTGTAACCCGGCGAGCGCCCTTTCCCGGTCACGTTTCGGTCACAAGACTCCGCCAGCAGTTTTCACTATATCAACGTGAAATGCTTGCCGAGCGTTTGACCCGGCTCAATCATCGGGACGGGGGAGAGGCAGTTTGGTGTTTGAGGGATTCTTCGCGCGCGGCCGTAACGGCGACCGCGCAGCCGATGCAACAACAACGCCGCAGTTAAAGCCGGTGGTGCGTCCGCCCAGCATCGGACTTGCTCTCGGCGGTGGCGCCGCACGCGGCTTTGCCCATATCGGCGTTTTGCGCACGCTGATGGCCCGCGGCATTGTCCCCGACGTCATCGTCGGCACCTCAATCGGAGCGGTCGCCGGCGGCTGCTACGCCGCCGGCAAGCTCGATGCCCTAGAAGCTTGGGCGCGCGGCTTGACCGTGCGCAGCGTGCTCGGCCACCTCGACTTGAGCCTTTCGGGATCCGGCCTCATCCGCGGCAATCATCTGGCAAAGGAGCTTGAAGGAGCCCTCGGCGATGCGCGCATCGACGATCTGCCGCTGCGTTTCGCGGCTATTGCCACTGAATTCAATACCGGGCACGAGATTTGGCTGACGCGTGGACGGCTCACGGACGCCTTACGCGCTTCTTATGCATTACCCGGCATTTTCCCGCCAGTACTGATCGGCGGACGCTGGTTGGTGGACGGCGCGCTGGTCAATCCGGTGCCGGTATCGGCCGCTCGTGCACTCGGAGCGCGCGTCGTGATAGCGGTCAACTTAAATTCCGACTTGTTCGGCCGCGGTACCATCATTGCCAGCCACGGCCCTGATCCGAACGACGACAATGCGCCGCCCACGCCGAAGAGCAATGGCCTATTGTCGATATTCAGCGGCGAACGCATCCTCCGTCGCCAATTTCTTGGCCGCCGCGGCCGCCCCGGAATCCCGACCGTGATGATCGAAGCGTTCAATGTGATGCAGGACCGAATCACGCGCGCGCGACTTGCCGGTGACCCGCCCGACGTATTGGTCAGCCCCCGGCTCGGCCAGGTCGGATGGTTTGACTTCCATCGGGCCGCTGAAGCGATCGAGATCGGCGCCGACGCTACCGAAAAAGCCATCGACGCTGTGAGCGAAGCTGTCACCGCTTTGTCGCACCCCACCGGCACCAACGGCGCGGCCGGCTGACCTGCCACAGTTACGCCGTGCGAATGTAATCTCGCATCGCCTCCGACTCGCGTTCGATCTCATCCACCCGTTGCTTGACCACGTCGCCGATGGAAATCAAGCCGACGAGCATGCCGTTGCGCAGGACCGGGAGGTGACGAAATTTCCCGGCAGTCATGCGCTCCATAATGCTGGCGACCTCGTCGCTCTCGCTGCAGGTCTCGACTTCGCGAGTCATTGTCTGCCCAACCGGCAATGTCAGAGCTGCCGCACCATGTGCCGCGAGGGCACGTACAATATCGCGCTCCGACAATATGCCGGCCAGGCGCCCTCCCGCGCCGCGTATCACAAGCGCGCCGATGCGGTGCGCCGCCAGAAGCTCGACCGCCGCAGCAAGGTTCGCGGTCGGTTCAATACAGATGATATCGCCGCCCAAGTGTTTGGCGGCCAAGATCGCCTTTACGTTCATGGCAGCCTCCTTCGACCTGTAGGGCAAACGCCCCGAATCCAGGTCATTGAGAACGATCCGCCTCGGGCGAGGTTCCGTCAATACGCGACGATGCATGCGAGCTAGCGCCTTTTCCCGCGGTGCCTAACACTGTGTTGCGGCAGCGTCTTCGAAATGCCGAAAATCGGGCGGCAATGGGCGAACCGGCGGATCAAACCATGCGAACAGCACGAGCCCGGCGATGAAGCCGCCGATGTGGGCCTGCCAGGCGACGATCTCGTTTTCGCCAGCAAGCGGCGTCGCCCACAATCCGAACAGAAAATTCAGCCCGAACCAGACGGCCAGGAAGGCGATCACCGACGGCTCGCGTAGCGCCTGCACAAGCGATTGTGCCGGAACGTGATAGTCGGCCTCGCTGCCCGTACGGCGGAAGCTTAGCGGCCCTCCGCGTTGAAAGGCAAAGCGCACCGCCGCCGCCATGGTCCCGGAGATTGCCGCCGACGCGCCGATCACCGGCGCATCCATCCCGCCGAATGCAAACAAATGCGCCAGCGCGCCCGCTGCTGCAGTGACGCAAAAGAAAACAACAAAGCGCGCAGGACCGAAGCGCCGCGCGACCGGGCTGCCGAAGGCGAGAAACCAGATGGCGTTCACGCCGAGATGCGTCCAACTCGCATGCAGAAAGGAATACGTCACGAAGGTCCAAATCTGCGCGCCCCAACCCCCAGGCAAGCCCCCGTCCGGCAGCACGCTCGCGCTGTAGCGGATCGGATCGAAGGCAAAGAGCAGCAGCAGTTCATCGTTCTGCACAGGCGTCAGCAGAAGCTGACGCGCGGCATGAATGAACGCCATGCCGGCGAGCATAATCACAACCACGGTTGGAATGTTGAAAATGGGTTCGCGGTTCGACATGCGGAAGGCGAGCCTGAATTATGCTGCTTGGACCCCTGCCGCAAGCGATCACAATAAAGAAAAAAGGAGGGCTTTCGCCCTCCTTCGAGCCGCGCTCTGCGGAGCTGTGATTCTGCGCCTTCCGGCGCCGGTCGCGCCCCACGACTCCCCGTGGCTCCAACCAAGTTCAAGCGCCGAAGGTTCATAAGCGCCGGTGTGGATCGTGTGGACGATAGCAAACCCGTGGGCGTTGCCAACGCGATTGTGCTCTTAACACTAACTCGCGCGCGCCGAATCGATAGTGCCGCCTTGGCATGCGCCCTGCTCCATCCAGGCTATCGCAATGCTGGCTGTGTCGTCGTGTCCTGAATGGGGACAGACAAAGCGACCAGCGTGTCGCGACGGCACAAAGGTGGCACATGAAGCATTCCTCCACGCGCGCCGTTTTTGAGTACTGGAACAAACGCCGTGGCATGCGGAGCGCTCCCGAGCGGAACGAGATCGATCCCGCAGACATTCGCGTCGCGCTCGGCGATACCTTCATGTTGGCCGCAGACTTTGTCGACCAGCAACGCTTTCGACTTGCCGGCACCCGGGTTTGCGCGCTGTTCTGCCGTGAGGTGAAGGGTGAGGAATTTACCGCGCTATGGAGCGAGAGCAGCCGCAAACCGGTAGCCGAACTGTTGACGATCGTTAATGAGGAGTCCGTCGGAGTGGTCGCCGGCGTGACTGCGCGCACAGAGGAAGGCCACGACGCGGAGCTGGAAATGCTGCTGTTGCCGCTCGCGCACTCCGGTCATGCGCGCATCCGAGCTCTAGGCGTTCTTGTACCGACCGTGCCGCCCTATTGGCTTGGGACCCGACCGGTGAGCACGCTCGATATCGTCACCCTGCGGCACATCGAGCCGGAATCCAAAACGCGCAACGCGCCCCAGTTCGGGCGGCTTGCGCCGGGCAGCCGTCTCCGCCACGGCTTTGTAGTGTATAGCGGCGGCCGGGAGGCGCCGTCGGGAGACGCAACCGGCTAACGCCCCGTTAACGATACCGGCATAGGGTTTTCAACGGCCGGCTAAGGCCGCCGTTGACCCGCAGCCGTCCCATGGCATTGCCGCTGACCAAGCCGAGAGTCCTGCCGCTGGCCGAAGAACGCCGGCGCTTTCAACGCGTCAAGGTCAATTTGCTCGGCCGCTACATGCTGTCAGACCGACGTGAATTTCCGTGCCAAGTCATTAATATGTCGCCGGGCGGCATGGCCGTAATTGCCCCCGTCACCGGCGCTGCCGGCGAGCGTGTTATCGCCTATGTCGACCACCTCGGCCGCCTGGAGGGCACGATCGCGCGCACCATTGATAACGGGTTCGCCATGACAATCGCCGCGAGTTCGCGCAAGCGAGACAAGCTGGCCGCGCAGCTTATATGGCTTGCCAATCGACACATCCTGAATTTGCCGGAAGACCGACGCCACGGGCGCTTCACTCCACGCAATGCGCTAGCCCGTTTGATCTTGCCCAATGGCAATAACGTCGCCTGCCGCGTCATCGATTTGTCGCAATCGGGCGCGGCGATCGCGATTGCGCCGGAGCTGCGGCCGGCGGTCGGCGTCATGGTCACCCTCGGCAAAACACAAGGCCGCGTGGTTCGCCACATCGATGACGGCTTCGCCCTCGAATTTACTCGGCTGCAGCACCAAGATTTCCTCGAAGACAACGTGACCGGCGAATAGCGTCACTCCTCTGTTGACGCGACGCCTCAAATTGTCCGCATCGTGACCCGCCGCAGCGCCGGGCCGCAGGACGCCGGCGGGCACTCGCACTCATGCCAAGATGGTAAACACCGGCCACGCGGAGACGCGTGAGGGCGCGGCGTTGCGGGGGATTGCGGCTTAATGCAGACAATTTGAATGAAGTTCTATTCAATAAGCTTTTAGACGAATTAGAGGTGAGCTTTATCTGTATTCGTCTCATTCTTTACTTGCGTTCTTCTCAAAATGACTTGCTGTACTTAGCCGCCCTGCAAAAGCTTTGTGGAAAGAGTGGCCCCAACAAGACGGGAAGGGGTCACAGATGGGCTGGCGTAGCAAAGTTTCGACTGGCGTTTTCGCCTGCGCGGCATTGGCCGCGGCCATAAGCACCGGCACGGCCGGCGAACGTTTCACCTATGCATCGATTTCGCATGAGCCGGTTGTCTTCATCGCTGTGGGCTCGCCGACGCGCGCGCCGATCGGCTGGACCGAGTTCTGCATCGAATACAAACCGGAATGCGAGACGCATCCGTCGACGGCGCGTGACATCGTCCTGACGCCCAAGGCCTGGGCCGACATGGTCAAAGTCAACAATTGGGTGAATGACACCATCAAACCGCTCACTGACATGGAGCATTGGGGCGTCGTCGAGCGCTGGAATTATCCAGACGATGGCTATGGCGATTGCGAGGATTACGTGCTGCTCAAACGGCGCATGCTGATGCGCGCCGGTTGGCCCCGCGAGGCGCTGCTTATCACCGTGGTACGCGACAAAAAGGGCGATGGCCATGCCGTGCTCACGGTGAAAACCAATCGTGGCGAGTTCATCCTCGACAATCAGGAATCCGAGATCATGCCGTGGACGAAGACGGGCTATCAGTTCGTCAAGCGTCAGTCGCAGTCGGATCCGAACACGTGGGTGGCCTTGGGCGTGCCGCGCGCAGCACCGCCCGTCGTGTCAGCGAGGTAACAAGCGACGAGAGATCGCACTCCCGGTCACGTCCCCACCCCTCCCCGTCCCCAGACCGGGTTTGCGAGCGGCCGGAGCTTCCCCAGGCTCCGGCCGCATCATTTTTGCGGCCCTGCCCCTGCGAAAATTCATTCCGCGGCCACGCCTGCGCCTACCCGCCACGCCTATGTTTGGCGACAAGAGCGGCAGCGAAGGGAGACCACGATGAAAACGCGCATAGACGTCACCAACGTCAATCCGGCGGTTTACAAGGCCGTTTACGCCCTGCAGAGCTACGTCGATCAATCCGGGCTCGACAAAAAGATTCTCGAGCTCATCAAGATCCGTGCATCGCAGATCAACGGCTGCGCCTACTGCCTCGTCATGCATACAAACGACGCGCGCAAAATGGGCGAAAGCGACGAGCGCATGCATTTGCTCAATGCCTGGCGCGAGGCGCCGATCTACTCGCCCCGTGAGCGCGCCGCGCTCGCCTGGACCGAAGCAGTCACGCTTGTGTCCGAAACGCATGTTCCGGACGAGGTCTATGACGAGGTGCGCAAGCAATTCTCGGAAAAAGAAATTATCGATCTGACGGCGGCGGTGGCGGCCATCAATACCTGGAACCGGCTGGCCATCGCCTTGCGCGCCGAGCCACAGGTCACAAGTAAGAAAGTCGCGGCCTGACTTAGGTAATCCAGAGATGCTGCGGCGACGCCGGTCAAAACACCGGTGTCTCGCGGTAGGTGCCCCACAGGCCTTTGAGTTTTTCGACGATGTCGCCCATGGTCGCGCCGTTGGCGACAAGCTCGATCGTGACCGGCATGATATTGGCTCGCTCGTCTTTTGCGACCGCGACGAGCTTGTCCAGAAGCACGCTCACTTTGGCATTGTCGCGCGTGGCGCGCACATGCTGCGTCCGCGCGATCTGCCGCGCGGCGGTGGTCGGATCGTAAGGATGCGTCTCGATTTCGTGCCGCTCGTCTTCCATGACGAACTTGTTCACGCCGATCACCGGCTTGTCGCCGGTCTGCTTGCGCAGCGCCGTTTCGTAGGCGAAGTCCGCGATCTGTTTCTGGAACCAACCCTCTTCGATCAGCCTGAGGGTGCCACCGTGTTTGTCGACGTAATCGAGAATTTCGAAGATGCGTCTTTCGTATTCGGTGGTCAGGCTTTCGACCATGTACGATCCCCCGAGCGGATCGATGGTGCTGGCCACGTTGGTTTCATCCGCAATGATTTGCTGCGTTCGCAGCGCGAGCCGCATCGCCTCTTCGGTTGGGATGGCGAAGGCTTCGTCATAACCATTGGTATGCAGCGACTGGCAGCCGCCGAGCACCGCTGATAAAGCCTGCAAGGTCGTGCGCACGATGTTGATCTGGTATTGCGGCTTGGTGAGCGTCGCCGCGGCCGTCTGGCAATGGAAGCGCAGCCGCATCGATTCCGGATTCTTGGCGCCGAAGCGGTTCTTCATGATCTTCGCCCAGCAGCGGCGCGCTGCGCGGAACTTGGCGATCTCCTCGAAAAAGTCGCCCTGCGCCACGAAATAGAACGCAAGCCGCGGCGCGAACTTATCCACGTCCATGCCGGTCTTCAGCACCTCCTGCACGTAAACGATGCCGTTCGCCAGCGTGAACGCCGCCTCCTGCAGCGGCGAGGCGCCCGCTTCCGAGATGTGGTAGCCGGAAATGTTGATCGGGTTGTAGCGCCGCATGTGCTCAGCGCAGAACGTGATGCAGTCGCGCACGATGCGCACCGAAGGCGCGATCGGGAAGCAGTATTCCTTCTGCGCCATGTATTCCTTGAGAATGTCGGCTTGGATCGTGCCGGACAATTTATTGAGATCGAGCCCGCGCTTCTGTGCCAGCGCCACATACATCGCGAGCAATATCCAGGCGCTTGGATTGATGGTCATCGACACTGAAATATTTTCCAGATCGATGCCGTCGAACAGCGCTTCCATGTCGACGAGCGTATCGACCGCGACGCCTTCGCGGCCGACTTCGCCTTCGCTCATCGGGTGGTCGGAGTCGTAGCCCATCAGCGTCGGCATATCGAAATCGGTCGACAGGCCCGTCTGCCCCTGCGCAATGAGGTATTTGAATCGTTTGTTGGTATCCTCGCCGGTGCCGAAGCCGGCGATCTGCCGCATGGTCCAGAGGCGGCCCCGATACATCGTCGGATAAGGCCCGCGCGTAAACGGATAGCGGCCGGGAAGCCCGATATCCTCGATCGGGGTGTCGGCAAGGTCGGCGGCGGTGTAGACGCGCTTGACCGGAATATCGCCGGTCGTGAAGAACTGCTCTCGCCGCTCGGCCTGCTTTTTCAAAAACGCCGCGAGTTCGCGTTGCTCCCAGTCGGCGATCTCGCTTTTCAGCGCATCAAGCGATTTTTGATCGAGCGTCTTGTTCATGACTGATCTCCCGCAACGGCGCGGTATTCAACAATTCGGTGGCGAGGGTATAGGGATTGGCTTCGCGCCGCATCAGCCTGGCAGCAAGCGGCCCGCCTGCCTGCGCCATCGTCTCGCCGAAGCGGTCAAGCAGCAGATTCTCGGCGGTCTTGCGGAGGCGGAATTCGGCAATGGCGAGACGTCGCTGCTCGCCGCTTTTCGAGGCAAGTGCGTAATGACGATGCCGCTCGATGGCACCGACAAGATCGCCGACGCCCTGCCCAGAAAAAGCGCTGGTGCCGATCACCGGCGCATGCCACGCCCCGGCAGGCGCTGAGCGCAGACCTACAGTCAACATCTGCTTGAGGTCGATCAGCGTCCGATTGGCGTCGCTGCGGTCGCACTTCGACACAACATGGATGTCGGCGATCTCGAGAATGCCGGCCTTGATCGCCTGGACCTCATCGCCCAGCCCGGGAGCAGACACGACAATCGTTGTATGCGACGCGCGCACGATCTCCACTTCGTCCTGGCCGACGCCGACGGTTTCCAGAATCACCGTATCGAAGCCGGCGACGTCAAGAATATCGACGACGTCGAGCGTCGCGCGCGCCATGCCGCCAATTGTCCCCCGTGTCGCCATCGAGCGAATATAGACGCCCGGGTCGCTCGCCATCTCGGTCATGCGGATGCGGTCACCCAGAATGGCGCCGCCGGAATAAGGGCTCGACGGATCGATCGCCACGATGCCGACTTTCTCGCCCCTGGCGCGCAGTGCGGCGCAGAGCTTGCTGACCAGCGTAGATTTTCCACTGCCCGGCACACCGGTAATGCCGATGACATGCGCACGTCCGGCAAGCCCGTAGATGCGCGCCAGCGCCTCGTGCGCTTCCGCCGCCCCGCTCTCCGCGCGCGAGATCAGCCGCGCAATCGCGGCAGGCTCGCCCGCTTGCACACGGTCGATCAAAGCGAGGGACGAAACCGCACGACTCAAGTCTTTGCTCCTTCGATCTGCGCATGCATGTCGCGGAACACCGCGCGATCGTCGATCACCCGCCGCGCTTTGAAATCCGTGCGCGGAATGGAATTCGGCTCGACTACCTCGACGAGCGTACGTAGGCCGAGCACTTTCTGCAATTTGCGCTCAATCTCCCCGCGGAAACGTTCCGTCTCGCCGCGCGCGAACGCGTCGGTGTCGGCTTCCACCCGCAAGAGCAGCTCATCCATCGTCGCCTCGCGACTGATGATAATGCGGTGCTCGCCGCCGTAGTTCGGCAATTCATTGAGCGCCGCGTCGATTTCGCTCGGATAGACGTTTTCGCCGCGGATCGTGAACATGTCGTCGATGCGCCCGAAGATGCCGTGCGGAAGGCGCGGATAGGTGCGGCCGCATGGGTTGGGGTCGTTGGTCCAGAGCGACAAGTCGCCGGAGACAAGCCGGATCATCGGCTGCGACGTACGCTCGAGATGGGTGTAAACCGGCGTGCCGCGCGAGCCGTAGGGCACACGGCGCATAGTCTTGGGATCGCAGACTTCTGTATAGATGACATCCTGCCAGCACAGCATGCCGCCGGTCTCGCGTGAACCGGCAACGTTCATCCACGGCGACGTCTCCGCCATTGAGCCGCTATCGATGACCTGCGCGCCGTAAATGTCCGCGATCTTGTCCCGCACGCCAGGGATCGACGCGCCGGGCTCGCCGGAAAAGAACATGATCTTGATGTTGAACTCGCGAGAATCGAGTCGCTCCTCGGCCGCGACTTGCGCGAGATGCAGCGCGTAAGTCGGCGTGCCGTAGAACGCGGTCGGTTTGATCATATCGAGCCACTGCACACAGCGCGCCGACATGCCGGTTGCGCCTGCGCCGAATGGAAAACATTTGGCGCCAAGCCGCTCGGCGCCGGCGAGCGCGCCCCAGCTTCCCATATAAAGAGAGAAGATTGCGGCGACGCAGATCGTATCGCCTGGACGCAAGCCCATCCCCCACATGATACGCGCGTGTGCATTGGCGATCGCGTTCCAGTCATCGCGGCCGATGGCAAAGGCGGTTGGCCGGCCGGTCGTGCCGCTGGTGCCGTGGATGTGAAAGACGTCCTGCTCGGGAACGCACAGATAGTCGCCGAACGGTGGACAGCGCGACTGCGCCTCGCGTAAATCTCTTTTTTGTACGACCGGCACTTTGCTTTCAAAATCCTCGAGCGATTTCAGTTGAGTGGGATGAAAACCCGCCTCATCCCATTTGCGCCGGTAGAACGGCGCGCGCTCATAGGCGTAAGCGCAAACCGTTTGTAGGCGCCGCAGAATCGCTTGTTCCCGCTCCGCGGCCGCCATCGTTTCCCGCCGCTCGAACCAGTAGCGGCTCGCCGGATCGGGAAAGTAGGTGTTGTCGTAGCGCGGCGGGAAGGACCAGGATTCCATGCCTCCACCCGCTCAGCGCGGCCCCCGTTCGGCGACCAGCTTTCTTAGCGTGTCAACGATCGCCTGCGGCGGCGTGTCTTGCAGCATCACTTCCTTCACGCCCATACGCTTGAGCGCAACGGCATCTTCATCAGGCATCACACCGCCGGCGACGACGATCATGTCGTCGGCGCCTTCGCGCTTGAGCTTGTCGAGAATTTTCGGAAACACGGTCATCTGCACGCCCGACAGCAAACTCACGCCGAGCACATCAACGTCTTCCTGAATCGCTGCGGTGACGACTTCGTCCGGTGTGCGGTGGAGGCCGGTATAAATCACGTCCATGCCGGCATCGCGCAGTGCTCGGGCGACAACCCTGACGCCACGGTCATGGCCGTCCAGCCCGACCTTGGCGAGCATCACGCGGATCGGCGTCGTCATGCGCGTTACTCCTCGATTTTCTTGTTGTTGGACAATCGTACACGCTATCCGGCAATCTCGGCAACGCGCCGTCGTGCCATGCGAGCGCATGGCAGCAGCGATCTCATCCGATGCGCTTTAGCGCTTTGTTGTAATGCTGGCCACGGCGCACATAAATGTCCGCGCCCTTGGTGATGAGATCGATGGCCCGCTGATCGAGGGTACGGATCACCCGTGCCGGGGCGCCAACGATCAACGAATTGTCCGGAAAGCTTTTGCCCTCGGTGACCAGCGCGCCAGCTCCGACCAAGCTGTTATGTCCAATCCTCGCACCATTGAGCACAACGGCGCCCATGCCTATCAGCGTATTGTTGCCGATCGTGCACCCGTGCAGCACGACGTTGTGGCCGATGAGAGTGTTGGAGCCGACGGTCAGCGGAAAGCCGGGATCGGTATGCAGCGTGCAGTTATCCTGCACGTCCGACCGCTCACCGATCTCGATCCACTCATTGTCGCCGCGCAACACGGCGCCGTACCAAATGCTGACTTCGGTTTGCAGCCGTACCCGCCCAATCAACACGGCGGTATCGGCGATGTAGCAGCGGTCATCGCCAGGAAGCTGCGGCGCTTGGCCATCGAGCGCGTAGATCGGCATTCCCGCCTCCTCGACGGGCGTAATTGCACGAATGGCGGACGAGAGAAAGAGGCTCTTTACGCGAGCAGCCCGCAGGCCTCGAGCGCCATCACCACGGCGAGACCTGACATCAAGCTCCAGAAGCCGGCGATCAGCGTAGCCAGGAACACGAACTCAAAGCGGCGGCCTTCTTGCCGGCGCGCGAGCAGCGTGTTGCGCATGATCAGAAACGGCGCCGACAGCATCAGCAGCGGCACCGCGGCGATCGCCGCGGCACGCGGGCCGGTGCTGAGCAGCCCGAAACTGGGCAGTCGGTCCGTTGCAAGCCGATAGCCCGAGGAACAGAGGCCGGCGACGGCAAAGCCGAGCGCAAGCGCAATCAACATTTGCACCGATTCCGGCGTCATGCAGCCTCGACGCAGTACACGCGAGCTTTCTGACAAAGCCCTTCGGGGCGCGCCAGCACTTCGTTAACAAAAGGTTAACGCGGTGATGGCCGGAGGTCTGCCGGCCACGTGGCATAATCCCGAGCGATTCGAAGGTCGGGAGACGGCATGGCCTACGTCACACACCGCCGCGCACATCACCGGCGGGACGGTCATAATCCGCTGGCGGCCCCGCTTCTGGCGTTCGCCGGAGCGGTGATAGTCGCGGCACTTTACATCGCCTACGTCCTTTGGCCCCGCTGGCCCGAAGCGCCCGTTGCACTCAACGCGCCGGCGCTGCCGATCGTCGTCTCTGCCGTCACGTTTAATATCGAGCCAGCGGCAATCCGCGAGGCGATCGAGCGCAAAGCGGGAGTGCAAGACCGCGTCGATCTTTCCTATCTGTGGCCGTCGCTGCTGCCACCTGATCCGGCGGCGACGCCAAGCGTCGGCTCGCCCATCAACCCCAACCAGCGGCTATTCGTCACCATCGCGGCAGGCGACAGCACCTTGCCGCTGCGGCAACGCGTCGAGGAGATTTATCCGCGTTACTTGGTCGCGGAGCCGGCCGCGGGGCCGGACGGCCTCACACTGCGCGCCTTCCGAGCCGGCACACCCTACGAAGGAGAAGAGCTGGTTTTCGAACAAGCGCAACCGGAGCATTTTCTGGCGCGCTGCTCGCTCAAGGGTGTGACAAATTCCGGCGAATGTTTGCTTGAGCGGCGTATCGGCAATGCCGATGTCATATTCCGCTTTCCGCGTGACTGGCTGAAGAGTTGGGCGTCCGTTGCAGCGGGGATCGACAAACTAATCGCTCGGCTGCATCCGTCGTCTCCTTGAGCTCAGTCTACCAAATCTACATCAAGGATCGGCAGCTCCAGGATGTAGGAACGCCGGCCCTTCTCGTTCTCGACGAACAGCACGCCGATGAACTCCTCGCCGATATAGAGTTCGAGCGAATCCATTTTTTTGGGCCGCACCACGACCCGCAAGTTCTCATTGTCGAACTTGCGGCGAAGATAGGCATTGAGCGCGGGTACTGGTTGAATTGACGGATCCTGCCCGAGCAGGATGACCATGCGGAAATTGTAAGAGCGCTCGCCCTCCTCATCATCCACCGTCAACTCGCCGGCATCGTCCTCGCCGATGAATATCTCGGCGGAATCGGCGGACTTCGGCACCACACGGATATGCGAGTTGCCAAAGAGCTTCTTCAGGTAAGCGTCGAGCTTCCTGACTTCTTGGACGTTCACGGGGCCGGCTCCTGTTGTTCCGCCGCTTAGTAGCCCTATTGCGCCGAGACGTGCAAGCACGTGATTGCGAACGGTCGGCGGGCGCTTACGCGTAAAGCTCAGCCGTCGAGCATAATGCCGTAGAGCATCTGGTCCATGGCTCGCGATGGCTCGGGGCACCCCGCTTCACCGACGACCTTCGCCGGCACACCGGCAACCGTCTTGTTGCGCGGCACCGGCTTGATGACCACCGAGCCAGCCGCGATGCGCGCGCATTCGCCGACCTCGATGTTGCCGAGAATTTTGGCGCCAGCTCCGATCATGACGCCACGGCGAATCTTGGGATGGCGGTCCTCGTGCTCTTTGCCTGTGCCGCCGAGCGTCACATCGTGCAGAATCGAGACGTCGTCATCGATCGTTGCCGTTTCGCCGACGACAAGGCCCGTAGCATGATCGAGGAAAATACCGCGTCCGATGCGCGCCGCCGGATTGATGTCGCATTGAAAGACGCTCGAAGCGCGGCTCTGCAGATAGAGAGCGAAATCGTGACGCCCTTTACGGTGCAGCCAATGTGCCAGGCGATGCGTCTGAATGGCGTGAAAGCCTTTGTAGTACAGCACGGGCTCGATGAAACGCGAGGTCGCCGGGTCGCGATCGACGGTGGCGACAATATCGGCACGGAACGCCTCGCCGATTGCCGGCTCATCCTCCAGCGCATCGATATAAGCCTGGCGGATGAGGTCGCCGGAGATATCGGCATTGCCCAGCCGTTCGCTCACGCGATGGACGATGGCGGTTTCCAGCGTATCGTGGTGCAGGACATTTTCGTAAATAAAGGTGGCGAGCTCGGGTTCGCGCCGCGCGACATCTTCCGCTTCGCTGCGGATACGCCTCCACACCGGATCTACTTTTTCGATGGCCTTGCCAGGCCGTGTTTGGAATTGAGCCATTCGCATGCTTCTCCAGGTCTGCCTTGCATCTAGCACAGAACAGGCCACGCCACGAGATGCGTGCCAATGCGGCTGATGCATGGCTTGTCCGCGGGTTACGGCCTTTGGTTAAGGAATTCGAGCACCCCGTTTTTGAAGACCTTGTCGCCGACCGCAAGCATGTGGTCGCGCCCGGGAATATCGAGCGCGCGGGCATTGGGAATGAGCCGCGCCAGCGCCTGGGCCGAACCGGCAATGGGGTCTTTGGTGCCCACTGCCACCAGGGTTGGAAGCGTAATCGTGGCAATCTGCGCCTTGCCGAGCGTTTGCCGCGAGCCACGAATGCAGGCGGCGAGCGCGCGCCGGTCAGATTTAGTCTGCTCGGCAAAGGCGCGGAACATCCGATCGGTCGGGTCCTGCAAGTCGTCCAGTGAACGGGCTTCCAGCGCCTGCGCGATGTGCTCCGGCAGACCGACGCCTTCAACGAGGTGGATGCCGAGCCCGCCGAGGATCAGCGACCGCAACCGCGCCGGGTGATTCACAGCCAAGAAGGCGCCGATGCGCGCACCCATCGAATAGCCCAGAAGATCGGCGCGCTCGAGTGCCAAATGGTCTAGCAATGCGCGCACGTCCTCGGCCATGGTCGCGCTGTGATAGGCCGCCGGATCGTAAAGCTTACTCGAAGCCCCGTGGCCGCGATTGTCTAGCGCGATGACGCGGTAGCCGGCCTTCGTCAGCGTCGTGACCCAGCCAGGGTGGACCCAGTTGATCTCCTTCGTCGACGCAAAGCCGTGCACCAGCACAACGAGGTCGCCGGTGCCCTGATCGAGATAGGCGATTTCGACGTCGCCGTTGTGAAAGCTTGGCATCAGGCGGGGCGGTACCACGGCGCCAGCCAGCGGCGGAAGCGGATCATGCCGGCGCGCACGGAAATGGCGAAGATCGCAAGACAGACCACATAGACCAGCGAGGCGTTCTCATTGAGCTCATTCGACTTGGTGAACACCGACATGCCCATGCCGGGTACGCTCGCCAGCACCTCCACGGCGATGGCGTTGGTGATACCACGAGCGAAGCCGAGCTCAATGCCGGCGGCAATGTGCGGCATCGCCGACGGCAAGGCGATACCGAACCACATCTGATGCGTGCGCGCCCCGAAAATCTTGCCGACATCGAGATAGTCCTTGGAAATCGCGCGCGTTCCGTCGGCAGTAGTCACCGCAACCGGCAAGAACACCGATATGATCACGATCACCAGCCGCGCCGCCGGCTGGTAACCGACCCACAGGATGACGATCGGCACCAGCGCTATCAGCGGCAACGCATAGAGCACCCGGATATAGGTTGACAGAAACCAGTTGATCTCGCGCACCCGCCCCATCGCTACGCCGACCAGAATACCGGCGGCTGAGCCGATGACTACCCCTTCGAGAATGGACGACAGCGTGACCAGCACGTCACTCCAGAACTCCGCGCTGGCGACGGTTTCGGGAATGGCAGCGATGATGCCGCTTGGACGCGCCACGAAGTCGGGCAGGTAAGCGCTCACAGCAACTTGCCAAAACACAAGGATGGCGATGCCAGCGACGATCGGCGCGAGCCATTCGCGCGTCAGCCAGCACGGCGCGCCGCGCCGCACCCGCATCGGCTGCATCTCTATCCGACCGCCGAGCGTCGCCATCGTATGACATACCGTTCGACGAGCTCGCCGATGGCGACCAACACCACTGCGATCGCGCCCACGAACACCGTCACCGCCAGCACCCAAGCCGAATCGACGATCGTCGTGCCTTGCAGCATCACAGCCGCGATGCCGTCAGGATTGAGGAAGAATTCGGCCACCAAGGTGCCAGCCATCGACAACGCGATCGACTGTTTGATGCCGGTCATGGCGTAAGGCATCACGTAGGGCAAAATCACGTCGCGCCAGAGCTGGCGCTCATTGGAGCCGAATATGGCCGCGACGTCGAGGTGCCTGCGTGGAATTGCCCGAGCACCTTCCGTCACGCCGATCAGAATGGGAAAGATTGAAATCAGTACGGAGACGAGAACCCGCGGCCAAAACTCGAAGCCGAACAGCACCGCCACAAATGGGACAAGCGAGATCGTCGGCGTTGCGTATAGAATATAGATGTAAGGCTCGAATGCGGCCGCGATTAGCCTACTACGCGCAAGCAGCAATCCGAGCGTCACGCCAACGACGATGTTGATCGCGAGCGTCGTCAGGTAAAGCTGGCCCGAGACCCACAGCGCCGGCACAAGCGGTCCGTTTGTGAGCATGGCCCAGAGCTGTTTCATCGTCGTCGTAAACGGCACGAACAACACGCCGAAGCTGTGACCGAAAGCCTGCCACGCGGCGAGCAACAGAACGATGCTCGAAGCGTAGCAGGCAATCTTGATCCACCACGCATGGTGCGTGCGGAAACGGGCAGCGCGCATAGCGAATGATCGGCCGGGCTCACTCATGTTCATCCGCCACAGACGGTCCGAACCAGAAACTATTTCACCGGCCCAAACTTTGCCTCAACGCGCTTTAACGCTTCGGCATAGAGTGACTTATCGACCAGCTTGTCGAAGGTGGGCTTTTGCTCGGCCTTTACAGAGCCGATTTTCACCAGCTGGTCGAGCTGACTCATGATCTGCTTCTCATTGAGGCCGTCATTGTTCTCCCAATAGCCGATGGCTTGATAGTCGTTGATTGCGGAGAGCGCGACTTCGAAATCGTCGCCGGTCGCCTTGGCAGCCACGTTGGCGAACGCGACTTTGTCGGCCGGCGCGGTGCTCCCCATCATTTGCTGAGTCATGATCCAGCCCTCAAGGAAACGGATCAGCCCCTCCTTGTTTTCGGCGATCGCCTTCTTGCTGGCGATGAGCATCAGATAGTGCAGACCCTTCTTGATCTCCGGCGGAGCCGGGATATGGCGCCATTTCTTGCCGGTCTTGAATTCGACCTGCGCCAATTCATCGATGTGGAACACACCGCTATGCACCTGGTGTGCGATTGCCGCCTTGACCAACGGCGCGTTGGCAAGGTCGAGCAGCGTCATGTCGCTGAGCTTGAGGCCGCAGGTCGCCACGACCGCGGCGAGATAAAGATAACGGGCATTATTGATGCCGTCGGCGGTGACGGTCTTGCCCTTGAGGTCCTTACAGTCCTTCACCGACGGATCGTCCGATGCGATCACCCAGTCCTGCGAATTCATGCCGGTGATAGCGACCACAGGCGCTCCGGACGCGATCAGGTTGATGGCCGCCTGCGACGAGGTGGTGCCGACGGCAACATCGCCGGTAAGCGCCGCTTTGGCGGTGTCGGAGCCACGCTGGAACCAGCGGAACGTGACATCGAGACCGGCCGCCTTCCAGAAGCCCATGGCCTCGCCAACGTCGGCATAGGTATTGGAGAAGATCGGCGGCCGCCCGATGGCGGAGACCGCGAGCTTCATGTCGGCGGCATTCCCGGCGGGCGCAAAAAGCGCAAAACCCGCGATCGCGGCGGCAACCGCGAACAAAACTTGTCTTGCCATTGGTCATGTCCTCCCTGTGTGTTGAGCACCGTTGCTGACGGCTACTCCCTTCGCTGTCGGCTGGTCGAACAGATCGTGCCAGACCTGTTCGCGCATGGCGATGAACTCCGGACTCGACACAACGCTGCGATCGCGCGGTCGCGGCAGCTTGATTTCGCGAACTGCGCGCACATGCGCCGGCCGGCCGGCCAGAACGAACACCCGGTCGCCCATCAGCACAGCCTCGTCGATTGCATGGGTGACGAACATCATCGCGGTGGGCCTGCGATCCCAGATGCGCAGCAGCTCGAATTGCAGCTGCTCCCGCGTTTGCGCGTCGATTGCCGAAAACGGTTCGTCCATCAGCAACAGTTTGGGCTCCATCACCAAAGCGCGCGCGAGTCCCGCGCGCTGCTGCATGCCGCCGGAAAGTTGATGAGGATAGGCCTTCTCGAAACCTCGGAGGCCGACCAATTCGATCGCCTCACTGACACGCCGGTCGATCTCTGCCTTCGGCGTGTGCTTGAGCTTGAGCCCGTAGGCGATGTTGTTCCAGAGATTGCGCCAGGGAAACAAGCCGAAGTGCTGAAACACCATGGACACGCTCGGCAGCGGCCGCTCGACGCGTTGGCCCTCGATACGGATTTCTCCGGCGTTGAGCTGATTGAGGCCGCCGACACAGCGCAGCAGGGTCGTTTTGCCGCAGCCTGACGGGCCGACAATACTGACAATCTCGGTCGAACCTACCGTCAACGATAGATCTTCGAGAACGGCGAGCTCGCCGTAACGGAGGCACGCGTTCTCGACCTCCAGCCGAACGTCATTGCTGCGCATGCTCGACACCGCGCGCGGCCGGCTGCGCTCCGGCACACCCGGGCCACGACCGGACTCGGTGACGCTCTCGGCCACGTTGTCCTCCCAAACGTGCGAGCCGCCCCACGCTTATTGTTTCGGCCTATGCTCGATTTGCCAGCCTATCGGCCCGCCTTCTCTGGAGCAATCGCGCAATAAGACGCGAAGTTGACGTGCGCGGAGGCCATTCTGTTCCGTGCTACCCAGCCGATTTCACATAGTCGAAGGCATTACGCGGAGATTGCTGCAAGAGCGCGGTTGAACATCGCGCGGCGGCGGTGCTCCTTGCGGCGGCGCAGAAGGCGCAGGGTTATGCGTTCGGCGGCGGCCTTTAGAGATGAAATGAATCCGAACAACGTCAGCAACGCACCAAAAATCCATAGACCGAGATCGAACGCGGCGCCGGTGAGTACGATCGCCGCGCGGCCGGCGACTTTGAGGATGGCACGTGTCTTACCGCCCTCCTTCGCGGCAAGCTCGGCCAGCCGCGACATGTCCTTTGGCGATTGCGCAATGTGCAAGGCATCGAGCGCTGCCGGCGCGCCGGCTTTGGCTTCGACGCGCCCGATATCTCGTGCGAAGTGCACAAGGCCGTCCGCCCGCTGCACCTTGAACCCGCCGCGCGCGGCCCGGAGCGCGAGCGCAGGCTCGGATATCGACGCGCCGGCGATTGCCTTCTTCAATGCGCTCCAGTCGACGGTCGTGCGTACAAGGCGGCCGAATGAGGCGGCGAGATCGGCAGAGAGCGCACCGGTCTTGCGCGCCGCTTTTGCAAGCGAGAGGCCGATACGCGCCGGCGCCTCGAATCCGAGAGTCGCATACGTACCAGCGGTGATGGCGAGGCCGATGCAAGCCAAGCCGAGCACCAGCGTATCCGCTTTGTCTCCTCTCGCCAGCCGCGTGCCTTCGCGCAGCGCATCGCGAATGTCGCCGAACACGAATAGATCGCCTGCGGTCGTGCCCGCAAGGCTCGCCATATCGTTTGGCTCGCCGACGACGAATCCGCGCGCAAAGTTCTTCGCGGTGCGGATGGTCGACTGCTCTTCGGCAAGCGCCGCCTTGACTTGGCCGATCAGCGTTGCGTCGAGCACGACGTGACGCGAAGCTGCGAGCTCGACGAAGCTGTTGGCCAAATCCGCATCCCGCTTGTCGAGCGCCTGCCGGATCTCGCGCTCGGCGACGGCGGTGGTGAACTTTTCATCGAGTGCCCGCTGGGCGATTAGCGCCGAGTCGTCGGCAAGCGCCAGGGTCGCGTGCGCCTCTAGTCCGCGCGGAACGACATAGAAGACTGCTACTGCGAACAGCAGCGCGGCGAGCAGCGCCGGCCCGACTCTCGGAAGCGACATTGCCCACCTGCGATTGCGGCCGCACGCGGCGGCGTGATGCAGTTCAGAAGCTCGCTTGAAAAAGCGGCATAACCGCGGCCTGGGGATAGGCGCCGCGCAATGCAAAGCCGAACGCTAGGCATTGACGCGCCGGCTCGCTATTGTGCACTTGCACACGCAATCCGAGGTTCCCATGGCCGAGCACGTCATTCCGCATTTCCACAACGATCCGGGCGTGCCGGTAATCGAGATTGGCGCTAAGGAATTTATGTGCGTTGGCGCGACGCCGCCCTTCGACCATCCCCATGTGTTCCTTGACATGGGCGATCAAACCGAAGCGATCTGCCCTTATTGTTCGACCCTTTTCCGGTTTAATCCCAAGCTCGACCCGCACGCGGCAAAGCCCGCCGAATGCGCTTTGCGCGCGGACGCCACTGCCTGATCCGTGGCCGGGCGCGAGGTCATCGTCGCGGGCGCTGGCATTGCCGGCTTAACGACGGCTATCGCATTGGCGCGCGCCGGTATGCGCGCCACCGTACTCGAGCAGGCGTCCAAACTAGAGGAAGCGGGCGCTGGCATCCAGTTATCGCCCAATGCCACCAATGTGCTGATCGCGCTTGGTCTGCGGGAACGCCTACGCCCCTGCGTCATGACCCCGGAAGCGATACGCGTGATGGCTGGCGGGTCAGGGCGCGAGATCGTGCGCATCCCCCTCGGCGAAGCGGTTCAGCACCGTTATGGGGCACCCTACTGGACCGTTCACCGGGGCGATCTGCAGGCCGCGCTTGCAGCGGCGGCAAAAGACGACCAGGACATTACGCTCAAGCTCGGACTCCGAGTTGAGGAATTCGCCAGTCACGTCAAAGGCGTCACGGTTCTCGCGCGCCGTGGCAGCCAAGTCAGCGACCAAAGAGGCATGGTCCTCGTGGGCGCCGACGGCGTGTGGTCCACCATCGCGAACCAGCTTCTGAAGCAACGCCCGCCGCGATTTGCACACCGTACTGCATGGCGCGCGCTCATTCCTGCGGATGCCCTCCCGATCGCGTTCCGAGAGCCGGTCATTCATCTGTGGCTTGGGCTCGACGCGCATCTGGTGCACTATCCGGTGAAAGGCGGGCGCATCGTCAACGTTGTGGCCATCGTGCACGATGAGTTTCGCAAGAGCGGCTGGTCGGCAGCCGGCGATCGCGCTGAATTGCTGCGGCATTTCGCTCGCTGGTCTTGGGCGGACCGCGCGCGCGACCTGGTCGCAACGCCGGAGCGATGGCTGAAATGGGCTCTCTATTCGCGGCGTGGCACCTTCCGAGCCGGCCTTGGTGTGGTGACGCTGGTGGGGGATGCCGCCCACCCGATGCTGCCTTTTCTTGCGCAGGGGGCCGGCATGGCCATCGAGGATGCTGCGGTGCTAGCGCATTTCCTCGCGCATTTTCGCGACGATCCGGCCGACGCCCTGCGCGGCTATGAAGGCGCGCGACGCCTGCGCACAATGCGGGCCGAACAAGCTTCGCGCAAACAGGGCCGCATCTATGGGCTGAGCGGGCCGGAGGCGCTGGTGCGCAATCTTGCAATGCGCGCGCTCGGCGGAGAAAAGCTGCTGGCGCGGCAAGATTGGCTCTATAGTTGGAAGCCGCCCTCCCTCGTCAAAGGCGTCAGCGCATGATGTTTCCTGCTTCCACCGCCGGCAGCCTGCCGAAGCCGGCATGGCTCGCCGAGCCGAACAGACTGTGGCCGCAATGGAAGCTTGCCGGTGCCGAACTTGCGCAGGCCAAGCTGGACGCGACGCTCCTGGCGATCAAGATGCAGGAGGACGCCGGCATCGATATCGTCTGCGACGGCGAGATGTCCCGCCAGCACTTCGTGCACGGCTTTCTCGAGTTCGTCGATGGCATCGATTTCGCAAACAAGGTCGAGATGGGAATTCGCGCCGACCGCTATAAAGCCATGGTGCCGCAGGTCCGCGGCAAACTCTCCTTGAAAGGCCGCGTGCATGCAGCGGAGACACGACACGCGCGCGCTCACACAAGCAAACAGTTGAAGGTCACTCTGCCGGGCCCTATGACGGTCGCCGACACCATCGCCGACCGCTACTACGGCGATAAGGTTAAAATGGCGATGGCTTTTGCCGACCTGCTCAATCAGGAAGCGCGCGCGCTTGAGACAGACGGGGTGGATGTAATCCAGTTCGACGAGCCCGCCTTCAATGTGTTCTTGGACGAGGTCATAGGCTGGGGAATCGAAGCCCTGCATCGCGCCGTCGATGGGCTCACGTGCAAGACCGCGGTGCATATTTGCTACGGTTACGGCATCAAGGCCAACATCGACTGGAAGAACTCGCTCGGCAGCGAATGGACGCAATATGAGAGGATTTTTCCGGCGCTCGCCAAGAGCCGGATCGGTCAAGTCTCGCTCGAATGCATCAATTCGCGCGTGCCGATGAAATTGCTGTCGCTGCTGGGCGGCAAGGACGTGCTGGTCGGGGTGATCGACGTAGCGACTGACGCGCTGGAGACGCCGGAGCGTGTTGCCGAAGTGATCGGAGAGGTGAGCAAATACGTGCCGAAGGACCGTATCGTTGCCTGCACCAATTGCGGCATGGCGCCGATGCGCCGTGAGGTGGCGGAGGCCAAACTGAAGGCGCTGGGCGCCGGCGCGAAGCTGGCAAGGGAGAGGTTCAGCTGACGCGGATAGTCTCCGCAACCGAAGGAAAAACCATGTCGACCATTGCGATCACATCCGGCGTGTCACGGCGCGCCGCACTCGCCGGCGGCGCCGTCCTGATCGCCGCCCCTGCCCTCGCTGCGGAATGTCGAATCGGCCCGCCAGCGCACGACAAGGGACCGGACGTCTGGATGGGCATGGACCAAATCGAGCTCGATGCCTCGTACGATCAGTCAGAATACGCGCCGCTCGGCAGACAAATCATCAAACGTTATGCCTCATCGAGCGCGGCGACGCGTGCCCGGCTCGGCGAGCCGCAGCGCGTCGCCTATGGACCGACCGAGCCTGAAAAGCTCGACATCTTCCGCGCCAAAGCCTCGAATGCGCCAGTCTATATCTTCGTTCATGGCGGGGCGTGGCTGGGCGGTGCGGCGTCGGGATACGCTTTTCCTGCCGAAATGTTCGTGCACGCCGGCGCGCATTACATCGCGCTCGACTTCGTGTCGGTGAAGCAGGCCGGCGGCGATCTCGGCGTCATGGCCGAGCAGGTGCGGCGCGCCATCGCCTGGGTCTATAAGAATGCGGAGCAATTCGGCGGCGATCGCCAGCGCCTCTACGTCGGCGGTCATTCCTCGGGTGGACATCTCGCGGGAGTCGCAGCCATCACCGATTGGCAGTCGCTCGGCCTACCGGCGAACCCGGTGCGTGGCTGGCACTGCATGAGCGGCATGTTTGACATGAGACCGGTACGGCTGTCGAAGCGCAGCTCTTACATCAACTTCACCGATGCCATGGAAGACGCCATGAGCACTGCCCGGCATATCGACAGGATCAAGGCGCCAATGGTGCTGACGACAGGCACCAACGAGACGCCCGACTTCCAGCGCCAAACCCGCGATTTCGCCGCTAAGCTGAAGGCGGCCGGTAAACCCGCGGAACTGGTTGTGGCGCCTGACTACAATCACTTCGAGATGTGCGAGACGCTCGGTAATCCATACGGCCCCAACGGCCGGGCGGCGCTGAAGCTGATGGAACTCGCCTGACCGTCTGATGAATTTGACGGTGCGCTCCTCGCCCGCACCGCTCACCGCCCGGCGCGCTCCACCACATCCATCAATTCGGCGACCTTGCGCCGCTGGTCGGCCTTGTCACCCGACGAGATCGCGTGCGCCACGCAGTGGGCAACGTGCTCGCGCAGGATCGCTTCCTCAACGCGGCGCAGCGCTGCGCGCACGGCGCCGATCTGCGTCACGATGTCGATACAGTAGCGGTCCTCGTCGACCATCCGCGCGAGCCCGCGCACCTGCCCTTCGATGCGGCGCAGACGTTTCACGGTCGCGGCCTTGCTGCTCCTCTGCATGCCCGCTATATACCCCCCTGGGGTATAAAGGGCAAGACATGACCGCGCACGCCGACTGCCGTTCCGCCGCGAGCCCACCATCCGTCGATCCGGTCTGCGGCATGAGCGTCGACCCGCACACCGCGAAACACCGCGCCGAGCACGGCGGTCATCCGCATTATTTCTGCTCGGCGGGCTGCCGCACCAAGTTCGTCGCCGATCCGGCGCGCTATCTCGGCGCCCGCGAGACCCAAGCCGCCGTCGCGGGCGCAATCTACACCTGCCCGATGCATCCCGAGGTGCGGCAACCCGGGCCCGGCGCGTGCCCCATATGCGGCATGGCGCTGGAGCCGGAGCTGCCGACAGCCGCGAGTGCGCCCGATCCTGAACTCACCGACATGACGCGGCGGTTCTGGATCGGGCTCGCGCTTGCCGTGCCGCTGATGATCGTGGAGATGAGCGGACACGTGGGCGCGCACTGGTTCGCCCCCGCCCTGTCGAATGCCCTGCAGTTTGTCTTGGCGACGCCGATCGTGCTGTGGGCGGGTGCGCCATTCTTCGCGCGCGGCTGGCGGTCCGTCGTCACCGGTAACCTCAACATGTTCACGCTGATCGCCATGGGCACCGGCATTGCCTATGCGTACAGCCTGGTCGCCACATTCGTCCCCTCGATTTTCCCGCCGGCGTTTCGCGGCCACGGCGCGCCCGCTGTCTATTTCGAAGCCGCCGGCATGATCACGGTTCTCGTCCTGCTCGGGCAGGTGCTCGAGCTGCGCGCGCGCGCCGCCACGTCGGGCGCAATCCGCGCGCTGCTCGATCTGGCGCCGAAAACGGCGCTGCGCGTGGGCGGCGATGGTGCCGACGAGGAGATATCCCTCGACGCGGTGCAGGTCGGCGACCGCCTGCGCGTGCGCCCGGGAGAGAAAGTGCCGGTGGACGGCACGCTGGTCGAAGGCCGCTCGTTCGTCGACGAGTCGATGGTCACCGGCGAATCGATGCCGGTCGCCAAGGAGCAGGGCGCACGCGTGATCGGCGGCACGCTCAACACCAGCGGCGCCTTTGTCATGCGCGCCGACAAGATCGGCAGCGACACCGTTTTGGCGCAGATCGTGCAGATGGTGGCGGCTGCGCAGCGGAGCCGCGCGCCGATTCAGCGGCTCGCCGACCGTATCGCCGTATGGTTCGTGCCGGCGGTGATCGCCGTGGCAGTCCTCGCTTTCGCCGCCTGGGCAACGTTCGGGCCAGAGCCGCGCTTTGCCTATGGCCTCGTCGCCGCCGTGAGCGTGCTGATCATCGCCTGTCCGTGCGCACTGGGGCTCGCCACACCGATGTCCATCATGGTCGGCGTCGGCCGCGGCGCCCGCGCCGGCGTGCTGATCAAGAATGCCGAAGCGCTCGAGCGCATGGAGACGATCGATACGTTGGTCGTGGACAAGACCGGGACGCTGACCGAAGGGAAGCCCGTCGTCATCAAGGTCATCGCGCTTTCCGGCTTCGACGACAAACAACTGTTGCAACTTGCGGCCAGCATTGAACGCAGCAGCGAGCATCCGCTGGCCCGCGCCATCGTTACGGCCGCGGCCGCGCGCAAGTTCGACCTTACTGCCGTCCGCGATTTCGATGCCGTTGCCGGTAAGGGTGTGGCCGGCACGATCGAGGGTGCGCGCATCGCCCTCGGCAACGCGGCGTTTTTGCGTGAGCTCAACATCGACATTGCGCCGCTCGCCGCCGAAGCCGAGCGAATGCGCGCCGACGGCGCGACCGCGGTGCTGTTCGCCGTCGACAGCAGACCGGCGGGCATCATTGCCATTGCCGACCCGATCAAGGCGACGGCAGCCGAGGCGCTGAAGGCCCTCTCGGCCGAGGGCCTGCGCATTGTCATGCTCACCGGAGACAGCACCACCACCGCGCAGGCCGTTGCGAAACGGCTGGGCATCGCCGACGTTCAGGCCGAGGTGCTGCCGCGGCAGAAAAGCGACGTGATCGAGGCATTGGCGCGCGAGGGCCGCGCGGTCGCCATGGCGGGGGACGGCGTCAACGACGCGCCGGCGCTCGCCGCCGCTGCGGTCGGCATCGCCATGGGCCGCGGCACCGACGTGGCGATCGAGAGCGCCGGCATCACTTTGCTCAACGGCGATCTCTCCGGTATCGTCAAAGCGCGCGCGCTTTCGCGGGCGGTGATGCGCAACATCCGGCAGAATTTGTTTTTCGCCTTCCTCTACAATTCTTGCGGCGTGCCGATCGCCGCCGGTATCCTCTATCCTGTCTTCGGCCTCCTGTTGTCGCCGGTAATTGCGGCAGCCGCCATGGCGCTATCCTCGGTGAGCGTCGTCGGCAACGCCTTGCGGCTGCGTCAGCTGAAGCTTTAGAGGTCGCGCATGATGCGCTTTCGTTGCGTTGCGTTCGTCTGTCTTGCCCTAACCTGCGCCTCGGCACAGGCTGGCGAGTGGCGCGTCCGGCCCGTGAATGTGCCGGCACGGGTCACCGACATCGAGACGGTCGGCGGACAGGTCCGCGTGCTCGCAGGCGGCCTTTGGTACGCAGTCAAGCGCGCCGGCGATACCTTCACGCTTGCTTTCATCGACGATCCCGCCTTGCCGAAATTGCCGGACGGGGCCCTGCCCGACGGTCACATGGCCGCCGGCACGCATGAGATTGCCCGCGCCTGGCTTGCCGAACCTACCGACCGCTACGACCATGGCGCGCTCGGCGACAAAATCGAAGCCGCCGCGCTGGTGATCGAGATGCGCGACGGCACACGGCAAACGGTGCGGCTCAAAGGCGACGCAGTGTTCGAGGACTTGAAGCCGCGAATCGCCGACGTGACCGGCGAGGGCCACGACGAGATCGTGCTGGTGAAGTCCTACCTCAAGCGCGGCTCCGCGCTGGCGGTGATCGGCGCCCGCAAAGGCAAATACGAGATCGTCGCGGAGACGCCGCCGCTCGGCGCTCCGCACCGCTGGCTCGATCCGGCCGGGATTGCCGATTTCACCGGCGACCACAAGATCGGCATCGCGCTGGTGCGCGAACCGCACCTCGTCGGCTCGCTCGAGCTCTGGGGCTGGCGCGACAACAAGCTGCAGAAGCTCGCGGAATTGCCTGACGCCGCAAACCACATCGCCGGCACGCGGGCGATCGACATGGCGGTCGTCGGCGACTTCGACGGCGACAACACGCCGGATATCGCGATCCCGTCGCTCGACCGCACGCAGCTGCGTATTGTGTCTTTTGCGCCGCGCGCCCGCGAGATCGCGCGCATCGCCCTGCCCGCGAAAGCGGCAACCAATCTCGGCCTCATCGACGGCGTGACCGCGCCCGCGGTGGCGCTGGGGCTCGCCGACGGCTCTTTGGTCCTGGTGGTCCGGGACGACTGAATGCTAGCGCAACACCGCGCCGCGGCGCTGCGGGCGCGCGCCCGGAACGGCCTTGCACTTCTTATCGGCGGCTTCGTGGCGGATATCGGCAAGCTCGCCGCGCAGTTGCAGATATTCGGGCCGGTAGGTCACCGCATTGACCAATTCACTGCCCGACTTCGCCATCAGGCCTTCAAGTTCGCGCATACGCGTTTCGTTGGCCTTGGCTTGCACATCGAGCTGCTGACAATTGAACAGGACATACTTGCCCGGTGCGACGAGAAATTTCGACAAAAGCTCATCCTCCGCCGAAGCGGCGGTCGCGCCGAAAAGCAAAACGGTCAAAAGCAAGATGGCCGCGAAAAGCTGTTTCATTTGTTGCATCGGTGTCATGGTGACCACAGTCCCCGCATACGGGAATCGAAGCGATGCGCCGCCATTGTGTCGCCAATGCGCCGGCGCCGCGAGCAAGTCAAGAAACTGGTGCGGACGCCGGGACTCGAACCCGGACGGGGTTTCCCCCAAGGGATTTTAAGTCCCTTGCGTCTACCATTCCGCCACGTCCGCGTGGCAAGTCTCGCGCTCACGCGCGGGCTTCATCCACGCGTGGCAGCGACGATCACTCGGCTAATAAGTGGCCCCAGGCCTGCTGCCAGTCCTGACCTGCAGCGTCAGTCACGCGGCCGTCCTTCTCGAAGAACTTGTTGGGGAGCTGGAAAATCGCAATGAACGTTCCGCCGTTCGGCGCCCAGGCGGCGTGCCGGCTGCCGGCCGGGCGCCAGACAAATTCGCCGCTCCCGACTTCAACGCCTGTGTCGGGGCCCTCTTTGTCCACCAACGAGCCTTCGAGCACATAAGTTTGCTCGATGAGCACGTGCTCGTGGTCGGGCAGTTCGGCCCCCGGCGCCATGCGAATCAGCAGCGTCGCCAGGCCGCTCGAAGGATCGACCATCAACGGCTTCATCTCGCATCCGGGAAAGCGCGTCTTCTGCCACGGCATCTCGGCAGGCTTAAGGTGATGCGAGCGCAAATCCTGCACTTTGGCGTGACGGGCGACGGCTGCGGTCATGGGCGTTTCCCTTGTTGGCGGGAATCTTAGCGCGCGGCGTTGCCCTTGTCATCGCGCGTCTCGGCGAGCCGGCTAGTCCCCGCCCGGCCGGATTGGCGGTTGAAACGCGAGCCCTGTGTCCCAAGGAAAATAAATCCACGTGTCCTGCGACACTTCGGTGATGAAGGTATCGACCAGCGGCCGCCCCATGGGCTTGGCATAGACCGTGGCAAAATGCGCGTTCGGCAACAGATCGCGGACCATGCGCGCGGTTTTGCCGGTGTCGACCAGATCGTCGACGATGAGCACGCCCTTGCCCCGCTTGCTGCGCGTAACCACGTCCGGTGCCACGGTCTTGATCAGCTTGAGCTCGCCTTCGTTCTGATAATTCTCGTAGCTCGCAATGCAAACCGTTTCGATCAGCCGCACGTTCAATTCGCGCGCGACGATCGCGGCCGGCACCAGGCCGCCGCGTGTGATGGCGACGACCGCCTCGAACGGCCCAGCTTCGTGCAGCCGCCAGGCGAGCGCACGCGAGTCGCGGTGAAATTGATCCCAGGAAACCGGGAATACTTTTTCCGGCGACGGTGGCTTACCGGCCTTTGTCATTTAGCGCGTCGCAGGCGCCGCTTGGGCGCGAACATCCACCAGCATCGCCTCGACTGCGGCCCTCACCTGTTCGAGCGTCTGCGGATCGCGCGAGCGGACCACAATGTTGGTGTTCGGCCCGATCGCCTCGTCAAAAAACGGATAGCTGCCGATCAGCGCACCCGGATGGGCTTTGGCGATGGCGCCGAGCTGACTGCCGACATCGCCTTCCTTGGCGTCGGCGCGGATGGAGACAGACAACAACTTGGCGCCCGTCTTCAGCTTCGGCGCTACTTCGTCCAGCATCGCCTGCATTACCGCAGGGATGCCCGCCATGGTGATGACATTGTCGATCCAAAAACCGGGCGCGCCCGATACCTTGTTGGCCACCAGCGTTGCCCCGCGCGGGATGCGCGCCATGCGCAGGCGCGCCTCGTTTAATTCGCCGCCGGTCTTGGCGAGCCGTTCCTTGAGGATTGCCACTGCTTCAGGGTGCAGATCGAGCGGCACGCCGAAGGCTTTCGCGATGCATTCGGCGGTGATGTCGTCGTGGGTAGGACCGATGCCGCCGGTGGTAAAGACGTAGTCGTAGGCACGGCGTAATGCGTTGACCGCGGCAACGATCGCGGCCTCGTCATCGGACACCACCCGAACTTCCGTCAGATCGATGCCGATGGCGGTGAGATAGTCGGCGACATAGCCGATATTCTTGTCTTTGGTCCGTCCGGAAAGGATTTCGTCGCCAATGACGAGAAGCCCGGCGGTCACGACCTCATCATTCGCGCTCATGCCGCTCCATCGCCTTACCACCCGTTTGTGGAAAATTAAGCGTCAACTGCGGCGCGGCACAAGCATTTCCGCCTGCGCCCGGAAGCCCGCGCCAAAATTGTTGCGGTTTTGCCGGCTGCTTTTTACCGCCAATTAACGGCGCCGGACGAATTGGCGCCCCAGTTGGGCCCAACCGGCACGGGAACTGTGCCAAAGAGCGAAATGGAAAGCATTGGCAGCTACCGTACGAACGGAAAAGTCCAGCATTTTGGACGGTTTAAGGGACGTCGATCGTGCCGGCCCGCGCCCGCGCCAACGAGCAGAGCCAGCCTTATACGAGTTGGGACCGCGCGCGTCTAAGCGTCGTGGTGCCCATCGGCGTCATCGTCGCCGTCGCCATCGTCTGCATTGTCGTCGCCGTGCTGTCTTCCGCGCAGCGTGCCGATGAGGTTGCGGCGGCGCACGAAGAGCAATTGCTGTCCCGCGCCCTCGACAATTTCGGCGAACAGGTCGTGCATCAGGCCGAGAGCGTCGCCACCTCCAGAGCCGCGACCGAACACATCCGGACCAAATTCGACCCCGCATGGACAGACGAGCGCGTCGGGCGCTGGCTCGCCACGTACTTCGATCAGGACTACGTGCTGGTCTACGACGGAAACGATCAGCCGATCTATTCGCTCGTGCACGGAAAGCCAGCCGAGCCTGCCTGGCTGGCGCAGGCATCGCCCGACATCAACTCGGTGCTCGACTTCATGCGCGGCCGCTCGACGCGCCTGCCCGGGGCGGTGAGCCTGACGAAAACCGCAGCCGCGCTCGGCAGAACGCAATCGCGCGTGGCTGTACTCTGCCGCTTCATGGGTTGGCCCGTGGCACTTGCCGCCGTCGCGGTAGGCCCGGCCGGCGATGCGTCGGCGGAAGACGACGCCGCGCCCATCCTGATCTCGATCAATATCATAGACCGCGAGGCCCTTACCGCAATCGCCTCACAGCTACGCCTGGCGAATCTACGCAGGGTCGGCAACGAACCGGTACCATACGGCGACCACATCTTCGCGTTCGCCGGGCAAGACGGTAAGCCGATCGCGCGCTTTGCTTGGACGCCGAAGCAGCCGGGCGCTGAAATCGTGCACAGCGTGGTGCCGTTCATCGCCGTCGCCCTCGCCGGTTTTGCGCTGCTCGCGGCTTTCGTGCTGCGCTACATGCGCCGCACGGCGGCGACAATCGCCGCCGGCGAATCGCGCCTTCGCCATCTTGCGATGCATGACCCGCTTTGCGGCCTGCCCAACCGTATCTTTTTCAGCGAACGGCTGGAGCAAGTCATTGAGCGGGTGCGTGGGGGCTCTTCACCGGCGGCGCTGTTCTACATCGACCTCGACCATTTCAAGGACGTCAACGATACGCTCGGGCACCATGTCGGCGACGAGCTCATCCGCAATGTCACCCTTCGCCTATCGCACACGCTGCGCGGCGACGACCTCGTGGCGCGGCTCGGCGGCGACGAGTTTGCGGTGATCTCCTCGATCGGCGCCGACCACGGCAAGATGATCGCGCTGGCACAACGCATGATCGCGGCCATCTGCACGCCTTACGCCATCACCGGCCACAACATCGTCATCGGCGCGTCGATCGGCATTGCGGTGATCGACAAAAGCTGCGCCGGTGGCGCCGACGTCATGCGTTATGCCGATATGGCGCTCTACCGGGCCAAGAACGAAGGCCGCAACCGCGCCTGCATCTATGACGAGGCGATGGACGCAGACCTGTCATATCGCAAACTGCTCGAAGCCGATTTGCGCGAAGCGATCGAGCGCGACGGCCTGCATCTGCTTTATCAACCGATCGTCAACAAGAGCGGCGACACGCTGGTCGGCGTCGAAGCCCTGTGCCGCTGGACGCACCCGCGGCGCGGCGAAATTCCGCCGACGGAATTCATCGCGGCCGCCGAGCACTCCGGCATGATCATCGAGCTTGGCGCCTGGGTCTTGCGTCGCGCTTGCCTGGACGGACTTGCCTGGCCGGGCCTGACCGTCGCAGTCAACGTGTCGCCGCTGCAATTCCGCCGCACCGATTTCTGCAGAATGGTTGAACGCACTCTGGCGGAAACCGGGTTCGAGCCGACGCGGCTCGAACTCGAGCTCACCGAGAGCGTGCTGCTAGGCAATGTCGACACCGCGGAAGCGGCCATGATCCGCCTCAAGGAGATGGGCGTTCGCGTCGCGCTTGACGATTTCGGTACCGGCTATTCCTCGCTGCTCTACCTGCGTCGTTTTCCATTCGACAAACTCAAGATCGACCGCAGTTTCGTCCGCTCGATCGAAAAGGCGCCGGACGCGGCGGCCATCGTGCATGCCGTCGTCGGGCTCGGGCGCGGCCTCGGCATGAAGGTGACGGCGGAAGGAGTGGAAACCGCCGACCAGCAGCTTTTCCTGCGCGCTGCCGGGGTGCATTCAATGCAGGGATATCGGTTCGGCAAGGCCGTGAGCGCCGCCGAAATCACCGTCCGTTTTCAAGCGGGCGATGCGTACAAGCCGAGCGAACAAACGGCACTGGCGAGCTAGCGGTCGGCGTTCAACGTCACCTTGGTGTGCGGCGGGGCGGCATTGCCGGCAAGATAAAGATTCTCGATCACCGGCCGATGAATGGCTTTGGCCGCCGGCGGCAGCGCCAGCACCTCCATGTATAGCAGGCCCGAACCCTGGAAACCGAGTAAGGTGCCGGCGCCGAGCGTCAGATCGAGATCGCGGCCGGGCACGAAGGGGCCGCGATCGTTGATGGTGATATTGATAGAGCGATGATTGCGCGGGTTGGACACGCGGATCAGCGTGCCGAGCGGCAGTGTCTTGTGCGCGGCGTGCCAGCCGATCGGGTTGAATTTGTTGCCCGAGGCGTCGAGCTTGTCCTCCCAATACATCGAGGCCATGACCCATTGGCCGCCTTGCACGCGGTCGAGAGTGTTCTCGGAGGAGGTGCCGCTGGCGTAGAGCGGCGAAAGCAAGCATCCGAAGCCGGCAACAGCGGCGAGGTAGCAGGTTTGATGCAGCAGCCGGCGTGCCCTCTCTTTCGCCAGCCGCTTCAACTTCTTCTTTCGTGCCCAATGCATGTCCGCAATCCGGTGACGCGGCAAAAGGCAAAAGACCAGCCGCTGCCCGCACAGCGATTGGACGAATCCCCCGAACCCTTTTTGGTATGGGGCGGTTTGAGCCGTTAACTATGGCGGATATGTGTTCGTTCCACGGCGCTTTGTGCTATTCGCAACGAGCGGCGAACGACAGGAGAGCAACGGATGAGCGCGTCAGCAAAGGTCGCATTGGTCACGGGTGCCGGTACCGGCGTAGGCAAGGCGGTGGCGATTGCGCTCGCCAAAGCGGGCTATAATCTGGTGCTCGCCGGCCGCCGCAAGGAGCCCCTCGACGAAACCGCGGCGCAAATCAACGCAGCCGGCGCGCAGTCGCTCGCAGTACCGACCGACGTGTCGAAACGCGAAGACATCGTTGCCCTGTTTTCCAAGGTAAAATCCACCTTTGGCCGCCTCGACTTGTTGTTCAACAATGCCGGCATCGGCGCCCCCGCCGTCCCACTTGAGGATCTGCCGTTTGAGACCTGGCAGAACGTGGTGGCGACCAATTTGACGGGCATGTTTTTGTGCACGCAAGAAGCCATCAAAATCATGAAAGCGCAGAATCCCCGCGGCGGACGTATCATTAACAACGGTTCGATCAGCGCGCACGCGCCGCGCCCCTACTCTGTTGCCTACACATCAACGAAGCACGCGGTTACAGGCCTGACCAAATCGACGTCTCTCGATTGTCGCCAATACGACATTTGCTGCGGGCAGGTGGACATCGGCAACGCCGCGACTCCACTCACGGAGCGCATGGTGCAAGGCGAAGGCGTTCTGCAACCAAACGGCAGCAAGATGATCGAGCCTCGTATGGCGGCTGAGTATGTCGGCAACGCGGTCGTCTACATGGCAAGCCTGCCGCTCGATACCAATGTGCTGTTCATGACCGTAATGGCCAACAAGATGCCCTTCGTCGGGCGCGGATGACATGGAAGCGCTGGAGCGATGGCATGATTTCTACGTTCTGCTCGGCACCGCCGGCGCGACGCTCGTGGCGCTCCTCTTTGTCGCTGTGTCGCTTGGGGCTGGCTTCCTGAGCCCGACGCGCAGCGCTGCCACCCGGGCATTCTTCAGTACGGTCGTCCTGCACTTCACCGCGGTTTTCTTTGTCTCGGCGCTTTCTTTGGTGCCCGCGCATCGCGGGCCGTTGTTCGCTGCGCTGATCGCCGTCGCGGCGCTGATCGGCGGCACGGCCGCCGTGTTCACAACCGTCCAGCTGCTGCGGCACGATTGGACCAAATTCGTGCAGGACCATCTCGGCTACGGCATGCTGCCGTCGCTGTGCTACGCCGCGCTGCTCGTTGCGGCCTGGCTCGTGTTTACCGGTCAGGGAGCCGCGCTCGACGTGCTCGCCGGTGCGCTGCTCACGTTGCTCGTGGTCAACATCCGCAACGCTTGGGACCTGACGCTGTCGATGGTGCATCGCCAGGCGGAACGAAAGTAACCATCAGCGCCTGTCAAGCACGGTTGTGAACGTCGTCTTGGCACCAGCGGAGCAATCCGCCGCCTCCTGCCACAGCACCAAGTTCGCCTTGGCATCGCTCACGCGCCAAACCGCGTGCGCGCGGCAAACACCCGGCTTGCCGGGTGTCCAGTACATGGAGATCAGGTCGCGTGTCTCGCCGATGAATACACGCTCGGCCGGTACTAGGTCCGTCGTGCTCTCACGGCCGTCGGCGGTGAAAATCGGGAAAACGACGGCGCGAGCGTCGTCGCCCTCTTTGTCGCGCGCCACATAAACATGAGCCTGCTCCAGCTTGAGCATGTCGGGTGCAGCATTGCGGGCATTGACCTCATACGGGCTTGGATCGGCAATGCGCGGGCAGCCGAGAACGATGAGGCGACCGAGATCGAACCGCTGGTCCGTGAAAAACATGCTTTCATCGTCGGTCACGCACCGGTGGAGCACCGCCAGGGCTTTCGGCAGTTTCTCGCGTGTAATGTGCTCGACCCACGTTGCCCTGACACGGACGAGACCTGGGCGCGCCGGACAGGTTTTTTGATACGTTGTATCAATGGCGTCGATTACGTCATCAGCATCACGCACCGCGTTTTTGCGCTGCTCCGGCGGCTCGCAGCGCGCGGTGCTCTCGCGGATATCCTCGGCAAGCTCGCGTGCGGCGGACAGGGCTGCGCACCTGGCTGCCGCCGGTGCACTTCGCGTGCTGTCAAGCACATTGACCGATTCACGCATTTTCTTGTGCGTCGCCTGAAGTTCGGCCTTGCAGGCGGCACTGCCGGGCTCGGCGGCCAAAGCATGCGGTACCACGCACAGCATTATCCAAGCCGACAGCAAGCTTGCCGCAATCGCGCGCAACATGTTCGCCTCTGCGTGTGAAATCCTTCCGCCCCGCCCGGAGAGCGGCACAATTCTATGTCGAAAGCTCAGGGAATGAGGTTCACGTTGACTTTGGTGCCGGTTTTGATTTTGCCGAGCACCTTCACGCTCGACAGCGCCTTGGCAAAGACATTGCATGGACTGGCAAGGCGCGTCTCGTTGCCCTGAGAGATCGGTGTGCGGCCAAATCCGATGGCAATCGCGGGACCCTGGGGCCAATAGGCGATTTCCCCTGGGGTTACGACGGCCCGCGCGTCCTTCTCCCGCGCCACCTGTACGGGAATATCGAAATAGACTTCCTCGCCCCAGGTCAGCGCGGACGAGGTGACCGGCAGAGCGGCGGCGATGGCTTTCGCGGTCGGCGTATCGAGGAGGTCGGCGTCGAGCGCGAGCTCGCCGAAGTCAAAGCGGATGCGGGGCATGAGCACTCCCATTGCGTTGCCCCCGAGGTGCCCGCATTCTGACGAGTGGATGAGGATTAGCAAGATGCTGGGACGCTGGGCGATCTTCGGTCTGTTGCTCATCGCCGCCGTGTCGCCGGCACAGGCGAGCACCATTCATATCGTCGCTTTCGGCAACAGCGCGACGTCAGGCTGGCTGGTTGCACCTGAGGAGGCGTATCCCGCGCAGCTGCAGAAGTTGCTGCGCAAAAAGGGCTACGACGTTACCGTCGCGAACGAGGGAGTGCCCGGCGACACGACGGCCTCGGCGCTGCGCCGCCTCGATGCCGCCATCGGGCCAGATACCGACATCGTACTTGTGGAGCTCGGCACCAATGATGTGCGCGTACACGTGCCGCCGCGAGAGATGCGCGTCAATCTCAACGCCATCATCGCTACACTGCGCAACCGCCATATTTTCGTGCTGGTGATCGGACTCGGTGGTTTGGACCTTGCCTCTATAGCGAAGGCAAACGGAGTTGCTTACGTGCAATGGAAATTACCACCCGGCAAATTTCGGGCGCGTGACAAGGCGCATTTCAACGCCGCGGGCTATGCGCTTCTTATCGAGCGTTCGTTGCCGCAGATCGAACTTTTGATAAAGCGCGCCGCGGGGACGTGACGCCGGTTCCGACGAAAGACGTCAATGCAGCCGGAACTCGCCGTTAATCGAGCGCAACTCTGCAGGCTTGATCAGCTTGCAATGGGCGACCCGCACTGAATGCAGCGGCCCCTCAAGTTTCTCCTGCCAAAAAGCGAGAAAACGGTGTAGCTCCGGAAATTCAGGAAATAGGTCGTAACACTGCCAGACAAAAGATTGCAGCAGCCAGCGATGATCCGGCCGGCGATAGAGGATGTGTGCAGTCGTTAAGCCATAGCCACTGACCTGCTTTTGGAAATCTTCGGAAACCATCGAATCCTCCGTCGGATGCGAGTTTTCATTTCCGGCACCTCCCATTGCAAGCCGGAAAGGTAAACAAGTTGTTTAAAATCAACGCTTTAGCAGCAAGACTCCGTACCTGCTAACAACGCTGCCCCAGCGCAGATGACTGCGGGCTTAGCTAACACTCCCGGAAGGAAGGGCGTTCCGTTACCGCCGTTTACTTTGAATTTGCGGCGATATTCTTTTGTTGGCAGTCGCTCCCGATGAGTGCTAAAAATTTTGCCTGCCCCTCTTGCGGGCCCCGAAAGCGCCACCTAACTCGGCGCCAGGTGCTGGCCGGGGGGACCTGTCAGCGACCTAAAAAGCTAAA
>DASRDF010000139.1:0-61957 GCA_035652735.1 Pseudolabrys sp. | reverse complement strand
ACCGTGCGGATGTCGACGACGAGACGGACCGCCGACTGCTGCAGCAAGTCCACGAACTCGCCGATCGGACGCGTCGAATGGCCGATGGTGAAGAATGGAAAGGTCATCGCGGCGGCGATCGGCGGCGCTTGCGGCTGCGCGCGCCGAGGCGCCGCAGGGCCCTGCCCTTATGCAGCGCCACGTGATCGGTTTTGTCGCTTTTGATCTCGTATTGCGGCTCGTCGGCGCTGGCATGGTGGACGTAACCCTTGTAGTTCACGTCCTTTCTGTGCACGCGTACGATCGTTCCGCGCACGCGTCCGGCCTCCGAACTCCAGCTCACGTGATCGCCGACTTTGAATGTTCTGGGCTTCATCGCCAACCACTCGCAGTTCATGCAAATTCTAGAACGGACTCTTCTTGCAGCAAGGGCTCACCCCACATCTACGAATGTCAGCGGCCTTGCTACGCTTTCCAGCGGTTTGCGCTCCGCCGCGACCGCCCAGCGCCACGCCACTAATCCCGCAAGCACCATCAACACCGCGCCGAGCAGGTAGCCGCCAAAAACGCTGGCGCGCGAGCCGGTGTCGATGAGCACGCCGAACAGCCACGGCCCGATGATGCCGCCCACGCCGGTGCCGATCGCGTAGAAGAACGCAATCGCCAGGGCGCGGATCTCAAGCGGGAAGATTTCACTGACCGTGAGATAGGCCGAGCTCGCCGCCGCCGACGCGAAGAAAAAGATGATCATCCAGCACAAGGTCTGCGTTTCCGCGCCGATCAAATTGCGCGCGAACAGCCAGCCGCTGCCGGCGAGCAGCAGGCCCGACACGATATAGGTGAAGGCGATCATCGGACGGCGGCCTCTGGTGTCGAACAGACGGCCGAGCAACACCGGTCCGAGAAAATTTCCCGCCGCGAACGGCAGCAGATACCAGCCGACGTGGTCCGAGGGCACGTGGTAGAAATCGGTGAGAACGAGCGCGTAGGTGAAAAAGATCGCATTGTAGAAGAAGGCTTGCGCCGCCATCAGCGCGAGCCCAACGTAAGTGCGTTGACGGTGCAGACTGAACAAGGTCCTGGCGACCTCCCAAAGCGGCGTCGAGCGCCGGGTGCGCAATTTCACGCGCGGCAGACCGGCGGCGCGCGGCAGCTGCGGGAACCGGTGCTCGATCTCGGCGACCACCTGCTCGGCTTCGGTTTCGCGACCGTGCGTCATCAGCCAGCGCGGGCTTTCGGGCAGCCAGAGCCGCATGAAGAAAATGACCAGCGCGAGACTGGCGCCGATGAGGAAGGCGAGCCGCCAGCCAATGTCCGGATCGATGACGTCGGGGTCGAGCAGCACCAGCGAGCCGAGCGCGCCGATGGCTGCGCCGACCCAGAAGCTGCCGTTGATGACGAGGTCGCTCCAGCCGCGCACCCGCGCCGGGATGAGCTCCTGGATGGTGGAGTTGATGGCGGCATATTCGCCGCCGATCCCGGCGCCGGTGAAGAAGCGGAACAGCGCAAAGCTCCACACGTTCCACGACGTCGCCGTCGCCGCGGTGGCGAGCAGATAGACCGTCAAGGTAGTGAAAAACAGCTTCTTGCGGCCGAGGCGATCGGTGAGCCAGCCGAAGAAAATAGCGCCGAGCACGGCGCCGGCGAGATAGGCGCTGCTGGCGAGACCGACATCGCTGTTGTCGAAGTGCAGCACGGGGCTGTCCTTGAGCGCGCCGGCGAGCGACCCGGCGAGCGTCACTTCCAGCCCGTCGAGGATCCAGGTGACGCCGAGTGCGGCGACGACCAAGGTATGGAAGCGGCCCCAGGGCAGCCGGTCGAGCCGCGCCGGGATGTCGCTCTCAACGATCTCGCCCGAAGCCATGCGTCCTCGCCTGCCCCCGAGGAACCTAACGCCTTATGCTGACTCGTGTTCGGCAACAGTGTCGCGCAAATGCAACAAACGGAACCAATCGTCGATCCGGGCGCGCGCTCGGCCTCAGGAATCCTGCGACTCAGATATGCGTCGCGATTCAACCATGGGCGGGGAAGACATGCGCCTGGACAAAAGCGAAGCCGAGTCGGTGGCGTCCGGTGAGCGTCGAGCGGAGCGCGAAGAAGCGCGGCAAGAGGCCCTGACACCGGTGCGGCGCGCGGCGCTGGCCGCCCTGGAGCGGGAATTCCGCGATTTGCTGCAGCCTCGCTGACCCCCGGAGGCTGTTGTGCGGGATCTGTTCGGCTGAATTGGTAATCGGCTATTCTCGATTCCCATGTCGAGCGAGCAGTTCCCGAGCCCGATGGACACTGAAACGCTGCGGCGGCTGAACTATGCCGCGGCGATCGCCTGCGGGGTTTTCGCCGCCCTGGCCGTACACATCGGGCTCACGGTGTTCGGGGTCGGGCTCGACGCGGTGCTGCGGGGCGGACTGGTCGGCAGCAAGCAGCAGTTCGTCTCGGCGCTCGCCTGGTGGGGCATTGCGGCCGCCGGCTTTCTCGGCGGTTGGGCGGCGGGGGCCTATCTGATCGCGGCGGCGCGCGAGCGCGAATTCGTCAGCCGGCTGGCGCGGCGGTTCCTGATCGCGCTGGTGTTCGCCGTCGCCACCGCCGGCGGCATCATGAGCAAGGTCGGCAACATCGGCGGCACCGCCGACGTCATCGCCGGCGCCACCGCCCTCGCCATCGGCGTCATCTGCGCCTTCTGTGGCGCCCGCCTCGCCTACCTTAACGCCGAGCAAGTCTAGGTCGTCGCGTTCGCGCTCTCCGCCGCCTGCAGCCACGTTTTCATCATATCGAGCGGAAACGGAAACACGATCGTGGAGGAGCGTTCGTTGGAGATGTCGAACAGCGTCGCCAAATAGCGCAGCTGCATAGCCTGCGGCACCGGCGCCAGCATGCGCGCGGCTTCGACCAGCTTGGCGGCGGCCTGCTGCTCGCCCTCGGCATTGATGATCTTGGCGCGGCGCGAGCGCTCGGCTTCGGCTTGGCGGGCGATGGCGCGAACCATACTTTCGTCGAGATCGATGCGCTTGATTTCGACGTTCGACACCTTGATGCCCCAGGCGTCCGTCTGCTTGTCGAGCACTTCCTGGATATCGTGGTTGAGCTTGTCGCGCTCCGCCAGCATTTCGTCGAGGTCATGCTTGCCGAGCACCGAGCGCAGCGTAGTCTGCGCGAGCTGGCTGGTCGCCTCCATGAAGTCGCGCACCTGGATGACCGAACGTTCGGCATCGACAATACGGAAATAGATCACCGCATTGACCTTCACCGATACGTTGTCGTGCGAGATCACATCCTGCGGCGGCACGTCGCTGACGATGATGCGCAGATCGACGCGCACCATCTGCTGAATGAACGGCATGATCAAAAACAGACCGGGCCCCTTGGTGCCGGTGTAGCGGCCGAGGGTGAAAACGACTCCGCGCTCGTATTCCCGCAGGATACGAATCGCGGAAAAAACGATGACGACGACGAGAAAACAGACAAGACCGACGACGACGGAAAAGACCATGACCCAGTCTCCTGTGAACATCCACCGAGAGCGTCAAGCCGGCTCCACGAACAGCACCAGCCCCTCGCGATCAATCACCTTGACCCGTGTGCCCGGAGCGAGCGGCCGCGCCGAGCGCGCGCGCCAGACTTCGCCTAGCACGCGGACGCGCCCCTCCTCCTGCTGCCAATCGAGCGACTCGCCTTCTGCGCCGAGCAGCGCCTCCTTGCCCGTAATGACAGGGCGCTTGTGCGAGCGCAGCAGCAGGCCGAGCACCAAAAGGAAAAACGCGCCAGTGGCCGCCGTCGCGGCGGCGATCACGCCGAACGACAATTCAAAGCCGGGGATGCCGGAATTGAACATCATGAAGGAGCCGATGGCGAACGAGACGACCCCGGCGATGCCGACGACGCCGAATGAGCCGATGTGCACCTCCGCGATCATCAGCGCGATCCCGAGCACGACGAGCGCGACGCCGGCATAGTTGATCGGCAGCAGATTGAGCGCATAAGCCGCGAGCAGCAGGCAGATGCCGCCGATTGTGCCGGGCACCAACGTCCCGGGTGCGGCGAATTCGAAAACGATACCGTAGATGCCGACCAGCATCAGCAGGAAGGCAATGTTCGGATCGGTAACGAGCGCCATCAGTTGCGTACGCCAGCCTGGCGGAGCCTCGACGATTTGCAGGCCGGAGGTTTGCAGCCGCACCGGCTTGCCGGCCACGATAGCGGAGCGGCCGTCGATCTTGCGCAGAAGGTCGGGAACGTCATCGGCAATCACATCGATGACGTTCTCCTTTAGCGCCGCCGAGGCGGTCAGACTCGCCGCCGCGCGCACCGCCCGCTCGGCCCAGTCCGCGTTGCGTTTATTGAGTTCGGCGAGGCTGCGGATATATGCGACCGAATCGTTGACCAACTTGCGCGTTTCGGTATCGGCAGGCTCGCTGGCGTTCTGGTTTTCGTCCTTCTTCTTCTCGCCACCGAGGAATCCGCCGCCGAGTTGCACCGGCGTTGCCGCGCCGATATTGGTGCCCGGCGCCATGGCGGCGACCGCGCTGGCGTAAGCGATGTATGTGCCGGCGCTGGCGGCGCGCGCGCCACTCGGCGCCACGAAGGTCGCAACCGGCACCGGCGAAGCGAGAATGGCGCTGACCATCTTGCGCATCGAGGCGGCAAGCCCGCCGGGCGTATCCATGCGCAACACGACCAGCCCGGCGCTCTCGCGGCCGGCTTGTGCAATGCCGCCGATGATGTAGTCGGCGACCGCGGGGCCGATGGCACCGCTAATCTCCAGCACCACGGCGCGCCGCGGCGACTGCGCGCTGCCGGGCAAGACGACAGCCGACAGAGCCAGTGCGGCCAACGCGATCGCACGCCATAGCATGAGCGGTCCCCTGTCCGGTTCGCCAGGCGCAGCGTTGCGCGCTAGAGACAACACGCGACAGCAGGCAATTATTGCACAGGCGCGAATTCGGTAAACGGCCCTGCTAAGCGCCCGATCGCCGTAAACGGCTGCGATTTGCAGAGACCAAAGCCGTGAATTGCGGCTTGGCGCAGCGGCTACAGGTGCCCTAGATTGCGCTGCAAAGGCCCAGCGGCCGAAGCGAGGGAGGATGAGATGGGAGTCGAAGTTGTCGGCGTCGCGGTAGGCCTGCTCGCGCTCATCTGGATCGTGGTGTTGTGGGGGTCGCGCTATTTCGGCCCGCGCTAGGCGATCCCGGCGAGGATGTGACCGCAGCGTATACAAAGCGGCGCCCAGATAACTGAGCGTGGGCGCTTTCCCAGGCATTCCGCTGCCCGATAGAGTCCAAGGAGCACATGTGGCCGAAATCAAAGTCATGAGCACCGGCGCCGTCGAGCCGATGGTGAAATTGTTTGCACCGATCTTCGAACGCGACACCGGCCACAAAGCTAGCCTGAATTTCGGCACCGCCGGTGGCCTGCGCGCGCGTCTCGACGACGGCGAGCAGGCTGATCTCATCATCTTGCCTGCGGCAGCCATGGAAGCGATGGACAAAGCCGGCCGGCTCGTTGCCGGGACGCGCATGGACCTTGGCCGCACCGTCACCGGCATCGCCATCAAAGAGGGGGCCCCGGCGCCCGATGTTGCGACGCCGGGGGCATTTAAAAATGCCTTGATCGCCGCGCGCGCTGTCTCCTTCACGGACCCTGCGGCGGGCGGCTCATCTGGCACTTATTTCGCGAAGCTGCTGCAACGCATGGGCATCGCCGAAGAGATCAACAAAAAGGCGGTACTGGGCAAGCGCGGCTACGAGGTGGCGCGAGCCGTCGTCGATGGGCGCGCCGAAATCGGCACCACCTTCATCAGCGAGCTGTTGACCGTGCCCGGCCTGCGTATTCTTGGTCCGTTGCCGGGCGAACTCTATTTCGCCAACACCTATACGGCCGGCGTCCTGGCCACCAGCCAGCAGCAGGATGAGGCCAAGGCTTTGCTGCGCGTGCTCACAAATCCGGTCGGCCGCGAGAAGTGGATTGCCGCCGGGTTGGAGCCGGCTTTTCCATGAGGACCTCGCGCGGCGGCACCATCTTGCACGCCCGAGCCGCTTTGCCTACCTAGGCCGGCAGGAGAGACGGCCATGGACCTGCTCAAATTCGTCGTCCTGGACGAGGAAGATTTGGAGGTCGTGTCTGCCCACGTGCAGGACGCGGTGGTCAAGGCCTCCGAGGTGATGTGGCGGCCGCGCGAGAAGCGCCTGGTGGTGCCGCTTAATCGCTTCGATTGGCAGGGGGCGCAGAACGGCGACCCGGAATATCATCGCTGCCGCGCCGCCTTGCGCTTTGAGCGCGTGCTATCCTGCAAATGCCGCGCGCTCGATCCGGCCGCCAAGGACGCGGTGCTCAATCTGCTGACGGTTGAATTCAGCGAAACAGATCCGCCGGCAGGCAAGGTGACACTGTTATTCTCGGGCGGCGCCGCGATTCGCCTCGATGTCGAATGTTTGGAGGCAGAGTTGGCAGATCTCGGGCCCACCTGGGCTGCTACTGCCTGCCCCACGCATATAGTCGAGCAGACTATAGAGCCGAAATCCCAAATCGGCTGAAAAATTTCCGTTCAGAAAGCCGGTTGCCGGTTGAAAATGGAACTTTTCAATGGCGTACTCCCGTCCTCTTTTCATTGGGGGGTATCGATCCATGCGCAAGCTCGTTGTCTTGCTCGTTGCCTTGGCGGGGCTGCTCACCGCGGCCGCGCTTCTGCCCGCCGCGCCGGCGAAAGCCGAAGCGATGATCGGATGCGTCTGCGCCCGTCTCAACGCGGCCGCGGTGTGTACGCCGACACCGGAGCATTGCACGGCCAAACATGGCGGCGTCTGCGTGTTGCCGTGCAGCTATGAGGCGCCCAAAAAGGTTGCAAAGCGTCATCACCATAAGAAACAGAAAGCGATGTGACTCCACTTCGGCGTTTCGCCTTAGAGTAAGGCTCCGCCAGCAAAGGCGGAGCCTTTGTCTTTGTGGGGTTGACGCAACGCGGTGCATCAACCATTGACCTGTAATCCAGTGGCTGGACTTTGACGATGCCGCTTCTGTTGGACAACCGCAGCGCCGATTTTGCCGGACGTTTTTCCGCGTTTCTCGCCACCAAGCGCGAGGCGGCGCTGGATGTCGAACAGAAAGCACGCCAGATCGTCGACGCTGTGCGGCGTGGCGGCGACCGCGCGCTGATAGAGCTCAGCTTGGACTTCGACCGAGTCGATCTCGCCAAGCTCGGCCTTCGCGTGAGCGCTGCCGAGATAACGGCGGCCGAGAAAATTTGTGATCCGAGGGCTCTCGACGCGCTCCGGCTCGCGCGCGGCCGCATCGAGGCCCACCAGCTTCGCCAGAAGCCGAAAGACGATCGCTTTACCGACCCGCTTGGCGTGGAAATGGGTGCCAAGTGGACGGCGATCGAGGCCGTGGGGCTTTACGTGCCCGGTGGCACGGCGGCTTATCCATCCTCGGTGCTGATGAACGCGGTGCCGGCAAAAGTCGCAGGCTGCCCGCGCGTCGTGATGGTGGTGCCGGCGCCGCATGGCAAGCTCAATCCGCTGGTGCTTGCGGCTGCGAAACTTGCCGGTATCGACGAGGTCTATCGTATCGGCGGCGCTCAAGCGATTGCCGCGCTTGCGTATGGCACCGAAACCATCAAGCCGGTCGCCAAGATCGTCGGCCCCGGCAACGCTTATGTCGCAGCGGCGAAACGCCTCGTTTTCGGCCAAGTCGGTATCGACATGATCGCCGGGCCTTCCGAAGTCCTGATTCTCGCCGACAAGACCGCCAATGCCGATTGGATTGCCGCCGACCTACTGGCACAGGCGGAGCACGACGCCAGCGCACAATCCATTTTGATTACCGATAGTGCCGCGCTTGCCGAGCAGGTCGCCAAAGCCGTCGAAGCACAATTGAAGACATTGTCCCGTGCGAGCGTTGCCGCTGCATCATGGCGGGATTTCGGCGCGATCGTCACAATCGTCAAACTCGATGATGCCATCGCCCTCATCGACCAGATTGCCCCCGAACACCTGGAGATCGCGGCAGCCGACGCCGAGCGTCTGGCCGCGCTCATCCGCAATGCCGGCGCAATTTTCATCGGTGCACACACGCCGGAGGCCATCGGAGACTATGTCGCGGGCCCCAATCATGTGCTGCCGACGGCGCGCTCGGCTCGGTTCTCGTCGGGACTTTCGGTCCTCGATTTCATGAAGCGCACCTCGCTGCTCAAATGCGGACCCGACCAGCTTCGTGCACTCGGTCCGAGCGCCACCGCGTTGGCCGAGGCTGAGGGCTTGACCGCGCACGCGCGCTCGGTCGCCATCCGGCTCAATCAGAGATGAACGCGGCAAAAACGCCCGCTGCGAAGCAGCGCCTCGCCGCCGTCACGCTGGACGAGAAAACGATCGGCCGCTCCAATCCCGACATCGAGCATGAGCGTCAGATCGCCATCTACGATTTGCTCGAGCAGAATTTTTTTCAGCCGGTCGGCCATTCCGGCGGACCTTATGCGCTGCACCTGAGTATCACCGGCAATCGGCTGGCCTTCGACATCCGTACGGAGGACGGCAGGCCCGTTGTCGCACATCTTCTGTCGCTGACGCCGCTGCGCCGCATCGTCAAGGACTACTATACGGTGTGCGACACCTACTATCAGGCGATCCGCACCGCGACGCCGGACAAAATCGAAGCGCTCGATATGGGCCGGCGCGCCATTCACAACGACGGCTCGCGCGTTTTGATGGAACGTCTCAAAGACAAAGTGAAGCTCGATGTCGACACGGCGCGGCGTCTGTTCACCCTCATTTGCGTGCTGCATTGGAAGGGCTGACGCTTGGCCGCGCTGGAGCGTCCGCAAGCCGTGTTGTTCGCCTGCGGGCTCAACGCGGTGCGCTCGCCTATGGCTGCTGGAATTTTTCGCGAGCTGTTCGGCAAGACCGTGTATGTCGGCTCGGCCGGCGTGCAGCGCGGCGAGCTCGATCCATTCGCCGTCGCGGTCATGGCAGAGATCGGCATCGACATCGCGCGTCATAGGCCGCATACATTTGAAGAGCTGGACGAAATCGAGGGTCTCAATTTCGATTTGATCGTCACGCTCTCGCCGCCTGCGCATCACAAGGCGATTGAACTGACGCGCACCCTGGCCGCCGAGGTGGAGTATTGGCCGACGGTCGATCCGACCGCGGTTGAGGGCAGCCGCGAGCAACGACTGGACGGCTACCGCGCGCTGCGCGACCAATTGCTGGACCGGATCCGCGCGCGGTTTGGCAGCGGCAGCCGCCAGGTCAACGAGTGATGTTGTGAAACCGGCCTCGTTCCGCTAGCTTCCGCGGCGATTGCAAGGCAACCCTCCCTATCCTCACACATGATCGGCCGGCCAAAATTCGTGCTCGCTTCCGGCTCGCCGCGCCGGCTCGCGCTGGTCAATCAGGCCGGCATCGAGCCAGACGCCCTGCAGCCCGCAGACATCGACGAAACTCCGCGGCGCGGAGAAATTCCGCGCGCCTATGCGACGCGGCTGGCGCAAGCCAAGGCCGCGGCGGCGCTGGAAAGCGTAAAACTCGACGATGAATTGCGCGGCGCTTACATCCTCGCCGCCGATACCGTGGTTGCGGTCGGGCGCCGCATCCTCCCCAAGGCCGAGCTGCTCGACGAGGCTGGACAGTGCCTGCGCCTTTTGTCGGGGCGTAACCACCGCGTGTACACCGCGATTTGCCTGGTGACGCCGAAAGAAGCGTTCCGACAGCGCCTGGTGGAAACCCGCGTTCGCTTTAAGCGACTCTCGGAAGAAGACATCGAAGGCTATCTCGCTTCGGGCGAGTGGCGCGGCAAAGCCGGGGGTTACGCGGCGCAAGGCATCGCCGGCACGTTCATCGTAAAGATCGTCGGTTCCTACACCAACATCGTCGGCCTGCCGCTTTACGAGAGCATGAACTTGCTTGGGGGCGAGGGTTACCCTATCCGATTTGGTTGGCTCAACGCTGTCGTGTAACGCCGCGCCATGAATATCGCGTCGTGGCTTGAACGCTCCGCTCTCAGTCACCCGACGCTCCCCGCCGCCGCGACGGGAACGAAAGTGGTCGCGACCTATCGTGACCTCGCGGGGCGTGCGGCACGGCTTGCTGGCGCATTGCGGGAGCAATTCGCTCTCGCGCCCGGCGACCGCGTCGCCATCGCCGCCAAGAACTCGCATCATTATCTGGAGTTACTCTACGGCATTTGGCACGCCGGCTGCGCCGCGGTGCCTGCGAATGCGAAGCTGCACGGTGCAGAGCTCGGCTATATCCTCGAGCAATCGGGGGCACGCGTCTGTTTTGCGTCGAAAGGCATCGACACGAGCATTGGCCCGCATGCGCCGAAGAGTCTCGAGCACCTGATTGCGATCGGTTCGACCGGCTACGAAGCGCTGTTTGCCGCCGACTCGATCTCCGCCGCGCCGCGCGACAGCGAAGACTTGGCTTGGCTATTTTATACCTCCGGCACCACGGGCCGGCCGAAAGGCGCCATGCTCACTCACGACGACCTCATGGCGGCGAGCCTGGCTTACGGCAGCGAAGTCGATCCAGTAATGCCGGGCGATGTCATTCTGCACGCGGCGCCGATGAGCCACGGCTCCGGCATCTACATCATGCAGCATGTCGCGCGTCTCGGCGTGCAGGTCATCCCGGAAAGCGGCGGCTTCGAGCCGGAGGAGATTGCCACGCTGTTCAACCACTGGCCGCGCATGTCCATGTTCGCCGCGCCGACCATGATCAAGCGCATGGTGGAATGCCCGACCGAATTGAATCCTGAGAACATCCGCACCCTGATCTGGGGCGGCGCGCCGATGTACGTCGAGGATGCGCTGGCGGCGCTAGACCGCTTCGGCCCGCGGTTAGCGCAGATCTACGGACAGGGCGAAGCACCGATGACCATCACGACGCTTTCTAAGCAGGACATTGCCGAACGCCATCATCCGCGCTGGCGTGAGCGGTTGGGCTCCGCGGGCAAGCCCTATTCGTGCGTGGAGGTGATGGTGGCGGATGAAGGCGACAATCCCGTACCGCCCGGCGAGCCGGGCGAAATCCTCTGCCGCGGTGTCATCATGTCCGGCTATTGGCAAAACCCGGAAGCAACCCAAACAACCTTGCGCAATGGTTGGCTGCATACCGGCGACATTGGCATCTGCGACGCGGAGGGTTATCTGCACCTGAAGGACCGCTCCAAGGACTTGATCATCTCCGGCGGTTCCAACATCTATCCACGCGAGGTTGAGGAGGTGCTGCTGACGAGCGGCAAAGTGCGCGAGGTGTCCGTCATCGGCCGCCCCGACCGGGAATGGGGCGAAGTCGTGGTGGCCTATGTTGCCGGAGATGCGACGGCGGAAGAGCTCGACGCGCTTTGCCTGGCGCGCATTGCTCGCTTCAAGCGGCCGAAGGATTATGTATTTGTCGAGGCCTTGCCGAAGAACAACTACGGCAAGATTCTCAAAACCGAGTTGCGCGCACTCGACGCGAAGAGGAAGGCTCACACCGGGAATGGCTGATGTCGGCGGCAAAATCCGTTCATTCCGGAGCAAGCGGGAACGCAACCGCCTCACGCGAAGCGGTCGCGACGTTAGTTCTTGCGTCCGCCGGCGCGAGCGGATGAGAGTCGCTGCATGAACGAGATCGACCGCAAGCTTTCGGCCGGCACCTGTCCGATCTGCGGCAAGCCCGCTGATTTGACCTATAAGCCGTTCTGTTCCAGACGCTGCGCCGATATCGATCTCAACCGTTGGCTGTCCGGCGTCTATGCCGTTCCGGTCAAGGAGGACGAGGACGAAGATGGCGAACGGCCCGCCGATAACGACAACGAGCGCTGAGGCGACGTCTCTCTCATGACCGCCTCTCCCGTGCCCTGGCAGGACCAATTGTTCGATGCGCTCAAGCGTGCTGGCGTCGCGCAGGTCGGCTATGTGCCCGATGCCGGCCACGCGCGGCTGATCGAGCGCTGCCGCGCCGACCCGGACATTCGCGACATTGTGCTGACTACGGAGGAGGAAGGTGTCGCGCTGGCGGCCGGCGCCTGGCTTGGCGGCGCCCGCGCCGTGCTGTTGATGCAATCGAGCGGCGTCGGCAACTGCATCAATATGTTGTCGCTGATGCGCACCTGCCGTTTTCCCATGCTGATGTTCATCACCATGCGTGGCGAGTGGGAAGAGTTCAATCCCTGGCAGGTGCCTATGGGCTCGATCGTCGAGCCGGTGATGAAGCTCTGCGAGGCGCAGGTCTATCGCGCGCGCGAGCCCGGCGAGGTCAAGGGCATTGCGGAGCGTGCGGTGCAGCAGGCTTACGGCGACGAGCGCATCGTCGCCGTGCTCCTGTCCCAGCAGTTGATCGGCAGGAAGGTGTGGACCAAATGAGTCTTGAGCGCCGCGCCGCCATGGCCGCGCTGGTCGCCGACCGCGGCGACGACCTGTTGGTCGTGCCGGGGCTCGGCTCGACCACATGGGATCTCGCCGCGGCCGGCGAGAATCCGCGCAATTTCTATATGTGGGGGGCGATGGGCGGCACGGCGATGATCGGGCTCGGCCTGGCGCTGGCGCAGCCGGACAAGCGCGTGGCGGTCGTCACCGGCGACGGCGAAATGCTGATGGGCCTCGGCTCGCTCGCCACCATCGGCGTGCAGCAACCGAACAATCTGGCGCTCATCGTGTTCGACAACGCCGCCTATGGCGAAACCGGCGGTCAGCCGAGCCACACGCACAATGGCATCGACCTTGTCGCGGTGGCGCGCGCTTGCGGCATTCGCGACTGCGTCGATGTGCGTGAACAGGCCGGCCTTGCCGACCTCGCGGCGCGGCTCAAAAGCTTGCGCGCGACCTTGTTTGCGCGCGTCGCGATTGCCGCCGGCGAGCAGCCGCGCATATTGCCCGAGAAGGACGGCGTTGTGCTCAAACAGCGCTTCCGCGCCGCTCTGGGCATCAAGGCCTAAGTTTCCGGTTCTAGACAGTGCGGGAGCGGACCTTTATAACGCCCGCGCTCTGCACAGCCCGCCGCTTGCGGGCCCGGCGCCCAGGTAGCTCAGTTGGTAGAGCACGTGACTGAAAATCACGGTGTCGGTGGTTCGATTCCGCCCCTGGGCACCATGGCTTCGTTCGCGTTCGTTCGTCTGGTTCGCGAGCGGCCAATCAGCCAATCGCTTATGTCCGTCTCGGCTGCGGACGATCGACGCTCTCCACGGGCACTCGCCCCCATATTGGGACCGCTGTTGGTACCGGAGCAAGGAAATATACCGGGACCAAGGAATAAAAGGGGTGAATCGTCATTCGGATCTGGCGCCGGTGAGCTCCAGCACATTGTGCACCAGCATCGGCCGCCGGATGCCCTTGAGGGCGAATTCTCCCGCCGGTTCGACGGTGACGACCTCCTCTACGGCCATCAGTACGCGCGGACTGATGAGGATCTGCCCGGGTTTGGCTTCGTCGCATAGACGCGAGGCGACGTTCGACACGGTCCCGATGGCGGCGTAGTCGAAGCGGCCTTCAAAGCCGATGGTGCCCAGCGTAGCGTAGCCGTGCGCGATGCCGATGCCGAAGCCGAGATCGTGGCCGAGGCGGCGCCATTTCTCGATCAGAGCGTTAAGCGACGCGCGCATTTCCAGCGCCATCTGCACCGCCTTCAACGGCGGATTGTCGACCGGCACCGGGTCATTGAAGATCACCATGACGCCGTCGCCGGCATAGCGCTCCAGCGTGCCGCTGTGCTTGTGAATGATGCCACCGATTGCCTTGTGATACTGGCTCAGCAAATCCATCACGTCTTCCGGGTCGGAGCTCTCCGAAAATCCCGTGAAGCCGCGCAGATCGCAGAACAACGCGGTGATCTCGCGGCGGTGGCTTTCGAGCTGGCGCTCGTTGCCCTGAGCGACGATAAGATCGGCAACCTGCGGCGGCAGGAACCGGCGCAGCCTGCTCATGCGCTCGATTTCGCCGAGTTGATCGTCGACCCGTTGTTCCAGGCTGCGGTTGAGCTCATGCACCTCGTCGTGCAGCGCTTTGAGCCGCAATACCGATTTCACGCGCGCGACCAGCGCCACCTGATCGATCGGCTTGGTCAGATATTCGTCGGCGCCGGCATCGAGTCCGGTCACCACGTCCTTTGAATCAGCCTTGGCAGTGGTGAGGATGATCGGCATGAACGGAAGGGATTTATCGTTCTTGAGCCTTTTGCAAACTTCGATGCCGTCGATCTTCGGCATCATGATGTCGAGCAGAATAAGGTCGGGCAGATGCTCCCTGGCGGCGACGAGCGCCTCCGCGCCGTCGGCCGCTTGCTTCAAGTCATAGCCGTGCAACGATAACCGCGTCTGCAGGATGTCGCGGTTGGTTTCGTTGTCGTCAACGATGAGGATGCGCGGCGGATTGTGCATCGGCTAAGGCAAAAATTCTTTGATTTTGGCGAGCAGTGCGCGCGGGCTATAGGGCTTGGTCACATAGGCGTCGCAGCCTGACGCACGCGCTTTGGCCTCGTCGCCGGACAGCGCATAGGATGTGACCACGATAATCGGAATGTCCTTGGTGGCGGGATCTGACTTGATGCGGCGGGTCGCCTCATAACCGTCGAGCACGGGGAGTTGGATGTCCATCAAAATAAGGTCCGGACGCTGTTTCTTGACCGCGGCGAGCGCCTCCTCCCCGTTTTCGGCCTCGACCATCGCGTAGTCGTGCGCGCCGAGAAGATCGCGCAAGATCTGCCGATTATCCTCCTGATCTTCCACCACGAGAATCGTTCCGCTCATGCTTGCCTCTTAACTTGTTCTGCACGCACCGGCAGGACAAAGGAGAACGTCGAGCCTTCGCCGAGCTTCGACTTGAGCTCTACTGTGCCGCCGTGCATTTCAATGATCTTTTTCGAGATGGCGAGCCCCAGGCCCGTGCCGCCCTTTTTCTTGGTGGTTGAGCTGTCCGCCTGCTGGAATTCCTGGAAGAGCTTTTTCTGATCGTCTTCCGAAATGCCGGGCCCGGTGTCCACGACGGAAACCGAAAATCTGCCGTCTGCGGCGGAAGCCTTGATCGTCACCTTGCCCTCATCTGTAAACTTGATGGCGTTGCCGACGAGGTTGAGCAGCACTTGCGTCAACCTCCGCTCGTCGCCGTGGCCGGCCGGCATGTCGGGCGCGATCTCGGCCTTGAACGCAAGCTTCTTTTCCGCCGCCAGCGGCTCCACCGCCCCGTAGACCGCGTGCACGACGTCTTTCATCGAATAGTCGGCGAGCGACAGGGTCAGCTGCCCGGCTTCGATCTTGGATAAGTCGAGCACGTCGTTGATCAACCCAAGCAGGTGCTTGCCGTTGGTGGTGATGCGCTTGAGCGCGTCCTGCACCTTCTGCGGCGTCTCGCCGTAGACGCCGTCGACGATCAACTCGGTGTAACCGAGAATCGCATTGAGCGGCGTGCGCAGTTCGTGGCTCATATTGGCGAGGAACTGCGACTTGTGCTTGCTCGCCTCTTCCAGTTGGCGGCTCTTTTCCTGGATCTCATCGAACAAGCGCACGTTCTCGATGGCGATCACCGCCTGATCGGCGAAGGTGGTGACCAATTCGATCTGCTTTTCGCTGAACAGCTCGACGCGGTCGCGTGACAAGATGAGAACGCCGATCGGCGCTCCCTCGCGCAGCAGCGGCACCCCCATCAGCGTGCGTATGACTTCGAATCCTGGCGAGGAGCGCACTAAGGTCAAGTCCGGGTGCGTCGTGACGTCCTCGATTTGGACCGGCTTGCCGGCCAGAACGACCCGTCCCGCCAGCGAGCCTGGATCGGCTGCCGTCGGATGGCTTCTCATATAGGCATCATGCGCGGGCGAATAGCCGTGCATGGCGACCGAGTGATAGGCCCCGTCGCGCAAAAGCCGCAGCGATGCACGATCCGCATGGCACAGCCTCGCCGCCGATTCGACAAGCGTATCGAGCACCGTCTGCAGATCGAAGGTCGAGCGGCTAATGACCTTGAGCACGTCGGCGGTCGCTGTTTGCTGTTGCAGCGACTCGCGCAGCTCGGTGAGCAGCCGCGTATTCTCGATAGCGATCACCGCCTGCGCGGCAAAGTTGGTAACGATCTCGATCTGCTTGTCGTTGAATGGCCGCGGCTCGGTTCGGTAGATGACGATGGCACCGATCAGTTCGCCTTCCTTTAACATCGGCACGGCAAGCTCGGTGCGCGCCCCCCCGAGATGGACGATGCCCGGCTTGGTGAAACCTTCAGGAACATCGAAAAACTCGCGCACCGCTTGCACGTCGGCGATATGGGCGGTCCTCTTTTCGGCTAGAACGATGCCGAGACCGGTTTTTGGCGGCGGATCGATGACCGGGTTACGCTTTCTTTCGTCGGCCAAGGCCGCCGGCACACCGAATAATGCGGCGGTCCGGAAGCGCCCGCTCTCGTGCAGGAACAGGACGCCGTAAGTCGCCTGGCAGATACGGGTTGCGTTATCTAGCATGGCGTCGAATACCGGCGCCAGTTCGCCGGGCGAGCTGCTGATCATTTTCAGCACTTCCGCGGTAGCGGTCTGCTGTTGCAGCGATTCAGTCAGATCGTCGGTGCGCTGGCGCAATTCGGTGAGCAGCCGCGCGTTCTCAATGGCAATCACCGCCTGCGCCGCGAAGTTGTGTACCAGTTCGATTTGCTTGTCATTGAACGGCTGGACTTCTTGTCGGTAAATGGTAATGGCGCCAATGACTTCATCCTGCTTCAGCATGGGCACGGCCAAATAACTGCGGAAGCCGCCAAGGTCCACGGCAGCCACAGCAATGGGGTCACGCGCGAGGTAGCCCGGGCTTTGGGTCAAATCGTCCAAATGCACAACTTGCTTGGTCTTGAGCAGCCAAGCGAGGGGGACGTTGCGGCCTTCGACGCGCAACGGCGAGCGCAGGCGTGCTTCGGCAAATGCGGCAGGCGCATTGTGTAGAGCGGCAGCTCGAAATGCGTCGCCCTCGTAGAGATACAACGTGCCAAACTTTGCTGCACAAATGCGGACCGCATTTTTCAGCATGGTCTCGAATACCGGCTGTAACTTATCGGGCGAGCTGGAAATTACTCGCAGCACCTCCGAGGTCGCCGTCTGCTGCTCCAGCGATTCGGAGAGTTCGTCGGTGCGCTGGCGCAATTCGTTGAGCAGCCGCGCGTTTTCGATGGCGATGACTGCTTGCGCGGCGAAATTAGTAACCAGCTCGATTTGCTTAGGGGTGAACGGCCGAACCTCCTGGCGAAAGATGCCGAATGCGCCCACGATTTCATCGTCCTTGAGCATCGGAACGATTAACAGAGTACGGATGCCGCCAAGCTCCACTCCGGCAACTGCCATGGCGTCGTTACTGGCATATGCCTCGTCGGTACGATAGTCGTCGATATGGATGGGCTGTCGACTTGCGATCATGCGGCGGAATGCATTGTGCGGCGTCACTCGATCGATTCCGCGGCGGAGAAATTCCGTGAGAGCGGGTGGCACGTTGAGACTGGCCAAGCGTTGAGGCATGCCATTCTCGAACCTGAAAAGAGATGCGAATTTGGCATCGCAAATCTGCGTGGCGTTGCGAAGCATCGCCTCAAACACCGGTTCTAGATCGCCGGACGATGCCGCAATGACACGCAACACCTCGCTTGTCGCGGTTTGCTGCTCCAATGACTCCGATAGATCGTCGGTGCGCTGGCGCAGCTCGTTGAGCAGGCGCGCGTTCTCGATGGCGATGACGGCCTGCGCCGCGAAGTTCTTTACCAGTTCGACCTGCTTATCGGTAAATGCCAACACCTCCTGGCGGTGAATGCTGATGACCCCGACAAGCGTGTCGTCCTTGAGCATTGGCACCGAGAGCATCGTGCGATAGCCGCCGAGGGCGACGCCGGCTACGGCGAAAGGGTCCTGGCGGCGGTACGCCTCGCCTTCGGTAATGTCGAGGATCGTGGCGGGTTCTTTGGTGAGGCTGGCACGACCGAGCGTGCTATGCGGGCTTGGATGCAGTAATTTGCCCGCACGCTCTTCGGCAAATGCCGCCGGAGCATTGTGAAAGGCGGCAGCGCGGAAGCCGTCACCTTCCGCGAGATAAAGCGTGCCGAATTTTGCCGCGCAGATATGCGTCGCATTCGCGAGCACGGCCTCGAATACCGGCTTGAGATTAGCCGGCGAACTCGATATGACTTTGAGAACGTTCGATGTCGCCGTCTGCTGCGCGAGCGACTCGGTGAGATCGTCGGTGCGCTGGCGCAACTCGGTGAGCAACCGCGCGTTCTCGATCGCGATGACCGCTTGCGCGGCGAAGTTCTGCACCAGCGCGATTTGCTTGTCCGTGAATGGCCGCACCTCCTGGCGGAAAATGCTGATCGAGCCCACCAGGTTTTCGTCCTTGAGCATCGGTACGATCAGGAGCGTGCGCGCCCCGGCCAATGCGCCAAGTGGGCCGCGGGCGTCCTGCGGTCCTTGTGTAATGTCCTCGATGTGCACCGGCTTCTTGGTCGCCGACAGCTGTCCGAGCGGATGATCCGGCGGCACGCGATAAGGCTTGTCCGGCGGCCGCGCCCGCACGTAGGCCTCCGGGGCATTGTGGGTAGCGACCTGGCGCAGATCGTCGCCCTCACAGAGGACGAGCGTTCCGAACTTGGCTTCGCAGATGCGCGTCGCATTGGCCAGGATCGAGGCAAATACCGGATTGAGGTCGCCTGGCGAGCTGGATATGACTTGCAGCACTTGAGACGTGGCGGTCTGCTGCTCCAATGATTCTGACAAATCGTCGGTGCGCTGGCGTAGCTCATTGAGCAGCCGCGCATTCTCAATGGCGATGACGGCCTGCGCGGCGAAGTTGCGAATGAGATCGATTTGCCGCTCCGTGAAGGGACGGAGCTCCTGCCGGTAAATAGTAATAGCCCCGACCAACCGGCCGTCCTTGCACATCGGCACGCTAATGTGCGATTTGGCGCCGCCAAGCCGCATGCTGGGGGAATTGCCGGGCTCGGCAACGGCGTCTGTTTGTACAACTTCCTGCGTTCGCACCAGCCGGTCGAGCGGTTCGCCGGGAGGCGGCCGAAATGCTCCGCGTTGGCGACGAAATTCGACCAGTTCGGGCGACTCATGCACCGAGGCTTCCGGCCTGAACAGGTCGCCATCATAGCTGTGTATCACGCCGAAATTGGCTTCGCATATGCGGATCGCATTCTCAAGAATGGCGTCGAACACCGGCGCCAATTCGCCCGGCGAGCTGGAGATGACCTTGAGCACCTCGGAGGTCGCCGTTTGCTGCTCCAAGGCTTGCGAAAGCTCGCGCGTGCGGATTTCGACTTTCTCCTCCAGGCCCGCATAGGACTCCGCGAGCTTGCCGGCCATATCGTTGAATTGCTCGGCGAGCGCCTCAAGCTCGTCGCCGGTCCTGACATGAATGCGCTGGGAAAGATCGCCGCTACCGATCCGTGCCGCGCCTTTGCTGAGGGCGCGAATGGGAACGACCATGCGCCGCGCGAGAAAAAGGCCTGAGAGCAGCGCGAGCAACAGCGCGCATGCCAGCAACACGCCCGTGCGCTCCAATGTGGCGTAGAGCGGCGCATAGGCCTCGCCGAGCGGCAACTCGACAAAGACCACCCAGCCGAGCGGCGGCACCGGCGAATAGGCGGTCAGCACGCTGCGATGCTGCAGGTCGACCGCCTCCCGCACCTGCTCATCCGGACTGACGGGGCCGCCCGCGAGCGCCTGCTTGACCTGCGGCAGCTCCGACAAATTGGTGTTGCGCAGCACGAGGCTGATGTCGGGGTCGGCAATGAGACGCCCCTGGCGGTCGACGACATAGGCTTTGCCGTGCTTTCCCACCTTGATCTGAGAGACGACGTCCCAGATCAGCTTGAGATTGACTTCCGCGACCGACACGCCCGCATCGCGCCGCGTGCCTGCCAGCGCCAGCGTCATGTACGGCTCTGACGCGCGCCTGAAATAGACCGGCCCGTAATAGACCTTATGCGCCACGGCTTCGGTGAATTTCGGGTCGTGTGAGAAATCGGCGCCGCTGCCGACGACATCCATAGCGAGCCGCGAGACCCGCAATTGCTCATGCCCGCTGGCGTCGAGCTGCGTCAGCTCGGTGATCGCCGGCACCTGGCGCAGCAGTCTTTGTGCGTCGAAACGGCGCTGCTCCAGCGCGCCTGGAGACCACGGCAGCTGTATCGTCCAGCCGAGCTGAGTTTCGATCTCTTTGACAAACGCCGCGATCTTTGCGGCGGCGGCTTGCGCCTGCTCGCGCTGGATGCGCACCAGCGATGCCTTGTATTCGTCATAGGAGAACCAGACTTCGAAAATGCCGTTCGACAGCAGCGCGACGGACACGACCGCCACGAACAAGGCGGCATACTTGATGAAAAGCTGCCCACGCAGCGCCCGCCAGCGTCGGGCCGGCTTCGTCGCGGCGGAATCGGGGCCAGCGGGCGCTCTCATCTCGCGCAGTTTATCCGTTCTCCGCGACATCCGGCAATTTGAAACCGGAAAACCGCCGTTATTCGATCACTTCACTGGCCAGCATCTGCATCGGTCTGGGAACGACCAGGCCCAACTGCTTCGCGGTTTTCATATTGATGACGAAATCGAACTTGGTCGGCTCCAGCACCGGAAGGTCCGCCGGCTTGACGCCTTTTAAGACGCGACCCGTATAGGTGCCCGCTTCCCGCGCCGCCTCGGTGATGCTGGCACCATAGCTCATGAGGCCGCCCGCCGCAGCCTGCTCGCGATTGGCGGAGCATGTGGCGACGCGCGCTTGCAGCGCCAGGCGGGCCACATGATCCCGTCTCGTATTAAAAAGCACGTCGCCGCTGATCAGGAGCAGGGTGATGTGCTTTTCGCGGAGAGCGGCGAACGCCTTGTCGAGATCGACTTGCGTCGTGGCATCGAGCACGACAAGCTGCATCGACAAAATTTTTGCCGCCGTTTCGGTCTGCTGCCTCTCAAGCGCCGCGTTGGCATTTTCCGGATTGAGCAGCAACGCGACGGTGCTCGCTTTTGGGTCGAGTTCATGCAGCAGCTCCAACCGCTTTTGAATGAGCAGATTGGAAAAGAAGGTCACACCGGTGATATTGCCGCCGGGCCGGTTGAGGCTTTCGACGAGTCCGTCCTTCACGGGATCGCTGCCGAGCGCAAACACCACGGGAATCGAGTGGGTGGCGTGTTTTGCGGCAAGCGCAGCTACCGGCGTCATGGCAAAAATCGCGCTGACGCGGTTGCGAACAAGTTCGGCGGCCATGGCCGGCAACCGGTCGTAAGCTCCTCTCGCCCACCGGTATTCTATTTTAAGGTTTCGGCCTTCGACATAACCCGCCTCTTCCAAGCCGTTCTTGAACGCCCTGAGGACATGCACCTGTCCTTCCGGCGCACTACCGTGCAGGAAACCGAGCGTCGGCACCTCCGATTGATCGGCGCGCGCGTGGAGCGGCCGGCAAACCGCGGCGCCGATCAACGCAAGGAATTCCCGCCGCTTCATTCGATCACCTCGTCAGCACGGGCAAGCAAAGTCGCCGGCACCGACAAACCGATGGCTTTGGCCGTCTTCATATTGATTTACGAGCGGAAATGCCGTCGGTTCTTCGACCGACAGGCTGGCGGGCTTGGCCGCTTTGATGAGGGCGTCCACAACATCGAGTCTCGCGCCGACTTCCACCATCGCCTTCAACACCGGCGCGCTTATCGGATTATGCGGATTAACCAGGACGGCGGCTCGTGCGAGATGCTGGGCGCACTCTTTCAGCAATTCAACTCGCTTTGCTGCGAGCTCCGGGCCAAAGAAGGTATTGCCGGTAATGTTACCCCCGGGCTTGGCAAGGCTCTCGACCGCTCCCCCGGCGACCGCGTCTCCGCAGACCGCCATCACAATCGGCACCGTCGCGGTCGCCTTTTTGGCAGCGAGTGTCCCCGGCGTGCCGTGCGTAATCAGAACTTCAACGCGGTCGCGCACGAGCTCTTTTGCGAGACCCGGGAGACGGGAGTTATCTCCGTCTGCCCAGTGAAAGTCCAAGGTAATGTTGTTGTCCTCGACGTAGCCGAAATCGCTCAAGCCCGCACGCAAGGCCTCGATCAAAGGCGCGTATTTGGAGGCGCTCGGAGCGCCCAAAAACCCGAGGCGGTGCAGCACGTAATCCGGTCCTGCCGCCCACGAGGCAAGCGGCGACACCGCCGCGCTGCCGACAAGCCCAATGAACTCCCGCCGTCTCATTCGATCACTTCGTCTGCAAGCGCGAGCAGCGTCGGCGGCATTTGCATACCGAGCGCCTTCGCCGCCTTGAGATTAACGACCAGCTCGAATTTCGTCGGCTGGACCACCGGCAAATCCGCCGGCTTTTCGCCGCGCAAAACGCGTCCGCTGTAGACGCCGAGTTGGCGAAACGCGTCGACCAGATCGTCGCCGTAGCTCATCAGCCCGCCGGCCTCGACAAAACTGCGGAAGGGATAAATCACCGCAATCGCATGCCGCGCGGCCAACGCGATGATCCGGTCGCGCTGCGCGACAAAAAGCGGAGTAGCAAGGATCAAAACGCCGCGGATATGTCTCTCGGCGGCGGAGGCAAACGCCGCGTCGATCTCGGCGGCGGTCGAGGCATTCAGGATGGCGACGTCGACACCGGCTGAGGCCGCTGCGTGCAGCAGAAGCGGGACTTCGTCTTTTGCCGCAGCGTTCGTCGGGTCGGCGAGGACGCCGATCGGCGCCCGCGCCGGAACGATGCTCTTGAGCAATTCGACGCGCTTCGGCCCGAGCCGGTTGGAGAACAATGCGACGCCTGTCACATTGCCGCCGGGCCGATTGAGGCTTGCCACGAGCCCGAATTTGACTGGGTCGCCGCCTCCCTCGAACACAATCGGGATGACGTCGGTGGCGCGTTTGGCAGCGAGCGCGCAGGTGGTGCCGCCGCCGGTCGCGATCACCGCCACCTGCCGCCGCACGAGGTCGGCTGCCATCTCGCGGACTTCGTCGCCATGGTCGGCCCAGCGATATTCGATCGTTACGTTACGGCCTTCGACATATCCCATCTCGCCGAGTCCGCGATGAAAGCCCGTCATCAGGCGCGTCGAGGATGCCGCGGAGGTGTTACGTAGAAAGCCCATCACCGGCATCGCGCTCTGCTGCGCCAGCGCGGCAAGCGGCCGGCAGGCCGCGGCGCCGCCGACAAGCGCGATGAATTCCCGCCGCCTCATTCGATGACCTCGTCAGCGGTGGCGAGCAGACTTGGCGGCACGCTCAAGCCGAGCGCCTTGGCTGTCTTCAGGTTGATGACCAGCTCGAACTTCACCGGCGCCTGCACCGGAAGGTTCGCCGGGTTTTCGCCCTTCAAGATCCGGTCGACATAGCCCGCGGCGCGGGCGAATTGATCGGAAAAGTCGACGCCAAAGGACAACAGACAGCCGTCGTGGGCATATAGGCGATAAGGACAGATGGTCGGCAATCGATACTGCTTGGACAATCGCAGGATGTCGGCGCGGTGAAGGTTGGTGAAAGGCTCGCCGATAACGACAAGGCCGCCGCCGGTCTCCAGCCCGGCAATGGCGGCTTCGACGTCGGCAAGGTTTTGGACCGCCGCCTCGATCGGTCGAATCGAGAGTGCCGCAGCAGCAGCGTCGAACGAACCGGAAAAGTACGAGCCGCGACCGGGCGTCGAGTTTGGATTGAACATCATCGCCGCCCGCGTCACGCGCGGCGCAACTTCCTTAAGCAACTCGATGTATTTGCCACCAATCGACGGTTCGATATTGGTAAGCCCGGTAAAGTTGCCGCCCGGGTGCCCGAAGCCATCCACAAAATGCTCGCCGACGGGATCGGAGACGTTGACGAAGACAATCGGGGTTTTGGTCGATTGTCGAAGAAACGCCCGGGCGACGATCGTGGCATGGGCAACAATGACGTCGGGCCTGAGCTTCAACAATTCGGCCGCTTGTGTGTCGGCGCGTTCGGCGTTGGTGGCGTTCCAGCGATATTCGATTTGCGCCCGGTCCGGCGTCCAGCCCAATCGGCGCAGCGACTGTTCGAATGCGGCTGCGAGCTTTTGCCCGTCGGGATCCTCGTGCGCGAGCGCCATTTCCACGACGATCAAACGCTTGCGGCCGCTTTCTTGCGCCCGGCCGTCCCGCACTTGCAGCGCCAGTGCCGACGCTCCAGCGCCGCCGATAAGTGCAATAAATTGCCGCCGCTTCATTCGACCGGCTAGGCCGAATCCGAGCTTCCTGCGGTTGATCAACGGACCTGACATCCGCTCCCCCCAACGCAACCGCCCCCGACCAGTTTAGCCTCAAGACAAGAGCGCGACAAAATTTCTGCTGGAACCCGCCTGGCCCAAATCGAACGTGAGCCGGCCATGGCGAACCGATTCGGCCCTAGCCTGTCGCTGCCTTTATCTTCGGCCGCCGCAGATGCTCGTCACCAGACGCTATTTGCCAATATTCGCGGCACCGCGGCATACGACTTTTGTCAGTACGAGAGGCGATCGACTACCCGCATTCCCTCAATCGCTGATGCGCTCAATGGCGGCGCCGCAGCGGCCGAGCTTCTCCTCCAGCCGTTCGAAGCCGCGGTCGAGGTGATAGACGCGGTTGACCACCGTATCGCCTTCCGCCGCGAGCGCGGCGATGACGAGCGACACCGAAGCGCGCAGATCGGTCGCCATCACAGGCGCGCCCTTGAGCCGGTCGACGCCGTCGATCGTGGCCGTCTGCCCGTCGAGCTGAATGCGCGCGCCGAGGCGCACCAATTCCTGCACGTGCATGAAACGATTCTCGAAGATCGTTTCGGTGATACGCGAGGTCCCTTGGGCCCGGGTCATCAGCGCCATCAACTGCGCCTGCAGATCGGTAGGGAAACCGGGGAACGGCTGCGTGGTCACCTCAACCGGCGCCAGGCCGGCGCCGTTGCGGGCGACGCGGATGCCTTCGTTGGTGGTGGTGACGGTAACGCCGGTGTTGGCGAGCAGGTCTAGAGCCGATTGCAGCAGCTCGGGCCGCGCGTTCTGCAAGAGCACGTCCCCACCCGTCATCGCCACAGCCATGGCATAGGTGCCGGTCTCGATCCGATCGGGCAGCACCGAATGACGCGCGCCGGAAAGCCTCGTCACGCCTTCGACGACGATGCGCGCTGTGCCGGCGCCGGTAATCTTGGCGCCCATCTTGTTGAGGCAGTCGGCAACGTCGCCGATCTCGGGCTCGCGCGCGGCGTTCTCGATCACCGTCGTACCGTTGGCGAGCGAGGCCGCCATGATCGCGGTATGGGTGCCGCCGACGGTCACCTTGGGGAACACGATTTCGCCACCGCGCAATCCTTTGGCGGCGCGGGCGATGACATAGCCGCCCTCGATCTCGATGTCGGCGCCAAGCTTTTCCAGCACCATAATGAGCAGATCGACCGGCCGCGTGCCGATGGCGCAACCACCCGGCATGGAGACTTTCGCCTCGCCCATGCGCGCCACCAGAGGCGCGATCACCCAGAAGCTCGCGCGCATGCGCGAGACCAGTTCATACGGCGCCGTGGTATCGACGATATTGCGCGCGCAAATGTGTAAAGTGCGGCCGTTATGGCCGTTCTCTCCGGCGCGCTTGCCGGCGATCATCACGTCGACGCCGTGATTGCCGAGGATGCGCTCGAGCTGACCGACATCGGCAAGATGCGGCACGTTGTCGAGGATGAGGGTCTCCTCGGTGAGGAGGCTCGCGATCATCAGCGGCAGAGTGGCGTTCTTGGCGCCCGAGATGGGGATGGTTCCGTTCAGCCGCCGCCCGCCCGTGATGCGAATACGATCCATGACGCCCCGCTACGCGCCGGTCCTTTCGGCCGGAACTGAGGCGTTTTATGGACCGGCGCGCGAGCCGGGGCAAAGGTTAAATTCCCGCCGAGCGTCGGCCTTGTCACATACGCGGCGCAATCCGTCCGTGGCCAATCCAGGGCCGAGCATGCCGACTAGCGATCAGTGGCGGCCGGGTCTTCACCTTCGGGAGGGCGAACGGCGGGTTGGCGCTTTTTTACGAGCTGCCCCCGCCCCCTTTCCTGCGCCTTACGGCGCTTGAGATTGCTGCGCAATGCCGCCTTGAGGCGCTCGGCGCGCCGCGGGTCGCTGGGGTTGCCGCTTTTGGCGCTCATGGGCAAAGGACTAAGGGCGGCCTCCGCAGGTCGCAAGAGCCGAGCGCTCGACATCGCAGGTTCGATCGGATATGCGCATCGCGACGTGCTGCCGTAGCTCAGTGGTAGAGCACCCCCTTGGTAAGGGGGAGGTCGAGTGTTCAATCCACTCCGGCAGCACCAGCAAAACCTCGCAAATCTAAAGCGCTCGCGTCTGCCGCGCGGCAACTTCTGGGACCCCACGCCGCTCGTTCATCGGGTGCTGGACAGCTTCTTGGATGGAATTTCGACGTTCTGATTGCGCTCCGCTTGTTCAGCCAGTCGAACATACGCGCGCGCTAGATTCTCTAAGTCGGCTCGAAGGCCAGGCCTGCGCTCGTGCAACGCTCTCGCGCGCAACTCGGCAGCCTTCGCGCGGTAGTGGTCAGCTTGCCCCAATTCTCATGCCCTCTCCATTTCACCTTTTAATGCGAGTCTGCGAATCGGGCGCTGTATCGCCTTGCCGCCGCACTTTCTTTCCTCAATTTTCGAGCGCAGCGATTCCAAAACGTCTGCAATGTGTTGCGCGCGGCGAATTGTTCAGCTTCGCGCCTTGAGCGAGGCCGATTCCCAACCTACTGTTGGCATTCTCGAATCTTGATCAAAAAATTTTTTGCTGAATAATTCTGTCAAGCTCGCGCCAGGCAGGCGCCACCGTGCCACAGTCGAAGTATGGCTCGGCGTTATTGTAATCCCTATGAGACGACGGTCGGCGAGAAGATCGCCGGAGCACTCGCCGTCAGTCTGATAGTGCTCGTGCTGAGCGCCATCGCTTTCGCTTTGGGCACCATGGCCCCTATGTGAAGCCTGCAGAGCCCCACCTGGGGCCCCTGCAATCTCAGCAAATAGACAAGTGATCTATTCCAGCGATGCGGCAACGCCCGCACCATTCGGCTGTATTACCAGCCAGCTCTATTCCCTATACGGCGCCCCCCGCCGTATTTTTCAGTCGCTCGGCCTGAAGCCTACGGATCGCGTTGGCCGCGACGGTGACCGGTTCGGTGACGCCCGAGGCGATCTCGTGGCGGATCGCCTCATGCAGATGCTTGATCAGGCCGGCTCGCCCCTTGAGCTCCGGATCGTTGGCGATGTGATCGCGCGCGAGACGGGAGGCTTGATTGTAGAGTTCGATCCTGTGCGCAATGCCCATTTGTAACCCGCCACGCATCGACGCGGGTATCAACAACGGCGCGGGCGTGTTGTTCCGTCAACCGGCCTTGGCGAATGGCTTGCGTTTGTGCGGGACGACGACGGCGGTGCGCCCAACGACTTCCGCATATTCGGCGATCGGCTTCGGACGGCCAATGTAATAGCCCTGCACTTCGGTGCATTGCTCGGCGGCAAGGAACTTGAGCTGCTCTTCCGTCTCCACGCCTTCGGCCACGACCGGTAGATCGAGGCCGCGGCCGAGCGCGATGACCGCGCGGATGATGGTGACCGCCTGTTGGCTGTGCGCCAGGTTGGCGACAAAGGCCTGGTCGATCTTGATCTTGTCGAACGGGAAGGATTGCAAATAACTGAGCGAGGAATAGCCGGTGCCGAAATCATCCATGGCGATGCGCACCCCCAGATTCTTCAGCCGCCGCAGTGTGGCGACGGCTCCGGAGAAGTCACCGATCAGCACGCCCTCGGTGATCTCGAGTTCAAGTCGAGAGGGCGCCAAGCCCGTCTCCAGCAGCACCTCATGCACCAGCTTAGGAAGATCGCCGTGCCTGAACTGCACCGGCGACAGATTGACGGCGACGCGTAGCGGCTTCGGCCAGGAGGCAGCCTCAGCGCAGGCATTGCGCAAAATCCATTCGCCCAGGGCGACGATAATGCCGCTTTCCTCGGCGAGCGGCACAAAGATCGAAGGCGCGACCAGACCGAAGCGCGGATGGTGCCAGCGCACCAGAGCCTCGAAGCCGGTAATCTCTCCTCCGATGCGCGCCTGCGGTTGATAGTGTAGGTCGAGTTCGTTGCGCGCCAGCGCGTTACGCAGCTCCTGTTGCAGAGCACGGCGCTCGCGCAACTGCTTATCCATGGTCGGCTCGAAGAAACGCAACGAGCCGCGTGCCTCCGACTTGGCGCGGAACAGCGCGGCATCGGCATTGGCGAGCAGCATCAGCGCGTCCGCGCCATCCTGCGGGAACATGGCGATGCCGACGGTGAGACCAACGCGCATCGGATTGCCGGCGATATCGATATCCGTATCGAGCGCAGCCACTAGGCGACCGGCTAGCTTTTCGACGTTTGCCGGCTGTACACCCGTCGGCGTGATGACGGCGAACTCATCGCCGCCGAGGCGGGCGAGGAAGGCGCCCTCGCAGGCCGCCTGCAGGCGGACCGCGATCTCCTTGAGCAGTTCGTCGCCAGATGCATGACCGAACACGTCGTTGACCGATTTGAAACGGTCGAGATCGAGGCAGAGCACGGCGAAGCTCTCGCCGGCCTCGCGCGCGAGCCCTACTGTCGCCTCGAGACATTCGTTGAAGGCTGCGCGGTTCGGCAGGTCGGTCAGTGCATCGTGATGCGCCATATGGGCGATGCGTTGCTCATGCCGCTTGCGATTGGTGACGTCGCGGACCACGCTGATCAAATATTGCAAGGTGCCGTCGGGGCCGCTCACCGGAAGGCGCGTCGTGGTCACAATGCGGGTGCCATTGCCCGGCGTGACGATCGGGTGTTCGTCGAGGAATAGGATCTTCCGGGTTTCGACCAACTTGCGGTCTTCCGCTTCGATGTATTCGGCGGTCGCGCTCGGCATGACGTCGGCTGCGCGTTTGCCAAGCATGTTGTCGCGCTTGACGCCGAAATAAGATTCGGCGGCGTGGTTGATCAGCAGATAGCGAAAATCGCGTGCATCCTTGACAATGATCGGCGACGGCACGTTCTCGATAATGTTGTCGAGGAAAGAGCGCGTCTGCTCAAGCTCGCGCTCAGCGCGTTTGCGCTCGGTAATATCCTCGTGCGTGGCCACCCAGCCGCCGCTTTTCATCGGCTGGTTGACGACATTGATGACACGTCCATCGCCGAGCTCGATTTCCATTGAGAAGGTCTCGCCTTGCGCCAGCGCCGCGCGCAAATCGACATCGTAACGCTCGGGGTCGAGCGGGAACGTTCCGGCGATGATCCGCGCGTCGAGCAGATCGCGAACGGTGCAGCCGCGCCAGATACGCCGCCGATCGATATTGTACATCGCGCGGTAGCGCTCGTTCCACACTACCAGTCGGCTCTGCGCATCGAACATGCACAAGCCCTGAATCATGTTGCCGATCGCTGCGTCGATCTGATCGTTGCGCTCGACAAGCTTCCGGCGGACGCGCCAGGAGAGCAGCGTGCCGGCGATGCACACGGCGATCATCGAGCCGAGCGCCGTCTCGAGCGCGTTCGTCAGCGCGTTGGCGGACGCAAAATGATTGGTGCTGACAACGAGGCCAAGGGTCAAGCCGCAGCCGAGCACACCGGCAATACCCACCATGCGCCAGTCGCGTGCATAGCTATTCTGTTTATGCATTTGCAGCATGGCCGGTCCAAGGCCGCCGGATCGCACGCGCTGCGCGCGCGAGCGAGGTCCGCGCGAATGCGGCAATCTAATGATGGGCGCCTTGGAAGCCGTTAAGGTGACCGACTTCGCAATGGTTAATTCGCAATTAGTCCTACGAAGACGTGAAGGCCGCTCAATTGCGCGCCTGTAGTGCCTAACAGCCTTTTAGAAACGCAAAATCGCAACCCTGATCGGCGCCGAGAATGGAATCGGCGTAAAGCTTAGCGTAGCCGCGCGCCGGCGCTGCAGCGGGTTTGACTTGTTGTGCGGCCCGCCGCTTAAGCTCGGCAGCATCGACCATGACCTCGATGCTCTTCCTTTTTACCGACAGGCGGATGCGATCTCCGGTCCGCACTAGCGCCAGCGGTCCGCCCGACGCGGCATCAGGAGTTACATGCAACACGATCGTACCAAACGCGGTGCCGCTCATACGCGCGTCCGAAACACGCACCATGTCCTTGACACCCGCAGCAGCAAGCTTCTTTGGGATGGGCAAGTATCCTGCTTCTGGCATCGCCGACGGCGAATGCGGCCCGGCGTTCTGCAGCACCAGGATGTCGTTGGCGGTAACGTCGAGCTCGGGATCATCGACACGCGCGGCGAGATCTTCGAGCGAGGCGAACACCACCGCCCTGCCCTCGTGCTCGAACAGTTTGGCCTCCGCAGCCGAGCGCTTGAGGATGGCGCCCTGCGGCGCCAGGTTGCCGAACAGCGCGATCAGTCCGCCCTGCGGCTCCAGCGGCGTGGCGCGCGCCGCAATAATAGTGCGGTCGACATAAGAGTCCGCGTCCTGCGCGAGTCGTTCGCCGAGACTCTCGCCGGTGACTGTCATCGCGTCGAGATGCAATAGGTCTTTCAACTCGCGCAGCAGCGCACCCATGCCGCCCGCAGCGAAAAAGTCCTCCATGTAGCCGTTGCCCACCGGTTTGAGGTTCACCAGCACCGGCGTCGTGTCGGAGAGCTCGTTGAGCCGCTGCAGCGAAACCGGCACGCCAGCACGGCCGGCAATCGCGGTGAGGTGAATCACCGCGTTGGTAGAGCCGCCGATGGCGAGGAGCACGCGCAGCGCGTTCTCGACCGATTTCCGGCTGACGATCTTGTCGGGCGTCAGCTTAGAGCCGATCAGTTGGACCGCAGCGGCGCCGGTCGCCTCCGCCGCGCGCAACCGGTCGGCGTGCACGGCGGGGATCGCGGCTGTGCCGGGCAGGCACATTCCAAGCGCCTCGACGATGCAGGCCATCGTGGAGGCGGTTCCCATGACCGCGCAAGTCCCAGCGGTGGTGGCGAGTCTGCCTTCGACCGCGGAGATTTCCTCGGCATCGATTTTGCCGGCGCGATACTGCGCCCAGAAGCGGCGGCAGTCCGTGCAGGCGCCGAGGCGCTCGCCGCGGTGACGCCCGGTCATCATCGGCCCCGCCACCAGCGCGATCGCCGGCTTGCCGGCGGACACGGCGCCCATCAGCTGCGCCGGCACGGTCTTGTCGCAGCCGCCCATCAGCACCACCGCGTCCATCGGCTGCGCGCGAATCATTTCCTCCGTATCCATGGACATAAGGTTGCGGAATTTGAGGCTGGTGGGCGAAAGGAAGACCTCGCCAAGCGAAATCGTGGGGAATTCGATCGGCAGCGCGCCAGCGCTCAAAACGCCGCGTTTCACCGCCTCCAACATCTCCGGAAAATGGCGATGGCAGTTGTTGAAGCCGGACGCCGTATAGGCGATGCCCACGACCGGTTTCTCCAGCATGGCGCGCGAATAGCCCATCGACTGCGCGAACGAGCGGCGCAGATAAAGCGAGAAGTCGCGGTCGCCGTAGTTGGTGAGGCCGTGTGCGATGCCGGCAGGGTCTTTGCTCATGCGGACCACTCTTGCAACCATGCAAGACCGGACGCAAGCCGCATTCGCCACGGCTGCACGGCTGCGCGCTTGCACAGCACAGGATAGCGGCCCTGCAGCCACGGCAGGCCTACATCATGCAACCAGACCACGACAACGACCATGGTGAGCAGCCAAGCGAGGAAGTGATAGCGCGCGATCGCAGCGTCGTAGAACAGCGCGACCGCCTGCTGGGCAAGTGCCGCTGCCGCGATCAGCCGCAGCCAAGGATCGAAACGGCGGCTCACGGCGACAAGGACAACAACCGCGAGGCCGGCGGCATTGAGCGGAATCGTGGCATAGGACTGCGCCGGTCCTGACAACCAATGCAGGATTTGCGCGCCAGCTTGCGCAAGATGCGGGCCACCGCCGGCAAGCTCGGAGAGCGCCGCGAGGTAAGCCGATGGCGGCATCACCAGCAACTGCGAGTCTCCAGCGTTAGCGCTGAATAGCACGAAGACATGACCGAACACCCAGTTGTGCAGCGCCATCGAGAACGCCGGCAAGAATCCGGCGGCCAGTCCGCCGAGCCGCCGCCATTGGACGTGCCAAAGCGTCGCAAGGCCGGCGCCGCCAAGCATGACCGCGGCGGCAGGGGCCACAATCGGCTTCATGAAAATCGCGACGGCAAAAAGTAGCGCAGCGAGGAACGCGGCGGAAAAATTTGCACCTGCGCGCAGCAGCACGCAAAGGCCGGCAACGAAGAAAATATAAGCGGCCGGATCGGCAAAGCCGCGACCCGCCCACTGTGCGTATTGATAGAAGGTTGTACCGAACAGGGCGCCGACCGGAACGGCCACGAAGACGAGCGTCGCCGCCAGCGGCCATGGCTCAGCAACGAAGCGCCGCAACAGCGCCCAAAGCAATAATGGAAAGGAGAGGACGACTGTCAGATAGCCGAGATAGCTCTCGCCGAAAGGGACGTGCTCGACGGCGCGGAAATAACGCAGCCCCGGGCCGCCGTAATAGAACACGTTCTCGCCGCCTTGCAGGAAGCCCCAGATGTCCCCCGCGAGCAGCTTCTGCAGCATCTCGCGGCCGACGCCGTCGTAGAAGAGGCCATCGTCGCCACCATCGAACGGCCGCACGCCGCCGAGGAAGCTCGCATCGTCGAGCGCAATGACGAGGACCGCCAGGCCAATAAAGATTACGGGTACGATCATGCGCTGCGGTGACAAGCGGACCAACAGCGTGACGATGGCGACCACGGCAGCCAGCGCCAGAGCCTTGCACGCAAACTGCAATAGCCGCACGCGCCACGGCGGCGACAGATGCATAGCAAGTGTATCCGGCTTGATGGCGATACCGAACACGCGCTTGCCCGCATCTGCTTTGCTGATCGTGCGGCAGTTCCCCAGTGGCGGCGCGAAGTGCCCATCCGCCTCCTCCCACAACAGCTCACCGCGCCAGCACAGTTCGCCGCCGGCATAGGCCGCCGGCAGACGGATCATCTCGAACCATGGCAAGGCGAAGTGCCAGCGATGGAGGCCCATGTAGAACCGGCGATCGCGGTCGACGCGGTGCACGTCCGGTGCCGGTCGATGCCAATTGTATTGCCGCTCATTGGCAAAGCCGAGGCGCAGCCACACAGGATCGGAGAAGTCGATGCGCGCAGCTGCCCGGGACAGATCGGAGCGATGGAAAATCCCGTCGGCCGAGAACGCGAAGGTGCGCGCGGGCTTGCTGTCGCGCCAGCAGCCGGCAGTGCCGCGCTGACAACGAACGGCCGACGGATATATCGCGTCGAATTGGGCTGCCATGGACCGGTAAACATCGTCCGGCAGTGCCCTTGCCCAAATGCCCTGCGCGTCCGGCAGAAAGACGTTGTGACCCTCGTCGATGCGCGGCGGCGCGATGAGCCATTGCCCGAACACCGCTGAAACGGCAATTGCCAGGGCCGCGATCCATGATGTTGATCGCGCGGTCACCTCTCCGGTGAAAACGATGACTGCCACCAGCAGAAGAACTGCATATACACTGACATGATTGATGGGCAGGCCGAGCGCGGCGGTCGCCAGCACCAGCACGCCGATGCGGCGCCATGTCATTTCAGCGTCCGTTCAACCGCGCAAGCAGGTGCGCACTCCGTCGAAGCAATCGCATCGAGCCGGTGAGTCATCGTGCTGGCTTTCTCGTTTGCGCGAGAACCAAGAGGAAAAGCAATTAACCCTTGCCTAGCATGGCGATTTGCCCCAAATCCATTGCGGCTTGCGGGAACCCTGCAGGTTTGTAAGGGCGTTAACGGTCGTGATCCGGCTCGGCATTGTCGGCACCAACTACGGGCGCACCGTGCATTTGCCCGCGTTTCGGCTCGACAAGCGCTGCGAGGTGGTGGCGCTCGCCGGGCGCGACGAAGGACGAACGGCAGAGTTGGCACGCGGGGCGGGTGTTGCGAAAGCTTACAGCGATTGGCGTTCGTTGGTCGAGGACCGCGATGTCGAGGTTGTAGCCATCGCCACTATGCCTGCCCTGCAGGCGAAGATCGCGCAGGCGGCGCTTGCGCTCAGTAAGCCGGTGTTTGCCGAGAAGCCGCTGGCGAGCACGCTCGCCGACGCGCGCGCCATGCGCGATGCGGCGCAGGGCACCGCCACCATGGTAGACTTCAATTTCCATCAGATCATGGCTTGGCAGCGCGCCAAAGCAATGCTCGACGACGGCGCCGTGGGTCGCCTGCGCCACCTCGCGATACATTGGCACGTCGAGAACCGCTCGATCCAACTTCGCATGCGCAATTGGAAGACACTGACGGATGACGGCGGCGGCGTGCTCGGCAATTTTATTTCCCATTGCTTCCATTATCTCGAATGGTTCTGCGGCCCTATCGCGCGGCTTGAGGCAAGATTGTCCGGTTTGCCGAGCGACGACGAGGTGCAGACGACGACCGCAATGAGCATTGAATTGACAACCGGCGCGCTGGTCAGCCTATCGATGAGTTGCGCCTCGTTTCTCGGCAGTGGTCATCGCCTGGAATTCTACGGCGAGGATGGCACGCTGGTGTTGCACAATAGACAGGCCGACTACATGCGCGGCTTTGAGCTCTTTCATGCGCGACGGCCTGCAACAGCGTTTACGTCTGTTGCGGTCGACGACCCGGCGGACCTCGGCCAACCGGACGGGCGCATTGCACCGGTGTCCAGACTCGCTAAGCGGTTCCTCGATGCGATCGAGCAAGGCGGCGCGGCGGAGCCTGACTTTGCGTCCGGCTACCGCGTGCAGCAGTTGATCGATGCGGCGCAGCGCTCGCACCGCGAGGGCAGAATGATCGGGGTCCCGACAGGAGAGCGCGCGTGAGCAACATCCTGGTCACCGGGGGCTCAGGCTTCATCGGCGCGGCATTGGTGAAGGCGCTGGTGAAGGACGGACACCGGGTGCGCGTGTTCGACAACAATTCACGTGGGAGTCCCCGCCGGTTGAAGGAGATCGAAAAGGACATCGCCTTCGTTGCCGGGGATATCCGGGACGCCGAGGCGGTAGCGGGTGCCGCGGCCGGCATGGACGAGGTGCATCACCTCGCTTTCGTCAACGGCACTGAGTTCTTCTACTCGCAGCCGGAACTGGTGCTCGATGTCGGTGTGCGCGGCATGATCAATGTCATAGATGCCTGCCGGAAGCACAATGTCGGCACGTTGGTGCTCGCTTCCTCGTCGGAAGTGTACCAGACGCCGCCGCGCATTCCCACCGGCGAGGACGCCCCTCTCTCCGTCCCCGATCCGTTCAACCCGCGCTTCTCCTATGGCGGCAGCAAGATCATCAGCGAACTGATGGCGATTAATTACGGCCGCAAGTTTTTCGACCGTGTGCTCATCTTCCGGCCACATAACATTTACGGTCCCGACATGGGATGGGAGCATGTCATTCCGCAGTTCGCGCTACGCCTGCACGGTCTCGCTGTAACGCAGCCGAATGGACCGTTGCGCTTCGCTATTCAGGGCTCGGGGCAGGAGACCCGTAGCTTCTGCTTCATCGACGATCTGGTCTCCGGAGTCATGCTTATGCGCGAGAAGGGCGAACATCTCGAGATCTATCATGTCGGCACCGTGGAGGAGGTCGCGATCGCCGAATTGGCACAGCGCGTAGCCAAAGCCGCGGGGCGCACGATCGAACTCATTCCTGGCCCACTGCAGGCTGGAGGCACGCAGCGCCGCTGTCCGGACATTTCGAAGCTTGGCAAGCTCGGCTATAAGCCGCGCGTGCCGCTCGATGAAGGTTTGATACGCACGCTGGACTGGTACTGGCGCCACGCCGAATTAGCGCCGACAGTTTGAGGGCTGATCATGTGCCGAGCTCTCTCGTGCAGCGACGAGAGCGTCCGCGCGAGGGACAAAAGGAGATCTGATGCTGCGTCCAGACAAAGTCGCGCGCGCTGCTGGGACGGGAGCGAGTGTCCCAGTCGAGTGCTGTCAGGTCTGCGGTCATACGCCACTCGATAACGTGCTGTCGCTCGGCTACATGCCGCCGGTGAACCAGATGGTGCCAGTCGGACATGTACCCCAGCAGCAGCCATGGTTCCCGACCAACCTGCTGCATTGCCGCGAATGCGATTTGGTGCAGCTCGGTCTCGCCGTCGACCCCAGCATCATCTTCCCACCGGAATATCCATACACGAGCGGCACCACCAAGCTGCTGCGTGACAACTTCGCCGACCTGCAGCGCGAGTCGTCCGCCATGCTTGGTTTGGGCAAAGACGATCTCGTCGTCGATATCGGCTCCAATGACGGCACGCTGTTGTCGAACTTCAAGAATGCCGGAGTTCGCGTGCTCGGTATCGAGCCCACAGACGTCGGAAATATCGCCAAGTCCCGCGGCATTCCGACACTCAAGCGTTACTTCAGCGTCGAGGTGGCACGCGAGGTTACGCGAGAGCACGGCAAAGCGAGCGTCGTTACCGCGGCGAACTGCTTCGCGCACATGGAAGATGTGCATACGATCGTCGACGGTATTGTGGCGATGCTTAAAGATGGCGGCACCTTCATTTCCGAATCGCACTATCTGGTGGCGCTACTCGATACTGTGCAATATGACACAATCTATCACGAGCATCTGCGCTATTACTCGCTCGCCAGCCTCAAGCATCTGCTAGAGATGCATGATCTGGAAATCTTCCATGCGGGCCCAATTCCCACTCATGGCGGATCGATCCGCGTCTATGCCGCCAAGCACGGCACGCACATGGTCCAAGAAAGCGTGCGGCGCATGCTCGCATCCGAGCCGCGGGGCGACGCGATGAGCAAACGGCTCGCATCCTTCCGTCGCGATGTGATGCTGTCGAAGCTGCGCTTGCTATCGATGCTGCGCGATCTGAAGGAGAAGGGCGCGCGCATTGCCGGCATTAGCGCCCCCTCGCGCGCCTCGACGCTCGTCAATTATGTCGGGCTGGACGAGGCGCTGATCGACTATGTCTGCGAGGTGCCGGGCTCGCTGAAGATCGGCAAATGCATGCCGGGTTCGCAAATTCCCGTGGTGGATGAGGCGCGGTTATTCGAGGACCAACCCGCCGCCGCCGTGATCTTCTCGTGGCACATCGCCGACGAATTGGCGCCGAAGCTGCGCGCCAAAGGCTTCAAAGGCCAATTAATCACGCCGCTGCCCGAGCCACGAGCGCTGTAGAATGCGCCGCGCTGCCATCTTATAGTCCTCGCATGACCATCCGTCAGAAGATCGCCGCCGCCGAGGCCCCGACGACTATCGAGAATGCCGATGTGACCGTCGTCGGCGGCGCCGGCCATGTCGGGATTCCACTGGTGCTGGCGCTCGCCGAAGCGGGGTTGCGCATCAATGTCAACGACCTCAATTTGGAGACGCTTAACGCGCTGCAAAGCGGGCGGCTGCCCTTCATTGAGGAAGGGGCCGAAGACGCGCTCGGCCGAGCGCTCGCAGCAAAGCGGCTGGTGTTTACCTCCTCGCCGGATCTTATCTCGACGAGCGGCCCAGCCATTGTCACCATCGGGACGCCGGTCGACGAATTCCTCAATCCGGTGCGCAAAGTCGTACAGGAATGCATCGACTGGATGCTGCCGACGCTTAGAGATGGTCAGCTATTGGTGCTGCGCTCAACGGTGTTTCCCGGCACTACCGATTGGCTGAACAATTATCTGGCAGCGAAGGGACGCAAGCTAAAGGTGGCGTTCTGTCCCGAGCGCGTGGTGCAGGGCTTCGGACTAAAAGAACTGCGCGCCATGCCGCAGATCATCTCCGGCTGTACGGCCGAGGCGGAGCGCGAGGCAGCCGCATTGTTCGAGCGCATCACGCCGGAAGTGGTGACCGTCAAGCCAATGGAGGCGGAGTTCGCTAAACTGTTCTGCAATGCCTACCGCTACATCGAATTTGCTGCCAGCAACGAGTTCTATCTGGTCGCCAAGTCTGCCGGCGTCGACTATCAGCGCGTGATGACCGCGATGAAGCACAACTATCCGCGGCTCAAGAGCATGCCGCGGCCGGGCTTCGCCGCAGGTCCCTGTCTGGTCAAGGACACGATGCAGCTGTCGGCCTTTGCCCGCAATCAGTTCGGCCTCGGCCACGCCGCCCTGTTGATCAACGAGGGTCTGGTACTGCACGTTATCGACGATCTCAAGCGCCGTTTCGACCTGCCGAATACTACCGTGGGGCTACTCGGCATGGCGTTCAAGGCGGAGAGCGACGACACGCGCGCCTCCTTGTCTTACAAATTCAAAAACGTGCTCAACGGGCAAGCCCGGGCGGTGCTGACTACCGACCCTTTCGTTACCACCGACCCGGATATCGAACCGTTCGAGGACGTCGTCGCCAAGAGCGACGTTCTGATCCTGTGTGCGCCCCACGCCGCTTACGCGCACGCCGACTTCAAAGGGAAGCCGGTGTTCGATGTCTGGGGCCACACCAAAGGCGACAACGTCATCCGATGACGCAGCCTGCGCCGCAGCGCCTCGACATCATCATTCCCGTGCATAACGAAGGCGGCAACATTGCACCGACCTTGCGAGCCCTCGGGCGCGCGGTGAAGACGCCGCTGCGCGTGCTCATCTGCTATGACCGCGAAGACGACAACACGCTGCCTGCAATCGCCGCCATTAAAGATGAGCTCGGCGGGATGACAATCGAGCTCGTGCGCAACACGGGGCGGGGCGCACACGGAGCGGTGCTGTCCGGCTTCGCCGCAAGCACGGCGCCTTTCGCTGTCGTGCTGCCGGCTGACGACGACTACAACGCGGGCATGCTTGATACCATGGTGGCAAAAGCGCAGGCCGGCTGCGACATCGTCTGCGCCAGCCGTTTCACGCCGGGCGGCACAATGAAAGGCTGCCCTTGGCTCAAAGCATTGTTGGTGCGTGTCGGCAATTTCACGCTTTACCATTTGGCGCGGCTGCCGACCCGCGATGCTTCTAACGGTTTCCGGCTCTTCTCGCGTCGAGTCATCGATAGCATTACGGTCGAGTCGGCACGCGGCTTCTGCTACAGCATCGAGCTGTTGGTAAAATGCCATCGGTTAGGCTGGCCAATAGGCGAGGTGCCGGCGCGCTGGTTTGAGCGTGTCAAAGGCACTAGCCGCTTTCATGTGCTTAGGTGGTTGCCGGCATACCTGCGCTGGTATTTTTATGCTTTCGCTACCACCTACCTGCGGCGGGGCAAGGCAAGCGTGCCGGTGAAGAACTAGAGCATGACGGGGGACTGGCCCAAGATCGTGAGCCGCCGCGCGACCGCGCTGTCGCCATGGGTGGAGATCATCGAGCGGGCCGTCCAATTCTCGCCCGGCACCGCGCCGGAAACTTACCACGCTATCGGCCAGCGCGATTACATCGCCATTGTCGCGCGCACGGCTGACGGCCGCTTGCCCATTGTGCGTCAATATCGTCCGGCGCTGGAGCGCTTCACCTGGGAATTGCCGGCCGGCATGGTCGACGACGGCGAGACACCGGAGGCCTGCTGTCGGCGCGAGTTGTTGGAAGAGGCGGGATTGCCGGCCAAGACGGTCCATGCACTCGGTACGTATGCTCCCTGCACCGCGCGCTTGTCGAACCAGGTGCATTCGTTTTTCGTCGAGGCCGCAGAGCGCGCCACAGGCTGGGAACCAGAGGCCGGCATCGAGGTTCGCTTGCTGAGTCCGCCGGAATTGGCGAACCTCATTGTACAGGGTGAGTTCGTGCTGCAGCTCCACATCGGCGCACTTTTGCTGGCGGCGCTGCATGGCCATGTCGGTCTTGAAATGCCGAAAGTGAAATAAACTATTGATTTTCCGGTCGCTTGAGCGCGCCGCAATGCGGCAATTCTCGCCTCGACAAGCGCCCTAGAAGCCTTCTAAAAAGGATTGCGTGGGGCAGCCAGTAGTCATCGCATGAATTACGATCAGTTTTTCACGTCTGCCCTCGACCGTCTGCGCGACGAGCGCCGCTATCGGGTCTTTGCCGATCTCGAGCGCATCGCCGGGCGCTTTCCCCACGCTGTTTGGCACTCGCCCTCCGGCCCGCGTGAGGTCGTGATCTGGTGCTCCAACGACTATCTCGGCATGGCGCAGCATCCAAAGGTAGTCGGCGCTATGGTTGAAACCGCCGCGCGCATGGGCACCGGCGCCGGCGGCACCCGCAACATCGCCGGCACCAATCACCCGCTGGTCGAACTGGAGCGCGAGCTCGCCGATCTGCATCAAAAGCCCGCCGCGCTGGTTTTCACCTCGGGTTACGTCTCCAACGAGACCGGCATCGCCACCATTGCCAGGCTTCTGCCGAACTGCCTGATCCTGTCCGACGCGCTCAACCACAATTCGATGATCGAAGGCGTGCGCCAAGCCGGAACGGAAAAGAAAATCTGGCGGCACAATGACCTCGGCCATCTCGAAGAGCTGCTCAAAGCCGCAGATGCCGGACGGCCGAAGCTGATCGTCTTCGAAAGCCTCTATTCCATGGACGGCGATATTGCGCCGGTGCACGCCATTTGCGATCTGGCCGACCGCTACAATGCCATGACCTACGTCGACGAGGTGCACGCGGTCGGCATGTACGGCCCGCGCGGCGGCGGCATCTGCGACCGCGACAAGGCCATGAACCGCGTCGACGTGATCGAAGGCACTTTGGCCAAGGCGTTCGGCTGCCTCGGCGGCTACATCGCGGCAAATACGGCGATCATCGACGCGGTGCGCTCCTATGCTCCCGGTTTCATCTTCACGACGGCACTACCGCCGGCAATCTGCGCCGCGGCGGCCGCCGCCATTCGGCACTTGAAAAGCTCAAGCTGGGAACGCGAGCGCCACCAAGATCGCGCCGCGCGCGTCAAAGCCGTTCTCAACGGTGCCGGCTTGCCGGTGATGCCAAGCGACACCCATATCGTGCCGGTGTTGGTCGGCGATCCGGAGAAGTGCAAGCAGGCGAGCGACCTGTTGCTTACTGAGCACGGCATCTACATTCAGCCGATCAACTATCCGACGGTGCCGCGCGGCATGGAGCGCCTGCGCATCACGCCTTCTCCCTATCATGACGACGCGCTAATCGACCGCCTCGCGGAAGCGCTCAGCGAGGTATGGGACCGGCTCGGTTTGCCTACGCGCCAGCAACGGCAGGCGGCGGAATAAGGTCAATCCTGAAAAGTCGGCGGCGTGCGCGGCGCTTTTAGCGCGCTTGCCGGCTTGTGCGCGACGCGACGTGCGATAGCCGGCATGCTCAGCGATACCAGGACGATACGGGTGACGTGGTGAGCGCCGACGTAGACCGGGTCGAGATGCAATGCCAACGCCAGCAACATCATGGCGTCGACCGAGCCGGGTGCATAGGCGATGATCACTTCCGGAGTCGGCAACGCAAACATACTCACTAGCGCCACAGCGAACGCCGCGGCAATCGCAACGGACAGCGCAAACGATCCCAAAGCTGCGCCAAGATAATTCAGCAGCAACCGTAGCGGAGTGTTGGTAAAGCGCGCGCCGACCACGGCACCGAGCGCAACCATCGCGGTGTTGGCGACCCAGGGCGGCACCACGGCGTGAATGATGCCGCTGCCATGCAGCGCGGCGGAGGCAAACATTGCGCCGAACAGCAAACCTCCGGGGAAACGCAGGCGGAACGCGGCAAGCGCGAAGATCGTCGCCGCGATAACCAATGCAGCAAGCTCTCCCGCGAGCGCCCAGCTGAGTGGTCCATTGCCGTGCCGCGCCGCATTGCCGGCAAGCCCAAGCACGGACAGCGCGCTCGGCAGGCCAACCGCGATGATGACGACGCGCATGCTCTGCACGATAGCGATCGAGCGCAGTTCGGCGCCAAGCTCGGCTGCCACGACCAGCACCTGCGACAGTCCGCCTGGTGAAGATGCGAGATAGGCCGATAGCAGGTCCCACCCGTGCACAATCATGAGGTAGGCGGTACATAGAATGCTGATGACCACCATGGCCAACACAAGCACGCCGATGCTGGCCGGGTAGGTGGCCATGCCGCGCAGGGTTTCCGGCGTGACTACGGCCCCCAGAGAGATGCCGATCAGTACGAAAATACTCCGCGTCAACAACTGCGGCATGAGCAGCGGCCGGCCGGCGATAGCGGCGGCGGACACGATCAGGATGGCGCCGGAGAGGTAGCCCGCGGGAAACCCGGAGAGCCCGAGCGGCACGCCGCCCAGCGCGGCAATGGCAAGCGTCTCCGCCAAGCGGCGGGCTTGCGCGCGAGGATCGAGGGAAGGCGCCACAGACAAGGCTTGAACGGCTTTCGGGGATGCATCAATGGCGCGGGCAAAGTCTTGCGTCAAACGGGCTTTTGCCGGCTGCCGGAGAATGGACCTATGTCCTATTCTGTGGTGACTTACGACTTTAGGCGGAGGCCGGAAAGCGCATGCTGCAGGGCTGGGTCGTCATCGCGGTGGCGCTTGCCTATATCGGGCTCCTGTTCGTGGTGGCGAGCTATGGCGACCGCGCACGGCGGCCTAGTCGCGAGGGCCGCACCGGACTGCTGATCTATCCGTTATCGCTTGCGCTCTATTGCACGTCCTGGACTTTTTTCGGTTCCGTGGGGTCGGCCTCGCGCACGGGCTACGAGTTTCTCGCCATCTATATCGGCCCGGTGTTGATGATCGGGCTGTTCGCGCCGTTGCTGGCCCGCATCGTGCGCCTGGCCAAAGCGCAGAACATCACCTCGATCGCCGACTTCATCGCCGCTCGCTACGGCAAAGGTCAGGCAGTAGCCGCCACGGTCGCGCTGATCGCTATTTTTGGCATGGTTCCTTACATCGCGCTGCAACTCAAAGCAGTGTCGTCGTCGCTGGAAACGATCATCGGCCATGTCGCACCAGGGACAACCCAGCCGGTGCTCGGCGACATCGCGCTGTTCGTCGCCTTATTGATGGCGGCCTTCGCGGTGCTGTTCGGTACCCGTCACATCGACGCCACCGAGCACCAAGATGGTTTGATGCTGGCGATCGCCACCGAGTCAGTGGTGAAGCTTTTCACGTTTCTTGCGGTGGGCACGTTCGTGACCTTCTGGATGTTCGGCGGACCCGGCGCGCTGCTCGAAGCGGCGCACGTCCATCCGGCGACTTCCGCGCTTCTCACGCGCACGCCGGCCGTCGACACGCTGATCGCCAGCACGCTGTTGTCGTTTGTCGCGATCATTCTGCTGCCGCGACAATTTCACGTGGCGGTCGTCGAGAACAATACTGAAGCGGAGATCAGGCGCGCGCGCTGGTTATTCCCGCTTTATCTAGTGCTGATCAATCTTTTTGTCGTGCCGATCGCGCTGGCGGGCCTGCTCACCTTCACCCAAGGCCATGTGGACGGCGACATGTTCGTACTAGCCTTGCCGCTGCACGCTCACTCCAGCGTATTCACGATCGCGGCATTCGTCGGCGGGCTCTCTGCGGCAACCGCAATGGTGATCGTCGAGTCGGTTGCCCTTTCGATTATGGTGTCGAATGACCTGATCATGCCGCTGGTTTTGCAACGGCGCGGCACACTGATTGCGGGGCATGAGAATATCGGCTCGCTGCTGCTCATGGTGCGCCGGCTGGCGATCTTCGCGCTTCTGCTGCTCGCTTATATGTACTACCGCTCGGCCGGCGAAGCGCAGCTTGCGTCCATCGGACTGCTCTCGCTTGCCGCGGTGACACAATTGGCGCCCGCTTTCTTCGGCGGCCTGTTCTGGCGGCGCGCAACGGCAGGCGGCGCCATTGCCGGCATGGTTGCCGGCATTGTGGTGTGGGCCTACACGCTCTTGCTGCCGACATTCGCCGACATCGGTATTGTCGGTCAGCACATCTTGACCGGCGGACCATGGGAAATCGGGCTTCTGCGGCCACAGCACCTGCTCGGGCTCGAATTGCCGCCGCTGGTAAACGGCGTGGTCTGGAGCTTGGTCCTGAACGTCATGTGTTACATCGGCGTGTCGCTGCGCCGCGCGCCGACGCCCATCGAGCAGCTGCAAGCCAATTTGTTCGTGCCCAGCGATCTTGCTCCCATCGCGCCCAATTTCCGGCTGTGGGGTTCGGCGGTCACCGTGGAGGAGCTTTCACAGACGGTTGCACGCTACCTTGGCGAGGAGCGCACGCGTGCAGACTTCGCCAGCTTCGCGGCCAGCCAGCGCATCGACATCAAACCCAATGACGAAGCTGATTTTCGGCTGGTGCGCTACGCCGAGCACATCTTGGCCTCAGCCATTGGAGCGGCATCGTCGCGACTGGTGTTGTCGCTGCTGCTGCGCAAACGCACGGTTTCCACCGCTGCTGCGCTCAAACTGCTCGACAACGCCAGCGCCGCCATTCAATACAACCGTGAAATTCTGCAAACCGCCCTCGACCACGTCCGTCAGGGCATTGCGGTATTCGACAAGAACCTCGAGCTGATCTGCTGGAACCGCCAGTTCGGCGAAATCCTCGACCTGCCGCCAAGCTTGATTCGCGTTGGCATCGGCCTCGCCGAAATCCTGCGCTTCAATGGCAGGCGCAACGATGTCGGTCCCGGCCGGCTCGAGCAGTTCGTGCACCGGCAGATCGCGCGCTATGTCGGTGGCCACGAGCCTTTCCTGGAGCGTTTCACGGAAGGCGCCGTCATTGAGGTGCGTTCGAACCGCATGCCTGATGGCGGTATCGTCACCACCTTTACTAACATCACCGCGAGCGTGGAGGCGGCTGAAGCGCTGGAGCGCGCCAATGAAACCTTGGAGCGGCGCGTTCACGAGCGCACCGAGGAACTGACCCGCCTCAATGCCGAGCTTGCGCGCGCCAAACGCGAGGCGGATGCCGCCAACATCTCCAAAACCAAGTTCTTGGCGGCTGCAAGCCACGACATCTTGCAGCCGCTCAACGCCGCGCGGCTTTACGTCACCAGCCTGAGCGAACGCCGGCGCGGCGACGAGGATGCGCGGCTGATCGAAAACGTCGACGCCTCGTTGGAAGCGGTGGAAGAGATCATCGGCGCGCTGATCGACATTTCGCGCCTCGATACCGGCGCGCTGCGGCCGGAATTCGTCAGTTTCCGCGTCGACGAGTTGCTACGCCAGATCGAACTGGAATTTGCGCCACTAGCGGCGGACAAGGGCCTGACACTGACGTTCGCACCCTGCGCAGCGGTGGTGCGTGCCGACCGGCGGTTATTGCGGCGCGTGTTGCAGAACCTGGTATCGAATGCGATCAAATACACTCCCGTCGGGCGCGTGCTGGTCGGCTGCAGGCGGTGCGGCCACATGCTGCGCATCGAGGTCTACGACACCGGTCTCGGCATCCCGCACAGCAAACTGCGCGACATTTTCATGGAGTTCCACCGGCTCGATGAAGGCGCGAAGATCGCGCGCGGTTTGGGTCTCGGCCTCTCCATCGTGGAGCGCGTGGCGCGGATTCTCGAAGGCAACGTGGACGTTCGTTCGACGCCCGGCAAAGGTTCGCGATTCACGGTCACCGTGCCCCTATCGAGCGCGGCTCCGGTCGATCTGCCGGCCCGCGAGGAGCCGCGACTCGATCCGCGCCAGCTCATCGGCACTACCGCTTTGTGCATTGACAACGAGCCAGCAGTGCTCGACGGCATGGAGACGCTGTTGCGAGGGTGGGGCTGCGACGTGATCAAGGCGTCCGATCTCGATGGCGCCCTGGCAGCAATCGCCAGGACAAAGATGATGCCGAATGGGCTGCTGGTCGACTACCATCTTGATCGCGGCAATGGCATCGAGGCCATCGTCGCCTTACGCCAGCGTTGCGGTGATGTGCCGGCCATCCTCATTACCGCGGACCGCTCTCCGACTGTGCGCGAGCAGTCACGTACGGAGGGCATTCAGGTGCTGCACAAGCCAATCAGGCCCGCAGCGCTGCGTGCGCTGCTCGCGCAATGGCGCGTGATGCGGGTCGCTGCGGCGGAGTGACTCGGTTCTCATCGTTCGCAAAGCGCAAAGGATGCATACGGCCTCAGCCCTCCGCGGCCGCACCCTGCGGCCACTGCCCGGCTTCGATCTTGGCGGCGGCGATCACTGCTTGTGTGCGGCTTTCGACGCCGAGCTTCTGCAGGATGGCGGAGACGTGCGCTTTGACTGTTGCCTCGGAAACACCGAGTTGAAACGCTATCTGCTTGTTGAGCAGCCCTTCAGATAGCATCATCAGCACCCGTACCTGCTGCGGCGTCAGTGTCGCCATGCGCGCCATCAATTCTCCCGTATCGGCGTCCGAGCTGCGTGTGAGATCGACGTCTGGCGGAGTCCACAAGCCGCCGTCCAACACGCGTTTGATGGCGTGGCGCATGTCATCGACGCCAAGCGTCTTGGGGATGAAACCTGAGGCCCCGAAGTCCATACAGCGGCGGATCACCGCCGGGTCGTCATTGGCGGAGACGACGACCACGGGGACGCTTGGATATTGCGCACGCAGGTACATCAGGCCGGAAAATCCGCGCATGCCCGGCATTGCCAAGTCGAGCAGAACCAGATCGATATCGCCGCTGCGTTCGAGCAGTTCGGTCACGGCATCGAGACTGCCGGCTTCGGCAATGTCGGCGCGCGCCAGGAGTCCGGCCACAGCTTCGCGCAAGGCACCGCGAAACAAAGGATGATCGTCGGCAATGAGCAGCCGGTAATTCGCACTCTCGCTCAACGACGGCACCTTCCGCACGTATAAAGTGGCGATAACGGTAAATAGCCTGTTTTGGCGGGACGAACCAGATTGCCGTGGCGGCCGCGGAACCTCGTCTTCCCGCGGCGCCGAATAATCGGCTAGAGTCGGCTTCCGATACGGGCTCCTTTCGAGCGAGGAAGGACGATGCCTGAGGCGGACGGCGGTGCGCGTCGGCCGCGCACACGGCGCCTGATGCTGGCGTGCTTCGCGGCATGGCTTATCTTCGGATTTGCCGTGTACATGAGTTTCGACGCGCTCAATCGCATCGAAATTCCCGTCATCGGCTCCCCGCTCGGGCTTTATGTGGCGGCGCAGGGCGCACTGATCGCCTTCGTCGTCATGCTGTTTGCCTTTGCCTGGCAGCGCGACCGCGATGAACGCGGGGAAGACTGACGCTGACGCTCAACGCTTGTTGCCGACAAACTGCAAAATCACTTCGCGGCTGTGACGGCGCCGCCGGTGCTCGACGAGATAAATTCCCTGCCAAGTGCCGAGCGCCAGCGCGCCGCCCGATACCGGCACGTGCAGCGAGACGCCATTGAGCATCGCCTTAACATGCGCCGGCATGTCGTCCGATCCCTCGACGTCGTGAATCCATGGCGCGCTTTCCGGCGCAAGCCGGTCGAGCGCCGCAATGAGGTCCGCCTGCACGTCGGGATCGGCATTTTCCTGAACGGTGAGCGACGCCGAGGTATGGCGCAAATAGACGAAGAGCGTGCCTTCTCCGGCACGGCACCGATCGAGAAAATCGCCGGCGTCGCGGGTGATATCGGTAAAGCTGACACCGGTTGTATCCACGTGCAAACGCGCGGTGGCAATGACCTGGGGACTGACCTCATCGATCGTGGACAGCCGACCGTGCATCAGGTGCGTGACAGCCCGCTTGCGGCGTCGCCGTTCTTGCGCAGCATGTCCCTTTGCAGCGTCGCGATCATGTCGATCAAGTGCTTCCAGGTGTCCTCGATGAAGCTGCGCGCCCGAGCGAGATCTTCCTTGCTCGGAACCGTGATAGTGACACCGTTGGTTTTGTCCGGTGTGGCGGACGGCGGAGCTGGCGGCGGGCGCAGCCCGGCGACCTCTTTTTTCAGTGCGTCGAGTTGGCCGCGCAAATCGTCGATCTGGCGTTGCAGGGCGCGCGTCTGCGCCACCTCCTGCTTTAAAGCGGCAATCTCATCGCGTACCGCACCGATCTCCGGCTTCGGCATGGCATCGCCTCCAGCCACGGGGCCGCACGTCCAGCCGCCGCTCTGCGCGCGGCAGAGCGCGACTTCGCCCGACTGGTGATCGAAGCGTAGAAAGCCTTCGTCGACCGGCGCGAAACTGTAGCGGCCGCGCGGCGGCGGCGGCATCGCCAAATTCTCGCGGCGCGCTTCGCTGATCACTTTATCCGGCATCTTGAGGCCGCCGGCCGGCGTCGCTGAGACCCCTTGCGCTGTGCGCGTTTCTTTCGGCGCTGAACCGCTCGGGTCTTGCGCGAGCGCGGGCGCGCCGGCGAGGCCGGCAGCAAGCAGCAGTGTTATTATGCGCATCGAACTCTCCACCTCCCCATACTTGCAAGCCTAACACCGGCAGTAGCTTCGCTTGAAGATGCCAAATTTCTTCGGACAATTCCGGATTTCGCCCCCGAATTCAGCGCCTTAACCGCGGCCTGCGTTTCTTGACTCGGTCAAACCCGGTCAGTATGGTCCGCGCGGCTTTTAGGGCGGCGGTGAAAAAAGCGAGGCCTCATATCCGAGCGAGTCGCTGAGCATGGCAGACGGCGCGCGGGACGAAGGCGAGCGCAAAGAACCGCCGGACGACGAAGCCGCCCTTTCCGCGAGGCTCCAGCGTCTCGGCGAACGGCTCAACGCAGTGAGCCGGCCATCCGAAAACGGCTCCGGTCCTCGTCAGACCGCTAACGCTTCGGCGTTCGCTCGCGGCCTGCGGCTCTCGACCGAAATGGTCGCAGGCGTGCTGGTGGGCGCAGGGCTCGGCTGGCTGCTCGACGGCTGGCTTGGGACTTCGCCGTGGGGGCTCATCGTGTTTCTGTTACTCGGCTTCGCTGCCGGCGTCTTGAACGTCATGCGCGCGGCCGGCGTAGTTCGAGAGAGAGACTGGAACGGCTAGCGCGACGTCATGGATCCCATCCACCAGTTCCACATCATCAACCTGTTTCCGATCGGCAAGTTCGGCAACACGGAGATCGCGTTCACAAATTCTGCCGCCTTTATGCTGCTTGCGATCGTCCTCCTGACTGGCTTCCTGATCCTTGGCACTGCAGGCGGCCGCGCAGTTCCCGGACGGCTGCAGTCGGCCGCCGAACTCACTTATGAATTCGTCGCCGAGATGCTGCGCTCGACAGCCGGCCACGAGGGCATGCGCTTCTTCCCCTTTGTGTTCACGATCTTCATGTTCGTACTGCTGTTGAACATGTTCGGGATCATCCCCTACGCGTTTACGGTAACGAGCCACATCATCATCACTGCGGCGCTCGCACTCACGGTGTTCTTCACGGTCCTGATCTATGGACTGATCCGGCACGGTCTGCACTTCTTCAATCTATTCGTGCCGAAAGGCGTCCCCGTTTACATCCTGCCCATGATCGTGGCTATCGAGGTTCTGTCCTTCATCTCTCGCCCGATCTCCCACAGCGTCCGGCTGTTCGCTAACATGCTGGCCGGGCACATTGCCTTGCAGGTATTTGCCGGCTTCATCATCCTGCTCGGCACCGCGCTAGGGGCCGTTGGCTGGATCGGCGGTACCCTTCCATTCGCGATGATCGTCGCGCTGCTTGCCCTCGAAGCGCTGGTCGCATTCCTGCAGGCCTACGTCTTCGCCATCCTCACCTGCATCTATCTTAACGATGCCATTCACCCGGGCCACTGAGGCCTTCTGAAAAGGAGTTTCGCTATGGATCCATTGGCAGCAAAATACATCGGTGCCGGCATCGCCTGCATCGGCATGGGCGGCGCCGGTATCGGCGTCGGCGTGATCTTCGGCAATTACCTTGCCGCCGCGATCCGCAACCCCTCCGCTGCGCAAGGCCAGTTTGCCAACCTGATCTTCGGCTTCGCGATCACCGAAGCGCTCGGCATCTTTTCGCTGTTAATCGCACTTCTGCTGCTGTTCGCGTTGCGCTAACGGCCGGACCGCGCTGGAGACCGGACGATGGCAGAGCCCGTAAATGTCGAGGGCACCCAGGCCGCTCCGCACGGCAGCTTTCCGCCGTTCAATACGGAGACATTCCCGTCCCAGTTGTTCTGGATCGTCATCGCGTTCGTTCTGCTCTATGCGTTGATGGCGAAATGGGCGCTGCCACAGGTCGCCGGTGTTATCGCGAGGCGACAAAAGCGGATTGACGATGACATCGCGGAGGCCAATCAGCTAAAGGCGCAATCCGACGAGGCGCTTGCGGCTTATGAGAAGGCGCTTGCCGACGCCCGGGCCCGCGCGCAGGCGATCGCCAATGAGACGCGTGAGAAGCAGGCTGCGGAAGCAGAGGCAGCGCGCAAAAAGAGCGAGTACGAGCTCAATATGAAGCTGGCGGCGGCGGAAAAGACCATCGCTGCAACCAAGCAGGCCGCCATGGCTAACGTGCGAACCATCGCCCAGGATGCGACTACAGCGATCGTCCAGCGGCTGACCGGATCGGCCCCGAACGAAAAAGCGGTGGCCGATGCGGTCGCTGCCGTGCTGAAAGGCTGAAGCCCATGGTCTTATTCGAAGCCGAATTTTGGGTGGCGATGGGTTTCATCGTCTTCCTCGGCTTGCTCGGCTACATCGGCGTGCATCGCAAAGTCGTGCAATCGCTCGACGATCGCGCCGCCCGCATCAGGGCCGAGCTCGAGGAAGCGCGGAAATTGCGCGATGACGCGGCACAATTGCTTGCCGAATATCAGCGCAAGCGGCAGCAGGCCGAGAACGAGGCGCAAGACATTGTCGCCGGCGCCAAGGCCGAGGCCGAGCGCATGGCGCTCGATGCGCGCGCCAAGGTGGAAGAATTCGTCACCCGCCGCACCAAGCTCGCCGAAACCAAGATCGCGCAGGCGGAGGCGCAGGCGGCGGCCGATGTCCGCGCCGCCGCCGCCGACGCCGCCGTCGCCGCCGCCGAAAAGATCCTGGCGCAGGAGGCCAAGGGCAAGCTCGCCGCCGACCTGATCGCCAAAGGCATCGCCGACGTACGCAAAAAGCTCAATTAGTCGGCGTCCTTAGCGCCCACTCCGAGTCGCTTTCCGTCGTCTGTCCTTGCTCCGGGGGCAGGCAAAGGTTCTGTGACCATGAGGCCCAGAGAATGGTCATCCAGGGCTCTGGGCCATGCTCCATTGCCGACCGTCGCGGCCATGTTTGTCCCCGCTGTTAGCCCCGCCGCTATGTGCAAAAGTTCCCGCGTGCAACCTGCCGCCTTGGCGCCTGCGCGCGCTGCTCCTATCCTTGCTGCGAGTGATTCGGCCCCGTTTCAGGGGTTAGCGGCCGAATTGCGTCCTTCGTTAAGCGTCGTGGCGTTGCGTGCTGGCCGGGAGAACCGGCCCCGGCATCGGGCAACCTATGGTCATCTTCGATTGCAACGGTGTGCTGGTGGACAGCGAACCGTTGGCAACGTCAATCGTCTCCCAAGAATTCATGCGCGCCGGCTTCAACCTGACGCCGGAAATTGTCGCGCGCTATTTCACCGGCCGCCGCCAAACCGACATGTTCGCCGAGGTAGAGGCCGCGGCCGGCCGCAAGCTGCCGCCCGGATTTGCCGCCGCCGTCGCCGGCGCGACCTTGCGCCGCTTTCGCGCCGAACTGCGGCCAACCAGGCATGTGGCACAGGCGCTCTCCTGGCTGCGCGGGCCGAAATGCGTCGCCTCTTCTTCCTCGTTTGACCGCATCCGCGTCAGCCTGGAATCGACAGACCTCATCCGCTACTTCGAGCCCTATTTGTTTTCGGCGAGCGAAGTGAAAAACGGCAAGCCCGCTCCGGACTTGTTCCTGCACGCGGCGGCGAAAATGCATGTTGCGCCACGCAACTGCATCGTGGTCGAGGATTCTCCGGTCGGGGTCGCCGCGGGTGTCGCCGCCGGGATGACGGCGATCGGCTTTATCGGCGGCAGTCATGCAGGCGCGCGCCTCGCCGAACAATTGCGCGCCGCCGGTGCCCGCGCCGTGATCGGCGACATGCGCGCGCTCAAGGGCACCATCATCGATATGCGCGGGTGGTGACCCCTCCAATTGTTGGCGACGAGCGCGTGAGATTGTCCAGCACAGCGAACCTCCACCCGATTACGGCTCAGAGTGGACAAAGCATCCGGGAACTCGTCGCGAATAAGGCGCGGCACGCCAAGTGCTTACCGTTTATTTTTAGCTAAGCATTCCTCGTGGATGACCTCACCCTTGTCGTTGGTCACGACAAGTTTTTCGTCCGCTGTAAAAACTCTGCTCCGACAGAGATCGCGGGCCACCAGCCTCGCTTCTTCACAGGCGGCTCGGTCGTCTGGAAAATTCTGCCCATCGATATCTTTCGCGCCGGAGCTATGTAGATGAAAGAAATAGCGAGCCACCGAAGTCTCCCGCTAGGCATGGAAGGGGTCGCTTTGATGATCGAAGCAACACTCGAACGCCGAAAGGCGTGCGCCACGACTGGTCGCCGCGACGCCCGAAGCGATAAAAAACCTGAAGGCGGCCGTCACTTGCATGACTTGCCAGTGCCACTCCCCGCCTTGCAGCCAAATGCGGTATTCGAGCTCTGCCATTGACCCCCCGTTCTGATTGGGCGGGTACGCAACCGGTCGCTCGGCCAAATGCGAGGCGCATGCCGAGCATTGATTTCAGTACAATGCCGGGTACCCGACGTTGGTTCACTGTAACAACGAGGTTTCGCTTTCGCCGGCATCCACAAGCGACTGCAACCTTTGTAACTTACCGAATCGTCCGCTTTCGCGGGCGATAACGGCGACGCGAGCTAACGGGCCGGCACGTGGCGCTCCGCAGCTGCGGTAGCATCCAAAACGGGCACCGTGCGCGCCCGACCGTTGGCCGTGTGCTCACTTCTGCAGCCGCACGAGAATCGATCGGACCTGTGCGAACGCGTCGGACGCGGGATCGATGAGCTCGAAGTGGCTCGCATCATCGATGGTGAACTCCTGCACGGAATCTCCCGCCGCGGCGGCTTTGACCACGTAAGCGTGTCCGAAGGACGCCGGCACGATCGGATCCAGCTTGCCGGAAACGATCGCCTGCGGCACGCCGATCGGCAGGAGCGCCGCTGGCGAGGTATCGGCAAACACATCCCAAGGACTGCGGTGTGCGGCGTCAATCAGCCCGTCGATGACACGCGGTCCGCCGCACGCGGGCGGACCGTTGGCGCGGTAGTCGGCGAGGTCGGCGATCCCGGCCAGGCTGACCACACCACCGATCGGCAACGGATCCTCGCGATACAGCGGGCTGGTTTTCGGCAGACGCCGGCGCGCTGCCGCCCACAACGCAAGATGCCCGCCTGAGGAATGCCCCAGCGCAACGACCTTGGTCAGATCGAGCCGGTCGGCCTTTGCAATTTTGCGTAGCGCGTCGACGGCCGCGCCGACATCCTCAAAGCTGCCGGGATAACCGCCGCCAGGTTCGCCCAGCCGACGGTATTCGATATTCCAAACAGCGATGCCGTGCCGGCGCAGATCGTCCGCCGCATAGGCCATCAGATCGACACCCGGCAGATCGGCGCGCCAGCAGCCTCCATGAATCATGATCACCACGCGGTGCGCACCCCTGTTCGCGGGCAACCACAAGTCGGCGAACTGGCTCGGGCTGCCGCCGTAAAAAATGCGCTGGTCGGCCGCCGGCCGCGGGCGCGCAAGCAATTCGCGATAGTCCAGCGGCCGCGCGGCGGCCGACGCCAGCACGGCACCTGCAATCAATGCGGCAACGGCTGCGCGCGCCAAAGCGCGCGTGGGCATGGGACCTACCAGGGCGTCGTGTGGCAATCGGAACAGCTGATGTTGGAGGAACTTGGTTTCGACCTATCCGGCGCCAAGCACGCCTGCGGAAGTCTAAGGTCCTCGGCGGGCGCCGTCTGCCCGGGCAGCCAATCGCGGTAGTCGGCGAACATGAGCCCCGCTCCGGAGGGCTCCATGAAGATGCGCGGCCGTCCTGCGGTCGTATACCAGGCCCACATCACGCGATCGCCCTGCCACTTGATCGGGCAAGACAATATCTGCGTGTCGGTGTCGGCGCCGAGCGCTGCGGCGCGGCCGATCACACCCTTGCACTCGCACGATGCCCTGGTCATCCAGTCGGGCCGCACAATGCCGGGAAACGCTGCAGCGCAGGCCGGACCTCTAAATGACGGCAGGCCGACACGGAAGCCCTCCTGCGGCCGCAGCGACAGGTAATCCTTTAGCGCCGGCGGTTTGCCCTGAAACAACAGCGCCACCTGCGACTGCGCCTTAGTCCAGTCGTAGTAGATCAGGCTCGAATAAGGACCTTCGCCGAATTTCGTCGGCGTCAGAATCGCCGACATGACGAACTGATCCGGCCACCGCGGCGGCTTGACGCTGGCGCAGCCGTCGTGGCTGAGCCCAGGGATCAACCGGCTGATGCGTTCTGCGCGCTCCGCCTCGGCGGCATCGTTTTTTATCGCCATAAGGTCGCGCGCCGTCACTGTCTCGGGCAACCGCTCCGCAGCGATCGGTCTCGCCTGCTTGGCACACATGGCCTGCAGGTCCGATAAATTGCTTTCCGGGATCGACGCAAACGTCGGAAAATAAGTCATGGCATAGTCGCCGACCACCGCCGGCTCGGACGACTTTGTCAGAAATAGGCTGCGCCACGGCAGATGTGTCTCGGTCGAGAACCAGTGCCAACTTGCTGGCTCTTCTCCCCTGGGCGACTGCCACCATTGAGCCGGCTTGCCTTCGACAGGAGACTCGCCAAAGCAAACGGCATCTTGCGCGAGCCATTGCCGCGGCGGAGGACGCAGCTTGCGTCCGAGCGAGGAGCAACCGTTCGGCGAACGGTGCGGTCCGAACAAAACATAGGTGTCGGTTTCCGTAATTAGCAGGTCGACGGCTCCGGACTCGAGGCCATATACCGTGGCGCGCATCGCCGGCAATGTGCCGTCGTAGACGAATTCGCCGACGTCGAGTTGTCCCTTCAAAAACGGAGTCATCAAGCCGACCGCGCGCCAGCGCAGCGGCAGTTGCGGCGGCTTTGCCGGGGTGCACGCCGAAAAAATCGGAAATTGAACGGACCATTGCTGAGCCGCCGCGGCCCCGTGCCACAGAATGGCGCCCGCCAACAAGGCAAGCCGCAGATAGCGGCGGCAGTTTCGGTCCGCGTCCATGACGAGCGCGCTAGCTTGACCGCGGTTTCGCCGCCGGGCGGGCCTTCGGCTTGCGCACCGCGGGCTTCTTTTTCTCCGGCTGGGCGCCCGTCGCATCGAAGCCGACATAAACGACATAGGCGCTGATGTCGGTGACCGGCGTCGGCAGCGGGAAGGAGAGATCGGGCTCGATCACCGTGAACGTCGCGCGGTCGATCGTTCCGGCGATGCTCACCGTCTCCCGCGCCAGCTTGGACACGATGAGCTTGGGATTGACACCCTCATGGACGACCGCGAGGCGGACCGGAACGTCGACATTGCCGGGTCCGCCGGCCGGCCCGGTGATGATGCGGCCTTCGACGCCGACTTTCACGGTCATGATGTTGCCATTGAGATGACATTCGCGCGCGGTGCGTTCGATGCTGCCCTGGTACCGCACGTCGAGCGCGTTGGGCTCCCCCTCGCCCGGCTTGTCGCCGATGATGAGCGTGGCCGCGCCGTTGCGAATCTTCACCTCCGGGCAATCATACTCGGTGTCGATGATCGCGGCGGGGTTCGCCGCATCCACCTTGGTCGCTTTCGGGTCGGAGCGAAAGAGATCGAGCGCGGACCCGCCGAACAAGCCGCTGCTGCTGCCGCCGCCACAGCCGGCCAGCACAAGGGTAGATGTCAGAGCGATGATAGCTGCGCCGGCCCGCGCCATGGTCCCTCCCCCGAATACCCGGCACGATAATCGCTGAACCCGGTTTGGCCGTTTATAGCAAGCCAAGCGTGGCAAGCCCAAGGCAAGATTAGCAAGCGCGAGTAGTTCAAAGCCGAGCGCTCAATGCCGCGGCGATCAGCTGCCGATACGGCGCAGCACAGCCGATATCGCCGGCCGGCTTCGGCGGTGGCTTGTCCGTTGTCGGCAAGCCACAGAGCGCGGCCGCGGTCGCGCGCACCGCCGCCGGATCGCGAACCATGTCTTCGTAATCAATAATACGCGCCGTCTCGGGAAGTTTCTTCGCCATCAGGTCGATCATCTCCCGATACCAAAGGACGTAATCGCGCGCTGCCTTAAGATCGTAGGCGTAAGCATTCCCTTTGGTGTACTGCCGCATGTATAAGCGCAGCAAAATATCGTCGAGGTCTCGCTTCAAGAAGATAAAGCGGACATTCGGGATGACCCGCGTCAGATGCGCGGCGTCGGCAATGCGGCTGGCGAGCGTGTTGGTGAATACCGTTGCCGATCCGATGCGCTTTGCAAGCTCCTCACAATAGATGTCGCGGCAGAGATGATAGAGCGCGGGAGGGAGCGTTGCGAGCGACCCGCCCCCGGGAAGACCGGCGGTTTGAAAGGTGCGGCGGAGCGCCCTCTCGACGATGGGATTCTCGTAGCCCCGTTTGACGCCCGGCAGCGTTGCGACCAGCGCCTCCATGCTGGTTTTTCCCGAACGCGACGGACCGAGAATGAAGAGCGATATCGGCACGTTGGCGCTGCTGGCAGGCGGAGCGCCGACGGGATCCATGCGCAAGGCAGCGAGGCTGGCGAGCCGCCACTCGGCCGCCCTTCTGACTTGTCCCTGCACCGGAGCAAACACCGCGCGGTTTGCTCGCACCAGCTCCTGCCACGCTTCGGCGTGGCGACCGGCGCGATCGAGTGCCGCCGCGCGAACGAAGGAACGTGAATTTTCAAACTGGCGCTGATCCTCACGCGGATCTTTCACGGCTTTATCGACCTGCGCCAGGAGATCGATGCCGACGGCGGCAGGCGGCAGCGCCGCCAGCGCGCGCAACGGCTCGATCAGGCGCATGCCGCGGTGGATCAGCCCCTCGAAGACGGCGGCCGCCTCCTGGGCGTTGCCAAGATTTTCGTAAGTCCAGCCTAGACCGATCGCAGCCGCGACCAGGCTCGGTTGCAGCTTGGTCGCCTGCAGGTAAGCGTCGCGTGCGTTTTCGTATTCCCGCTGCTCGCGATAGCTGTCGCCCAGCATCAACATGACGCTGGCATCCTGCGGCTGAAGCGAGTGCGCTTGCTCCAGCGTCTGCGCAGCCAGTTCAATGGCGCCGAGCCTGAGATACACCCCACCCAGCGCCGTCAGCGTTTTCCAATTGCGCGGGTTCTGCATGAGCGCACGAATGAGATGATCGAGGGCGTCCTCGTGCAGCTCCTGATCGGCGAAAATCAGCCCGAAGGTGTGCAGCACGTCGGCATAATCGGGATGCTGTTCCAGCAAGGATTCGCAAATCGCCCGCGCTTGCTGGTATTGGCCTTGCTGCCGCAGCCGCTCCGCCTGCTGAAGCTTGGCGTGCGCTTCCTGCAATAGATCCGCGACGGCCTCCTGACGCGGTCGAGAATTCGTGTTGCCTTGAAATTCGCTCATCGACGAACCTTGCCGTCGTCAGGATGACGCCGCCGCGGCCCTGAGCCAAGCAAAAATAAACCGGCGTGACGTTCGTCGATCACGCCGGCCGAAGCAGTTTGCGTTTCGCGCTAGAACGATACCGACGCCTTCAGCACCGGGCCGTAATAGAAAGCGTTCTCGTTGACAATTGCGCCCGACGAGTTGACGGTCCGCAACGCATTCCAATAACCGTCGAAGCGATAGCTCGCCGTCATCTTGAAGCTCGGATTGAACTGATAGGAAATTCCGAGCTGACCATCGAGGTTGAAGACTGCGCCGGTGCTGGAGCTGCTCGTCGCAGTTGTCACGGTGCCAGTGCCGGTCGGTGGCGTGCCAAGGCCTCCGCTGAATATATTAAGCGTCATTGTTGAACTTTGATCGAAGCTGCGCTTGCCGAACAGCACGGCGGCGTCGCCGATGTAATCCAAGCTCCATGCGCCACCGAGCGGAATGCCGCCGTCGATGCCGAGGCGAGGCCCGACTCCCAAAAATTCGCTTCTTGAGGAAAATGAGAACACACCAGTGATGGGGGAGGCAGCACCGGCGCAAACGGCCGCTGGCGACCCCGGCCCCGTGTCGCAGCCATTAAGGGTGCCCTTGCCCGTGACCTTGGCGTAGATATCTGCAACTCGAACGCCGAGCTTGGCCTGCGCTTGGCCGGAGCCGAGTTGGAAATCGCGCCCGATTGCGAAATCGACCAGCCAATGGTGTTCCTTAATGTCCGCAGAACCAGCACCAGCGACGTTAGCCGTCGTTGGCCCTTTCGGAAGAGAGAAAGGGAACGAAGGAGAATAGAAGCTCGCCGGGAAGGTCTTGCCTTTACGCCGCGCTTCTCCGTAGCGGAACTGGCCGCTGAAATGATATGGCGTGTAGGCTGAAGGACTGTAGTCAAAACCGATCGCGCCTTCCCAGCCTAGTTTTGGCTGTATCCCGACTGGACTCGAAAGAAATGGGAAGGGTCCAAAGCCAGGGTCAGAACTATTGAACGCGCCGCCTTCGACCCACCATGTCCAATGGTCTTGCGGGACCGGCGCCGGTGCAAAAGTCGGCGCCTTCTTCGGAAGGTCGGCCGCCAGGACGGCAGGTGACGCGACCGCCAAGGCGACGACCGAGACGCTGGCAAACAGCGCGGCGCGCCGCCGCGAAGGAACGACAGAAGCGATTGACATAGTTTGACTCGCCTCAAACCTGCGCCGGAATAATCTCGGCCCGGACCGCCGACGAGAAAAGCTTTGCACAGCGCGAAACCTCTGGAAATATGAGCCGCGACGGATTGCCACGTTTGTTGCAAAAAGGACACAAATTCAGCAGCGGAATGCTGCCGGTAACTGATTGACCTTACAGCCGAAAGCAGCGAACAGGTAACTATGGGGACACAGTCGGCACTATCCGGAGACCCACAGGAATCTACGGCCAAGGCTCCGCAATCGGGCATCGTTTGGCTCGCGTCTTATCCGAAGTCCGGCAACACCTGGACACGTGTTTTTCTCAATAGTCTGATCAAGTCGCTTTCCGGTGAAAAGGGCAACCAGCACATCAATGCCATCGGCCGATTCACCGGCGGCGTCGGCGGCAAAGACCTGTATGCGGCCATCTTGGGCTTCGAGCCGACAAACGAGCATCGCGATGACATTGCCGCGGTAAGGCACGAAGTCCAGCGCCGGGCGGCAGAACACTACGACGGACTTTTATTTATAAAGACCCACCAAGCCTTGGTCGTGGACCGCGGCACAACAACAATCAACTTCGAAGTGACGGCAGGAGCGATTTATATCGTCCGCAATCCGTTGGACGTCGCCATTTCCTATGCGCATCACAGTGCGCTCACGATCGACCAGATCATCGAAATCATGGGCACGCCAAACGCCGAGCTACCGGTTACGGATAAGCAGGTGAATGAAATCTACGGCACCTGGAGTCAGCACGTTCTGAGTTGGACGCGCAAACCGCACCAGGCCATCTACGTGATGCGCTACGAAGACATGCTCGCCGAGCCGGAGAAGACGTTCGGCGGCCTCGCCCGGCATCTGCTCTTCAATCCAACCCAGGCGCAACTTGCCGAGGCGATCAAGGCTTCATCCTTCGAGGCGTTGCGTGCCCAGGAGGACAAGGAAGGCTTCCGCGAAAAATCGAAGAAGGCCGACCGTTTCTTCCGCGAGGGCCGTGCAGGTCAATGGCGCGAGATTCTGACGCCGCAGCAAATCGATCGCATCGTCAAGGACCACGAACAGCAGATGGCGCGGTTTGGCTATCTGCCCGACTAGAGCGGCCGCGCCTATCAACCATCGGCGCGATTAGCGCGGCCTAGCCGCGATCGTCCTTCAGCCGGGCGTAGAGCAGATGATCCTGCCACACGCCGTTGATGCAGAGGTATGAGCGCGCATAGCCTTCGCGCTGGAAGCCGGTTTTTTCCAGCAGCCGGATCGAGGCTGTGTTGGTTGGAATGCAGGCCGCTTCCAGCCGGTGCAGCCGCAGCGTGCCGAAGCAGAACGGAATGAGCGTGCGCATGGCCGCGGTCATGTACCCTTGGCGGGCGAACGGCGCGCCGATCCAGTAGCCGATCGAGCCCGCTTGCGCGACGCCGCGGCGGATGTTGGCGAGCGTCAAACCGCCGATCATGGCGTTGTCATCGCTGCGGAAGATCAGAAAGGCGTAGGCCAAATCGCCGCGCAGGTCTTCGGCGTAGCGCTTGAGCCGCCTGCGGAAGGCGCCGCGGGTGAGATCGTCGGTCGGCCAGGTCGGCTCCCATGGCGTGAGAAAGGCGCGGCTCATCTCGCGCAGCGCCGCCCACTCCGCATAGTCCCCGGCTTGCGGAACGCGCAGCACGACGCCATGACCGGCAACGCTCGGAATGGTCTCGTTCAGGCTGACGGTGCGAAAGAACGCCATGAACTTACGCCGCCTTTGGCACCAAACTGTCTGCAATCGCCGCCGTGCTTTCCAGGCGGGCGCCCGGACCGAGCGCGGCGACCGCGGGCCGTGAGCGCCGGATTAGCAGTCGCCCGGCGGCGCGCGCGGAATCCACGGTGACGGCGTCGATCTTGGCGACAATCTCCTCGAGCGGGATCGGCCGTCCATAGGCAAGCATCTGCCGCGCCAATTGACCGACCCGCGCTTCCGAACTCTCCAGTGCCATCAGCAGACCGGCCTTGAGCTGCGCTTTGGCGCGCGCCACCTCCGTTTCAGTCAACGCTTCGGTCGCCGCCGCGATCTCAGCGATGACGACGCGCATAAGCTCCGGAGCATCGGCTTCGTCGGTGCCTGCATAAAGTGCGAACAGGCCGGTGTCGTGATAGGGCATGTGAAACGCATTGATAGTGTAGCAAAGACCGCGCTTTTCCCGTACCTCCTGGAATAGCCGTGAGGACATGCCGCCGCCCAGCACGCTGACGAACACTTGCAGGCTGTGAAGCTGCTCGTCGCGTACCGGCACGCCCTCCAGCGCCATGGCGATATGCACCTGCTCGAGCTCGCGCCGTTCCACGCGGCTACCGCCGCGAAACTGCGCGGGCTCCGGCGCGGGCGCCGCCTCGCCGTCGAAACTCGCGAAGCGCTGCTCCGCCTCTGCGACGATGGCCGCGTGCTCGACGGCGCCGGCCGCCGCGACGATCATATCGGGGCCGCGATAGTTACGGTTGAGATAGCTGCGCAGCCGCGCGGGCGTGAACGAGCGCACGGTTTCCGGCGTGCCGAGAATCGAGCGGCCGACCGGCTGATTGGGAAAAGCCGTATCCTGCAAACGGTCGAACACCAGATCGTCCGGTGCGTCCTCGACGGCGCCGATTTCCTGCACGATGACGTTCTGTTCGCGGCGCAACTCGGCCGCATCGAAGGCCGGCTCGGAGAGAATATCGGAGAGCACGTCGAGCGCGAGCGGCACATCGGCCTTGAGCACGCGTGCGTAATAGGCGGTGGATTCGATGCTCGTTGCCGCATTCAAATCGCCGCCGACCGCCTCGATCTCCTCGGCGATCTGGCGCGCCGTGCGCCGCCGCGTGCCTTTGAACGCCATGTGCTCGAGCAAATGCGAAATGCCGTGCTCGTCGGCGCGCTCGTTGCGGCTGCCGGCCCCGATCCAGACACCGAGAGAGGCGGATTGCAGGTGCGGCATGCTGTCGGTGACCACCGATAACCCGGACTTGAGCTTCGTGACCTGCACGGTCATGCGGCCGCTCCTTCGCGGGCTGCGCGCGAGGCCGAGGCAACGAAACGCTCGACGGCTGCCTGGTCGGCCGGCAAAACGGTGACGCGCTCCTTGCGTGCCGGCAGGTCGGCGAGCCATTCCGGCAGGTTCGGCGCGCCGCCGCAGGCGCCTTCCACCGCTTGCGGGAATTTCGCCGGATGCGCGGTCGATAGCACCACCATGGGCACCGAGGGATCGCGCGCTTCTTTCTCCGCAACCGCCAGCGCCACCGCCGTGTGCGGATCGGCGCAGTAGCCCGCCTCGCGCATCCAGGCGCGCATCGTGGCGTTGCTTTCCTCGGCATCGGCGCGGTCGGCCGTGAACAGCTCGCGCATCCATTTCAATGCCGGCGCGGCAATGGCGAAGCGGCGCGACTGCGCCAGCGATCCCATCAGCGCCGAGACCTTGCCGGCATCGCGCGCGTAAGCATCGAACAACAGGCGTTCGAAATTCGACGAAACTTGAATATCCATCGACGGAGAAGTGGTGGGCACCACGTCGCGGACTTCATAGTCGCCGCTGGCGAAGGCGCGCACCAGGATGTCGTTGACGTTGGTGGCGACCACTAGCCGATCGACCGGCAGCCCCATCCGGCGCGCAACATAACCGGCGTAGACATCGCCGAAGTTTCCCGTCGGCA
>DASRDF010000138.1:0-30415 GCA_035652735.1 Pseudolabrys sp. | reverse complement strand
ATCTTGCCAATCCGGTTCATTGCGCCGCCTGGTGCCCGAGCCGCTTGTTCAGCGTCTGCAAAAGTTTCTCCGCAGCTTCCGCAATCCCCGTGCACGGCGGGAAGATGGCCTCGGCGCCGGCCTTATAGAGCGCGTCGTAATCCTGCGGCGGCACCACGCCGCCGACGACGATCATGATGTCGTCGCGGCCCTGGCTTTTCAGCTCGGCCTTGAGCTCCGGCACCAGCGTCAGATGCGCCGCGGCGAGGGAGGAGACGCCGAGAATGTGCACGTCGTTCTCGACCGCCTGCCGCGCGGCTTCCGCGGGCGTCGCGAACAAAGGGCCGATGTCGACGTCGAAGCCGAGATCGGCGAAAGCCGAGGCGATCACCTTCTGCCCGCGGTCATGGCCGTCCTGCCCGATCTTGGCGACCAGCAGGCGCGGACGGCGCCCCTCCGCCTGCTCGAACGTCTCGACCGCCTTGCGCACCTGTTCGACCGCGCCGCTCATTTTAACCCCCTTGCCGACCTCTCGCTTATAGACGCCGGTGATCGCCTTGATCTCAGCGCGGTGGCGGCCGAACACTTTTTCCAGCGCCATGGAAATCTCGCCAACGGTCGCCTTGGCGCGCGCGGCGTCGATTGCCAATGCGAGGAGGTTGCCGTTTCCGCGGTCGGCGGCGCGCGTCAAGGCATCGAGCGCTTCCTTGAGCGCCGCCGGATCGCGCTCCGTCTTCAGCCGCTTGAGCTTGTCGATCTGTTTCGCGCGCACGGCGGAATTGTCGATCTTCAGCACCTCGATCGGCGTATCTTCTTTCGGCGGGTATTTGTTGACGCCGATCACCGACTGCTGTCCGGTATCGATGCGCGCCTGCGTGCGCGCGGCGGCTTCCTCGATGCGCAGCTTGGGAATGCCGGCCTCGATCGCTTTCGCCATGCCGCCCAAGGCTTCCACTTCCTCGATATGGCCCCATGCCTTGCGCGCCAGCTCGTAAGTGAGCCGCTCGACGTAATAAGAGCCGCCCCAGGGATCGACGATGCGGGTTGCGCCCGCCTCCTGCTGCAGCACGATCTGCGTGTTGCGGGCGATGCGGGCGGAGAAGTCGGTCGGCAGCGCCAGCGCCTCGTCGAGCGCGTTGGTGTGCAGCGACTGAGTCTGCCCCTGCGTCGCCGCCATCGCCTCGATCATGGTGCGGGCAACGTTGTTGAATACGTCCTGCGCCGCCAGTGACCAGCCGGAGGTCTGGCAATGCGTGCGCAAGGACAGCGAGCGCTCGTCCTCCGGCTTGAACTCCTTCATCAGCTTCGCCCACAGCATGCGCGCGGCGCGCAGCTTGGCGATCTCCATGAAATAGTTCATGCCGACCGCCCAGAAGAACGAGATGCGCGGCGCGAAACGATCGATGGTGAGCCCGGCCTTCAGGCCGGCGCGCACGTATTCGACGCCATCGGCAAGCGTATAGGCGAGCTCGAGGTCCTGCGTCGCGCCGGCCTCCTGCATGTGATAGCCGGAGACCGAGATCGAGTTGAACTTCGGCATCTCCGCGGAGGTGTAGGCGAAGATATCGGAGATGATGCGCAGCGACGCCCCCGGCGGGTAGATGTAGGTGTTGCGCACCATGAATTCCTTGAGGATGTCGTTCTGGATCGTGCCGGAGAGCTTCTCGTGCGGCACGCCCTGCTCCTCGGCGGCGACGACATAGAGCGCCATCACCGGCAGCACCGCGCCGTTCATGGTCATCGACACGCTCATCCGGTCGAGCGGGATGCCGGCAAACAGCGTGCGCATGTCGTAGATCGAATCGATCGCGACGCCCGCCATGCCGACATCGCCGGCGACGCGCGGATGATCGGAATCGTAGCCGCGATGGGTGGCGAGATCGAAGGCGATGGAGAGGCCCTTCTGCCCCGCGGCGAGATTGCGGCGGTAGAAGGCGTTGGAGTCTTCCGCCGTGGAGAAACCGGCATATTGGCGGATGGTCCAGGGCTGCGCCGCGTACATGGCGGGGTAGGGACCGCGCAGGAACGGCGGCTTGCCGGGGAAGGTGTCGAGGAAATCGAGGCCGGCGACGTCTTGCTCGTTATAAAGCGGCTTGACGGCGATGCCTTCGGGCGTCTGCCAGGGCGGCGCGGCCTCCCTCGCCGGTGGCGGCGCGACGTCGGCGAATTCGATGCCCGCGAAGTTCGGAATCGCGCTCAACGTAAGCTCCTTTCGCTCGTCCCCGCGAAAGCGGGGATCCAGAGCGCAAGAACTGGATTCCCGCTTTCGCGGGAATGAGCGGAATTGCGTTCGCCGACCATGACTATCTCATCAGGATATCATGTGCGGCGCGCAGCGTCGCCAGAGCGTCGCAGCCGCTATAAATGAATGTCTTCACGCCGGCCTGCCGCCACTCGGCCTCATGTGCGCCGGGCCGGCCGGCGAGATGCACGATGGCGCCGGCTTCTGTCAGCGCCCTGGCGGCCGCGGCGGCTTCTCTCTCATAGATCGCATCGGACGAGCAAAGGCAGGCGAGGCGGGCGCCGCTTTTTTTGTAGGCGGCGAGCAGTGCCGCCATGGCTGAACCCTCCCCTGGAGGGGGAGGGTCGGCCGCGAAGCGGTCGGGGTGGGGTGAAGCCACGCGCGAATGAGATTCTGTCACCCCCTCCCGACCGCCTTCGGCGGTCGACCTCCCCCCTCCAGGGGGAGGTGAAGCGAAGATGGCGGGGGAGGGTTCAAGCTGAATCGCCTCGATGCCGCCGGCTTCGTAGAGGTTCTTGGCGAAGGTCGCACGCGCGGTGAAATCGGATGGCGTGCCGAGATTGGCAAGAAACACTTGCGGCCGTTTACCCGTCTTCTTCAGAAACGTGTCGGAGGCATCGCGCAATTTCTCGAACGGCTCGGCAAGGCGAATGCTCGGCAGCGGCTCGATGCTGGGCTTTGCATTTGTTTCCTGCGGCGTCGGAACGCGCGGCACGTCGAGCATGCGCGCAATCGTCTCGTGCAAATCCGGATAGTCGCTGGTGCCGGTGAGCGCGTCCTTGCGCCGCGCCACCGCCTGCTCGCGCGCCGCACGCACAGCGGCGACGTTCTTCTGGATCAAGCCGCTTTCCAGCGCGGCCCAGGCGCCGCCGGTTTTGTCGATCTCCTGAAACTGCGCCCAGGCGGTGGTGCACAGCTCCTGCGTCAACGCCTCGATGGCGCCGGCGCCGGCGGCCGGATCGGCAACCTTGGCGAGGTTCGACTCCTCGAGCAGGACGAGCTGCGTATTGCGCGCGATGCGCCGCGCGAACGCATCGGGCAGGCCGAGCGCGGCTGTGTATGGCAACACGGCGATGTTGTCGGCGCCGCCGAGGCCCGCCGCCGCCACCGCAATCGTCGTGCGCAGCATGTTCACGTACGGGTCGCGCCGGGTCATCATGCGCCACGCGGTCTCGGCGGCGACGATGGCCGGCTTCGGGGAAAGCCCGCAGGCTTCCTCGACGCGCGCCCACAATCTCCGGATGGCGCGGAATTTGGCGATGGTGAGGAATTCATCGGCGTCGGCCGCCATGCGGAAATAGATCATGCCGCGCGCGGCTTCGAGCGGCACGCCGCCGGCTTCGAGCGCGCGCAGGCAATCGACGGCGGCCGCGAGCGCGAAGGCGAGCTCCTGCGCTTCCGAGCCGCCTGCATTGTGGATGATGCGGCCGTCGGCAACCGCAAAGGGGCCGCGGTAGCCCTGATCGGCAAGTCCGCGGATGGCCGCCGCCAGATTCTTCGACAACTCGCGCCACGGCATCGGGCTTGCCCCGCTTGCCGCGAAGCCACCGATCGGATTAAGGCTTGCGCGCAGATCGACGGCGGCGGGCGCAATCTTGCGCTCCTTCACCAGCGCCGCGAAAAGCTGCACAGCGCCGCGCGTTGCCGCGCTGAGGTTGAAGTCGAAGGTGATGCCGGCATCGAGCTGGACGTTGTCGAGCGTGCGGGCGAGCGCCTCGGCGGACGCGGGCAGGCCGTAGCCGTTGGCGTTGAGCGAACCCCCGAACACCAGCGTCAGGCCGGTGGCGCCGTTTTCGAGATCGTCGAGCGCCTGCGCGTTCGCCGCCGCCGGATCGGGATGATCGATGCGCTGCATGACCGTCCACGGTGCGCCGGGGGCACGGCCGGCGACCGGCTTTGCGCCCGCCGCGCGCGGATAAAGCGGCTCGACGGCGATGCCGTCATAGGTGCGGCTCACTAGCCGCTTGTCGAAGTCGGCTCCTTTGAGCGCGGCCTCGACGAGTTTGCGCCATTCGCCTTGTGAGGTTGGCGAAAACTCACCGGCCAGGCGGAAGTCGTCGGACATTTCCCCAAAATGCCACGGTTCCGCCGCGCGGCCAAACGCGCCGCTAGCACGGCCTCAGGGTCGGAACCCCCGGGCGCCGCAAACAGCGCCGCCACCACGCCTACGGGCTCTCGCCGGAATGACGGTCGGCTATTTCTGCGAGCTGCCCGGCTGGTTCGGCTGCTGCGGCTGGTTCATGTTGGAGTCAGAACCGGTCGTGCCGGACGACGGCGCTGCGCCGACCGTGCCTTCATGCTGCTGCTGGTTCTGTGCGTTTTGCCCCTGCGGGTTCACACCGAGCTTGGCCAGGGTCTGCTGGTTCAACTGCCCGTTGCCGTTAAGGTTGTTCTTCTGTTGGAATTGGCGCACCGCCTTAGCGGTGTCCGGTCCCCAAATCCCATCCACCTTCTGCGGATTGAAACCTTGCTGTTTTAGATCCTGCTGGATCTGGCGGATCTCGTTCTTGCTCAGCTGTTTTGGGCTCACGCGCTGTTGGGAACCCTGCTGAGTGTTCTGAGACTGCGTTTGGTTTTGTTGCCGGTTCTGGCTTTGATTGTTGTTCATCGCCGCCAGAGCCGGGAAGCTCAACGCAATAGTCGCGACGGACGCGAGCAAAATCTTCTTCATTTTGACCTCCAGTTTTTTAAGGACGTAAGGAGCACGTCGCCTGCCCCTAGTGGGCCAACGTCGCGGCGCACGATTTGTTCTGAGGCGCAAACGGGATTTGTGATGCGGAACAGTCGGCCGGATCAGCGCAGCTTCTCGATGCCGCTGCAGTCGATCTTCTGTATCGCCTCCGCGATGCGCACGCCGGAAATTCTGCGCTCGGATGCAATCTCGGCAAGCGGTACCAGCACGAACGCGCGCTCGAAGAGGCGAGGGTGCGGCAATGTCAGCTCCGGCGTATCGAGCATCACATCGTCGTAAGCAATTATGTCGATGTCGGCGGTCCGCGGTCCGTTGCGCCGTTCATGGGCGCGCTCGCGGCCAAGCTTGAGTTCGATCGCCTGCGCCCGCTGGAGCAGCTCGTGTGGGCTCAATGTGGTTTCGACGGAAATACACAGGTTGATGAAAGGCGGCTGGTCCTCGACGCCCCAGGGCGGCGTCCGGTAATCCGACGAGCGCGCGGTCAGCCGCACCTCCTTGCCGTCACAGAGCAGGGCGATTGCGCGGGTGAGGATCGCCCGGCTGTCGCCGATGTTGCCGCCGAGTGCGAGCAGTGCCTCGGTCATTTGCGCCGGCGCACCAATGTGACGCCGACATCGCGGAAGGTGGCGGCGATCGGCGCATGAGGCTTGTGAATGGTGACAGTAACAGCGGCGACGCGCGGAAAGGCGGCAAGCACTGCGTCGGCGACGCGGCTGCCTGCCGCTTCGATCAGCCGAAATTTTTGCGTGACAAAGGCGCGTGTCACGCAATCGACGACCTTATCGTACGAGACCGTGTCCACCACCTTGTCGCTGCGCGCGGCGGCGGCAAGATCCATTTCGAGCACAAGGTCGATGCTGAAAGTTTGACCGACCTTGCCTTCGTAAGGCATTACGCCGTGGTAAGCGTGCAGCGACAGGCCATGAATGAAAATATGGTCGGTCATCGCGCCGCCTCGAGCGCTGCCGCGACACGCAACGCCTGCACCGTTTCGGCAACATCATGCACGCGCACAATAGCGGCGCCGTTTTCGACCGCGCACAAATGCGCGGAGATCGAACCGCCGAGGCGTTCTGCCGGCGGCGAGGGCGCCACCGTGTTGATAAACCGCTTGCGCGAGGCGCCGACCAGAAGCGGAAGGCCGAACCGCTTGAATTCGGCAAGCCGTGCAATACAAGTAAAGCTCTGTTCAGGTGTCTTGCCGAAGCCGATGCCGGGATCGAGCACGACCTTGTCGTGGGTAATGCCGGCCTGCGCCGCAATATCGAGCGAACGTGCGAAGAAGGCGATCACGTCGGCAACAATATCGATCGCCGGGTCGGCCGCCTGGCGATTGTGCATGATGACGACCGGCACGCGGCGCGCCGCGACCAGGCTTGCCATGCGGGTGTCGCGCTGGAGGCCCCACACGTCATTGACGATGGCCGCGCCGCAATCGAGCGCCCAGGCCGCGGTAGCGGCCTTATAGGTGTCGATCGAGACTGGAATGCCGATCCTCACCGCCGCAGGTAGGACCTCGCGCAGGCGCGCTTGCTCCTGTTCTGTCAGAACCGGCGTCGCACCGCCGTAGGGCCGCGTCGATTCCGCGCCGACATCGAGAATGTCGGCGCCTTGCGCCACCATCCGCTCGGCGTGCGCGATAGCTGTTGCCGGATCGAGAAACAGGCCGCCGTCGGAAAATGAATCGGGCGTCACATTGAGAATGCCCATGACCAGCGGCCGTCCGAGCGCGAGGAGGGCCGGCAGGTCCTTGTTCGCCTGCTTTGTCTTGGGCTTTTCGGCTTCTGGATCGGTCTTCGCAAGCGTCATGGCTTGCCTTTGCGCTTGGCCGCGCGTGGCTGTCAATGGGCAAGACGCCGGCGTCGGCACGCAGGCCAAAGCCGCATCGCGATCGATCAAGGATGGTGGCGCGCGTCGGTGGACCGTCCGAAAGCCCGCCGTAACAGAGCGCGTTCAGTAGGTGATCTTCAGCGGCAGCTTGCGCGCGTGATCGATCCAGCGCGCCACCACTTTCTCCGACGGCAGCATACGCACCAGTTTGCGTTTCTTGTTAGCGTCGGCCATCGCCTGCGCCAGATTGGCCGGGTTGCGATATTTGAGCTCCTTCACCGTATCCACGCCGGCGGCTTGCAGGAGCTGCGAATAGTCGCGATTGACGCCCTTGATGCGCATGCGGTCGGCGACATTGGCCCAGGCCAAAAGCTGGCGCTCGTCGATTCCGGTCGCGGCGGCGAGCTCGCGCCGCCCGCGCAGCGTGCGCGCACGTTCGAGTAAACGACCCGTCGACCTGATCCCGGCCTTCCTCAGACGCTCGGCCGTTTCCTCATCGATCCCCTCGATGTCGGCGATCGGATAAGACATTGTTGCCTCCTCGTGAGCCTTGCCGATTCCGCAAGCGGCAGAGCTCAAATAAACTGACTCAGCCCCGGAATGGCGCCGACAACCGCGCCGACCGCTTCATCCCCTGCCTGCTCCCGCGCGTAGGCAATCACCTCCCGCGTGACGCCTTGCACCTGCCCCATGCTCAAGCCGGCCGCCATCATCTTGGTGCCCGCGCCCATCAGGCCGCCCATGGCAAAGCCGCCGCCGCCCGAGGCGTCGATGCCTTCCTGCGATTCCATGAGCTCTTCGGCGCCGGGCAGGCGGTCCATAAGCGCCTTGACCTTGTCAGGCGGCCCCTCCTTGCGCAGAAATTCGAAGATAACGGCGACGGCTTTTTCGGCGGCGCCCCGGTCGACGCCGACATTGGCGACGAGCCGCGCGATCAACTCGTCCATGAGCCCCTCACGCCCCGCACTAACGGCGGATTGGCTTCAATATTGAACGGCGCGGCTGACGCTGACAAGGACATGTCTGCAACACCTGTCCAAAACATGCGGCGTGCGCAGTCATTTCGCCGCATGGCTGTCAAGCCAAATTGAAACCCATTCGCCGCCGATCATGCTTGCTCCTAAAGGGGGCGCCGTCTTTTGAATATTCCGCGGAAACGATGAAAATCGCCGCACATTTTTCGTACCAAAGCATCCGTTTTCGCATTTTCGACGTGCTTTTCAGCCTATTGCGAGGTTGCTACGGTGTCTGTCTCGCCCGAAGGAGCGTTCCATGAGCACACTCGACGCGGTTCTCGACCGCATCGACAAGGACCTCGACCAGAGTGTTGAGCGGCTGTTCGCGCTCCTGCGCATCGCCTCAATATCGACCGATCCTGTCTATGCGCCGCAATGCCGCGCCGCGGCAGAGTACGTCGCCGCGGACCTGCGCACGATCGGTTTCGACACCCAGATGCGGCCAACCGAAGGCCACCCGGTCGTCGTCGGAAAGTCCAATGGCGCGAACGGGCCGCGGGTCCTCTTCTACGGCCACTATGACGTGCAACCGGTCGATCCCCTGAATTTATGGAAGACGCCGCCCTTTGAGCCGCGCATCGAGACGCTTGCCGGCGGGCGCAAGATTATCGTGGCGCGCGGCGCCTGCGACGACAAAGGTCAGGCCATGACCTTCATCGAGGCCTGCCGCGCCTATAAGGCCGTGACCGGCAAGCTGCCCCTCAACATCACCACCATGATCGAAGGCGAGGAGGAATGCGGCTCGCAGCATTTGTTCAAGTTCGTCCGTGACAATGCTGCGGAGTTCAAGCTCGACCTGGCGCTGGTTTGCGACACCGCCATGTGGAACGCGGAAACTCCCTCAGTGACCACCTCGTTGCGCGGTCTCGTGTACGAGGAGGTCAAGATCACCTGCGCCGACCGCGATCTGCATTCCGGCCTGTTCGGCGGCGCGGCGCAAAATCCGCTGCGTCTGCTGGCAAAAATTCTTGGTGCCATGTGGGATGACAACGGCCGCGTCACCATTCCGGGCTTCTATGATGGGGTGAAGGAACTGCCGGCCGATATCAAGGCCGATCTCACTGCGCTCAACCTCACGGCGGAGGAATTTCTAGGGCAAGTTGGCCTGAAAATCCCTTCGGGCGAGAAGGGACGGCTTGTGCTGGAGCAAACCACGACGCGGCCGACCGCAGAAATCAATGGCATCGTCGGCGGCTATACGGGCGAGGGCGCCAAGACAGTCATCCCGGGCCAAGCGAGCGCCAAAGTGTCCTTCCGCCTCGTCGGCGAGCAGGACCCGGAGAAAGTCCGCGACAGTTTCCGTGCTTTCGTGCGCGCGCGCCTGCCCGCCGACTGCAAGGTCGAATTCGCCAATTTCGGGCTGGCGCCGCCGCTGCAGTTATCGTTCGACAATCCGGCGCTGACCAAGGCGCGCAAGGTGCTGGCGGAAGAATGGGGAAGAAAGGCGGTGGCGGTCGGCGCCGGCGGCTCGATCCCCATCGTAGCCGATTTCAAGTCGGTGCTCGGTATGGATTCGCTGCTGGTGGGCTTCGCGCTCGACGACGACCGGGTGCACTCACCTAACGAGAAATTCGACCTCAAATGTTTCCACAAGGGCATTCGCAGCTGGGCGCGCATTTTGGATGCGCTCACGGCGTGAGGCCCATATACCGGGCGCGGCGCAGTACGTAGTGATGCGCTTGCAGACCCGCGACTGCGCTTAGTCTGAAAGCGACTGGGCATCAGCGGCCCACCATTTGGCTTGGCTTCATGCTGCGTCGCGCGCGAGACACGCGCGACCGGGTCAGAAATCGGTGTCCTCTTCCCCATCGACGGCGGCGGCTTCCCGTCTGGCCGCACGGTTGTGTTGCCAGATGGCAAGCACCACCGAGGCAACCGATGCTGCAATTAATCCGCCGGAAATCGGCCGTGTGAGGAAGAGCCACGGGTCCGGGTCGGTCGAAACCGCCCGAATCAAGTTCGCCTCGATCTGGTCGCCCAGCACCACGCCGAGGATCAACGGCGCGAGCGGGATGCGCGCCTTCACCATCGCATAGCCGATCACGCAGAATAGCGCCAGCACGTAAACCTCATTCATGCTGTTGGACAGCGCGTAGGCGCCGATCACGCAGAGCACCAGCACAATCGGGATCAGCATCGACTTCGGCATCATGATGATGCGCATCCAGGCACGCGAGCCGACCCAGATCACCGCCACCATCAGCGGCAATGCGACGAGATAGGCGGCGTAGATGCCGTAGGCCTCCTTCGGATGCTGCGAGATGAACAGCGGCCCCGGTTGAATGCCGTGAATGGTGAGCGCGCCCATCATCACCGCCGTCACCGCGTCGCCCGGAATGCCGAAGGCCATGATCATCATCAAGGAGCCCGCGACATTGGCGCTGTTGGAGGCTTCCGAAGCGACGATGCCTTCCGGGATTCCGGTGCCGAATTTCTCCGGCCGCCGCGAGAACTTTTTGGCTTGGTCGTAAGCCATGATATTGGCGGCGCTGCCGCCAATGGCGGGCAGAACACCGATGACAATGCCGATGAACGTCACCCACAGCAGGATGAACGGCCGGCAGACGATGTCCCACAGGACTGAGGCGTGCGATACCTTGAGGCTGTAATTGGTCGGAGCAGGGGATACCGCTTGGCTGCTGCCGCGGCCGATCTGCTCCACGTCGGGCATCAGTTGCGCGAAGGCGAAGACGCCTATCAGCACCGGCAGGAATGGGAAGCCGCCTTCGAGCTCGTGGATGCCGAGCGTGAAGCGCTGCACGCCCATGATCGGGTCGGGACCTACGATGGTGACGACGAGGCCAATGGCGCCCGAAAGCAGGCCCTTGGTTACCGACTTTCCGACCAGCCCGGCGACCATGGATAGCGCGAACACAAAGAGCGCGAAGAATTCCCATGGGCCGAATTCAAGCGCGAGCGAAGCGAACGGGCCGGTGAGTTCGATCAGGCACAAGCCGCCGAGCGCGCCGCCGATGAAGGCCGACCAGACGCCGACCCAGACCGAGCGGCCGGCTTCGCCCTTCTTCGTCATGGGGAAGCCGTCGAAGGTGGTCGCCACCGCCGACGGCGTGCCGGGAATGCCGATGAGGCTTGCCGTGATCGAGCCGCCGGCGGAGCCGCCGACATAGACGCCGATCATCGCCGCAAGTCCCTGCAGCGGGTCGAGGCCGAAGGTGAAGGGCAGGACCACGATCACCGTCATGGTGATGGTGACGCCGGGCAGCGCGCCGCCGATGACGCCGGCGATGGTGCCGATCAGCAGCGGGATGAGATATTGCCCGTGCAGCACCACGCCGATGTGCTGGAACAGGAGCTCGTAGTGACTCACATTCCGCTCCAGGTGCCGCGCGGCAACAGCACGGACAAATAATCTTCAAAGACGAGATAGCAGACGAGGCTGGTTGCGACTGCAACGGCAATGGCGAGCAGCCACCGCGTGAGACTGCGCGGCCATTCCAGCGTAACTTCCAGCGCCAGCACGAACAGGAAGGTCGAGATGCGGAAGCCGAGCGGCGGCAACAGCGCGATGTAAATCCCGAACTCGATGAAGGTGGCGAGCACCAGGCGGTAGTTCGGCGCCGAGCCCGCGGGCACGGCTGGCGCCGCGGTGCCGGCGCGGGCCAAGCGCATCGCGCGCAGATCGAGCCCGATCAGAATGACGCTCAGCAGCGCCAGCAGCGAGAGCACGATGCGGGGATAGAAGGCCGGCCCGATCGGCACCATCACCGCCGGCGGCAGCCCGAGCGTTAGGTACAGCAGAAAAATGCTGACCGCGAGGCAGACTAGCCCTGCAACACCGTCCCGCCCGAGCATTTACTGTTCGCGCTTGAGCAGACCGAGATCCTTGGTGATCTCTTTGGTGATGGCGTCGTCCTTCTTCAGGAACTCGGTATATTGTTGGGCGTCCATATAGCGCGCTTCCGTACCCTGAAGCGTCATGGCCTTGGCAAAGTCCGGCTCCTTGGCGGCCAGGGCGCAGGCATCGTCAAGCTTCTTCACGACGTCGGCCGGCGTGCCTTTGGGCACCATGATGCCGCGGTTGACGGCGTATTCGACGTCGTAGCCAAGCTCCTTGAGCGTCGGCACATCCGGCAGCTCAGGGCTGCGCTTCTCGCTCATGATGGCAAGAAAGCGCAGCAGGCCCGCATCGACTTTGGCTTTTTGCGTCAGGTTGGAGTCGGCAATATCGATGTGGCCGCCAAGCAGCGCGTTCATGCGCGGCGCTGTGCCGTCATAGGGTACGTAGGTCACTTTGATGCCGGCAGCCTTCGCCATCAGTGCCATCGAATACTGACTGGTCGAGCCGAGCGACGCACCCACTTTCACCTTGCCCGGGTTCGCCTTGGCGTAGTCGACGAATTCCTTGAAGGTCTTGTATGGCGTCTTCGATCCGGCCGTGACCACCGATGGTGTGGATGCTACGAGGCAAACCGGCTCGAACGCCTTGTCGTAGCGGATGTCGGTCAAGCCCGCGTAATAGACCGAATGGATGTAGTCGTGAGGGGCGAAGACGGTGTACCCGTCGGGCGCGGCATTGGCGGCTTCGCGCTCGCCCACGGTGCCGGAGGCGCCGGTTACGTTGGCGATGATCACTGGCTGTCCGAGATATTTCTGCAGCAGCTGCGCGAACGGGCGATAGATCACGTCCGTATCGCCGCCGGCTGCCCAAGGCACAATCAGCTTGATGGCCCGATCGGGGTAGCCGGCCGCGGAGCCGGTTCCTGCAAGAGCCAGCAGCATTGCGGCTGCCGGCAGCAGCGCCTTCCAGCAGCGCGCAAAGGAATGGGATTTACGCATGTTCGATTCCTCCACAAAGGTCTTGTTCTTGTTCATGTCCCCGACCAAGGACGCGCAAACGCTAACACCGGGATCGGGTGTTTTGGAAGTGTCCGCGGCCTTGCGGTCGGCTATTTGAGCTGGTCGGCGACCTTGTCGATGCCCGCTTGGCCGCAGACATCGTCCTTGCCGGGCGAACCGGAGACTCCGACGGCGCCGATGACCTCATTGCCCGCCTTGATGGGCAGCCCGCCCGCCAAAGCGAGCACCCGGGTGTACTGCATGGCCGGAGCGTAACTCGGCTCGGTCTGCACGCGCTTAGCGAAATTGGCCGACGGCGAGCCGTAGGTGCGCGCAGTATAGGCCTTGCGCTCGGCGCCTTCCGGCGTGTGCAGGCCGGCACCGTCGCCGCGCAGCATCACCAAAGTAAGGCCGGCGCGGTCGACCACCGCGACCGATACCTTGAAGCCCATGCTCTGGCATTGCGCGAGCGCCGCATCGGCGATGGCGAGCGCCATCGACAACGGGATGTTCTTTTGCGTGACCACGCCCTGTGCATGGAGCGGCGAAGATAGCGCGAGCACGGCGGCGGAAGCGGCAAGCATCTTGAGGAGCGGCGGCATGGATAAGCCTCCCGGGGTTGGTTTGCAGGCGCAAAGCGCCGCAAGAGCATACCCCAGGCGGGCACGCTTATTCACATAGGCGGCGGCCGAGGCCTCATTTGAATTGGGCCGGGGATGAGAACGGCTTTGTCGCGTCGACAACGAACATTACAAGCTGATCCAGATCGGTCGTGCCGCTGCTCGAGACTTGCATCGGCACATCGGCGCCATGCCCCGGCGCCGACTGGCCAACATCGAGCGTGACCACGCCGTGAGGGGTGCGCTGACTCATGCGGCCGGCGAGGACGTAAAACGCTTCGGCTCCCGGGTGACTATGGACGCGCGTTGCGGCACCGGGCGGGCCGTAGGCGTGGTTGATGCGCAACAGGTATTCCGGCGCGGCGGGCGTCGGCACAGGGCCGATCTCGGCGACTTTGGTGCCGCCGGTGGCTGATCCGCCTCTCGGCCCAAGGGTGAACAGCCACGCCTTGCCGGCGACTTCAGCCGCAAGGCCGGTCTGTCCGGCGGCGGCTTTGGCCGCCGCGAGGGTTGCGAAAGTGTCGATGCGCCAGAAGAGCGGACCCGGCGGCAGTTGCTTGACCTTGGTTTCGGCCACGGACTCGACGACGAGTTTGCCTTGTGCCGCCACGGGTGAGGGCGGACGTACCATCTCCAAGGCCAGTACACAAAGCGCGAGAACAACAATAGTGGTTCGACGGGTCTTCGATCGCATGGCAGGTAGCCCGGTCGGGACGAGAGCAAACGGTATGTTTTCGGCCATTCTGTTTGACAGACTATCCGGTTTTCGCCGGCGCTATGCATTTAGCGCCAAAAAATGCTAGGTTTTTCCTGGCGGGCGACTTTGATGGCAACGAGCGTCGATGAAGAAGGTTGACGCGCCGGCGCGGCCCGATCCTCGCTTCACCGATCGCGAGACGCTGCCGGCAGCCTTACCCGCCGATGTCATCCGCGCGGTGACGTGGCTTCGCGGTCATCTTTCGCATCGGGTCGATCTCGACCTGCTTGCATCCGTGGCAGGCGTGCGCCCGCGCACGCTCGAAACTCATTTCAAGACTTTCCTGGGAACGACGCCGCTCGGCTGGCTTCGCCGCGCGCGTTTGGCTCATGCTCGTCGCGAACTTGAACGCGGCGACATGAACGCCACGATAACGCGTATAGCTCTCTCCAGCGGCTTCAAACACCTCGCTCGCTTTGCCGGCGAATACCGTGAGATTTTCGGCGAGACGCCTTCGGCAACGCTGCGACGAAGCCGCTTCTCCCTGCAAAGCGAAGAATGCATCGATGATGAAGCGTTCCGCCTCACATGGCAGGCCATACCGCACGTATTTGCGATTGCACCCCGCGAAAGCACCGAAGCGATCGAGACACTCCAGGCCGCTCAACAAATGGCGCCAACCTATGGTCTACCGGTCGCGCTCTCCGCATGGTGCTTCGGCCAGCGTGCAGCGCACGGATTCAGCGATACTCCGCAGCAGGATCGCGATCAGGCTTTGCGGCTGGTTGCAAAGGCTCATGCGTTGGGGCCAAACGATGCACTGACGCTTACGTTAGCGAGCGGCGCACTGACGCTCGCGCACCGTCTGGAAGAGGCCGACGGTCTGCTGGAGCGCGCGCTCGCGCTCGATCCATGGCTACCTTATGCCTGGATTCGTCGCGGCTGGGCGTCGGTCTACATGGACGATGCGCAGGCCGCTTTCCGCGAACTGCAGATTGCATTGCAGCTCGCGCCGGTCGGGCCCATGCAGCAAATTGCCATCATCGGAACGGGTTGTGCGCATTTTGCTTGCGGACAATACGGTCGTGCGGCGCGCTGGCTGCAAACTGGAACGGCTCGGTTTCCAGGGGCGATCTGGGCCGACCGAATCACGATCGCCGCTGCCGTGCATGCCGGCGCACGCGACGAAGCGCGGCGGATCGCCCGCCGCCTCATGCGCAAGGATCGCGATTTGACCGTAGAGCGCGCCAGAAAAGCCTGGCCGTTCCCGCCAGCCTTCATGACACGCCTCGGCGACGGTCTCGCAATGGCCGGTGTGCCGCGAGCCTGAGGGCACCCGGACCCGCGCAGATGCAGAGTCACTTCTTGAGTTTGTAGCCGGTGCGGAAAATGGCCCACACCACCGCCAGGCAAATGGCCAGGAAAAGCAGCGTCATGGCGAAACTGATCGCCGGATCGATGTCGGAAATCTCGAAGAAGCTCCAGCGGAAGCCGCTGATCAGGTAGACGACCGGATTGGCCAACGTGATCTTCTGCCAGAGCGGCGGCAGCACGTGGATCGAATAGAAGGTGCCGCCGAGGAAGGTCAGCGGCGTGATGATCAGCAGCGGCACGATCTGCAGTTTCTCGAAATTGTCGGCCCAGATGCCGATGATAAAGCCGAGCAGGCTGAATGTGGCCGCCGTCAGCACCAGGAATGCCAGCATCAACGCGGGATGCTCGATGCGCAGCGGCACGAAAATCCACGAAGTGCCAAGGATAATCAGCCCGAGCATGATCGATTTGGTCGCTGCCGCGCCGACATAGCCGAGCGCGATCTCCAGCCCGGACACCGGCGCCGAGAGGATTTCGTAGATGGTGCCGATGAAGCGCGGGAAATAAATGCCGAAGGAAGCGTTCATCGTGCTTTGCGTCAGCAGCGTCAGCATGATGAGGCCGGGGACGATGAAGGCGCCGTAGGACACACCGTCGATCTGGCTGATGCGCGAGCCGATCGCGGCACCGAAGACGACGAAATAGAGCGACGTCGAAAGCACCGGCGACACGATGCTCTGCCAGATGGTGCGCCCGGTGCGCGCCATCTCGAAACGGTAGATCGATTGTACCGCACGCCAGTTCATCGCCGGTCACTCACCAGGCCCACGAAAATATCTTCGAGCGAGCTCTGCACCGTCTGCAGGTCGCGGAAGCGGATGCCCGCCGTGTTGAGGTCGGTCAGCAGTGCAGTGACGCCGGTACGCTCCGCCTGCGTGTCATAGGTGAATACCAGTTCGTGGCCGTCGCGTCTGAGTGCGAGATTGTGCGCGGCAAGCGCGGGGGGAACGGCGGGAAGCGGCTTTTGCAAATGCAGGATGAGCTGCTTGCGTCCGAGCTTACGCATCAACTCGTCCTTTTTCTCGACTAGGATCAGCTCGCCTTTGTGGATGACACCGATGCGGTCGGCCATCTCCTCCGCTTCCTCGATGTAATGGGTGGTGAGGATGATGGTGACGCCCGAAGCGCGCAGTTCGCGCACCACCTGCCACATGTCCTTGCGCAATTCGACGTCGACACCCGCCGTCGGCTCGTCGAGGAAGAGGACGTTGGGCTCGTGGCTCAGCGCTTTCGCGATCATGACGCGCCGTTTCATGCCGCCGGAGAGCGTCATGATCTTGGCATCTTTCTTGTCCCACAGCGTCAGCGCCTTAAGCACCTTCTCAATGTGGCGCGGATTGGCGGGTTTGCCGAACAGGCCGCGACTGAACGTGACGGTGCTCCACACCGATTCAAAAGCGTCGGTATGCAACTCCTGCGGCACCAAACCGATCAGCGAGCGCGTCGCCCGATAGTTGCGGATGATGTCCTTGCCGTCGACAGCCACCGCGCCTTCGCTCGGATTGACGATGCCGCAGACGATGCCGATCAGCGTGGTCTTGCCGGCGCCGTTCGGTCCGAGCAGCGCGAAAATCTCGCCGCGCTGAATATCGAGATTGACGTTCTTCAGTGCCTGGAATCCGGTTGCATAGGTCTTCGACAGGTTTTTGATGGAAATGACCGAGGGCATTGCCGGGCGATATAGAGGCGGAGAGCCCTCGACGCCAGTCCCCCGAAAGTCTCATTGAAGGCACGATATTCGTCAGGCGATGAGGGCGGCGAGACTGCTCAGCACGCGCCGCGGCGGAAAATCGCCGTACTCGTCCGGCATCTTGCTGCGGTTCACCCACACGCTGTTGAACCCGACCGATGTACCCGCCATCACGTCCCAACGGTTCGAGGATACGAAGGTGACATCGGTCGGTTTGCATTTGTAATGATCGGTGACGAGGCGGTACACCTCCGGCCGCGGTTTGAACATTTTCAGCACATCGACCGAGAGAACGGCATCGAGATTGCCACCGATCCCGGCGGCATCGACAGCGCCCTGGAGCATCTTGGGCGAGCCGTTGGACAGAATGCCGGTGCGATGGCCTTTGCCCTTGAGTGCCTGAAGCGCGTCGCGCGCGTCGGGAAATGCATCAAGCTGGAAGTAGGCATCCATCAATTTTTGTTTGAGGTCCTTGTTCACCGCCGGCACACGTGCCAGCGCAAAATCGAGTGCGCGCTCGGTGAGTGTCCAGAAGTCGGCGTAATGCCCGGCCAGCGTCAGCGTCCATGTGTATTCGAGCTGTTTGCTGCGCCAGATCTCCGACATGCGCTCGGCATCGGGCCCGGCCTGCCCGCAACGCAGGATCGCCGCATGCACATCGAACAGCGTGCCATAGGCGTCGAATACGAAAATTCCAGGCATGGTATCCTCCTTGCGCGCTCGTTATGCTTGCCAAACCACGATGGGACGCAGGGCGGAAGTACCCCACGGAGACGTGAATGGCGGCGAGCGACGGTTGGTCCACGACTTGGACATTTTTCGACGGACAATGGCGCGAAGGCAACGTGCCATTGTGGGGCGCGCGCACGCATGCCATCTGGCTCGGTTCGTCCGTGTTCGACGGCGCGAGGGTGTTCGAGGGTGTTGCGCCCGATCTCGACCAGCACTGCGCGCGCGTGAACGCCTCGGCCAAGACCATGTATCTCAAGCCGAGCGTATCGGTCGACGAGTGGCTCGGGCTAGCGCGCGACGGCATCTCCAAATTTCCGCAAGGCGCCACGCTCTATGTGCGCCCGATGTATTGGGCGGAACGTGCCAGCGCGATGGCGCTGCCGCCGGATGCGGAATCGACGCGCTTTGCGCTCAGCCTATGGGAAGCGCCGATGCGCAAGCCCGAGGGCTTTTCGGTGACACTATCGCCGTTTCGACGCCCCACCTACGAGAGCGCCCCGGTCGACGCCAAGGCGGGCTGTCTTTACCCCAACAACGCCCGGGCGATGCTCGAGGCCAATTCACGCGGCTTCGACAATTGTCTGGTGCGCGACGCCGTCGGCAATGTCGCAGAGCTTGCCAATTCCAATATCTTCATGGCCAAGGACGGCGTCGTGTTTACGCCGATCGCCAACGGCACTTTTCTCGCCGGCATTACCCGCAGGCGCGTGATCTCGCTGTTGCGCGCCGCCGGCGTCGACGTGGTGGAGGCGGCCATGCGCTACGAAGATTTCGAGACAGCCGACGAAATATTCTCTACCGGCAATGCCTCCAAGGTGCTGCCGGTAACGCGGATCGCGCAGCGATCGTTGCAGCCGGGGCCGTTATTCCGCAAAGCGCGCGCGCTCTACTGGGAATTCGCGCATTCGTGAAGGGCTCCATGATCCTGTCACATGGTCGCGTCTGCATAGCCGTGCTCGCCTGTCTGGGCGCGGTCGCGCCGTTCGCGGCGCCGGCGGCCGAGCCGCCGGTCGCAATTGCGGCCCACTACAACGTGACCATGACCCATGTGAAGGTCGGCCAATTGAGCTGGACGATCAACTTGTCGGACGCGAGTTACATCACCTCGGCAAAAGGCACTGCCAGCGGGGTCCTCAGCGTTCTGGTCAAAGGCGAGGGCGCTTTCACCACACGTGGCGCAATTGCCGGTGCGCAGCTCACGCCAGCCGTCGCGCGCTCCGACATCAACGATGACGACGGCACCTACGAAACGGAGATGACGTTCGAGAACGGCGCGCTCAAGCGCGTTGAGGATCGCGGCGCGGCGCCGCCCAAGGACCGCATTGCGGTGGACAAAAAGTTTCTCCGCGATGTCACGGACCCGCTGAGCGCAATGCTCATTGCCTCCGCGCAAAGCGCGATGGCTCCCGCGAATTGCCGCCGCACGCTGAAAATCTATGACGGCCGGCGCCGCTACGATCTTGCGCTCTCGTTCAAACGAACCGCCACGATGAAAATGGCGCGCGGTTATGCCGGGCCGGTGCTCGTCTGCGCCGTCGTGCTGGAGCCGATCGGCGGCTACAAACCCGACAGCATGCTGGTGCGCTATCTCGCCGGCAAAGATGACCTGGAGATGTGGTTCGCGCCGATCAAGGGTGAGCCGTTTCTGCTGCCGGTGCGGGCGCTGATGCCCACCTTGGTGGGAACCATGGACATCGAGGCTGACGAATTCATCGCGCGCAGCGTCGAGACGGCGCCGACCGCGGCTGAGGCGGGGCCGGTCGCTCCGGCGAAGCCGGTGGAAAGCGCGCCGCTGGCGCCGCCGAGTCCCGGCGGGGCTTCGCAGCCGCCGCTGAAGCCTTAGACGCCGACCGAGACTGGCCGGCCTTCGGCCATCGAGCGGATGGCGCCACGACCTAGCACTTCGCGTCGCGTTGCAGCAGGGCGATGTCGGATTTGATATCGGCACTAGAGAGCTTTTCAGCCTCCACCGCCGCTCTGCAGGCGCCAGAGGGGTCGCCTGTCTGCAAACGAGCAAAGGCGAGATTAGACCATGCGTTACCGAATTTTGGCGCATCGCGCACCGCCTGCTCGAGAATTGGTCGAGCCTCGGCGACTCGCTTGGTGATCAGAAGAAAGCGACCGTAATCGGCGCGCAAGGTTGGTGCGGGGTTAGGTTGCTTCAACGCGATGCGAAAGAGTTCGTCCGCGTATGTTGCGTCATTGAAGCGTACATGCGCCAACACCGCGAAAGCTTGATAAATGCGACTTTCGTCCGGCGTAATGAGATAAGCTTGATTGAAACGCCGTCCCGCCGTCGCCAGATCGCCCGCGGCGAATGCATACCATCCGCGCCTGAGCGTTTCCTCCAAGGCGCGCTGCCGCGACGTCGAGAGCTGCACAATCTGCGACACAAATTTCTCGTCTGCCGCAATCTGAGCGGGCGCCTTGTCAATGAAACCGAAAAACGGCTGCTCGTTAGCGGGCGCCGCATATTGTTTCTTCGTTACGTGTATGCCGGGCGCGACTTCCACCGTTTCGGCGGCGATAGACCCCGTCAAGCCCATCGCTAAGACAAAAGCAAAAAAAGTGAAGAAGACTCGCATACGGCTCGCCAGTCATTTGACCGTACTGACCACTAGGCGAGCAGCTCCTAAGGCTCATTTAAGACCTTGGTTCAAACCGTACCGATTGTTTGGCGATGAGCGGTTATAGCTTGGCGGAAGCGGCCAATAGCGGCGCGGTCCGGAGCCTCACGGCGGCGGGACGGTGAGCAGTTTCGGCGGCGGGCTGCCGCGCAGGTCGTAGACGGTGGCGAACACCAATCCGCTGCGGCGTATCTCAGCGAGGATCGGGCCCTGCAGATGCGCGCAATAGAAGGCGCCGAGTGCCATGGCAAAGTCGGCCTTCTTCTGATCGAACGTGGTCTCGAATTCGGGGCCGAGCTCCTGGCGCGCGGAGGATTGCGGCCCGCAGATCGCGACCACCCAGCGCCGGCCCGCCGGCGGATGTTCGCCGGCCGCCGCCAGCCGCGCGCGCAGCGCCTCCGCCGCCTGTTTGAAGGCGAGGCCCCAATAATCGAGCATGTAACGCCCTTGCGCGCCGCGCACACCGCCGGCAAGCACGTTGTAATAGACGTATTCATACGGGTGCAGTGCCGTCATGCCGTAAAGTGGAATCGAAAGCCCGGCGGCGAAGACCGCAGCGGCCGCCGTAAGCGCGGCGCGCCCATGGACCGCGGCGCGCTCGAACAGCCAGCCAGCGGCAAGGCCGGCCAGCACCGCAAGAGGCGGCACGATGAACAGGAACTGACGGATACCGTTGTAGAGCGCCGGCCGCGTGATCGTGGCGATGGCGACCGGCAGCAGGACGGCGAGCGTCACCAGCAGCAGATTGGCACGACGCGTGCGCGTGACCTCGCGGCGGCAAACCGCCACCAGCGCGCCGACGATGCCGGCGGCGCCGAGCGCGAGCATGAGATCGGGCAGCTTCAGCGCGATCAGATGCGGCAGATAGGTTGCCGGCATGTCCGGGACGGGGATGAGCTGGCCTTCGTACAATTCCTTCCACGGCTTCTCGAAGAAAGTGTCGAAGTAAAGCGCCGCGCGCAGCGGATTGAGCGGCGCAACCACCGACCACGGCCAGAGCAGCGCCATGATGGCATAAGCGAGCAACAGCGCCGGCGCAAAGCGCGCAAGAAATGCGCCGAGCCGCCTCAGCGCCGGGCGCCAGCCATCGGCGCGCCCTTCCACGATGGCGATGAGCGCGAGCGCGGCAAGTGCGCAGGGCGCCGCCAAGCCGGCGAGCACGCGCGATCCGAAGGCAAGCCCGAGCGCAACCCCGGTGAGCACGATGCTGCGCCAGCCGGGTTTCGGGTAGGCCTCGAATACATGCACGAGGCCGAGCAGCAGCAGGATCATCGCCGCAGCGAACGGCGCGTCCTTGGCGTTCATGAACATGTGCCCGTAGTAGAGCGGGCAGGTGGCGAGCAGAGCGAGCGCGCCCGCGCCGGCGACCGGCCCGCCCAGCCGCCGCGCCAAACGCCAGGCGGCGATCAGGCCGGCGAGACCGACGATTGCAGCCATCAGCCGCCGCGTCTCGAACAAGCCGAACGGCAACACCTTGGCGGCAAGCGCCGCAGCCATGTCGAAGCCGCCGCCGTATTTGTAGAGATTGACGAAATGCAGCGCGCGCGTATCGGCAAAGCCCGAGCCGTAGAGCTTGAGCAGCAGGTCGCCGTATTGCGAGTGCGTGTAGTCGTCCCAGCCGAGGCCGTAGTCGCGAAACGTCAAGGCGGCGGCGATCGCCACCGCTGCCAGGATGAGAATGGCCAGGCCATCGGCGACCGCCTGATTGTTTTTGCTGAAGGCGCCGGCCGCGCTAAAGGCGCGTTCCCTCTCCCCACGGGGGAGAGGGCTGCGTTGCGCGGGGCTAAGAGTCTCGACAGCCAATAGGCGCTCACCCCGATCGCTGCGCGCACCGGCTTCTGCGCGAAGTAAGCCGAGCCCGTGACAAGGCCTTACTTAATGCGGGGCTCAAGGCTATTTCGCGGCGCCGAGCAGCTCCTCCACGTAGTCCCAGTTCACCAGATGGTCGAGGAAGGCTTTGAGATAGTCGGCGCGGCGATTGCGGTAGTCGATGTAATAGGAGTGCTCCCACACGTCGCAGCCGAGGATCGGCGTGCCGCCGTGCACCAGCGGATTTTCGCCATTCGGTGTCTTGGTGATGGCGAGCTTGCCATTCTGCACCGCAATCCAGCACCAGCCGGAGCCGAACTGGGTGACGCCGGCATTGACGAAATCCTCCTTCATCTTGGCGAGGCCGCCGAGATCGCTGTCGATCTTGGCCTTGAGCTTGCCGGGGATCTTGTCGCCGCCGCCGTTGGGCTTCATCCATTTCCAGAAATGCGTATGGTTGAAGTGCTGCCCGGCATTGTTGAACAGGCCCTGATTCTTGCCGTAAGCGCCCTTGACCACCTCTTCGAGCGATTTGCCTTCAAGCCCCGAGCCTTCCAGCAGCTTGTTGCCGGTATCGACATAAGCCTTGTGGTGTTTGTCGTGATGATATTCGAGCGTCTCCCGCGACATATACGGCGCCAAAGCGTCATGCGGGTAGGGCAGGTCGGGCAGTTTGAACGACATTTTGCGTCCTCCTCGATCCACAAACGATGACTGCGGAATATCCGGTCCCCTGAACGGTCAAACCGGCACGTCCCCGGGCAAGTTCCGTAATGAGGGTCTAATTAGGCTTTGGCGGGAGGGCGAGCAACGCTTTCCCGCCGCCGGGCCGAGGCTGCCGCAGCCCCTCTGGCCCGGCTTGGCCCAACCCGTTAACGTTAATCATGTCTTGAGGCATTCGCGGCTAACTTGCCTTTTGCGCCGCCGCCGCTACAGCAGGCACCGCGAATCCCTTGTTCTAGAGGCTGTTATCGGAAGCTATTAAAGGGACTGCGAAACATGGCAATGGGCATGTTCGTAATCGGCTGTATCGCCGTCATGGCTGGCGCGGCCATGGTCGCGTTCGGCATTCCGGTCAGCGAATTCAGCTTCGGCAACACTTTGATCGTCTCCGGCGCGACCTTGGCGACCGGCGGCATCATTGTGATCGCCTTGAGCGCGGTGGTGAAGGAACTGCAGCGCATCGTGGACGGGGTGGCGGGACGCGCGCTGGCGTCGCAGTTGCCGCACACAGAGAGTTTTCAGCCGCCACCTGAAAACCGTGCCGCGGCGGGCCGCGCGCCGTTTCCCTCCAAGTCGAAAACGCGCGAGCCGTCACAGTCCGCCGCGCCCGAGCCTCCGCCCATCCCCGCCGATCTCGATGCCGAAAGCCATCACGAGCCCTCGTTTGCGCCATCGATGCGCAATCCGGAAGCGCCCGCGGTGACAGTGGAAGACGACATCTCGCTATCGCCGCTGCCGCCGGAGGCCGGCGAGGGCCGGCGTGAGCCGTCTGCGGATACGCCGTGGCACAATGCGCCGCCGCCGCGCGAGACGCCGAGCAGCTATTTCGACAGTCTCTGGCCGGCCAAACCGCGTACCACGCCGGCGAACGAGCAGCGCGGCGGGGCGAAGCCGGGAGAGCCGTCACGCGACAACGGTGCTCGGGCGCCGGCCCAACCGCCCGCTAGCGAACCGGGCGCGACCCCTCGCAGCCCAGTTGCCATCCTCAAATCCGGGGTCGTCGACGGCATGGGCTACACGCTCTATGTCGACGGCTCGATTGAAGCCGAATTGCCGCAGGGCACGCTGCGCTTCGCCTCGATCGACGAACTACGCGCGCATTTGGACAAGAACGGTTAGGCACGCACCGGCTATCGAAGCGGCCCGTTCGGTCGATTGATCACCGCAATTGCCCTGCGACCGCGGCGCGAAGCTCGATGCTACGTCGTGGCGTCAGAAGTGGTAGTTCAAGCCAGCGCGGACCACGTGGAAATCGTCGCGGCCGAAGTTGACGTTGAAGGATGCGGGCGCGAATCCCGGGAACACTGCTGTCGCCGACATGCGCAGTGGCTCGCTGCCGAGGTCGACATATTGGTATTCGACCTTGATGCTCCAGCGCTGCCAAACCAGCCACTCGACGCCGCCGCCCACCGTCCACCCGGTTCGCACCGACGATGAAGAACCGGAAAAGCAAGTCGCGTCGGTGAAACAGACGAAGCTAAAGCCGTTCAGCCCTACTGCAAAGGGCAAGCCGGCGATTCCAACGGCCGTGTAGCTGCCGCTGTTGGCCACGTGTCCGTAGGCGAGACCGCCGGTGGCAAAAAGCAACAGATTATCGCTTGGCAGCCAACCGAGCCGACCGCGCACCGTGCCATACCAGTCGATCGACTGTTTTTCGGTCAGCGAATTGTTGAAGATCGCCGGCACGGTCGCGAAAACGGACGTGCTGTTGCCGGTCCCCTTCAGACTCGATCCGCTGAAGTCGGTTTCGAAGCCCAAAAGCCAGTTGCGATTGAATTGCCAGTTGTAGCCGAGTTCGATGCCGCCGACGACGCCACTCATGTCGAACTTGTTGGGAGCAAACGGCTGACCCGTGCCCGTCAAAGTCCCGTTCACCAGTAGAGCGGCGATGGGATCGTTGGCGGTATAGGTCACCGACCGATGGGCCCAGGCGCCGCCGACCTGGCCGCCGATGTAGAAGCCGGTCCAACTGGGAGCCGCTGAAAGCGGCGGTGACGACGGCGCCTTAACCGGCAAGTCGGCGGCAAGAACTGGCGTTCCGATCAGACTAACGACTGCAGCAATGACAAACCTTACGTGCTTCATGGGACCCTCGACAAATGCCAGCCCCCGCAAGCGATCGGCGCATTATAAATGGGCTCGCACCTTAGGCTGTGGCGGCGAGGCCACAATGAACAGCAATGTGTCCGCTGCGGTATCCAAAGCAGGTCAGCGGCGACATCGGCTGAATGCCAAATATTGGTGCTGGACTATACGGGGCGTCGCGCACCTTCTTCTTGCGGCGATGCGGACTGAACAGTAAAGTTCCCGCCCAAAGCTTGCGACATAAGGGATCGCGGCCATGGCCGACATTCCGGGCGACGAGAAATTCATCGCGCTGACGGCCCAGATCGTGTCCGCCTATGTCGGCAACAATACAGTGCCGCCGGGTGACATTCCGACGCTGATCAACCAGGTGCATGCCGCGCTTGCGCGCGTGGCTGTCAAAGGCGGCGACGGCGCCGCGGAGCCGCCCAAGCCGGCGGTGTCGCTGAAGAAGTCGATCACGCCCGAATACATCGTCTGTCTGGAAGACGGCAAAAAATTCAAATCGCTCAAGCGTCATCTGCGCACGCAGTACAACATGACGCCCGAGCAGTACCGCGAGAAGTGGGGATTGTCCGCCGACTATCCGATGGTCGCGCCCAATTATGCGGCGGCGCGCTCGCAACTCGCCAAGCAGATGGGCCTCGGGCAGCAGCGTCGGCGCCGCGCGCGCTAGTCGGCGCCTTGCTATCTTTGGGCCCCATCGTCCAACGAAAGCGGCCGACCCAAGCCGTGCACTCACAAAACAAATTCGAGGTCCACTATGCCCCGACACGAGAGAAGGGCGGACATCGACTCACGTCACGGAGGTGCCTACCGGACATGCGCTGAAGTGTGAGAGCACCTCAACTTGCGCAACGACAATCCTGGATTTTTCCAAATACGTCACCCGTCGAACTCAACCAAATCTGATCGCAGAGCCGTCCAAGAATTAATCGAACGTAAAAAAGGTTTGTCACGAGTGCGGACGGCCGTTTTGCAATTGACAGATTGTGATTGATGGGCGTATCGCGAAATTGTTCGAAGGAAACTTCGAGCAGATGCGCAAGGAAAAGATGGACCCTTACACGAGTTGCGCCTCGGCAGGCGTCACGCTGATTTGCCCGGCGCTCAATCCATACCGGCAGACTATTCTCGGCAACCTTCGCTGGGTGAAAAGGCGCAGGACCTAAGCGGTTCCTCGCTCGCTCACCTCCGAGGTCACCGAGACCGTCAGGAGGTGGGTTATGAAACTCCCACGCACCACGCTTTTTGATGTTCGCGAGAGCCGCCAACCTCGCTCAGGCGATCACGAACTCTCGCGCTCGGATTCTCCGCACACTCAAGGGCTCTCACCCGCCCGGCCTGACAAGTCGCTGGGCGGAGCGCTGGCGGCTGTCTGCGCCTGCGCGCCCGAACAAGCGCTTGTTCAACTGGACACAAATCGCAACGGATTGTCCCAGGAGGAAGTAGAGGCGCGGCTGGAAAAATACGGCGCCAATGAGGTCTCCCACGAGAAGTCCCCCACATGGTACCAGCAGCTATTTCACGCATTTCTGACACCCTTTAACGGCGTTCTGTTCGCAGTGAGCGTCGTCTCGCTTTTTTCTGACGTGATCTTCGCCGCGCCGGAAGACCGCTCATTTCGAACGATCATCGTTCTGCTGACCATGGTGCTACTGAGCACGCTGCTTCGCTTCTGGCAGGAATTTCGCTCCAACAAGTCGGCTGAAGAACTGAAGGCCATGGTGACCTCCACCGCCGCCGTGTTGCGGGCCGGCATGCAGCGGCCGCAGGAGATGGCGATTTTCGGTCTCGTCCCCGGGGATATCGTGTATCTCTCCGCGGGCGACATGGTACCGGCCGACGTTCGTCTCATCGCGGCAAAGGACCTCTTCGTCAGCCAGGCGATGCTGACGGGCGAGTCGATCCCGCTCGAAAAACAAGCTGTGCCAGCGACGCCGCCGACCGCCATTCTCGGCGGGGGCGATTTACTGGATCGGGAAACGCTCTGCTTCATGGGTACCAACGTGGTGAGCGGCACGGCTACTGCTGTCGTTGTGGCCACAGGCGACGGCACCTGCTTCGGAGCAATGGCCCGCGACATCGTCGGAGCCCGTCCACTAACAAGCTTCGACAAGGGCATCACCAAAGTGAGCTGGATGCTCATCCGCTTTCTCATGGTCATGACCCCGTTGGTCTTCTTCATCAACGGATTAGGCAAGGGTGATTGGCTCGAGTCGCTCCTCTTTGCAGTGTCCGTTGCGGTCGGGCTCACGCCTGAAATGCTGCCCATGATTGTCACCACGAATCTTGCGAAGGGCGCTGTTACGATGGCGCGTCGAAAGACCATCGTGAAGCGACTTAATGCCATTCAGAATTTCGGCGCCATGGACGTCCTCTGCACCGATAAGACAGGGACGCTTACCCAGAACAAGGTGATCCTCGAACGGCACCTCGATGTCCACGGACACGAAGATTCGCGGGTACTCGAATACGCGTGGCTCAACAGTTCTAACCAGACCGGCCTAAAGAACTTGCTCGATGTCGCAGTGCTCGAATACGCCCAACAGCACGAAGTTGTCGACAAGCTCAAACATTTCCGCAAGGTCGATGAGATACCTTTTGATTTCGTGCGAAGACGCATGTCGGTCGTCGTGCGAAACGGAGACAACCAGAACCTCCTAGTTTGCAAGGGCGCGATTGAAGAGGTGCTGCCGCTTTGCACGTCGGCCCAGTCGAATGATGCTGCAGGCGGGCTTGTGCCTTTCACTGCAGAAATGCGCAAAGAGGTTCGCCGCATCACCCGCAGGCTCAACCAGGATGGGCTGCGCGCTCTCGCGGTGGCTTACAGGTCGCTGCCTCCTGAAGACCGCACCTTCACCATCGATGACGAGAAGGATCTCGTCCTTTCTGGTTATGTGGCATTTCTCGACCCGCCGAAGGACACCGCGCGCGATGCAATCAAGGCTCTGCGGGACCACGGCGTCGCCGTAAAGATCATCACCGGCGACAATGATGTGGTCACACGCAAGATATGCAAGGAAGTCGGCCTCCCAATCGAACAGGCAATTTTGGGCAAGGAGGTCGAGAAACTGACGGACTCCCAGCTCGAAGTAAAAGCAGAGGGGACGACAATATTCGCGAAAATGTCGCCGACTCAAAAGTCCCGGGTGATCCGCGCCTTGCAGCGCAACGGACACACCGTTGGTTATCTCGGGGATGGCATCAATGATGCAGCGGCGCTCAAGGACGCAGACGTTGGAATCTCCGTCGATACCGCGGTCGATATTGCAAAGGAGTCTGCCGACATAATTCTGCTGGAAAAGAGCTTGCTGGTCCTTGAAGAGGCCGTCGTTGAAGGCCGGAAGACTTTTGCCAACATCATCAAGTACATCAAGATGACGGCAAGCTCGAACTTCGGGAATGTTTTCAGTGTTCTGATCGCCAGCATCTTCCTTCCGTTCTTGCCGATGCTGCCAATTCAACTGCTCGTGCAAAATCTTCTCTACGATGTCTCGCAGGTGTCGATTCCATGGGACGATGTAGACGCGGACTATCTCAGGCAACCTCGGAAATGGGATGCGAGCGGCATTGCGCGCTTCATGGTTTTCATCGGACCAATAAGTTCGATATTTGACGTCGTCACTTTTCTTTTGATGTGGAATGTGTTTCACGCGAACAGCGTGGAAACACAGTCGCTGTTTCAATCCGGCTGGTTCGTCGTCGGATTGCTGACACAAACGCTGATTGTCCACATGATCCGCACGCAGCACATTCCCTTCATTCAGAGTCGCGCCGCCAGCCCCGTGATTATCTTGACCGGAACGATAATGGCGTTCGGCATTTATCTGCCTTTCTCCTCAATCGGGAGCCACCTGGGGATGGTGCCGCTGCCGCTGCCGTATTTCGGTTGGCTTGCAGGAATTCTGCTCAGCTACTGTGTCCTCACTCAACTGGTCAAAGCCATATACATCCGTCGCTTTGGTCAATGGCTTTAGGCTCACGGAGCGCCGAGGCTACGGGAATGCGCAATCCTCAACGGCCGCCTCGGACTGCAGAAAGACTTCAACTCCACTGCGCAGGCGCATTAATTCATGCGGCTAGAGCAATGCTTTCTCTTAGCCAATTTCTGTTTAAGAAGCGCATTATGAGCTTAGCCGCGGTCCAATATGCCATCTGGTTCAGCGAGAAGATTAGGCGCTTCGCGGGGCTACTCGTCTGCCGGAGGCTACCCATCAGATAACTGTCCGCTTAGGCGAATTGAAACAAGCTCAAGGCAGCAACCGGCCATTTTGGGTGCCCTACACAGCAGAGTTGGTTGAGCGGCGACGCTGCAACGACTGGTCTGAATTTTCTAACATCGCCGAGGCATTTAGCCGCATTTATATACTTGACAAAAGTAATCGGAAGGGCCACATTGACGGGCATAGGAGAACGCCATGTCCGCCGCCGTGTTTCAGAGCCCCATCTTTCAGGACGAAACTAAGGCCCGCGAGGCCCTTGAGGCCGTGCGCTGGCCCGATGGTCCTGTCTGCCCTCATTGCGGTAACTCCGATCAAGAGAAGATCGCCAAGATCGAGGGCAAGAAACAGTCTCACCGTCCCGGCCTGTTCTATTGCAACGAGTGCAAAGGCCAGTTCACCGTTACGGTGGGCACTGTGTTCGAGCGCAGCAAAATCCCCCTCACCAAGTGGTGGATGGCCGCGCACATGTTCAATTCCGGCAAGAACGGCGTTTCCGCGCACGAAATTCACCGGACCCTAGGCGTCACCTATAAGACCGCCTGGTTCATGATGCACAGGCTTCGCGAAGCGATGCGCGACCTGAAGCCCACGCCCATGGGCGGCTCGGGCAAGTCTGTGCAGGCCGACGAAACTTATTACGGCAACACCAGCAAGCGAGCGAAATACTACAGGAAGGGCCATTCACAGAAGGCATCTATCGTCGCCCTTGTCGAGAAGCCCTCGGGCCGCACTCGCGCCATCCATATGACAGGCGGCGTGTCCGCTCCCGATATCCGCGACTTGCTCGTTACCAACGTGCGCCGCAAGTCCGAGCTGCACACCGACGAAAGCAAACTTTACACCCGCGTCGGCAAAGAGTTTGCCGCGCACAAGACCGTCTTTCACGGTTGGGGCGGCGGTGGCGAATACGTTGGCAAAGACGGCCAAACCACCAACGCTGTCGAAAATTTCTTTGGCACGTTCAAGCGCGGCATGCGCGGAACGTACATCCACTGCAGTGAGCAACATCTACAGCGGTATCTCACCGAGTTTGAATTTCGCTACAATAACCGTTCCGGTGTCGGCATTAGTGACGGGGAACGGACGGCTCTTGCCATGAAGGGTATCGAAGGCAAGCGCCTGACGTACCGGCCGACTAATTAAGATCGTGAATAAGCGCCAGTTTCGCGCGCATTTCTTAGCGTGGCGCAAACGGAAGCACAAAAATGCATAGTGCTATTATCGTCGTAGAAGAGACCTCGGCTAGGGCCGATTGGTCTAGGTTTCTCGATGAAAT
>DASRDF010000137.1:0-9529 GCA_035652735.1 Pseudolabrys sp. | reverse complement strand
CCTGCCGTCGGAGTTCTACAAATATGCGGTCGATCTCGACGGCGACGGCAGAGCCGACATCTGGCATTCGGTGCCGGACGCGCTCGCTTCGGCGGCAAAGCAGCTCAAGGACAAAGGCTGGCGAACGGGCGAGCCATGGGCCATCGAAGTGCGCGTGCCGGCCTCCGTCGATTGCACGCTGGCCGAGCCGTCGCACACGCGGCCGATCGGCGAGTGGCTGAAGGCGGGCTATGCGCCCGCCTATGGGCGTACGCTGCCGGCGCGCGATCTCGCCATTGAGGCGTCGCTGCTGCTGCCCGAGGGCACTTACGGCCCGGGCTTCCTCACGCCGAAGAATTATTACGTGATCAAGGAGTACAATTATTCGGATTTGTACGTGCTGTTTGTCGGCCATCTCGCCGATTTGATCGGCGGGGGAAAGCCGTTCGAGCATCCCTGGAGCCAGAACGCGCAGCTCAAGACGACGCAGGTCGAGGCGATGCAACGCAAGCTCACCGCACTCGGCATCTATCGCGACAAGATCGACGGCAAGGCCGGCATGCTGACCCGCGCCGCGCTCGGCCAATATCAGAAGAAGAGCGGGCTCAAGGTGGACTGCTGGCCGACCGCCGCCGTGCTCGCGCATATGCAGCGCTGAGTCCGGGGTCGCAGGAGGCGCCCGTTCGTCCCCCGCGGATGCGCGGACGCAAGGGCCAAAACGAAATGCCCGGCGCAAGGCCGGGCATTCGCTTTTTCAGTTCCGGTCTGGCGTCTTAGTCGCAGACTTCGATCCGGCGGGTGTGCCAGCCGTAGCCTTCCTCCCAGACGCGGCGGTGCTCGACGTGGCAGACCGGGTGGTCGGGCTCGTCGTAGTAGACCGCCGAGGGCGGCGGGGGCGGCGGCGGGGCGACATAGACCGGCGCCGGCTGCGAGTTGGCGATCGCCGAGCCGATGATGGCGCCGCCGATCACGCCGGCAGCGACGCCGGCGCCCACAGCGCAGCCATAGCAGCGGGCGTGAGCTGCAGACGGCAGCGCCGCCGCCAGTGAGGCGGCGGCGGCAACTGCAAAAATCGTGTGCTTCATGGGGTTCCCCGGCCAGTGAATGCGGCCGGGGATCATGCGCCCAGGATCGTTACGTGAAGCTTAAGGGCAGACGAAACGCGGCCTGCTCCAGCCGACGAAGTTGCCCCAGCGGTCGTACAGGCGGCGGCGCGCCCAATAGCCGCCCGGGCAGGCGACCGGATAGGGGGCGCCGTAGCCCTCGTAGACCACATAGCCGGGCGCCGGCGCATAGTAGCGCGGCTGGCTGTTGGCGATGGCGCCGCCGATGATGGCGCCGCCGATGACGCCGGCGGCAACACCGGCACCGACAGCACAACCATAGCAGCGTGCCTCGGCCGGCGCCGGCGCAGTCAAAGTCGCCGCAGCCAGAGTGGCGCCGGCCGCGATCGCGAAGATGGCCTTCCTCATGAGATTTCCCTCCAAGTGGTCCAAGTGGTGGCCGCTCCGGCCACGAAGTCGCACAAACAGCAGTTCCGGCTCTCTCCAAAAGGAGGCAGGTCCAATATGTCCTTTATTTGGCGCCGGTTCCTACCCCCCGCGGAAAAGCCCGGAATCACACTGAGACCGGGCTTTTCCCTCTTCGAATTTCAGGTGAACGGCCGGTCTCAGTCACACACGCGCACGCGGCGCCAGTGCCAACCCCAGCCCGTCCAGACCCGCTCGCGAGTCCAATAACAGCCGGGTCCATAGTAATACGGACCAGGGGCATACGCATAGTATGGGCCGGGCCCGTAGTAATACCCACCGGCTGCCGCGCCCAATAGAGCACCGGCAGCCAGTCCGCCGATGACGGCGCCGGCGATATGGCCGTGGCGAGCCTCGGCCTTTTGCGGGGCGGCGACACTCGCGAGCGCAAGCGCTGCTGTGGCCGCAAGCACGGTCAACGTCTTTTTCATGCCACACCTCACGATCTTTGGTCGCATCGATTGAACGGAACCGCCGCCCAACTCCTGCGATGACGGGGTCGTTTAAAAACGCGGCCCCTGCGCGCCAAGTTCCGATTTGGCGCGTGAACAGCGGCTGAATGGCCTGTTGGAAAGGGCGATACGCAGGGCAATGCAGAATTAAATTTTGGCAAGGCTTGCGGCGGCAGTGCGGCGAATTGTTGAAGCACGTGCCCGAATTCGTGGTTTACCGGGCGGATATCGGAGGGATGGAACGATATGCGGCGCTCCGCACGGCGTGCAGCATGCGGACAGAGAGTGGCTGGTCCTGAATTAATGCGGGCGAACGCGGCCGCGGGGTATGCAATGGTCGCGCCGGCACGAGGGCTGATCGTCGGCGACACACGCAAGCGGTGCGCGCACAAGCCGGGAGACAATTGCCAGGTTCGCGCGGCCAATCCATGATGCCCCTCAACGCCCTGCAATGTCGGCCGGCTTTGCTCACGGCGCGCATAACGGTCGCTTATGCATCAGGAGGAGACACCAGCCATGCAGCTCACTTGGGACCACATCCATTTGCGCAGTCCCGATCCGGAGGCGACCGCACAATGGTTCGAGCGCATGCTGGGCGCGCAGGTGCTTCGCTCCACGCAACAAGGCAAGCCGCGCATCGATCTGAAGCTCGGTGGCGCCAACATTTTCATCGCGCCGGTCGCGGCGACCGACGGTGTCAATCCGCCGCCGACCACGCCTTACCAAGGGCTCGATCATTTCGGGCTTGCGGTATCCGGCATCGACACCATCGCCGCCGAGCTCAAGGCCAAAGGGGTTGAGTTCACCAAGGAACCGCACAGCCCGCGCCCGGGCATCAAAATCTGCTTTTTACGCGGGCCGCAGGGTGTTTCCATCGAATTGCTCGATCGCGATGCCAAATATACTTGACGGCCTGCGCGATTTCGCGCGGGGATAACACCGGGCTGCGCTTGCGTCGAAGGCGGCGCCTTGCGTAAGACTCTCTCGGTATTGTTGTCTCGGTTATTGTCAGCGCGGGGGAAGGAATGCGGCGGCTCGCAGTCACGATCGGCGCAATCCTCATCCTGGGAACCGCGCACGTCTCCGCCGCCGATGAGCGCTTTGAGCGCAGTTTGAAAATGCTCGATCCTGTCGATCGGCTCGAGCAGCTCTGCGATTACGCGGCGATGACGCAGATCAAGAAGGACCATCACGAATTCCGCCCGGACCGCGCCGTGGCCGGCAATGAGGCGCACATCAAAGGTGACACCATTGTGACGAAAGATGGCGCCTTCCGCAGCCGCAAGAAATGGTACGTCTTGTCTTACACGTGCACAGCGGCGCCCGATCATTTCACCGTCAGCTCCTTCCATTACACAATCGGAGACGAAATCCCCGAATCGAAATGGGCAAGCTACGGCCTGTGGGATTGAACGCCAGGCGTCACAGCGCAGCAAGCGGCGTCAGCGCGACGGGCACGACCAGGCACCAGAATCCGAATTGCCAGTAGAGCGCAGCTGCAGCGGCGCAGCCGACGCCAAAGCATGCCAGATGCAAGGTCATGTGCCCGGCTCGCGCGCGCATCGGCGCGTTTTGCCGCCGGCTATCTCCGGTCGCCAAGCCGACGAGCGCGACGGTCGCGTTCGTTGCATTGCCGGTCATGTAGGTCGAGGGCGGGACGCCAGGCATGTAGACGCGCTGCATTTCGTTTTGCACCGCCATGGCAGCGATGGCCGCAAAGGCGGTGAACAGCGCCGGCGCCGTATCCGCATTGGAAAAAGGCCCGAAGCTCACCGCGAGGGCAAAGAACACCGCAAGAAATGCGACTTCAATGGCCATCAGAATACGCCGGGCCGGCGTGTGCCGCACCGGCAGCAACGCGCTCGATAGCCGCGCAAGCGCGATGACCGCAACAAATTCGGGCAGTGCCAGCAGTTTGCCAATGAGGTCATGTCTGCCGAGCACAAGAGCCGCGCAGAGTGTCGCAAAATTGCCCGTGATGTGGGCGGCAAAGAGGCCGTGCAGTCCGAGAAATCCTGCCACGTCAACGTAGCCGCCGATAAAGGAGAGCAAGGCTCCGGTCGCGGCGACTCGCTTGAGCAGCTTCATCAGCGGACCGCGTCAGCTCTTGTCCTTGACCTCGGTTACCGGTCGATCGCTGCCGCGCGCCGTCTCGGTGTGCCAGTGGCCCTGCTCGTCCTCCCATTCAATGACGTGCGTGGCTCCCGGCACGCGTTGCTCAGCCGCCGCTGCCTGTGCGGCGGCCAATGCCGCCGCATGTGTCGGGAAAGTTTCCGAGAACACGCCGTTGGCTTTATAGGCCCAGCCGCCGTCGTGCTCGATGATCTCGTAGACCACTTCGCTCATGGCTTCCGCCGCGATGAAGTCCTCCGTTCGGGAAACGTCATACATCGGAGCTTGGTTGCAGCGAGCAAGGGAACCTTACCGGCCGGTGAAATCCCGGCAAGCCCGCAACCGCGGATGGCGCGCGGCGGTTGATGTGGTGAGGGGAATGTCGCCGCCATAACCCTGCGAGGCGGGTTCCCCACGAAATATGCGAGGGGTGCCGCGGCCTAAACCCGGGGCAGCCGCGAGCAAAAGGAGGTTACGATGACGCAGACAATACAAAGGCGCAGTTCCAGCAAGTGGCAGGATTGGCTCAATTTGCTGCTCGCCGCATGGCTTTTCGTCTCACCGTGGGTGTTGAGCTTTGATCCAAACTCGCCGACGGCAGCTGCGGTGGCGTCATGGAATGCGTGGGTGCTGGGCGTCGTGATCGGCGTCTTCGCCATCGCAGCGCTAATCCGGGCGCGACCCTGGGAAGAGTGGATCAACCTGATTGCCGGTGTCTGGGTGTTCATCTCGCCATGGGTTTTGGGGTTCTCAGTCACCCACGGCGTGGCCGCGTGGGACTGCTATGTGATCGGCGCGCTGGTTTTCATTCTGTCCGTCTGGGATCTCAACACCCAGCCGCAAATGGCCGAGCGTCACATCTAAACGACTGAAGTCGAGACGGAGCGGATCGTAAAAGCTCAGCGGGAGCATCGTCAGATGCCCCGCTCTTTTTTGAGGCGGTCGATGTAGTCGGCGACTTCGGGCGGCAGCGATTGCAGGCCCTGCTGCCCGGCCGCCGACAGGAGCGGGCGCAGCGTCGAGCCGGCGAGGAATTCAGGCTCACGTTCCGTCGGGATGAGCCGGTCGAAGACGAGCACTAAAAGCACAGCGAGCAGCAGGATGCGTACGGCGCCGAGCATGGCGCCGCCCAGCCGATCGGCGGCGCTGATGCTGCGGCCGGTGAGTTCGTCGACGCCGAGCCGCATGAGCGCTGCCAATGCCATTCCAGATACAACAAACAGCGCGGTGAAAATGAGCCAATCGGGCAGCGGCCGGTGCACCGCGCCGCCGAGCTGGCCAAGCATCGGAGCCGCCGCGACCGCAAGTGGCGCGGCACAGACATAGCCGAGGATCGTGGCGAGGCTGCGCAACAGGCCGCAGCGGAAGCCGAGAATGACGGCCAGCAGCGTGAGGCCGATGATGGCGGCATCGAAGACGTTGAGCTTGTCCATAAATGAAGGTCGCCGTTGCGGGAGCGCACGATAGCTGAGTCGCAGCCGCGCAGCGTCCGCCATTGCGCTTTGCCGGTATGCCGCTACGTTTATGGCCGGGCGGGTAAGCGACGCGATAGGAGAAGCCCATGGCATTTGCGGTGAGCAGCAATAGTTTCAAAGACGGCGACTATCTCGGCAAAGATTTCATCCTCTCCGCCGATTTCGGCTTCGGCTGCGCCGGCGGCAACAAATCGCCGCATCTCGCCTGGAGCGGCGCACCCGCAGGAACCAAGAGCTTCGCCGTGCACTGCTACGATCCGGACGCGCCGACGGGATCGGGCTTTTGGCATTGGGTCGTGGTGAATATTCCGGCGAATGTCAGCGAATTGCCCGCCGGGGCCGGCAATCCCGGCGGCAAACTGCCGTCCGGCGCGCTGCAGACGCGTACCGATTTCGGTGCGCCCGGCTATGGCGGTCCGTGCCCGCCGGAAGGCGACCACCCGCACCGCTATCTATTCACAGTGTTCGCCGTATCCGACATGCTGGACGTCAAAGCCGACACCAGCGCCGCGGTGATCGGCTTCCAGCTGCACTTCAAAGCGTTGGCGAAAGCGAGCATCATGGGACTGTTCAAACGATGATGTCGTCTCGGTCGGAACGCATTAACCGGTCGGCTGGCCGAGTTCGACCAGATAGCGCCAGACATTGGGCAGCGTCTGTCCGTTGCCGAGCGGCAGCGGCTTCTTCTCCACCAGATCGAATTTCAGCGAATTGACGCCGTCCTCCTGCGCGAGGTCGGCGAGCCGCGGCTGACGCCTTTTGTAGAGCTCCATGGTGCGCTGCGCTTCCGGACTGTAGGTACCGGGCGTCGTGAACCCGGCGTGCGGGTGTTTGAGCGGAATATAAGTGCCGTCGCGGCGTTCGATCTCATAACCGGCGTTGCGGCAGCGGAAGCCGAGCTCGCGGTCTTCCGGACCCCAGCCCCAATAGCAGTTGGGAAAGCCGTTGACCTTGCCGAATGTCTCATTATCGAGCAGCGTCACCGCGCCGAAAAACTGGAAGCGGTCCTCGCCGAGCGACAGCCCGTGCCAGATCAGCCGTGCTGGATTGGGCGACCAGGAATAGTCCGCCCACATCGGCAGATAATCGACATCATGGATGCAGGTGTAGTCGGAGCCGCCGCGCGTGAGCAGATAGCCGGCATTGCCCAGCCGTCCGCGCGAGAAAGGCGCCCCCGGCGTCTGCTCGATGATATTGATCGTGAAGGCGATCTGCTTGTCCAGCTTGTCACGCTCGAAATAGGCCACCAGGTGCGGCACGAACTGGGCCAAGTGCGGCGCGCGGTCGCGATATGGCACGACAATGGCGAGGCGTTTGCTGTAGCGCGGGTCGGCGGCGGCCATCGGTGTGCAGGGTAGCCGATTCGCGCTTTGCCGCCGCTGCTGTGCTATCGTTCCGCCATGGCCCGAGGACCTCAACCGCCGGATGCGCGCTCGCTCGCCGAAAGGGCGTTCAAGGCCGTGACCGAAAAAAAGGGTGACCTGCCGGCGGAGAAGCCGGCGCTGCCCGGTGCCAAGGAGCAGGTGACGCTGCGCATCGATCGCGACGTGCTCGACGTCTTTCAGGCCGACGGCCCGGGCTGGCAGGACCGCATCAACGCGGCGCTGCGCAAAGCGGTCGGAAAGTAAGCGGCCCTTTCCGGCGGCCCTAAAGGGGGTCATTGCCGGGCTCGACCTGGCAATCGATGAGGCGATGCCCCAATCTGCATGGGTTTATTGTAAGGTCGGCGCGCGCTGATTCTCATCAGGGATGCGCGGGTCAAGCCCGCGCAGACAATAGGAGAGGCCACACCATGACAATTGCAGCCCGAATTCGCATCGCCTTAATTGCCGCCGCCACGCTCGCCGGCGCAGCAACCGCGGCTTATGCCGACTCCGGCTCGATCAGCTTCAGCGTGCTCAAGGCCGGCTTCGTCGTCGGCGGCTCGGGCGGCTCCGGCACGTTGTTTTTCCACGGCCAGCGCTATCGGCTCGGCATCGGCGGGGTCTCTTACGGCTTCACCTTCGGCGCCTCGGAGACGCGTTTCCACGGCACTGTGAGCAACATCCGCTCGCCGCACGACGTGTCCGGCGTCTACGCCGCCGGCAATGTCGGCGCCGCCGTCGGCCGCGGGGCGCAGGCGATCGTGCTCACCAACCAGCACGGCGCCGTGCTCACGCTCACCGGCTCCTCCGTCGGCGCCATCGTCAGCGCCGATTTGAACGGCCTCGCGATCACGGTGAGGTGACCTGCTCTTGCAGGTCATCCCCGCGAAAGCGGGGATCTCCAGCCGCACACGCTGCTTGTCATGCCCCGCGCAAGCGGGGCATCCAGTAATCATGAGTTCATCCAGTATCGTGGAGCTATTGGATCGTCCGCGTTGACGGACGATGACGACGGAAAGTGCTGCGGATAGCGCCTATGAACATCTTCATCGCCGGCGCCAGCGGCTATATCGGCGGAGCGGTGGCCGCGGCGCTTGTTGAGCGCGGTCACAGCGTCAGCGGGCTTGCGCGTTCGGACGAAACCGCGGCGGCGCTGCAGGCGCGCGACATCACGCCGGTTCTCGGCACGCTCGACGACGCTGAGGTCCTCGCCAAGGCTGTGCGTGAAGCCGATGTGACCGTGAACGCCGCCAACGCCGGCCATCGCGCCGCGGCGGAAACGATGGTCAAAGCGCTCGCCGGCAGCGGCAAGGTTTTCATCCACACCTCCGGCTCGAGCATCGTCGGCACCCGCGCGCGCGGCGAACTGGTCGAGGCCGTGTTCGACGAGGACACGCCGTTTCAGCCTTCGCCGCAGCGCGCCGCCCGCGTCGAAATCGACAGGCTGGTGCGTGCCGCCGCAGCAGAAGGCGTGCGCACGGCGGTGATCGCGCCGAGTCTCATTTACGGACGCGGGCGCGGCGTCAATCCGCACAGCATCCAGGTGCCGTGGCTGATTGCGCTGGCGAAGAAGGCGGGGGTGGCGAAGCATATCGGCTCCGGCGCAAACCGCTGGTCGAACGTGCATATCGACGACGTGGTGGCGCTCTACCTCGCTGCCATCGAGCGCGCGCCGGCGGGCGCCTTCTATTTTGCCGAGAACGGCGAGAATTCCATGCGCGAGGTGTGCGAAGCGGTGAGCCGCATGCTCGGCTTCGGCGGCCGCACGCAAGGCATGACGATCGAGGAGGCGGCGGCCGAATGGGGCGAGGGCCCGGCCAACGACACCATGGGCTCGAACAGCCGAGTGCGCGCCAAGCGTGCCCGGGCGGAGCTGGGGTGGCGGCCGACGGGGAGAGGGCTGATCGCGGAGATCGAGCAGGGGTGTTACGCGGAGGAGGCGGGGCGTAGGCCGCCGGGCTGAGCGTACCTTCTCGCAAAACATGTATAGCATTGCTATCTCGGCGGGCGGGAGAGCTACATGGCGAAATTATTTAGCCAAAGTCATTTGCGAGCTATCGCGGATGCCCTTGGTGATACTGAGCAAGGGCTTACGGGCTCAGAAATCAGCCACCTGTTAGCAACTTGCCGGATGCTCGATGTGACGCCAGCGATGACAAAGCGTCACCGCCTTTACAACGCCTTCGGGAATACACAGAACGAGAAACAAGATCGTATTCCGATCTTGGCTTTCATCCGGCACGCGATGAAGCCGGAAAGGTATATACGCGAGCCGGAGCGGTTTGAACCAATGCGCGCGAACCTAAATCGCGCGCTTGCGTTTGCTGGCCTCGCGGTTGAAGCGTCGGGGGAAATAATTGCCGTCGAACGGGCAAGCACGCTGAGCGAAGCACAACAACGCGCCGCCGACCTGCGAGCAGACCTGCAAGTTCGCAGCGTTCATCCCGATGTGATTCGCTTCTGTCGTGAGGAATTGCTGGCAGACAATTATTTTCATGCGGTCCTTGAAGCGGCAAAAAGCGTGGCTGATAAGCTGCGCGCCAGGACAGGTCTTACCGATGACGGCGCTACATTGATCGACAGGGCGTTGAGTGGCGAACCGCCGCTTTTGGCGATCA
>DASRDF010000136.1:0-29652 GCA_035652735.1 Pseudolabrys sp. | reverse complement strand
AAGGTGCTGGGAGTGTGATTGTCACGCCTTGCCACTCCGCTGTCATGCCGGGCCTGACCGGCAACCCATGATGCGTCTCAACATCCAAAGTCTATGTGAGTTGTTGCCTGTGCCTTCTCATCGTGGATGCCCGGGTCAAGCCCGGGCATGACAGAGGCCCGCGCATGCCCATCATCCTTATAACCGGCTTCGGCCCCTTCCCTGGCGCACCGTTCAACCCGACGGCGCCGCTGATCGCGCGGCTCGCGCGGCTGCGGCGGCCGGCTTTGGCGGCCGTGCAAATTGTGCCGCACGTGTTCGCCACCAGCTACGCCGCCGTCGATCGCGACCTGCTGCGGCTGATCGCCCGCCATCGCCCCGACGCGCTTTTGATGTTCGGGCTGGCGCCTAGAGCGCGTTGGCTGCGCATCGAGACGCGCGCGCGCAACGTGCTGGCGCTGACACCGGATGCCGGCGGCGCGAAGCCGCGCAGCCGCGCCATTGCCTTCAACGAGGCGGCCGCGCTGGCAATGCCTGCGCCGGCCCGCCGCCTGCTCGCGACGTTGCGCGGTACCGGATTGCCCGCGGTCCTATCGCGCGATGCAGGGCGGTATCTGTGCAATTACCTGTGCTGGCAGGCTGCTGTTGCGGCGCGACGCGGCCCGAAGATCGCCGCCTTTGTGCACGTGCCGAACATCGCTCGCAAGCCCGTCCGCAAGGGAAAGAAGCGCCGTTTCACGCTCGACCAGCTCACGCGCGCCGGCGAGCGTCTGCTGGTCGAGATTGCCGCGGCAGCACGGCGTTAACCCCTTGCGCGCAAGATGCGGCTCATGGACAGGCGCCACTTTCTCGCCGGCTCGCTCACCGGCCTTGCGACGCCGGCTTTGGCCGCGCCGCTGTCGCATTACGGCCTCGATGCGGCGCAATTCGGCGTGCGCCCGGGCGCGGCCGACGATCAGTCCGCCAGAGTGCAACGGGCGCTAGACCAGGCGGCGCACACGCGCATTCCGCTCGTGCTCGCCCCGGGCGTCTATCGCGCCGCCGACCTGCGCATTGGCAGCGGGGTCCAGGTCCTCGGGGTGCGCGGCGCCACGCGTCTGATCCTTGGCCGCAGCGCCCCGCTCTTCTCCGCGGAGCACGCCGAGACTGTGACGTTGACCGGCCTCGTGCTCGACGGCGGCGGCGTGAGTTTGTCTGATGGCGGCGGCCTTGTGCAGCTTGCCGATGTGCGCGGGCTGCGCCTCAGCGACTGCGATATCCGCAACGCCGGCGGCAGTGCCGTTGTTCTCAACCAGTGCGACGGCGGCGTGAGCGGCTGCTCGATTGTCGATGCTTCCGACACCGCCCTGTTCGCCAACGATTCACGCGCGCTGACGATCTCCGGCAACACAATACGCGGCGCGGCCAACGGCGGCATTCGCGTCTGGCAAAGCGAGCCACGCGACGACGGCAGCCTCATTACCGACAACCGTATCGACAACACCCAAGCGCGTGCCGGCGGCGATGGCCAAAACGGCAACGCCATCAATGTGTTTCGTGCCGGCAACGTGATCGTGCGTGGCAACCGTATTCGCGGCGCGGCGTTCAGCGCCATCCGCGGCAATGCCGCCTCCAACATCCAGATCGTCGGCAACAATTGCGCGGCGCTCGGCGAGGTCGCGATCTATTCCGAGTTCGGATTCGAGGGGGCGGTAATCGCCGAAAACCTCGTCGATGGCGCCGCTTTTGGCATCGCCGTGACCAATTTCAAGCAAGGCGGACGCCTCGCCGTCGTGCAGGGCAACCTGATCCGCAATTTGACCCCGCGGCGCCCGCAGGGCGGCAGCGACGCAGCCGGCGTCGGCATCGGCATCGAAGCCGACACCGCGGTAACCGGCAATGTGGTGGAAAACGCGCCGTCCATGGGTATCAGCGTCGGCGCCGGCCAGTATCAGCGCGACGTCGCCGTGAGCGGAAATGTGGTACGGACGGCCGGCATCGGGATCGGCGTCTCGGTGTCGCCCGGTGCGGGCCGCGCAACGATTACGGGAAATATCATTGCGGGCGCGAAGCGCGGTGCGATCGTCGGCATGGAATGGGACAAGCCGACAACCGGCGACCTCGCGGCCGACGGCGCGCAGCGCTACCCGCATCTGACCATTGCCGATAATCGCGCCGGCTAGCCGCCCTTTTTCCGGCCGATTGGCGCTTTATGTTGTTGTCTCCCATGGCTTCTCGCCGAACGCACATCCAAAAAACCATCATGCTGCTGATCTTTGCAATCTTTCTCGTCCCCATCATTCTTCGCGCCGCGCTTTTCGTCCTCGGAAACGAGCCGCGCTCCTGGCGTGACGCCGACTGGTCGAGTACGGGCCTCCTGCCGGCGGCAAGCGACTATGAGCCTGCGCGCCTCATCGTATTCACCGGCAAAGCGGGCGCCTGGAAAGGCATCTTCGCCGTCCATAGCTGGATCGTGCTGAAGCCGAAGGGCGCGCACGAATGGACCCGTTACGACGTGGTCGGCTGGGGCAATGCCGTGCGCGTCAACAATTGGCCGGTCGACGGCCGCTGGTATGGCAGCATGCCGGTCGTGCTCGCCGACGTTTCCGGGCCTGACGCCGAACGCTTGATCCCCAAGGTGCAGGAGGCGATCGGCGCTTATGCCTATTCGCATGCCGGGGATTATCGCGTCTGGCCGGGTCCCAACAGCAACAGCTTTGTCGCCGCGGTTCTGCGCGCCGTGCCGGAATTGCGCGTCAGCCTGCCTGCGAACGCGGTCGGCCGCGATTTTCGCAGCGGCCTCTACGCCGGCTTGACGGACAGCCGCACCGGCATCGAACTTAATGTCGCCGGGTTGGCTGCCCTCAAAATCGGCTGGGTCGAGGGCGTAGAGATCGACCTGCTTGGGCTCGTCGCCGGGCTCGATCTGCGGCATCCCGGCGTCAAATTGCCCGGCTACGGCCGCATCGGCCTCCCCTCGCCGGTACCCACGGCGCTCGCGCGCTAACTCACGCGCTTTTGTAGACATGTCATTGTCGCCCGCGTGACGTTGGAGCGGGCGCGTGGCACCTTGTCGCGAAAAGGTCGCCCATGCGCCAGACACTACGTCTGCTTGAAGCCATTCCTTTTCCGGCACTGCGGCGGGGCCGGCTCGACACACTCCAGGTCAACGTCGGTTATCGCTGCAATCAGTCGTGCGTTCATTGCCACGTGAATGCCGGCCCCAACCGCACCGAGGAGATGCCGGCGGAGGTGGCCGACATGGTGCTGACGTTTCTGAAGCGGCGCCGCATTACCACCGTCGATATCACCGGCGGCGCGCCGGAGCTCAATCCGCATTTCCGCCGGCTGGTACGCGAAGCGCGCGCGCTTGGCGTCCACGTGATGGACCGCTGCAACCTGACCATCCTCGAGCAGCCTGGGCAGGAGGACCTTGCTGCGTTCCTCGCAGAGCAACGCGTCGAAATCGTCGCCTCGATGCCATGCTATTTGCAGGACAATGTCGAGCGTCAGCGCGGCAAGGGCGTCTTCGCCGGCTCGATCCGCGGCCTCAAGCGGCTCAACGCAATTGGCTACGGCCGCGATCCGGAGCTCGTGATTAATCTCGTTTACAACCCGCAAGGTCCCTTGCTGCCGCCCGCGCAAGCAGCGCTTGAAGCCGATTACAAGCGCGTCCTCGACGAACGCTACGGCATCGCGTTCAACAGGCTGTTCGTGCTCGCCAACATGCCGATCCAGCGCTTCGGCTCGATGCTGGTGAGCAAAGGCGAGTTCGAAGGCTATTTGCAGTTGCTGCAAGAGGCGCATCTCGACGCCAACCTCGACGCCGTCATGTGCCGCAACCTCATTTCGGTGGACTGGCAGGGCCTCGTTTACGACTGCGACTTCAACCAGATGCTCGGGCTTCCACTCGAACGCGACGGACGCAAGCGTCTCACCTTGCTCGACCTTCTCGATGAGGACATCGAGGGAAATCCGATCCGCGTCGCAGGACATTGCTACGGCTGCACGGCAGGTCAAGGATCGAGCTGCGGCGGCGCATTGAAAGAGGCAGCCGAATGAACGGTCTGGCGCAAACCGTTCTTGCCCATGTCCAGGCGAAAGGCGCAGGCCGTATTTGCCCGCGTGACTACATTTACGAGCCCTCTGTCCTGGCGCGCCCGGCGGACTTCGTCGTCGATACGCTCTACGCGGTCGGCGGACTCTACGGCAACACGGAAGCCCTCAAAACCGTCAACCGTCTCGCCGCCATTGAAGGTGCGACGCTTGTATTCAACGGCGATTTCCATTGGTTCGATGCCGAGAAGCAATGGTTCGCCGAGATCGAACGCGCGGTGGCGCCGCACCGCGCGCTGCGCGGCAATGTGGAGACTGAGATTTCGCGCGTCGACGATATCGGCGCCGGTTGCGGCTGCGCCTACCCGGAGCGCGTCACCGAGGCCGTCGTACGCCGCTCCAACACGATCCTCGCGCGGTTAGGGGCGTTGGCCCCGGGCGCCGCTCGCACCCGCATGCGCATCTTGCCGATGCATCTGGTGATTCAAATCGGCGGTTTGCGCGTGGCCGTCGTTCACGGCGATGCGCGCTCTCTGGCGGGTTGGCATTTCGCCCGCGAAGGCTTGGACGATCCCGGCGGGCAGTCGTGGCTTGAGGACGTGCGCGCAGCATCCAATATCGACATTTTCGCGTGCACGCATACGTGCGATGCGGCACTGCGCGATTTCAGGCTACCCTCCGGTCGTATGACGGTCATCAACAATGGCGCCGCCGGAATGCCGAATTTCAAAGGCAGGCGTTTCGGCGTGATCACGCGCATCGCCGTCACGCCCTCTCCGCACCGAACGCTCTATGGCGTGCGCCGCGACGGCATCCATATCGATGCGCTCGCCATCGACTACGACCACGAGGCGTTCGTCGCCCGATTTTTACAGTCCTGGCCGGCCGGCTCGCCTGCCTACGACTCTTATTATCGCCGCATTGTTGACGGTCCCGACGCAACTCTCGCCCAGGCCGCACCGCGATGACACTCTCGATCATCATGCCCGTCCTCAACGAGGCGGCCTGTATCGGAACGACCTTGCGCGCACTCAGCCCATTGCGCACGCGCGGCGCCGAGGTGATCGTCGTCGATGGCGGCAGTCGTGACGGTACGGCCGAGCTTGCGCGTTCGCTCGCCGACCGTGTTTTGGCCGCCCCGCGCGGCCGCGCCAAGCAGATGAATGCCGGGGCCGCCGCAGCCAAAGGCGATGCCTTTCTGTTTCTTCACGCCGACACGCGGCTGCCGGACAACGCCGATATGTCGATCCTCGCCGCGTTGGCGACGCGGCCATGGGGACGCTTCGACGTTCGTTTTGACAGCGGCGGCTGGCTGCGTGTCGTCGCCCTAGCCATGAACCTGCGCTCGCGGCTGACCGGCATCGCGACCGGCGATCAGGCCATGTTCGTGGGCCGGAAAGCCTTTATTGAGGCCGGCGGCTTTGTGCCTATCCCGCTGATGGAAGATATTGCGCTCTCGGCGCGGCTGAGACGGATTGGCCGTCCGTACTGTATCTCCACGCCCGTGACCACCTCCGCTCGCCGGTGGCGCAAAAATGGGGTCGGGCGCACCATCCTGCTGATGTGGCAGTTGCGCCTGCGCTACTTCTTCGGAGCCGATCCGGCACGGCTGGCTCGCACGTATGGCTATGACGGTTAGCATTGCGATCCTGGCGAAGGCGCCGATCCCGGGGTTCGCCAAGACGCGATTGATCCCGGCAATCGGAGCGCCTGCCGCCGCGACGGTGCAGGAGCGGCTGACCGAGCAGACGGTTGCGACTGCATGCGCCGCCGGTCTCGGTAAAGTGACGTTATGGTGCGCACCCGACCCGACGCACGCCTCGTTCCGTGGCCTGGCGGCACGCTTTCCCGTCGTCCTCGCGCAACAGCCCAGCGGCGACCTCGGCGTCCGGATGCTGGCGACCTTCGCCAATGGACCGACACTCGCGACCGGGACCGATTGCCCGCCGCTCACGGTAGCGCACCTGCAGCGGGCCGCCGCCACCCTCGCGCAGGCCGACATTGTTGTTATTCCGGCCGAGGACGGGGGCTACGTGCTGATCGGCGCACAAGCGGCGCATGCGTCGCTGTTTGACTGCATTGCGTGGGGAACAGACAGGGTGCTGGCGGAGACGCGAGCGCGCGCCGCGAGCGCCGGCCTCAGCCTTGCCGCACTCGACCCACTCTGGGACGTCGATAGCGAGGAAGATCTCGTCCGCATGGAACGCGAGCGGCCGATGCTCGCGCTATAGCCTGATCATGATCAAGCCGCAGACGATGAGGACCGCTGCAGCGACGCGCACGGTGCGCAGCGGTTCCTTCAGTACCGCGACGGCGATTACCGCTCCGAACAGCACGCTGGTCTCGCGCAGAGAGGCGACGATGGCGATCGGCGCCAGCGTCATCGCCCACAGCGCAATCGCATAAGAGGCGGCCTGCAGTGCGCCGCCGATGAACCCACGCAACCAGAAGGCACGCATGGCCTTGAGCACGTTACCGCCTTCGCGCCACAGCGCATAAGGCGGCAACACCAGTGCAATGCCGACGAACAAAAGCATGACATAGGATTGCGGGTTGAGCGACAGGCGCGCGCCAATGCCGTCCACAACAGTGTAAGTGCAGATGGTGAGCGCGGTGAGCAGTGCAAAGCCGATCGCGCGCCGGTCGACGTGGGTGAGGTCGCGACCGCCGCGCGCCGACAGCAACAACACGCCGAAAGCAAGCGTCGCGATGCCGATCCAGCTCAGAAGGCTCAACTGCTCGCCGACGAGGATGAGACTCGCCACTGCCGTCATCAGCGGTGCCGCGCCGCGCGCGATTGGATAGACCTGCCCGAGATCGCCGCTACGGTAGCCCTCTACGAGCGCGGCAAAATAAAACAGATGAATTATGATCGAAACGACAATCCAGGGCCACGCGGCCGCGGCGGGCAGGCCGACCAGGGGTAGATAAGCGAGCGCAACCAAGCCTGAGCCGATGGAAATCAGCGTCGTGGTCGACAGCGGGTCGAGGCCCACCTTGATCAGCGCGTTCCAGCCGGCATGGCACAGCGCAGCGAAAAGAACGGCCAGAAAGACGAGATTTGTCAATTCACGCCTTCGCGGCCGCCGGCGCCCAGAGCTTTGGGCCCGCCCGCTCGTATTGCACCGGTCGCGGCACATCGGCTCCGAGAGCCTTGGCTGCATGCCAGCCCCAATGCGGATCGTCCAGGAAGCCGCGCGCGAGCGACACCATGTCCGCCTGGCCGTTGGCGACGATGTCCTCCGCCTGCTGCGGCGAGACGATGAGGCCGACGGTGCGCGTTGGAATGCCCGCCTCCTTCTTCACGCGCGCGGCGATCGGCACGTTGTAGCCGGGCGTAGTGGGATTGCGCGTATCGGCGGTGACGCCACCGGAGGAAATGCAGATGAAGTCGATACCTTCGTTCTTTAGCGCTTTGGCAATTGCGACGGCATCGTCGGACGTCAGCCCATCGGGCCGCCAGTCGCTGCCGGTGATGCGCACGCCAAGAGCCACATCCTTGGGCGCCACCGCACGCACGGCGCGCGCAATCGACAAGGGAAATCGCATGCGATTTTCGAACGAGCCGCCATATTGATCGCTGCGCTTGTTCGACACCGGTGACATAAAGCCATGGGCGAGATACCCATGCGCCATATGGAGCTCGATCTCGTCAAAGCCGATGCGCAGCGCGCGATTGACGGAAGAAACGAAGGCCTGCCGCACGCGCTCCATATCGGCTTCTGTGACCTCGCGCGGCGTATGCCAATTCGGCCCAAACGGAATGGGCGATGCGGCGATGGTCGGCCACGGATCGGCATGCGGCGGAAGCGGTCCCCCGCCCTGCCACGGTTTGAGCGCCGAACCTTTGCGGCCGGAATGCGCGATTTGAATGCCCCATTTGGCGGACCCAGCCCGCCGGGCCGAGAGCATCACTCGCGCGAGCGCCGCCTCGTTATCGTCGTTGTAGAGGCCGAGACAGCCATGGGTAATGCGGCCGTGGCGCTCGACATGCGTGGCCTCTACGATGACCAGCGAAGCGCCGGAATTTGCCAGCATGCCCAAATGCATCAAGTGCCAATCATTGGCGCAGCCGTCGTCAGCCGAGTACTGGCACATTGGCGAGACGATCAGACGATTGGCAAGCTCGAGGCCAGCGACTTTATAGGGCGAGAACAAAGCACTCATGGAACGCAGTCCAACTCACTGTCCAGGTTGCTGGATCGAATTCAGATAGACGATGATGGCGCCGACGTCATCGGCGTCGAATGAGAATTCGGGCATATCGGGATGACCGGACATGATGCCCTCGCCGAGCGCCTCTTCCAGCGACGTGATCGGGTAACGTTGGCCAAGTGTGCGAAAAGGCGGGGCGTCCTTGTGGGGACTGTCTCCGGTTCTACCGATCGCGTGACAGCTCGAACAATCGCGCGCAAGCAGCTGTTCGCCTCGCTTGAGTTGCGCGTCCTCTGCAGCCAAGACCGAAGGCGCCAAGCCGCCGAGCGTGCAAGCGGCGGCCAGAAGGAGCGTTCGTCCGGTCATGCTGCGAACAAAAAATCGTCGCTGTCGTCATCGACCGGCGGCGGACTGCCGGCGAGTTTGGACCAAATCTTTGCCGCCTTGATCACATCCAGCATGTGACGCGCAAACAATTCGCGTGATGCATAATAGTGCGTCCAGCGGCCGCTGCGATAAAGTTCATTGTAGTAGAGCAGACGCCGGTCGGCGAGTGCATGCCATTTGCGCGCGACGAGATCGAAGCGGGCGGTGCCCGATGGCTGCGCCATAAAAAAGGTCCGTTGCGGAAACGCACTGAGACGCCGACGCAAGGACTGTGGATAACTCCTGCCGTCTAAGCTGATTCGCCAGCAAATTCAAAGGAGATGTTCCCAGGCTGCCCCTGGACGGGCTAGGGCGTAAACTTCTTAGCCAGAGCGTCGGCGTTGCGCGCCAGCAGTCCAACGTCCGCACCTACCGCCACGAACAAATAACCCCACTCGATATAACGGCGGGCCTCTTCTTCGTTACCGGTGAGAATGCCGGCCGGCTTGCCGAGCTTTTTGAGCCGCGTCACGGCATCCTGCATGGCTTTCTGCACCTCCGGGTGCTGCGGGTTGCCGAGATGGCCCAGCGAGGCCGCGAGATCGGAGGGCCCGATAAAGACGCCGTCTACGCCCTCAACGCTGGCAATGGCTTCGAGCTGATCGAGAGCCGTGCGCGTTTCGACCTGCACGAGGACGCAGATCTCGGCGTTGGCTTTGCCAAGGTAACCGGGCGTGCGGCCGTAGCGGCTGGCGCGCGCAGCGACCGACACGCCGCGAACACCCTGCGGCGGATAGCGCGTCGAGGCAACGGCACGGCGCGCCTCCTCTGGATTCTGCACATAGGGAAACAGCAGCGTCTGCGCGCCGATGTCGAGTGCACGTTTGACCAAAACGGCATCGTTCCACGCCGGCCGAATGATCGGCGTCGCCGTGCCGCGCTGGACGGCCTGCAATTGTCCAAGCAGATCGGGGATTTCGTTAGGCGAATGCTCGGTGTCGAGCAGTATCCAGTCGAAACCAGAGTCGGAAATGATCTCGGCAACGATATTGCTGCACAGGCTTGACCACAGGCCGATCTGCAGCTTGCCGGTGGCGATAGCGTGCTTGAAGGCGTTGCGCTGGAATTCGATGCTCATGATGCTGCTCACACGAACTGAATAGCGATGCCGCCGAGGGGCCCGTAATCGGCGTGAATGGTGTCGCCCTTGGCTGCAAAGACCACGCGGGTGAAAGAACCCGCGAGAACGATGTGCCCAGGCTCGAGCGCGGTGCCCATCTGGCCGAGCTTGTTGGCGAGCCATGCCACGCCGAGCGCCGGATGGCCGAGGACGCCGGCGGCAAGTCCCGTCTCTTCGATTTCGGAATTCTTGTACATGATGCCGCCCACCCAACGCAGGTCGATGTCCATGGGGCGGACGGGGCGGCCGCCCATGGCGATGCCGGCGGCGGCGCCGTTGTCGGCGACGGTGTCGACGATTTTGCGTGGATCGACGATGCGGGCGTCGACGATCTCCATCGCCGGCACGACGTACTCGGTTGCGCGCAGCACGTCCGTTAACCCCACGCCGGGGCCCAACAGACGCTTGCCGAGAATGAATGCCAACTCGACCTCCACGCGCGGCTTGCAATAGTTCGCGTGCGGCACCTTGGCGCTGTCGCCGATCATCTGATCGTCGAGAATATAGCCGTAATCTGGCTCGTCGATCATCGAGGAGCGCTGCATCGCCTTGGAGGTGAGGCCGACCTTGTGGCCGATGACCTTACGCCCCTGTGCGACGCGCCGCTTCATCACCTCGGTGGAGATCGCATAGCTGTCCTCGATGGTGATGGCGGGAAAGGTGATATGCAGCTGGGTCGCCTGCTTACGGTCATGCGCCGCCTGCATGAGAATGTCGGCAGCCTTCCGGCGCTCAGCCTCGGACAGCATTGGCGAAATTCCCCCGCTCGATAGCGAAAGGACATTAGCGAGGAAGCCGCCACTGCGGCAACTCGATCCGCACCAGTCCCATATTGCGGGACTATTCCCCCGCCACATGGCAGACCTGCCCTCGCCCGCGCGCGTCGCCCGGGAATTTTCCGCCGCCGGCGTTGTTGTGACCCGGGTGCGCCGTCGCTGGCGCACTCGGACTGAGAAACACTAATGGAGAATGAGACATGCTGGGATTAGGGCGGCTCCTTGGTCTCGTGACTTTGGTTTACCTGACGCCGCTGCATGCAAGCGGCGCAGACCTATCCAACCTTATTCCCATGCTCAAGCAAGGCGGCTACATCCTCGTGCTCCGTCACGGTGCGACCGACGAGAGCCAAAAGGACGTCTATCCATTCGTTTTCGACGACATGAAGAGGCAACGTCAGTTAAGCGACCAAGGGAGGAAAGTGGCACGCGACATCGGTGCAGCCACCACGACGTTGGGCGTTTCAATCGGGCAAATCTATTCAAGCAAGCTCAACCGGGCGATTGAAACGGCCTCATTGATTTCCGACGCACCGATAAAGCAGGTGGACGAACTCACCGACAGCAGCGCGGGCCGCGCGTCAGCGATGGCCAATCCAAGCGGCGCCAATGCAGCGCTCGGCAGTGCGGTGCGGACCCTTGCCAACAAACCTCCGGCACCCGGCACCAGTACCCTGCTGGTCACGCATAAAACGAACATTGCCGACGCATTCGGCAAAGAATTCGCCGATGTGAAGGAGGCGGAGACGCTGATCTATCGGCCAAACCCTTCCGGCGCTCCGGTCTTGGTCGGACGCGTGCAGGCGAGCGAGTGGATTGCGCAAGCCGGAAAACAAAATCGTGACGCGCGATCTCCGTGACGCGGGCTGAGAATCAGCACGCACATCTCAGCCCGTTTCCGATCCCAGTTTGCGATTGATGAACGACAGGAGCTTGACCATCGGGCCGCGCAGGAACGGCACATCGATCGCCAGTAGTGCAAGGCCCGGTAAAATCAACCAGATGCCGAGGCCGGGCACCAACGGACCGGCAACGCCCGCAAGCAAGAACAGAACCGCAAGCGGCACGCGAATCCAGAACGCGCGCGGATAGCGGGTTTTTTCCAACCAGCGTACCCCCCACTCGGGGAGATGTTCTTCCAGGTGATCGAGCTCGCGCTTGAGGTCGTCTTTGTCGCCCATGCTTCTCAAGCATTTGCCGCCGACTGTAGTTCCCCACTACTTGCGGCCCTTGCGCCGATCTTTGATACGTTCGATCTTGCCGTTGGTGAAGCGTAGCGCACGGGCGAGCGGGTCCTGCATGACCGGGACGTCGACGGCGAGCAGCGCCAAACCGATCGGCAGCATCCAGAGGCCAAGGCCGGGCACGACGCTCAAGACGCCGCCAGCGGTCAGCGCTACCCCAGCGGGCGCGCGCACCCAGAACGCCTTGGGCTGGCGTAGGCGATCGAGATTACGGCTTGCCCATTCGGGGACGTGCTCTTGGAGCCGATCGAGCTCGGCATCGAAGTTGGGCTTGGTCATGGCAATTCAAGCGGCTGGTCGGGACAGTCGTTCCTTAATGCTTCAATTTGCTGTCGACCTTGAAGCTCGCTTGCGTCTTTTTCTTGATCTCGTCCACCGTCACACCGGGCGCGACCTCGATCAATGTCATACCGCCGGCTTTGCGGTCGATATTGAAGACGCCGAGATCGGTGATCACCATATCGACAACACCGGCGCCTGTGAGCGGCAAACTGCATTTGTGCAGCAGCTTGGGTTCGTCCTTGGCGGTATGCTCCATGATCACCACCACTTTTTTGACGCCAGCGACCAGATCCATGGCACCGCCCATGCCTTTCACCATCTTGCCCGGAATCATCCAATTGGCGAGGTCGCCATTTTCAGCCACCTGCATGGCGCCGAGCATGGCGATGTCGATGTGGCCGCCGCGGATCATGGCGAAGCTGTCGGCCGATGAGAAGTAGCTCGTGGTCGGAAGTTCGGTGACGGTCTGCTTGCCTGCATTGATGAGGTCTGGGTCTTCGTCGCCCTCGTAGGGGAACGGACCAAATCCGAGCATGCCGTTCTCGCTTTGCAGCTGCACGGTCATGCCGTCGGGAATGTAATTCGATACCAGCGTCGGGATGCCAATGCCGAGATTGACGTAAAAGCCATCGCGCAATTCCTTGGCAGCGCGTTCGGCCATCTGTTCGCGAGTCCAAGGCATTAGACTTCTCCTCCGGTGCCGGCCGCCGCTACGCGCTTGCGCACGGTACGCTGCTCGATGTGTTTGACCGCGTTGGGCACGTGCACGATGCGTTTGATGTATACGCCTGGCGTAATGATGTGATCGGGGTTGATCTCGCCAGGCTGCACGAGGTGCTCGACCTCGGCGACGGTCACCTTGCCGGCGGTCGCCATCATCGGATTGAAGTTGCGCGCGGTTTTGCGGTAGACGAGATTGCCTTCGGTATCACCCATCCAGGCGTGCACGATCGACAGGTCGGCGACGATACCCCTTTCCATAATGTAGCGCTCGCCATCGAATTCGCGCTCCTCCTTGCCCTTTGCAATGTCGGTGCCGGCACCCGTACGCGTGAAGAACGCTGGAATGCCCGCGCCGCCTGCGCGGATACGTTCGGCGAGAGTCCCCTGCGGATTGAATTCGATTTCCAGTTCGCCGGCGAGATACTGCTGGGCGAAGAGCTTGTTCTCACCCACGTAGGATGAGATCATCTTCTTGACCTGCTTGGTGTCGAGCAGCAGGCCGAGCCCGGCGCCGTCGACACCGGCATTGTTAGACACAACGGTGAGGTTTTTCACGCCAGACTCACGGATTGCCCTGATCAGCGTCTCGGGGATGCCACACAAGCCGAAGCCGCCGGCACAGATCAACATGCCGTCCTTGAGCAGGCCGGCGAGCGCCGCGTTGGCATCGGGATAGACTTTCTTCATGGGACTTGACTGCTCCGCTCTCAGCAAGGCTGTTAAGGGTCACCAAACATCATTCTGAAGCGGATTTGCAAGCCTATTGCGGCTTCGGCGGCGTCACGTCGGTGACCGGGTTCTTCGGCGGCGTGATGTCCGTGACCGGGTTGCGCGGCCTTTGCGGCGCTTGGGCCTGACTGGGCATACCCGCCGGCTCCGCCTGCTGCGCCTGCTCGGCGTTCAGCGTGGTCGGCAACGGCAGATGATGCGGGTAGTAGCTCCAGAACACAAAAATTACCGCGAAGAAAATTGCCGACAGCAATGCGGCCATTCCGCGGTGCTGAAACGATAACACATCAGCAACGAACGTGGTGACGAAGACGAATACCGCCAGCACCGCGACATAGAGCCAGTTCACATTCACCCAGTCGATCGGAATGTCCGCCATGATCCCTTCCCGCCTCAGGCAAGGATAGTAGCGCAGACCCGTATCGCGGGCCAACGGCGATGTTTGCCGGCGCGGTGTTTCCATCTATACATGCGGCCCCATGCCGCAAGTGCTCATTCTCACCGAAATCGAGGAATCGATGAAGGCCCGCTACAAAGCGCGGCTTCTCGAACTGTTCCCGCAACTGACCATCGACACGGTCGGTCACCACAGCAAGGTTGATCCCTACATTGCTGAGGTCGACATCCTGTTGTGCTTTTCGCCGCCGATGGCCGACCATGTCGTGCGCGATGCTCCCAAGCTGAGATGGATCCAGGCGCTCGGCACCGGCGTCGACAACATTATCGATCTGCCCTCCCTCGACCCTGAAGTATTGGTCACCAACATACGCGGCATTCACGGCACGCCCATGTCGGAGGCGACCGTCGCCTACATGCTGTCGCTTGTGCGCGACATGCCGCGCACGGTCCATGTCCAAGACTCACGCAAATGGCAGCGCTGGCCGGCGGGGTTGCTTGCGGGCAAAACGGTCGGCCTTCTCGGCGTCGGATTAATTTCGGAACATCTCGCGCCGATGCTCAAGGCCTTCGACATGACAGTCGTCGGCATCACCTCCGCGCCACGCCAAGCCAAGGGCTTCGACCGCATGGTACATCGCGACGATCTGTTCAAGGTTGCGCGCGAGCTCGATTTTTTGGTGGTGATGATCCCGCTCAGCGCCGAGACCCGCAACATTATCGGCGAGAAGCTGCTCGCCGCCATGAAGCCGTCGGCCTATATCGTCAATATGGCGCGCGGTGGTGTTGTCGACGAGACAGCTTTGATGAAGGCACTCGAGGCCGAGCAGATCGCAGGCGCTGCGCTCGACGTTTATGCGCAGGAGCCGCTGCCGCCCGATAGCCCGCTGTGGACGACCAAAAATTTGACCTGCTTCCCGCATCAGGGCGGTTATTCGGAGGGTTATGAGGATCGCGCCATGCCCACCATTGCCGCCAATATGGCGAAGTTTCTCGCCGGCGATCTGAAGTCTATGATCAACATCGTCAAGCGTCCCGCCTCATGGGGGTAGCGATGGCTTTGTCCGAACGGCTTAACACGCCGATTTCCACGGCCGAACTGGAACGTCGCTGGAAGGCGACGCGTGCGGCGATGGCGCGCGAGAACATCGACGTGCTGCTGATGCAGAATAACAACGATCACATGGGCGGCTACGTGCGCTGGTTCACCGATATGCCGGCGACCAACGGCTATCCCAACACAGTCATTTTCCCGCGCGAGGACGAAATGACTGTTGTCTGCCAGGGACCGTTCGGCGGCGGCGAGACTACGGCGCAGGGCGACGTCAACTGGCGCGGCGTGAAAAAGATTCTCACAACGCCGAGCTATGCCTCCGCCCATTACACCAAAGATTACGACCCCGAGCTTGCCGCAACGGCGCTCAAGCCGTTCGCTAGCGCCACTATCGGCACCGTCGGCACTTACCAGATGTCCTACGCCCTGCTTGACTACATCAAGCGCGCGTTTCCCAACGCACGTTATGTCGACGCCTCCGATCTCGTCGACCGCATCAAGGTGATCAAGAGCCCGGAGGAGATGGAGCTCGTCAAGCGCACGGCGGCGATGCAGGATGGCGCTATGGCTGCTGCTTTCGCGGCGGTGACGCCGGGCATGCGCGACACCGAGGTCGCCGCCATTGCCCAGCAGTACAGCGTCTCGCATGGCAGCGAGAACGGCATCTACCTCTGCGCTTCGATGCCGCTCGGCACACCGTCCAAATTCGCCAACAAGCACTTGCAGAACCGGGTCATCCAGAAAGGCGATCAGATCGCACTGCTGGTGGAGGATAACGGCCCTGGCGGCATGTACACCGAGCTCGGCCGCTCCTGTGTTGTCGGGGCCAAGGTGCCGCAGGCGATGAAAGACGAGCTTGCGTTTTGCAAAGAGGCTCGCAAATTCACACTCGATCTGCTTAAGCCAGGCACGCCATGCAAGGACGTCTGGAATGCGTTCAACGAGTTCATGCGCAAGAACGGCCGCCCCGAAGAAGCCCGCCTTTATTGCCACGGCCAGGGTTACGATCTGGTCGAACGGCCGCTGGTGCGCAGCGACGAGCCGATGACCATCGAGAAGGACATGAACATCGTGGTGCATCCCACCTACATCCATGACGGCTATCTGAACTGGTTGTGTGACAATTACCTCATCGGTGGCAACGGGCCGGGCGACCGCCTGCATCAGTTTCCCGAAGAAGTCGTCGAAGTCGGTTGAGGTTTAGTCATGCCGGACATCAAACTCATCAATCCCGACACACTCGGCAAGCCGCTCGGCCAGTACTCGCATATGACGCGCGTCAAGGCCTCGGAATTTCTCTTCATCGCCGGACAAGTGGGTGTGCACAAGGACGGCAAGCTTGCCGGCGAGGACTTTGCGGCGCAATGCGGGCAGGCCTTCGCCAATATCGAGGCGGCGCTGAAATCGCAAGGCGCCGGCTGGGGCAATATCGTCGAGTTCACCACGTATCTCGTGCACTCGCAGGACATTGCGAAATTCATGACGTGGCGGCTGGCGAACTTCCCGAAAATGTTTGCGAACGGCGCCTATCCGCCGAACACGCTGTTGATGATTGATCGGCTTGTGCAGGAGCAATTCCTGATCGAGGTATCGGCGGTAGCGGCGTTGTAATTGTCTTTGCTCGTGTCCGCGGATGCGGACATCCGGTTTGCCAAGCAGCGCTGGGTGTGCGCTTGCGCGGCTGCGAACGGATAGGCTTTATTCGACAAACGTGCCGGTGTGCCGTTCGGCGGCGTATTTGGTGAGCGCCGCGAAGCGGTAGAGCGCGTGCATGAACTTGCCGTAGGGTAGGCTCGCGAACAGCCCCAGCACGACGCCCAGATGCAGGGCGAGCAGCATGCCCATCGCGCCGGTGTCGCGTAGGATGAGCAGCAACAATCCCGTCGCACTGGTCAGCACCAGCATGACGATGAAGGTGGTGTTGAGGCCGCGGCGGCCCACGTCGGTCAGCGTGGGATTGCGCCGGCGCTGCAGCACGAAGAGTCCGATGGGGCCGACAATCAGGCCTATGCCACCGATGGTGCCGAGCAGGACAGGCAGGCTGAGCACGGGATAAGGTGCGTACCAGCCGAAATTATAGTGATAGATGGTGCCGACGCAGGTGGCGGCGAAGCAGAGCAGGAAGCCGTAGAAGGTGAGATGGTGATAAATCCGCCGCGCGGGCGACGGCTCGTCCGTCTCGCTGCCGCAGCCACCTCCCCCGCCGTGCAGATAGGTGAGATGCACGCTATCCACGATGGCGCGGCCGATTGCGCCGAGGCCAACCGGTTGATCCCCAGAAATGTCACGCCAGAAGGCCCGCAGGCTAAACCACCAAACGCACAGGATAGACAAGGCCGCGGCGCCGAAGATCGCTACCATGGCCTCGTGTGGCATCACCTTGTAGAAATCGCCGGCGTTGGCCGACCACAGCGCGGCCGGGTTCGCCAGTCCCACGAAGCCGATGATGAAGGCGGCGATGCTTGCGGCGCAGGCGAGCGCGATCACCAGGACATTGCGCTCGAACACGCCCGCGAGCGCGCGGGGCCAGACATAAGCATCATAAGTGTCATTGCGCAGCCTGGCGAGCGTCGCCGGGATGTTGACATTGAATTCGTGCGGCGGCGAGTACTGGCAGTCGGGAAAACAGGCACCGCATTGGTGGCAAAGATTGGCAAGATAGTTGAGATCGCCGGCTGCGAAGGTACGACGCATCTCCATGGCCGGAAAAACGGCGCACAGCCCCTCGCAATATCGGCATGCATTGCACACCGTCATCAGCCGCGCCGCCTCGCGCAGATTGTCAGTTGCGAGCATGTGCCGCGGCCCCCTGCCCGGCGAGGCGGCCGAACACCGCGCCAATGGTCATGCCGATGCCGGCGAGATAGCCTTTGCCGAGCACGTTGCCCGCCATGATCTCGCCCGCCGCGAACATGTTAGCGGCACTTGTGCCATCGTTCATCAGCATGCGCGAGTCCTCGTTCACCTTGACACCGAGATAGGTGAAAGTGATGCCCGGCCGCAGCGGATAGCCGTAGAACGGCGGCGAGTCGAGCCGGCGCGCCCAGTGTGATTTCGGAATGGCGAGACCGTCGGTGCGGCAATTGTCCAACGCGGTATGATTGAAGGTGCCCGGGCGCACGGCAGCATTGAACTCCTCGACGGTTTTTTCGAGCGCACTCGGATCGAGCGACAGCTTGGCAGCGAGCGCAGCGATGCTTGGTGCCTCAACGGCCGGAAAAATCGACGGCATGAACAGACGGATCGATTTGGCGTCGACGATGGAATAGGCGATCTGGCCCGGCTGCTGCGCCACCAAGCGGCCCCAGATGGCGTAGCGCTTCGGCCAAGTTTCCTCGCCTTCGTCGTAGAAGCGCTGCGCATCCTTGTTGACGACGATGCCGAAGATGACGCTGTCCAGCCGCGTCGCGATGCCGCCGTCGAATTTCGGCGCGCGCGCGTCGATCGCCACGGCGTGGCACTGGGTGGGATCGCCGACTGCCGCAACACCTTGATCGAGCAGCATCTTCAACACGTCACCGCGATTATAGGGAGTGCCGCGGATGAGGAAATTGTCGGCCGACGCCCCCCAGTACTGCTTTAGCCATTCGATATTGGCCTCAAAGCCGCCGGCTGCGGCTACCAGCGCGCGGCCGCGCACGCTGTGCGCGCGGCCTTGGTGTTTGACCGCAGCCGACATGAAGTAGCCGTTGTCCACCGTGAGCCCGGTGACCGGCGTGTCGTATAAGCAGACCACCCCGAGCGCCTGCGCCCGCCGGTACAGCGAATTGAGCATGCCGCGGCCGCCGCCAAGAAAGAACGCATTGGTCTTGCCCAGCGAGAGCGTGCCGCCGAGCGGCGGCTGGAACCGCACACCTTGCTCGTCCATCCACGGCAGCAGCTCCGTCGAGCGACCGACCGCGAGTTCGGCGAGGGCTTTATCGGTCTGGCCCCCGGTGACGCGATAAAGGTCATCGAGGAATTCATCTTGCGCGTAAGGCCCGGCCATGGTCGGCGCGGTGCCATCGTGAGCGCAGCGCAAATTGCGGGTATGGCGCGTGTTGCCGCCGCGGTAGAACTCCGGCGCGGCCTCGAGCACGATCACGCGGCAGCCGGCACGCGCGGCCGTAATAGCGGCGCAGAGCGCGGCGTTGCCGCCGCCCACCACGACAACATCGAAAGGTTCGTTGAAATCGACGGATGCCATTTCGTAGCATTCACTGCGGAATAGCCGCGGCCCAACCTATAGCAGCGTGATCGGCACCCGTCACGACGCCGCGTCTTGTCGCCAGTGCGGTAGCGCCCCTAGACTGCTGCCATCACGGGGAGAGACAATGAAGTTCGCGCATTTCTCCCACATCTGGGGCAAGCCCGGCTACACGGCGCATCAGCGCTACGAAGAATTGTGGCGCGAGCTGCAGCTCTGCGACGCGCTGGGTTACGACTACGCATTTTGCGTCGAGCACCATTTCCGGCCTGACGAAAGCTGGATATCGTCGCCAAGCTTATTTGCTGTCGGCGCCGGCGCACGCACTAAGCGCCTGCGCATCGGACCGATGGGTTATATCGTGCCGCTTTATCATCCGCTGCGGCTCGCCGAGGAGATCGCCATTGTTGATCAAATGCTGGGCGGCCGCATGGAATGCGGCCTGGTGCCCGGCATTAACGCCGACTATTTCCGGCCCTTTGGCCTTGACTATGACCTGCGCAAGACGCCGACGCTCGAATTCGTCGCCTATCTGCGCGCGGCCTACGGCGAAACGCAACCGTTCACGTTCGACGGCGAGAATTTTCATACTGCGGAGCCGACGCGGCTCGCCGTGCAGCCGCTGCAAAAGCCGTATCCACCACTGTGGATGATGTCACGCGATCCGCGGACGCTCGAATTTTGCGCGGTCAATGGCATCAACCCCGGCTATTTTCTGATCTACCCACGCGGCGACGCGGCGCCGCGGTACCGTGTATTTCTGGAGAACTGGAGAAATGCGGGTTGGCCGCGGAAACCGCAGATTGCCTATTGTACGCTGGTCTACGTCGACGAGAGCGACGAAAAAGCGCGAGAGGTGGCGCTCGCACCGGCCGCGCGTGCCTACGAGGGCTTTCTCCCGCCCGCGAAACCGGGTGAAAGCTTCGAGGAGCGCGTGCGCGAGCATGCAAAGAAGTTCATCGGGCGCGGCGAGCCGGGCGCATCCGAGATCATGCGCAACATCTTCGATGCCGACTACCTGATGAAGAACGACCTTGTTTTCATTGGCTCACCCGAAACGGTGGCGGAGAGGTTGCGCGCAGCTGCGCAGTCCGGCGTGTTCAATGTGTTCTTGGGCGAATTCAATTTTTCCGATCTGCCCGAAGACAATGTCATGCAGTCAATCCGGCTGTTCGGCGAACAAGTAATGCCGAAACTGCGGGAGTACGAACCGTTTTGATTATCTGCAGCGCGTAATCGCCGGCGGCATGTTTGCAGACCCGTGCACTAATGCTCGGGTTTCGGCCGCCATTCCGCCGCGCGTTTGTCGGCCTCCGCGATTTGCTCCCGACTCATCGAGGCCGCGAGCTGCTGCTTCGCTTCGGCGGCCGCTTTGATGCCGCGATCCGCAGCAAGGCTGTAAAGCATACGCGCGGTGACCAGATCCGCAGGCGTGCTCTCTCCTTTGGCGTACATGGCTGCAAGGTTGTAGATAGCGGTTGCGTTTCCTTGATTGGCTGCCCGGCGGTACCATTTGAAGGCCTCCGCCCGATCGGCCGCGACTCCTAAGCCCTTGAAGTACATGACTCCGACGCTGAACTGCGCCTTGGCTTCGCCCTGTTCGGCGGCCTTGCGATGCCATTTCATCGCCTCGGCGTAATCCTGCGCGACGCCTTGGCCGTTGGCGTATATGAGTCCGACAATATACTCGGCCAAAATCTGGCCCTTATCCGCGAGCGGCCGATACATGCGGAGCGCAGCGGCAAAATCACCCGAGTTGTAAGCCGACAGGGCACGCTCCTGCTCCGTTGCCCTGCCGAACCAGAGCTTGGCCTCGGCAAAGTCTTTGGCAACGCCCTCGCCGCGCGCGTACATGCGGCCAAGGGCATTCTCGGCTCGCACATCGCCGCTTTCCGCGAGCGGTCGGAAAACCTTTAGCGCGGTCGCGAAATCGCCTCTGTTGTACGCAAGCAATCCGTCCTCATAAGGGTCGGCGAGCGCGCCGCCTGCTAGAGCCAACCACACTGCAGCACTCAGTTGCGCGAATACGCCCAGTGAACGAAATACCATTGCGCCGACCCTCCCCTTCGACCCCGTATGATGCGCATTACCGCATTGCAATGCCTACAGTATTTTTAGATCGCGAAAACGGCCTCCTTGGAGCACAGACCTCCATAGCAGCGCCGCATGGCCGGTAAGTGCAAGGACCACGGCATTGCCATCATGGTTTTTTGCACCCATTATTTGCGACTATTCAATGCACGCTCATGCAGGCGTCCGACCGCAGCACTCTTGAAAAGGCACGTCGCATGCTCGGCGAGTGCGTTCTGTTTCGCGGACTTAGTCCGCAGGAACGCGGCGAGTTGGCGGCCCGCGCCCGCATGCGCACGTTCAACGCAGGTGAAACGATCTTCCTTATGGGTGCCAGGGGCGACAGCATGATGTCTGTGCTCGACGGCACTGTCCGCATCAGCGTTCCCTCCCCTGAGGGAAAGGAAATCGTGCTTGCGATTATCCAACCGGGCGAAGTGTTCGGCGAGATCGCCGTTCTCGACGGCAAAGAGCGTACTGCGGAAGCAACGGCAATGACGGACTGCACCTTGGCGGTCCTCGAGCGGCGCGACGTGCTCGCCTTTCTTGAAAGCAATCCTACAGGCTGGTCCCGCCTCGTCGATCTGTTATGCGCGCGTTTGCGCCACAGCGACCGCCAAATCGCAGAAATGGCGTTCCTGCAACTGCCGGTCCGGCTTGCCAAGGCGCTGCTGCGGATGGCCGACATGGCGGCGGGCTTTGCCGGTGCTCGCGCCGGCGCGCGCATCCGTCTCACCCAGCGTGAGCTGGGGAACATCGTGGGAATGACGCGGGAAAGCGTCAACAAGTGCCTACGTGACTGGCAGCGCAGAGGCATTATCCGCATCGAGGATAACGCCATCGTCATCGTCAAGCGTGCCCAACTCGAATCTGTCGCCAAGACGGGGTAGTGGCAGCCGGCGCGGCGCAGCACAAATATCCAGCGACGCGCACACTGATCAGAGATCAACAGCCAGTCCCTCCCGCGCCACAAGCGTGCCGGGACGCACCTCGTCGGCGGCGGCTGCCATGGCGTCCATAAAAGCATCGTCATGGTCGGGGTCGTGGTGAAACAAGCAGAGCTTCCCCACCCGGGCTTTGTTGGCAAAGCGCACGACCTGTTGCCAACTGGAATGCCCCCAACCGCGATGCTCCGGCATTTCCTTATCGGTGTAGGTCGAATCGACGATGAGCGCCCCAGCATCTTGGGCCAGAACCATCGCGCCTTCATCGAAGGGGCCGTCGCCCAATTCGATATCGGTGAGATAAGCGGCCGAGCGGCCTTCGAACTCCACGCGATAGCCGGTGGCGCCGCCGGGGTGGCTCAATGGCATTGTCTTCACCTCGATGCCTGGCCGCGGCTTCAGGCTTTCGCCAGCGCGGAAATCGTGGAATTCCAAGTGCGCGCGGAAGGTCTCAACCTCGATCGGGAACAACGGAAAGCTCATAACCTTCCGCACAGCATCCTCGACGCCGGGCGTATCCTCGAGATGGCCGGCCCACAAATGCACGCGGTTGCCGGCCGAGAACAGCGGCGCATAGAACGGCAGTCCGATGACGTGGTCGAGATGGCAGTGACTGAAAAAAATGTCGGTATCCGCTGCCATACCCGCACCGATAAGGGCATGGCCGAGCGCACGAATGCCGGTGCCGGCATCGAAAATGAGGACGCGATCCCCGCAGCGAATTTCGACGCAAGGGGTGTTGCCGCCATAGCGGATAGTGTCAGGCCCCGGACACGGAATGCTGCCACGCACGCCCCAAAAGCGAACCCGCATTGACGCCATGGCACCCCCCAGCCGCGCCCGGCCCCGATAAGGCCGGCGTCGGCGTCCTACCCGTCCTTGAGCCCTTCCCGCCGGCTATCACTTCGTCTGCAGCGCATAGACGCCATTCCAGTCGTCAGGCGGCGGGTTAAGTCTGAACGCCCGCACCCGCTCGCAGTACAGCTCTAAAAGCCCATCCAAGCCGAAATAATCGGCGGCCCCGCGGCTTGCCTCTATGATGGCCATCACAGAATCCCACTCGCGGTTGCGATAGCGCTCCAGCATTTTAGCGCTGAGATCGTAGAGTTTTTCGAACTGGCTGGAAGCTGCCAGGTCCTTGCGTCCGAGCAACGTGTAGATCACCTCAGGTTCGGTCTTCCCCTTGACAGTGATGTAGTCGACTTCGATGAGCGCAAATTTATCGCGCACGGCCTGCGCGGTACGCGCTCCAATGATAATGGGAACGCCATAGTTTTTGGTCTGTCCCTCCAGGCGTGAGGCCAAATTGACGCTGTCGCCGAGCACGGAGTAGTCGAACCGCAGGTCCGAGCCCATATTGCCGACGACGCAAGTCCCGGTATTGAGACCAACGCCAACGTTGAGTTCGATGTAACGCGTGCCTTTGGCCTTGGCCTCCTCTGCGCGTCTCCGATTAAGATCGGCGACACGCTGTTGCATGTCGAGCGCAGCCTCGCAGGCATTGATCTCGTGCATCGGATCATGCAGGGGCGCGTTCCAAAACGCCATGATGGCGTCGCCCATGTATTTGTCGATCGTGCCTTTGCGCTCTATGATGGCGTTGGTCAACGGGGTCAGGAAGCTGTTCATCAGGTGCGTCAGGCCCTGCGGATCGTGCTTGAAGCTTTCCGAAATCGTGGTGAAGCCGCGTACATCGCTGAACAGAATCGTCATCTCGCGCTCTTCACCGCCAAGCACCAGCTTCTCCGGTGACTGCGCAAGTTGTTCGACCAGGGCCGGCGAAAGATATTGGCTAAACGCGGAACGGATGCGCCGACGCTGCGCCTGCTCGCTCATGTAATTCGCAAACATCAGCGTCAGGTACACCAACAGGCTCGAGAGCAAGGGGTAGGTGAAATCGAACAGCAGCCCATCCTGCACAAACAAATACCAGGAAGCGCCCACACTGGCGGCAACGATGATAATCCCGAAACCGAGCAGCCAGTGTGGATTAAGGATCGGCGCCAGCCATACGATGATCAAACCGACAAGGAGCGCCGCGAGAAGCTCGACACCGATGGCGTAATTCGGCGCCGCCAGAACCGAACCCGTTAGGATATTTTCGAGGACCTGCGCGTGCACCTCGACGCCCGGCATGACCGGGTCGATGGGCGTAGTCTTGGCGTCGAGCAGTCCGACGGCGGAGGTGCCGATCAACACCAGGCGCTGGCGCACGCGGTCGGCAGGTATCTTGCCGTCAAGGACATCGGCCGCGGGCACGTAGCGCGCTTGGTCGTGCGGCGCGAAATGAATCCAGAGCTGCCCGTTGCGATCGGTGGGAACGACGAAGCCGGGCACGGCGACGCTCTGCAAGCCCGCGCGGTCGGCGCGCATGAGAAGTGTGCTGGCGCCGCTGACGACGCGCAGCATCTCAAGCGTGAGCGACGGCATGACGATGCCTTGTGCGCGCATGACCATTGGTACCCGCCGCACGATGCCGTCGCGCTCGGTGCGGATGGTGAAGAGGCCGCGGCCGCTCGCCGCGCGCTCAAGCTCGGGCACGTTTCGCAGCAGGCCGGGAAAATTGAACAGGAACGGCCGCGGATCGGCACCAAGGCTGGCGACGCCGACCGGCACCGGTGTGCCCGGCGGTTCCGGTACTGTGAACGGTAGACCGGATTCACCGAGCACGACCCGCGAATGCTTGATGGCGTCGGCGAACACGGCATCGTTGCTCGGCAATGCTCGTAGTTTATCGATCGTCGCTGGATCGAGATTACGGAATGTTTCGGCCGCGAGCGCAGGCGACATGCGGTCCGGCTCGGGGAATACGACGTCGAACCCTATGGCGAGCGCGCCCATCTGCGTCAGCCGCGCCACCAGATCGGCGATCCGCGTGCGCGGCCACGGCCACTGCCCGATCTCTTTCAGGCTTTTTTCGTCGATATCAACAATGACCACGGGCCGCTGCTTGGCTTCGCGCGGGCGTAGCACCTGATACTGGTCGAAAACGCGGACACGCAATTCCTCGATCGGCTGCGGATTGGCAATGCGCAATGCGGCAAGGGCGACCAAAAGGGCCAGCGCAAGACCGCGCGCGAGCCCGAAACGCTTCGCCAGACGGGAGAGCCAGACCATGAGAACTCACCCCGCACCCGGGAGCAGCGTCACTTTTCCCGGAAGGCCCGGTTGAATTGATCTTGCAACGGCTTGATCAGGTAGGACAACACCGTGCGGTCGCCCGTCTGCACGAACGCTTCGACGGGCATACCGGGAATGAGCTTCACGTCGCCAAGGCGGGCGATCTCTTCCTTAGTCATGGCGATGCGAATGACATAGTAGCTTTGACCAGTGCGTTGGTCGGTGGTCGTGTCCGCCGAGACGCGGGTAACGGTGCCATTGATCTCCGGCGTCGTGCGCAGGTTGAACGCCTCGAAGCGCAGCACCGCGGCCTGGCCGACCTGCACCTGATCGATGTCGCGCGGATTCACTTTCGCCTCGACTTGCAGCTGGTCGGAGGCGGGGACGATCTGCATGATGGTGTCGCCGGCGGTGATGACGCCGCCAACGGTGTGCACCTTGGAATCGAGCACCACCCCGTCCTGCGGCGAGCGGATGTCGATGCGCTTAAGCTGGTCCTCGGCCGTGACCTTGCGCTCGACATATTCGCCCTGCTTGGCGTCGACCTCGCGCAGATCCTTCGCCACCTCGCTGCTAAGATCCTGATCGATCTGGATAATCTGCAGCTGCGTCTCGCTGACCTTGCCCTTGGCCTGGGCCACCGAGGCGAGCAACTGGCCGCGCTCGCCCTCGAGCCGGGCGGCGTCGCGCTCCAGCGAATTGACCCGGGTGAGCGGCACCAGGTTCTTCTGGTAGAGATCGCGCACCCCTTCGAGTTCCTTGTTGATCAGCTTGGTTTCCTGCGCCTTGGCTTCGAGTTGCGCCGTCAGCCCGGTAATTTCGTCCTTGAGCTGGCCGATGCGCTGTTCCAGCTGCGCTTTTTGACCCGCCCGTGCCGAACGGCGCAGATCGAACAGCTTGCGCTCATTGCCAATGGCGGTCGCCACCGCCGGGTCGCTCTGCCGCCCCAGCAAATCGGGCGGGAATGTGATGGCAGCGGCGCCGTCGCGTTCGGCCTCCAGCCGCGCCTTGCGCGCGGCCAGCTCATCCAAGCCCTTGGTGACAATGGCGAGATTGGCGCGGGTGACGGTGTCGTCGAGCTGCACCAGGATTTGCCCCTCTTTGACGCGGTCGCCGTCCTGCACGAAGACTTTGCCGACCACGCCGCCGGTCGGGTGCTGGACCTTCTTGATGTTGGAATCGACCACGATCGAGCCCTGGGCGATCAGCGCGCCGGCGATTTCCGTAGTGCCGGCCCAGCCGCCGACGCCGAAGGCGAGCACCAGCACGATGACGCCGCCGGCGACCAGGTGGTTATGGATCGACTTCTGGGCGCTGCCGGGCGCCGCCGGCGGCACCAGGTCGGCGATCCAATCGGTCAAGCGGCCGGCGGTCTCCGCGATTTTCGTCCTGATCGTCACGCGCCGGCCTCTATGTTCGAAAAAACGCCATGGTCATCCGCGCGTCCCTGCCAAAGTGGCCCTGGATTCCCGCTTGCGCGGGAATGAGCGGGCGTGGGCTGGATTCCGGTTGCGCGGGAATGAACGGAGCTGAAAGTTGGGCGTACGCTCCACTCGATTTGCGTGCATTTGCCGGCATTTGCATCCGTTCGTCCCCGCAAAAGCGGGGACCCAGGTGAGCCTGACCAAACATTTCCGTGCCCGTGACCTGGATTCCCGCTTGCGCGGGAATGAGCGGGGTTGGGAGTATGCTCCGATCGATTGGCGTCCGCTCGCGGGCATTTGCGTTTCGCGGTCCACTTTGAGCCAACACCGTCATGCGCTGGCGCCTCCGGTAGGCACGACCTTGAGCGGCTGCGACAATTGCTGCGGCCGCAGCACCTTGGACAGCACCTCGTCCTTGGGCCCGAGGGCCTGCGCCTTGCCCTGGTTCATCACCAGGATCTGATCGACGCCGGCGATGGCGCTCGGACGATGCGCGATGACGATGACGATGCCCTTGCGCTCGCGCACGCCGAGGATGGCGCGGGTCAGCGCCTCGTCGCCTTCGGAATCGAGATGCGAGTTGGGCTCGTCGAGCACCACCAAGAACGGATCGCGATAGACGGCGCGGGCGAGCGCCACGCGCTGCGCCTGCCCAGTCGACAACGCGGTGCCGTGCTCCCCCACCTGCGTCTCATAGCCCGACGGCAGCCGCACGATCATGTCGTGCACGCCGACCGCCTTGGCCGCAGCGATGACGGCTTCATGGTCCGGCTGGGCCTCGAAACGGGCAATGTTCTGCGCCACGGTGCCGGCGAGCAGCTCCACGTCCTGCGGCAGATAGCCGATGTGCACGCCGAGCGCGTCGGGCGACCATTGATCGAGCGCGGCGCCGTCGAGGCGCACATGGCCGCGCAGCGGCTGCCACACGCCGACAAGCATGCGCGCCAGCGACGACTTGCCGGAGCCGCTCGGCCCGATGATGCCGAGCCCCTGCCCGGCTTCCAGCTTGAAGGCGACATCCTGCACCACGACCTTCTGCACGCCGGGCGGCGCGCCGCTGATCTGCTCGACCACCAGGCGGTGCGACGGCGGCTGCAGCGCCATCGGCTTTGCCCGCGCCGGCAGCGCCGCGAGCAGCGCGGTCAGGCGGTGCCACGCCAGACGCGCGGTGACGAAGCCCTTCCAGTTGGCGATGGCGAGATCGACGGGCGCCAGCGCCCGCGCGCTCAGGATCGAGCTCGCGATGATAATGCCGCCGCTCGCCTCTTCGTGGATGACCAGATAGGCGCCGACCGCCATGACGCCGGACTGCAGCATCATGCGCAGCACCTTGGAGACGGCGCCGAAGCCGCCGGACACATCCGCGGCGCGGCCCTGGTTGGCCATGTATTTGCGGTTGGCCTCGCTCCAGCGCTGCGCCATGCGGCCGGCCATGCCCATGGCGGTCAACGCCTCGGCGTTGCGGCGGCTGGCCTCGGCGAGACTGTTGCGCGTAATCGCCGCTTCGGCCGCCGCCTTGTTGGGCGCGCGCAGCAGCACCTCGGTGAACAGCGTCAGGACGATGAGGATGATGGCGCCGACCAGCGCGGTGACGCCGATGAGCGGATGGAAGGCGAAGCAGATCGCGAGGTAGAGCGGGATCCACGGCAGATCGAACAGCGCCACCGGCCCGAGCGTGGAGAGATAGGCGCGGATGGAATCGAGATCGCGCAGCGGCTGATTGCCCTCGCTGCGCCCGCCGATGCGCAACGGCAGCTGCACCAACGTGTCATAGACCCGGCCGCTCAATGTTTCGTCGAGCGCGATGCCGATGCGGCCGAGGATGCGCCCGCGCAGCGCGTCGAGCACGCCGAGGGCGCCGTAAAGAAACATCACCAGCACGACGAGGCCGACGAGCGTCGGCATGCTGCGGCTCGGCAGCACACGATCGTAGACTTCGAGCATGAAGAAGGAGCCGGTGAGCGTGAGGATGTTGCTCATGCCGCTGATCAGCCCGGTGCCGATGAAGGCGCCGCGGCAAGCCTTGAGCGCAAGCCCAAGCTCCGACGGCGCTCCATGCGCGGGCGGTCCGTGCGGGTGGTGCTTGAGCATCCTGGAAGCCGGTCCTCAAGGGAATTGTGACGATAGAGGATATTATACGACTAAAATGTGATTTTGGTGCTGGGTGAGGTCGGCAACGGTGACATTGTTAATGGTCACGGTGTTGTGGTTATCGACCGTAATGACTGTATTCGCCGCATTATTCGGATCGGCATGGGCGGCGGCGAGAACGTCGGAAATCGTCGCAAAGGTCGTGTGATCGAAATTCAGAAAGTCCTGATTGAGGTTAAAGTCGGCCACGAGATCGTTGTGTGGCGTCTGCGGCGAGAAATTGCGGAACACGAAGGTGTCGGAACCGGCGCCGCCCGTCATCGTGTCAGTGGTGCCTCCCGGATTACTGCCCGCGCTGGTGTTGTAGATCACGTCTTTGCCGCTGGTTCCGTTGAGATTGATATTGCCGCTTCCGTCGGGCTGGCCGGCGACGTTAAAGACGAAATTGATTTCATCGATGGCGCCGTTCGCATCCTGAATATTAAGCGACACGTGGTCCTGGGCAGGCGGCTGGTTGTTGCCGTCGAGCGTCGGGCTGTAGTCGACGCCTTCGGCCAGCGCATTGTTGATGTCGCTGAGCGTGCCGGAGAACGACAACGTATCGCTGGTGCCGGTTTGCCCGTGCGGCGCCAAGGTCCCCTGCCCGGCCACCGCGGTGATGCTGAATACATCGTTCGGATTGGTGTCGAAGGCATCGGCAACGGAAAGGCCGCTGATCGTGGTTACATGCGTATTCGGGTCGCTGGTCACGGTCTGGGTCTCGGCCGAGATGACTGGGCCGTGCTCTTCGATGAAGGTGCCGCCGTTCGGGTCGGGTGCCCCGTCGGGTACCGTGAAGAAATTGCCGGCGGCGTAGTCGCCGAAGAAAGCGATGTTCGCATCGGCCACATGGTCGCCG
>DASRDF010000135.1:0-29758 GCA_035652735.1 Pseudolabrys sp. | reverse complement strand
ACAATGTATCCCCAGCCGACATCCGAAACGGCACGCAAGCGCCGGGCGTTGGCGCCCGCCCAGCAGGCGGCGTTCGATGCGTTCAGCAAAGCCGTGTTCGCCGACGGCGCGCTGCCGGCGAAGACCAAGCAGATCATCGCGGTTGCTGTGGCCCATGTCACGCAATGTCCCTACTGCATTACCGGGCATACGAAAGCCGCGTTGCGCGCCGGTGCGACGGCGGAGGAACTGATGGAAGCGACGTGGGTTGCGGCTGAGATGAGAGCCGGCGGCGCCTATGCGCATTCGGCGCTGATGCTCAACATATTGCCGCAGGCGGAAGAGAAGCCGGCGCAGGCGAATTAAGGATATCCGATGGGCAGATATATTGTCGGCCTGCGTCAGCGAACGCAGTCAAGATCGGTGATCGTCGATGATGAGGACGCGTTGCTGGCCGCGCTCAGAGCGAAGCACGAGAATCCCGATGCGGTGATCACCTATGTTCGCAAGTCGAATGTCCGCGGCGATCGCCGCCATCCGCACGAGACTCTGACCGCTTCGCGTGCACGGCCGAAGGCGCTTCGTTGAAGCGGGTGGCCATAGCCGCAGGTTGGGCTGCGGGTATTTTGTGGTGACGGAGCGATGGCTCGCAAGATCAAACCGGCAAACGTAAAACTGAAGCGAGCCTATGATGCGCCGAAGGCGGCGGACGGCAAGCGCGTGCTCGTCGACAGGCTATGGCCGCGCGGCGTGAAAAAAGCCGATGCGGCGATCGACGAATGGATAAAGGACATCGCGCCGAGCACCGCTTTGCGAAAGTGGTTCGGCCACGATCCCGCACGGTGGGGCGAGTTTCGGGTTCGCTATCGGGCGGAGCTCAAGCGCAAGCCTGAGCAGATCGAGCGGCTGCGCGCGTGTGCGCGCCGCGGTCCGATGACGCTTGTGTATTCCGCCCGCGACGAAGACCACAACGACGCAGTCGTGCTGAGAAGCGTCATCCTCAAGTAGGTAGCGTTCTTCTCGCCACGGCCTTTGACAGACGATGCGGGCGACAAGCCGGAAGGGCGTCGACCCATCGCTATCCTGCCGCTAAGAAAGACCGTCGGCAGAATCGGGGCACGGCAGACGAGATCGCGCATTCGCGGTCAAGGCCCCGAACATGGGGTTCGATGGGGCGGCCTCCCACGATCTATTACATCCGCCACGGCGAGACAGACTGGAACGTCGCCGGCCGCCTGCAAGGACAGCAGGACGTGCCGCTCAATGCGCGCGGGTGCGCGCAGGCTACCCATTGCGGCAAGGTGTTGGGCGATCTGTTTGCTCGCGAGGCTCGCGATCCAGGCGCGCTCGACTATATTTCGAGCCCGCTCGGGCGTGCCCGTCAAACCATGGAATTGGCGCGCCAGTCCCTGGGCTTGGATGCGCAAGGCTATCGTGTCGAGCCGCGGCTGAGCGAAATCTCGTTCGGTGCCTGGGAGGGTTTCACCATAGCACAGTTGCGCATGCACGATCCGCAGCGCATCGCTCAGCGCGAGCACGACAAGTGGCATTTCGTGCCGCCAGGCGGCGAGAGCTACAAGGCGGTCGCCGCCCGCATGCGCGCCTGGTACGATGGGTTGAGCCGCGACGCTGTCGTTACTGCACATGGCGGCACGGCGCGCGGGCTGATGGCCTCGCTCGGCATCGCCAGGCCCGCAGCGGCGCCGCTCATCGATATCGCGCAGGGCGTGGTTTACGTGTTCGAAGGCGAAACGCTGACGCGATATGCCTGAGCTCGTCATGGCTGTGCTCGGCCGAATCCGCGCCTTAACTTTCTTAACAAAAACGCGTGAATGCGCGGCATAAGGCCGGCATGACGGCGGACAATTCGCCCTTTATTTGACCACCGCACACGCGCGCGGTACGGGAATGTCATGTCGTTCAACACCTTCGGGCATCTTTTTCGCTTTACCAGCTTCGGCGAAAGCCATGGGCCCGCGATCGGCTGCGCGGTCGATGGCTGCCCACCACGCATTCCACTCACCGTGGCGGACATTCAACAGCAGCTCGACAAGCGCCGCCCCGGGCAATCGCGCTTCACCACGCAGCGCCAAGAGCCGGACGCGGTGAAGATCATGTCCGGCGTGTTTGCCGGCGATAACGGCGTGCAGGTCACCACCGGCACACCGATCCTGCTGATGATCGAGAACGTCGACCAGCGAACGAAGGATTACTCCGAGATCAAGGATAAGTACCGACCCGGCCACGCCGGTTACACCTACGACGTCAAATACGGCATCCACGATTATCGCGGCGGGGGCCGCGCCTCGGCGCGCGAGACGGCGGCGCGCGTCGCCGCCGGCGCCATCGCGCGAAAGATCGTGCCGGGCTTAACCGTGCGCGGCGCCCTGGTGCAGATGGGCCCGCACAAGATCGACCGCGCGCGCTGGGACTGGAACGAGGTCGGCAACAATCCATTTTTTTGCCCGGACGCCAAGCAGGCGAAATTCTACGAGCAGTATCTCGACGGCGTGCGCAAAGAAGGGTCTTCCTGCGGGGCGGTGATCGAGGTTGTGGCCGACGGCGTGCCGCCCGGTCTCGGCGCGCCGGTCTACGCCAAGCTCGACGGCGATCTCGCCGCCGCGCTGATGGGCATCAATGCCGTCAAAGGCGTGGAGATCGGGGACGGCTTTGCCACCGCCGCGATGAGCGGCATCGACAACGCCGATGAGATGCGCATGGGCAATGACGGCAAGCCGATCTTCCTGTCGAACCACGCCGGCGGCATTCTCGGCGGTATTTCGACAGGGCAGCAGATTGTCGCCCGCTTTGCGGTGAAGCCGACCTCCTCGATCCTCACTCCGCGCAAAACGGTCGACAAATACGGCCGCGACACCGAAGTGGCGACCAAAGGGCGACATGACCCTTGCGTCGGCATTCGCGCCGTGCCGGTCGGAGAAGCCATGGTGGCGTGCGTGCTGGCGGACCATTACCTCATGCACCGCGGGCAGGTCGGCGAGGGGACAGCGTGGCCGTTCAAAGGAAAGTGAGTTTTTTGCCGCAAAGCGAGAGGGTCATGGAGCGCGCGGAGACACCGGGTGTCCGATAGTCACAGCCGCGTCGACGCTGCGATCAAGGCCTTTGCGGCAGGCGAGATCGTCGCCGTCACCGACGACGATGATCGCGAGAACGAGGGCGACCTTTTCGTCGCGGCGTCTCTGTGCACGCCGGAGAAGATGGCCTTCATTATCCGCAATACCTCCGGCATCGTCTGCGCGCCGCTCTCGGGCGAGCTTGCGCGCAAGCTGCACCTCGATCCGATGGTGGCGGAGAACCAGGCGCCGCTGGGCACGGCCTTCACTGTGTCGGTGGACGTCAAGCACGGCCTGACCACCGGCATCTCGGCCGAGGAGCGCTGCAACACCGTGCGCGCGCTTGCCAACGACAATAGCGGCGCCGCCGATTTCGTGCGCCCGGGCCACGTTTTTCCTCTTGTCGCCCGCCAGGGCGGCGTGTTGATGCGCTCGGGGCACACGGAAGCCTGCATCGATCTTTGCCGGCTCGCCGGTCTGCCGCCGGTCGGCGTGCTTGCCGAGCTGATGAACGAGAAGGGCGCGGTCATGCGCGGGCCGGAGGTCGCGGCCTTCGCGCAGAAGCACAAGCTTGCGCAGCTGTCGATCGCCGACCTGATTGCCTATCGGCAAAGCCGCGACAAGCTGGTGGAGCGCGTCGGCGAATTTCACGTTGCCTCGGAGATCGGCACGCTGAAAGGCTATGCCTACGTGACGCCCTTCGACCGCGTGCATCATATGGCCTTTGTTTACGGCGAAGTCGGGGGCGGCAAAGGCGTGCCGGCGCGGCTGCATCGCGCCGACGTAATCGGCGATATTTTCGGCGGCGCCAAAGCGATCCATGCGTCGCTGGCGCGCTTCAAAACGGCGGGCTGCGGCGTTCTCGTCTTTCTGCGCGATGGCAGCGCCGGCGTGCCTGTGGCGGACATTCCGCACGAGGCAGACACCGGCGCCGAGGCCGCGCGCTCACGGCAATGGCGCGAGATCGGTCTCGGCGCCCAGATATTGAAGGATCTCGGAATTTCCTCGATCCGGCTGCTCGCTTCTTCGCAGCGCACCTATGTCGGCCTCGGCGGCTTCGGCATCGAGATCGTCGCCACCGAGCCGATCGAAAACTGATCGCCCGATTCTTGGTCATGAGCCATTGCGATCCGCCGCAAAGGGGCAAATACTGTCTGCTCGGATAAGGGGCAGGTGCGTATCAGGGGTGTGCATCATGACGACGACAACGACGACTGCGGGGACGACGGCCTGGTATTGGAATCGCTGGTCACAACTCATCCTCGGCTTGATTGCGATGATGTCGATTTCAAGCCCGCAATATGTGTGGACGTTGTTTACCGGCCCGCTCAATCAGAAGCTCGGTACGACCCTCGCAGAATTGCAGTGGACCTTTTCGCTGCTGATCATTCTGCAAACCTGGTGCTCGCCGTTGCAGGCCTATCTCGTCGACCGGTTCGGGCCGCGGCTTTTGATTTCAGTCGGCGCGGCGATGTCGGGCGGAGGCTGGATCTTGTCGAGCTATGTCGACAACATCTGGGCGCTCTATTTCACTTACGGCGTCATCTGCGGCTTCGGCACCGGCATCATCTATGTCGGCATTATCGGCCTGATGGTGCGCTGGTTTCCTGATCGCCGCGGGCTGGCTGCGGGTATCGCGGCCGCCGGCTACGGCTTCGGCGCGATCTTCACCAGCTTCCCCATCGACAACATGATCAAGACCGCCGGCTATGCGCATACGCTGGTCGTTTGGGGAATCATCCAAGGCGTCATCGGTATTGTCGCGGCGCAATGGCTGCGCACGCCGCCGGAGAGGTGGTTGCCCGAGGGCTATTCGCCGGCCACCGCCAGCACGATGCAGGCCACCCGCAGCTACACACCGCGCGAAATGCTGCAAAGCCCCATCTTCTGGCTGCTGTTCATCATGATGAGCATGATGGCCACCAGTGGGCTCATGGTGGTGTCGAATGTCGGGCCTTTTGCGCATGAGTACAAAGTCGCCGAGGTGCTGGTGCTCGGCATGGCGGCCTTGCCGCTGTCGCTGACGATATCGCGCTTCACCAACGGTCTGACGCGGCCGTTCTTCGGTTGGGTGTCCGATCACATCGGCCGTGAATGGACGATGGGATTGGCGTTCAGTCTTGAATGCGTCGGCATCCTCGTCTTGTTTGCCTTTCTCGACCATCCGGCGCTGTTCGTGGTGCTGACCGGCCTCGTGTTCTTCGGCTGGGGCGAGATCTTCTCGCTGTTTCCCTCGACGCTGACGGACACGTTCGGCCCAAAATACGCGGCGACAAACTACGGCTTCCTCTACATCGCCCAAGGGGTCGGCTCGATCTTGGGCGGACCGGCTGCGGCGTTCCTCAAGCAAAGTACCGGAAGCTGGACAGCCGTGTTCTTCATTGTGGCGGCGCTGGACATCATCACCGCGTTGCTTGCCGTGACGGTACTGCGCTCGATGCGGTCGCGGCACTTGCAATCGACTTAGCCTCGCTCTTCGCGGGAATACGAGGCCAGCCGGCGGCGTCCGGCTGGCCTTTGTATTTCTCCTCGCACGCGGCGCGCGTGGCGCCATATTGTCGCCCGCAGGTTTGTGGCAGCCTGCGGGTGAGGGCGAAAGCAATGTGGATGCCGCGCAGCCTTTTGACGGTCGCCACGCTTGCGCTGGTCGCGGCCTTCGCACGACCGGCCGCGGGCGTCCCGCGCTTTGCCGACACCCGTCCCGGTGCAATGCCTGTCGACGTCGAGCTCGTGCTGGCGGTCGACGTGTCCTACTCGATGGACCCCGACGAACAGGCGTTGCAGCGCGAGGGCTACGTCACCGCGCTGCGCTCGAAGGAATTCCTGCAGGCTTTGCGCGAAGGCGCCAACGCCAAGATCGCCGTCACCTACATCGAATGGGCCGGCCAGTTCGACCAGAAGGTGATCGTGCCATGGCGGCTGATCGAAGGCCCTGAGTCGGCCGATGCCGTCGCCGCCGAGCTTGCGGCAGCGCCCTATCGCCGCGCCTCGCGCACCTCGATTTCGGGCGGCTTGCAGTTCGCCAAGGGCCTGTTCGACGGCAGCGGCTATCGCGGCCTGCGCCGCGTCATCGACGTGTCGGGCGACGGCGCCAACAATGCCGGCCTGCCGGTGGTGCAGGTGCGCGACGAAGTGCTCGCCGCCGGCATCACGGTCAACGGGCTGCCGCTGATGCTCAAGCGCCCCAATCCCGGCACCATGGATATCGAAAACCTGGACGTTTACTACGAGGATTGCGTGATCGGCGGCCGCGGCGCCTTCGTGATTCCGGTCCGCGAGCGCTCGCAATTCGTCGAGGCGACGCGCACCAAGCTCGTTCTCGAGGTCGCCGGACGCGAGCCGCCGCGGCGCCTCCTGAAGGCATCGGCCGACAGACCGCGCATCTCCTGCACCATCGGCGAGAAGATGTGGCAGGACCGCTGGGGCGGATACGACTTCCGCTAGCGCGCGAAGACAGCGACGATTTCGACATGGTGCGAGTAGCGGAATTGATCGACCGGCGTGACGCTTACAACCTTGTAGCCGCCGTCGACGAGAATCCTGGCATCGCGGGCGAAGCTGACTGCATCGCACGACACGGCGACGACTTTCCGCACCCGACTCTTGGCGATTTCGCGCGCTAGCGCCTCCGCGCCTTGGCGCGGCGGGTCGAAAATAACCGCGTCGAGATCGTTCAGCTCGCTTGTGACGTAAGGACGGCGAAAGAGGTCGCGCGTAACCGCCTTGACCGGCTTTAGCCCGCTCGCGCCGGCAGCGGCTGCCGTAAGTGCCGCGACGGCATCGGCATCGCTGTCTACGGCGGTCACGCGGGCGCACTCGGCAAGCCGCAGGGCAAAGGGCCCGACCCCGCAGAAGAGGTCCGCCACGTGCCTGGCGTTACCGACCGCGTCGATGGCTAAACGCGCCAGCGCTTCCTCGCCTTCGGCGGTGGCCTGCAGAAACGAGCTCGGCGGCAGCGGTACCTTGGCGCGGCCGATGTGAAGCATCGGCTGCACGCGCTGCGCCACCAGTTCGCCATGACGCGTCAATCGCGCGAGTTTGTGCCGCTCGGCCACTCTTGCCAGGGCGGCGATGTCGGCTACCGACAGGCTACCGGAGCCGCGCAGGTCCACGTCCAACCCATTATCGGCCGCGGTCACATGGATATCGAGCGGCTTGCGCGTGCGGATGAGCGCTTCTGCGATCGCCCAGGCGGCAGGAATGGCGCCGGCAAGCTCCGGCGCCAAGATCGGACAGGCGTCTATGGCGACGATGTGATGAGCGCGCGGCGCCGTAAAGCCGACTTCCAGCAGCTCGTGCGCACCGCGGCGCGCATGCAGCACTGCGCGCCGGCGCCCGCGGCCGTGCGCATCGATCGGCGGCGAAACCGGCGCGACAACCCCCGCTGCGGCAAGTGCGTCCACGACCAGCCGCCGTTTCCATTGGAAATATTCCGCCAGCGACCAGTGTTGCAGGGCGCAGCCGCCGCACGCGCCGAAATGCCTGCAGATCGGCTGCGCGCGCTCATGGCTCGGTTGGTCGACGTGGATAAGACGACGGCGGTCCCGGTGGCCGGCGGCAGGTTCAACCGTCACCGTTTCGCCCGGCAGCGTGTAAGGCACGTAGACAGCGCCGGCGGCAGTGTCCGCGATGCCGTCACCTCGCTGGCCGAGCCGCGCAATCGTCAGCCGCTCAACCACGTCCGGCACCGAGCAGAAATTCGATATTGCCGTCGCCGCCCGCGATCGGGGAAGGGATGATGCCGAGCACGCGCCAACCGAGCGTCCTAACGAAGGCGGCAAGATCATCGCAGACGGCGTGATGCACCGCCGGGTCGCGCACGATGCCTTTTTTGACCAAGCGTGGACCGGCCTCGAATTGCGGCTTGATCAGCGCCACCAATTGCGCAGGCGCTGCCGCCAGCTTGACCGCCGCCGGTAGCACAAGCGTGAGCGAAATGAAGCTCACGTCGACCGCCAACAAGTCCGGTGGCTCGTCGACCGCCGCCAATGACAGGCGGCGAATGTCGGTCCCTTCGAGCGATACGACCTCCGCGCGCTCGCGCAAGCTTGCGTGCAACTGCGCGCGACCGACATCCACCGCGTAGACGCGCCGGGCACCGCCCTCGAGCAACACCTGAGTGAATCCTCCGGTCGAAGCGCCGACGTCGAGGCAAATGCGGCCCCGCGGATTAAAGCCGAAATGCGCAAGCGCCGCGGCAAGCTTTGTGCCGCCGCGCGAGACGTAAGGATGCGCCGCCTGCGCCTGCAAGCGCGCATCCACCGCGATTTCCTCGGATGCCTTGCGAACGGCCACATCGTCAGCCGTGACCAGCCCCGCTGCGATCGCCGCCTGCGCCTTGGCGCGGCTCGGAAACAGGCCGCGCTCGACCAGCAACCGGTCAGCGCGTTGACGCGGAGCCGATGTCATCGGCGGGCAGTCGCGAAGCGCGGGAACCAAGTTCCATCCAATGTGGTTGTTCCCACCGGTTGTTCACCGCAGAAATTGAGCTGGTCGACAAAAGCGGGAGCTAAGGATGGCACGCAGATACTCCAGGAGCGCTTCCAAAGATGTGAAGCGCGCAATGCATAAGCGCAAACGCGGCACGTTGAGAAGCGGTCGTAGCGGCAAGAAGGTCAAGAGCCGCAAACAGGCGATTGCGATCGGGCTTTCCGAGGCGCGCCGCAAAGGCAAGAAAGTGCCCAAGCGCAAGCGCCGGCTCTAGCTCATTAAGCCCGCTTCACGGCTTCCGCCGCGGCCTCTCTGCCGAGTGCTTCGAAGACCTTGCTGACGATGCCGCGCGCATCGAGACCGGCGGTCGCATACATGGCGGCCGGCGCGTCCTGATCGAGGAAGACGTCGGGCAGTACCATACAGCGCACTTTCAGGCCGCGATCGAGCAGCCCGTGCTCGGCAAGCGTCTGCAGCACGTGGGCGCCGAAGCCGCCGATGGCGCCTTCCTCCACGGTGATCAGCACTTCGTGCTCGCGCGCGAGCCGCAGCAGCAGGGCGGTATCCAGCGGCTTGGCGAAGCGCGCGTCGGCAACGGTCGTAGATAGGCCGTGGGCCGCGAGCTCATCGGCGGCTTTGAGGCATTCGGCAAGACGGGTACCCAACGACAGCAGCGCCACCTTGTGGCCCTCGCGCAGCAGACGCCCTTTGCCGATTTCGAGCGGCTGACCGGCCTCCGGCATGGGGACGCCGATACCCTCGCCGCGCGGATAGCGCACCGCCGAGGGGCGGTCGTCTATCGCGACCTGCGTCGCCACCATGTGCGCCAGCTCCGCCTCGTCCGCCGCCGCCATAATCACAAAGCCGGGCAGGCAGCCGAGATAGGTGACGTCGAAAGAGCCCGCATGCGTCGGCCCATCGGCGCCGACCAATCCTGCGCGGTCGATGGCGAAGCGCACCGGCAGCCGCTGAATGGCCACATCGTGCACCACCTGATCGTAGGCGCGCTGCAGGAAGGTCGAATAGATGGCGGCAAACGGCTTGAACCCTTCCGTGGCCAGCCCGGCTGCGAAGGTGACCGCGTGCTGCTCGGCAATGCCTACATCGAAGAAGCGAGCCGGGAATTCCTTTTCGAAAAGGTCGAGGCCGGTCCCCGATGGCATTGCCGCGGTGATGGCGACGATACGATCGTCCTTGCGCGCCTCCTTGATCAGGCTTTGCGCGAACACCTTGGTGTACTGCGGTGCCTTCGCGGTCGATTTTGCCTGCGCGCCGGTAGCGACATCGAATTTGACTACGCCGTGATATTTGTCGGCAGAAGTTTCCGCGGGCGTATAGCCCTTGCCCTTTTGCGTCACGACATGGACAAGGACGGGACCGGCATCGAGGTCGCGGGCGTTACGCAGCACCGGCAGCAGGTGATCGATATTGTGCCCGTCGATCGGTCCGACGTAATAGAATCCCAGTTCTTCGAACAGCGTGCCGCCGGTCCAGAAGCCGCGGGCGAACTCCTCGGCGCGCTCGGCCTTTTGCTCGAAGAACTTCGGCAGATGCTTGGCGAGCTGCTTGCCGATGTCACGCAAGGTTGTGTAGGTCTTCCCGGAGATCAGCCGCGCCAGATAGGCCGACATGGCGCCGACCGGCGGCGCAATCGACATGTCATTGTCGTTGAGGATGACGATGAGCCGCTCGTCGCGCGCGCCGGCATTGTTCATTGCCTCATAGGCCATCCCCGCCGACATGGCGCCGTCGCCAATAACGCAGACGACATTGTTCTTCTTGCCGGCAAGGTTGCGCGCCACCGCCATCCCCAGCCCGGCGGAGATCGAGGTGGAAGAGTGCGCAGCGCCGAAGGGGTCGTATTCGCTTTCCGCGCGCTTGGTGAAGCCGGACAGGCCCCCGCCTTGCCGGATGGTGCGGATACGGTCGCGCCGGCCGGTCAAGATTTTGTGCGGATACGCTTGATGGCCGACGTCCCAGATCAGCCGGTCGGTCGGCGTGTCGAAAACGTAATGCAGCGCGACCGTAAGCTCGACGACGCCGAGCCCCGCGCCCAGATGCCCCCCGGTCTTGGCAACGGCGTCGATGGTCTCCCAGCGCAGTTCATTCGCCAGCTGCTTGAGCTGGTCGGGCGACAGGTTCTTCAGATCGCTGGGGAAACGGACACGATCGAGCAGCGGCCTTTTGGACTGTTCGGACAATACGCACTCCGCAATTGGGTTTAGCTGCCCCGGCGCCGCGCGAGGCTTACACAGTTCCCTCAGCCGAGGCAATTGTCGGTCGTTCGGAAGCGTGTTTTCGTTCAAAAAACGGCGAAAATTTCATCGCCGGCACTCTGGAACAACGAAATTGCGGCCGTTTTCAAGGGCCGCGCGTTCCGGCTCCGGAAACCTTATTCGACGTCGAGCGGCTCGCTGCCGGTCGGCTTACCGTCTGTGCCGAGCGTGATCTTCTCCACCCGCGCTTCCGCCTGACGCAAAAGGTCCTCACAGCGCCGCTTGAGCGCTTCGCCTCGCTCATAGATTGCCACCGATTCCTCGAGCGGGACCTTGCCTTCCTCCAGCCGCTTCACAATGGACTCAAGCTCGTCGATCGCCCGCTCGAATGGCATCTTGGTCACGTCGGCATTGTTTGTTTCGGCCATAAAGGCATCCCGGCAAAAGGTTCAGTTGGTATTCTAAGCTCCGGCGCGCAAGCCAGATAGATCGTTATCCACCGCCGCGGCGCGCGCGGCGCCAGCGCTGCGCCGTCAGCGCCAGGGTCGCGCCCCGCGGCAAGAGGCGCGGCAGCACGGTCAAGGCGCGGTTGATTGTGCCGGGCGCAACCACCCGGTGGCCGGCCATGAAGCCCTCATAGGCCTCGCGCGCCACGCGTTCGGCGGAGCGGGCGAGGAACGCGGGAAAGTACCCTTGCGGCACGCCGGCGCGTGCGAAAAATTCGGTTTTCACCGGACCGGGGCAAAGAGCACAGACGCGCACGCCGTCGGCTGCCAATTCGGCGTGCAGGGCTTCCGTGAACGACAGCACATAGGCTTTGGTGGCGTGATAAACCGCCATGCCGGGGCCGGGCACGAAAGCCGCGACCGAGGCGACGTTCAGGATACCGCCGCGCTGCCGCTTCACGCCGTCTAGAAAGCGCATCGTCAGGTCGGTGAGCGCGCGTACGTTGAGATCGATCATCACCAGCTCGCGGCCAAGATCGAGTGCGGCCGCCTCGCCGAGAAGGCCGAAGCCGGCATTGTTGACGAGGACTGCAGGTTCGAGCCCGCGCGCGCTCATCATTTCGGCCAGTTGGGCGATGCCCGCTGGCGAGCCGAGGTCGGCGGCGATCACGGCGGGCCGGGCATGTCCGGCGCCGGCAATGTCCGCCGCCAGCGCCTCCATTTCCGCCTCGCGCCGTGCGCTGAGCACAAGCGTATGGCCGTGTGCAGCGAACTCGCGCGCCAAGGCTGCGCCTATACCTGCGGAAGCGCCGGTGATCAGGCAGACGGATGACATCGGACGATGAATGCTCGACAATAACGCAAAAGGCAATGACGGGGGATGCGCTTGGCGGAGCTCAGGAACAAGACCGTGCTGGTGACCGGCGCCGCCGGCGCGATCGGCAGCGCTATCGTCACCGCGATTAAACGCGCAGGCGGTCAAGCGATCGCCAGCGATCTCAAAGGCCGGCCCGGCGATATCGCGCTCGATGTGACCTCCGAAAGCGACTGGCAACGCGTGGTCGGCAGCATCGCCAAGCTCGACGGCCTTGTGAATGCGGCGGGCGTTGCCATTGTCGCCAATATCGAGAAGACCGATTTCGCCGCATGGAAACGAGTGCTCTCGATCAACCTGGACGGCACTTTCCTCGGTTGCAAATCCGCCATGCCGCTGTTGCGCAAGCAGGGCGGAGCGATCGTCAATCTGTCGTCGGTGCTCGGCCTGGTCGGCAGCGCCAACCTCGCCGCTTACACTGCCTCCAAAGGCGGCGTGTCGCTGCTCACCAAATCGGTGGCGCTCTATGGCGCGCGCTTCAAGCCGCCGGTGCGCTGCAATGCGGTGTGTCCTGCTTTTGTCGAGGGACCGATGGTGGACGAGATTGCCTCAGGCACGAAAGACCCCGCCACGGTGAAGAGCAAGCTCGCGCTCGACATTCCGCTCGGCCGCCTGGGCGCACCGGACGAAGTGGCGGCGCTCTGCGTCTACCTGTTGTCGGACGAGGCCGCGTTCGTTACCGGCGCCGATGTGCCGGTCGACGGCGGCCTGACGGCGCGGTGAGATTGTATCGCTAGCGCGATCCGGTGTTTTTTTAAAAAGGCGAGGATGGCCGCCGCTCAACCACGCATCAGTGCCGTAACATGCGCGGCAACCGAGCGTGAGAGGCCCTGCAAGTCGTAGCCGCCTTCGAGCATGGAGACGATGCGCCCCTTCGCGCTCGCATCGGCCACGTCCATCAGCTTTTTCGTCACCCAGGTGTAATCGTCTTCGACCAGATTGAGATTGGCGAGCGGATCGCGCATGTGCGCGTCAAAGCCCGCGGAAATCACGATCAGGTCCGGTTTGAACTCGCGTAACCGCGGCAGGATCGTGCTTTCAAAGGCCTGCCTGAACTGATCGCCGCCGTCGCCGGGGCGCAAAGGCGCATTGACGATGGTGTTGAACTCGCCGCGTTCGGAAACCGCGCCGGTGCCGGGAAAAAGCGGCATCTGGTGCGTCGAGCAGTACATCACAGTCTTGTCCGACCAGAAGATGTCCTGCGAGCCGTTGCCGTGATGCACGTCGAAATCGACGATGGCGGCGCGCTCGGCGCCGTGCTTTTTTTGCGCGTAGCGCGCGGCAATCGCCGCGCTGTTGAAGAGGCAAAAGCCCATCGGCCGCGCTACCTCGGCGTGGTGGCCGGGGGGGCGCACCGCGACGAAGGTGTTGTTGACGGCGCCGCTCATCACCTCGTCGACCGCTCTCATGCCGCCGCCGACCGCGCGCAGCGCCGCTTCGTAGCTGCCGGGCGACATCGAAGTGTCGGCGTCGAGCCGCACCATGCCTTGCTCGGGCGAAGCGCCGCGGATCGCCTCGACGTAGTCGGCCGGATGGCAGAGCGCGATCACCTCGGCCGGCGCGGCCGGCGCCTGCTCGCGCGCCAGCGTCTGGAACTTCTCGTCCTCAAGCGCCTGTTCGATCGCGCGCAAACGATCCGGCCGCTCGGGATGGCCGGCCGGCGTGACGTGATCGAGGCAGGCGGGATGGTGAAGGAGGAGCGTGGACATCGATGCGTTCTATGCTCCTCGGCGCAAGCCTGTCCACCGCTCATTGCTTAGGATTCGCGGCCAGGCTGACGCCCTTCGGCAATGGAACAGTATCGGGGACGAAGAAATCCAACTGCAACGGCTGCGTGGGATCGACGCGGTATGGGTCGAAAGCGGTGACGCCTTCGGCGGCAAGGAACGTGTCGTCGATGAGGAAGTTGCCGGTGAAACTAACCGGCTTGTGGAAGATACGATAGGCCGCGTCGGCGAGGATGTCGGGCTTGCGCGAGCGCCGCATCACCGCATCGCCGCCGAGCAGATTCCTGATCGCGGCGGTGGCGATTGTGGTACGCGGCCATAGCGCATTGACCGCGACGCGTCCGCGCAGTTCTCCTGCAAGTCCGAGCGCCACCAGGCTCATGCCGAACTTGGCCAGAGAATAGGCGGTGTGCGGCGCGAACCATTTCTCCTGCATGTCGAGCGGCGGCGACAGCATCAAAATGTGCGGATTCGAGCCTTTCGCCAGATAGGGCAGGGCATATTTCGATACCATGAAGGTGCCGCGCGTATTCACCTGGTGCATCAGGTCGAAGCGCTTCATGTCGGTCTGTGCAACCGGCGTGAGCGAAATCGCACTGGCATTGTTGACGACGATGTCGATGCCGCCGAACCGCTGCGCGGTTTCGTCGAGCGCGGACTTCACCGCCGTTTCCTCGCGCACGTCGACGGCGAGCGGCAACGCGCGGCCGCCGGCCTTCTCGATATCGCTCGCCGCACTGTGAATGGTGCCTTCGAGCTTGGGATGCGGCTCGATCGTTTTCGCCGCGATGGCGATATTGGCACCGTCGCGCGCCGCCTTCAGTGCAATTGCAAGGCCGATGCCGCGGGAGGCGCCTGTGATGAAGAGTGCTTTGCCTTGCAGCGACATTGAACGCGTCCGTGTCAAATTTTCGCGAAATCGCCGTGCCGCCCGAGGCCGCTCTTGAAGCGGGAGGCGCCGGCGACCCCGTCTTTCACCAACGCTTCGCGCCCGTTGTACCATTCCTGGATCAGCGCCTCGCGCACGGGAAGGCCGTGGCTTTTGATCGCGGAGCGGCGGTCGGCGCGCACGCAGACTTGCGGAAAGCGCGCAATCTCCTGCGCCAGCGCCTCGGCCTTCTCGCGTGCGCCGCCTTTGGGCGTCACATATTCGCACAGGCCGATGCGCAGACATTCTTCGGCCGGCACTTTGCGCCCGGTGAGGATGATCTCGAGCGCCCGCCCTTGGCCGACGATGCGCGGCAGCCGCACCGTGCCGCCATCGATCAGCGGCACGCCCCAGCGCCGGCAATAGACGCCGAAATATGCACCTTCGGCCATCACGCGGAAATCGCACCACAGCCCCAGCTCCATGCCGCCGGCGACAGCAGGGCCTTCGATGGCGGCGATCACCGGCTTGTCCAGTTCGAGCCGCGACGGTCCGAGCGGACCGCGCGAAATTTCGCCGCCATTGCCACGCGGCCCCGCGGTCGGAATGTCCAATTCGCCGAGCGGGTAGGCAGCATCGAGCGTGCTCACATATTTGAGGTCCCAGCCGGCGCAGAAGGCGCCGCCGGCGCCGTAGAACACCGCGACCGATGCCGTCTTGTCGGCGTCGAATTCGAGGAAGGCGGCGGTGAGCGCATCCGCGCTGGCGGGATCCATGGCGTTGCGCGCTTGCGGACGGTCGTGAATGACGGTCCACACGGCTCCGTTCTTTTCGATTCTGACGCTCATCGGCGGGATACTCCTTTATGGGGACCGCGAAGTTGAACTGCGGCGCGGGGTGCTACGTAGAGGCGATGAGAATTTCGCCTAGTCTGACATACCGCGCGCAAGGAGACGATGCAGTAACGGGTGCGACGCCTGCGGCCGGATTTTTGGCGGGATTGCGTTAGTCGATCGGCAGCGCAGCGGCGTCGAGGACCGACTCGGCACCTTCGGTGACGGTGCGCTCGAGGCCGGCCGCCTGCGACGCGATGTTCTCAGCGAAGAAACGCGCGAGCGCAACGCGCCCAGCACCATCGGTGCTCGCGCGCAAGGCGGCGAGCGCCTGCTCCGCCAACAGGCAGCCGCCGGCGGCCGTGGCGAACAAGCGCAAATAAGGTGCGGCGCCGGCGAGCGCCGCCTGCGATCCCTTCTGCGCCAGCAGATAGTTGGTGGCGCGGTCGAGGTTGCCAACCGCCTCGTCAAGACGCGCCGCCGTGCGGCCAAAGCCCGGCGCATTGCTGGCGCCGACTTGCTTTACGGTTTCGCGCAGCTCGCCGAGATAGCGCGCGACGGTATTGCCGCCGTCGAGCGGCAGCTTGCGCGCGACGAGATCGAGCGCCTGGATGCCGTTGGTGCCTTCGTAGATGGCGGCGATACGCGCATCGCGATAATGCTGAGCGGCGCCGGTCTCCTCGATATAGCCCATGCCGCCATGCACCTGCACGCCGAGGGAGGCCACCTCGATGCCGATGTCGGTGGCAAACGCCTTGGCGACCGGCGTGAGCAACGAGGCACGCTCATGCGCGCTTTTGCGCGCTGCTTCCGTCTTCTCGCGTAGCGCGCGATCGATGGCCACCGCGGTCGCATAACAAATAGCCCGCGCGGCCTGGGTGAGGCCGCGCATGGTCAGCAGCATGCGCTTCACGTCCGGATAGTGGACGATGGTCCCGCCCGCGCCCTGTTTGCGTTCGCGCGCATAGGCTTCCGCTTGCTGCAGCGCGCGCTCGGCGATGCCGACGCCCTGCAGGCCGACGGCAAGGCGGGCGCGGTTCATCATGGTGAACATCGACGCCATGCCTTTGTTTTCCTCGCCGATGAGGAAGCCGATAGCGCCGCCTTTGTCGCCGTAGACCATGGTGCAGGTGGGCGAGGCATGGATGCCGAGCTTGTGCTCGACCGAGTGCGCGCGCAGGTCGTTGCGCGTGCCGTCGGGGAGGAATTTGGGGATGAGGAAGAGCGAAATGCCTTTGGTGCCGGGTGGCGCGTCGGGCAGGCGCGCCAGCACGAAATGAATGATGTTGTCGGTCAAATCGTGCTCGCCGTAGGTGATGAAGATTTTCGAGCCGGTGACGCGGTAGCTACCGTCCGCGGCACGGACCGCCTTCGTGCGCAGCGCCCCGACATCGGAGCCCGCCTGCGGCTCGGTGAGCTGCATGGTGCCCATCCATTCGCCGCTGACCAGCTTGCCGAGATAGCGCTGCTTGAGTTCGTCTGCGCCGTATGCATCGAGTGCATCGATTGCCGCCATGGTCAGCACCGGCCCGATGCCGAAGGCCATTGACGCCGAGTTCCACATCTCGACGCACGCGGCATTCACTGCATGCGGCAACTCCTGGCCGCCCCATTGGGCCGGCGCGGCAAGTCCGTTCCAGCCGGCGGCGGCCCAGGCCGCGTAGGCCTCCTTCCAGCCCGGCGGCATAGTCACCGTGCCGTTCTCGAACGCCGCGCCGAACTTGTCGCCTTCACGGTTGAGCGGCGCAATGACGTCGGTCGCGAACTTGCCGGCTTCTTCCAGCACGGCTTCGACTGTCCGCTCGTCGAGATCGCCATAGAGGCCTTGCGCCAGCGCTGCCGAGAAGCCGGACGCGTGCTTGAGCGCAAAAAGGATGTCGGCGACTGGCGCGCGGTAGGTCATGGTGTGGCCAATCTACCGGCGTGGGAATTGCGGTCAACGCGGCGGACCAAGGAACGGACGGCGTTGATCAGTCAGGGCGGCGCATATATGGTCCGCGCCATCTGCGGCGAGGCGGTTTGGCCGCGGCCTTTCAAGTCAGGCCGTATTTGCGTCTTGGGGCGTAGCCAAGTGGTAAGGCACCGGATTTTGATTCCGGCATTCCCAGGTTCGAATCCTGGCGCCCCAGCCAGTCAGTGCCGTCGGTGACGGCAGCCTCGCGTCGCCGCCTCGCTCACTGCAGTTGTATTCTGCGGCCTGCCGAGAGGAGACCGGCCTCATAAATTTTCATAACTTGAAGCGTGAACTCCAACGATCCCTTGTCTGCGGGTTTGCCTGCCAAGGCTTGCGTGCAGAAATAAAACATCTCGTTGTAGATGCCTTGGGTAAAAAGAGCCTTGTTCTCCAAAGTCCCTTCCCGGTTTTGCGGCTCCCAGACAATCGCGCCGCTATCAAACCCCTCCGGCACATAGGTTGTGTTTCGCCCGTAGTCGAACGGAATTCCCCGCTGAAGCGTAACCTTTAGTCCATTGTCGATGACCACGTGGCATTCGTCGCCGAAAAAGCTGTAGCGCTCGATGGGCTGCCCTTTGTTGCGGCCGGAGGCCATATGGAAATTGCCAATGGCGCCGCTTCTAAATTCCAAGACGCAAATCCCTCCACCGTCTCGCCCGCGATGAACGGTCACCGCGGCGACCGGACCGCCGACGGCGACGCAGAGCGAGATCGGGTGGCAGCCATTGCGTAGCCAATTAGGAATACTCCCGTCGTTGAGGACCTCCTCGCCGTTCTCGGGAATGGTCATCGGGTATTCGGCAAGGATACTGCGCAGCGGTTTGAACTGGTCTTGCGAAAAGATTTCGATGGCCTTCTGCGTCGAAGGCATAAAGGCTTTCTTGAAGCCGACCACGACCGTCCTGTCCTTGCGATGCCGCATCATGTCCTCGACTTCGGAGACGCGGCGCGCCGGCGGTTTCTCCATCCACACATGCAATCCCGCGTCGAGCGCCTCGCATGCAAGAGTGGGGTGAAATACCGGCGAGACACACAGAAATACGGCGTCGAGCTTCTCGTTCCGATACATCTCCGCGGCGTTCTTATAGTGGCGCTTGGCGCCGTATTGTGCAGCGGTCAATTCGGCGAGGGATTCGTTTACGTCGCAAACCGCCTGCAAGGAGACGGGCAGATAGGTCATCGTCGGCAGCAAGTTTCGATACGCGTGGGAGCCGACGCCGACGATGCCCACCTTGAGGCGCTGCTTGAATTCTCTCTGATAACTCATTGGCTTCTGCCTGGAGGAGATCGGCCGTGCCGGGGCCTGTACCTGGCTATTCTACTTAAAATAAGAGGCCGGGTTCGGCGCAATGCCTGGCCCGGCCTCCTGATCGATACGGTCGCTCTTTAGTGAACCGGATCCTTGAGGATTTCCTCGGCTTCTTCCTTGCTAAAGTTGGCAAGGATCATTTCCTTGAGGATCGGACTCCACTTATTCGCCGTGCGAGCGCGGCTACGGAGTTGAGTTTGTTGATATCCCCATTGATCTTCATCTTCGATATGGGGGATCCGAATATTGCTGGCCGCCTTGGAGTCGCGGAAGACGTTCATCGGCTCTTTTCCTTCCGCGACAAGCTTCACCTGCTCCAGAAATATCTCGCGGAGCAACCGAACGCCTTTGTCGGACTCGCATAAGAGCTCCTTTGTGCGATCCGAAATCGGGCCTTGCGCGATCCACGCGGACATATCCTGGGTCGCGTGCGCATCAAGATTCTTCCAATCGATGTTGCTTTGTACATCCATCGGATCGGGCATCCTAAACGGCACCGGAATCCGGAAGTAGGGCACCTTGCTTTGCTTTTTCGGTTTCTCTCCCGGTTTCAACCAGTGAGCCCGGATCAAGAAGTAGATGTGGTGGGTGTCATCCACCGGCACGCGAATCTGCAAATCGTTCACTGCGCGGCAAAAATTCGGGAAAACCACCTGGATGCCGATCCGCCAATCGGGATCGTCCTTGCTTCGATCGCCGTAGACAGCGCGGCGGACGATCCCGAGCTGATTTCGCTCGTACAACATTTCCTTGAGCCGCGCTCGGTCGCCTTCGCCCTTGTTCTCGCCGGGACGCCAAAAGCGCTTCTTGAGATCCGGTCGGCCGTTGCGCTCAAGAACATAGTCGGAAAAGGCGACGTGGAGCCAATCGAGATGGTCCTGGTCGACCGTGTTTTCCATGCTTTGGAACCAGTTGCACGGCAAGACAGCATACGCGATCTCGTGCAAGACGTTCGGATCGGCCATCAGGTCCCAGATGGGCAGTTCGGGCGCCGGCTTCGGGCCGAGATAGGCAAAGATCGCGCCGCATGCCTCGCGAACAGGGTAGGCCTTGATCTTCACTTTCTCACAGTACGGGTGCCCGCGGTCCTTCTCCGCCGGTTGCTCGAGACACTGTCCGTTCTCATCGAAACTCCAGCCGTGATAAGGGCAGCGGAGTCCTTTCTCTTCCGGCACACCCAGCGACAAATGCGCGCGACGATGGGCGCAGAGGCTGTCGATCAAGCCCAGCGTGCCTTTGCGATCGCGGTAAAGAACCAAGTCTTCGCCCAGGAGGCGCACCGGTTTGACCGGGTTTTCATCCAACTCTGCCGCCGCGGCGATGGGAAACCAATAACGGCGGAGCAGTTCGCCGCCCGGGGTACCCGGGCCCACTTGGGTCAGGATGCGATTTTCCTCTGCGGTGACCATGGCTATTTGCCTTTGTTTCCGGTGGCTTTCTTCTGTAGACTGTATACAGATCGGCGCTTCCGTGCAAGACCTGCCGGCGATGCTCGGCCATGCAGGAGCATGGCTTTGCACAATGGGCGGGCTTCGGTAATCGATCCGTGAGTGATTACAACGACCGAAAAATCGGAATCAACATGCTGAATTTGCGCATAAAGTCCGCGATATGGGAGGCTCCCAATATCATTTCCTACGAGCTGAGGGCGACCGATGGCAGCGACTTGCCTGAGTTCACCGCCGGCGCGCACATCGATATCAAGCTGCCAAACGGGCTGGTGCGGAGTTATTCGCTGACCAATTCACAGTCGGAACGTCACCGTTACGTCATCGCCGTGCAAAAAGATCGCGAAAGTCGCGGCGGCTCAAAATGGATTATTCAAAATTTTCGTCCGGGCGAAATCCTCGCCGTCAACGAGCCGCGCAACAATTTCAAGCTGGATGAAACGGCGGAAAAATCTGTCTTCATTGCCGGCGGTATCGGCATCACTCCGATTCTGAGCATGATCGACAGACTCGATGCCATCGGCAGAGACTGGGAGCTCATCTTTTGCTCGCGCACGCGCGGCAGCGCTCCCTTTGTGGAGCGCCTGCAGGGACACCCGCGCATTCGCCTCCACTTTGATCGTGAGCCGGGCGCGGAGATGCTCGACCTTAATGCATTGGTCGGCGCGGCGCCGGCCGGCGCTCATCTGTATTGCTGCGGCCCGCTGACGATGCTGGAGGCTTTTGAGCAGGCGGCAAAGGAGCGGCCGCCTGAAACGATTCACGTCGAATATTTTACCGCAAAGGAGCCGCCGGCCACCGAGGGAGGCTTTGTCGTCGTCCTGGCAAAAAGCGGTCGTGAGATCGCAATTCCAGCCGGCAAGACCATTCTCACCGCATTGCGCGACGAGGGACTGGACGTTCCCCATTCATGCACTGAAGGGGTCTGCGGCACCTGCGAAACAAAGGTGCTTGAAGGCATTCCCGATCATCGTGACCGCATTCTCACCGATCGGGAACGTCTCGCAAACCGGACCATGATGATCTGCTGTTCCGGCGCAAAGAGCGAAAGGCTTGTGCTCGATTTGTAATTTGTCGCCGCGATGAGCAGTTTTATGACCGTTCTTTATTGCATTCTGGTTCTTTTCGTCGGCGGCGCCGTCAAAGGCGCCATAGGAATCGGTCTTCCCCAAATCGGCGTGTCGTTTATCGCCCTGGCGTTGGGCTTAAAACAAGCGCTTGCCATTCTCGTCTTGCCGATCATGGCTTCGAACGTCTCGCAGAGCTGCGATCGGAAATTTTTCGCTCCGATTTTGCTTCGGTTCTGGCCTTTGTTAATCGCGATGTTCGTATTCTCGATTCTCAGCGTGAGTCTTTTCGGAATTATTCCTGAAAGCGGATTGATGATATCCCTCGGCGTCCTGGTCATTGTCCTACCAACGATTGCTTTTTTTCGGCCGCAGTTTCGGATCACGCGTCAGCAGGAGGTTTGGGCGGGTCCTTTCACCGGCGCCATGGCCGGACTCATCGGCGGGCTATCTACGCTTTCCGGGCCGCCGTTGATGATTTATCTCTCATGCTTACGATTGCCGAAAGACGAGTTCGTCGTCGCTGTTTCGCTGATGTTTTTGACCGCGGCCGTCGGGCTTGGCCTGGGACTCGTTCTCTTTGGCATCAGCAAGCCCATGGATTTTGGCATCTCCACCGCCGCGTGCGTTCCGGTGTTTCTAGGCATGTGGATCGGAAAGAAGGCCCGCGTACGGCTGAGCGAGCGCGCGTTCTCTACGGCTGTTTTGCTGACTTACGTTGTCACCGGCTTGAGCTTCATCGCCAAGGCGGTCTGACCCTGGTACTCGCGGCGTTCGGGCGAGCTATTCGATAACGGCCAAGGCACATGCGCTGCCGTCAGATTGACGCAAACTGTATTCTGAATACAATGTTTTCCAAGCACAAAAAGATCGCCTGATAGGCGAGCGCGGGGAGGATGCAACCATGGACGTTTTTTCAAACCTCGCGCTCGGGTTCTCCGTCTCTCTGCAGCCGCTCAATCTGTTGCTCTGTTTTGCCGGCGTCGTGCTCGGCGTCATCATCGGCATTCTTCCGGGTCTAGGTTCGGCGGCAACGATCGCATTGCTTCTGCCGATCACTTATTTCCTCGATACGACCACCGCGGTGATCATGCTTGCCGGCATCTGGTACGGATCGATGTATGGCGGATCGATCACGTCTATTCTTTTGCGGGTGCCCGGCGAATCGGCATCCGTGATGGTCGCGATCGACGGTTACGAGCTGACGAAACAGGGCCGCGCAGGCGCCGCTCTGGGCATGTCGATGTTCAGTGCGTTTATCGCCGGCATGTTCGGCCTGCTTGGGCTGGGTCTGGTGGCGCCCACTCTGGCGGAGTTTGCTCTGGATTTCGGCCCGCCGGAATATTTCGCGCTCACGTTGTTGGGGCTAACGCTGGTGAGCTATCTCGCCACGGATTCGATATGGAAGGCGATCGCAGTCACGATTCTCGGGCTTCTACTCGGCACCGTCGGTCTCGATCCCGTCCGAAGCTCCGCGCGATTTACTTTCGGCACCCTCAACCTGCAAACCGGGATCGATCTCGTTCCCATGGTGATGGGATTGTTCGGTATCTCAGAAGTATTCCACTTGATTGAATCGAAAATTACCGGATCGCCCTCGGGTGTCACCGTCCCCAAGGGCCTCTTGGCCGTTTTGCCGACCAAGGAGGATTGGCGCAATGCTCGCCGCGCCATAGGGCAGGGTACACTCGTGGGTTTTTTCGTCGGACTTCTGCCGGGCGGCGGCGCGACGATTTCGTCCTATGTCGCTTACGCTGTCGCTAAGCGATGGGGCCTGAAAACTCAAAAATTCGGCGAAGGCGCAATCTCCGGAGTCGCGGCCCCCGAGTCGGCAGCGAATGCGGCAACCTGCAGCGGATTCATTCCACTCTTGACATTGGGACTGCCCGACAACGTGGTGATGGCGCTTATTCTCGGCGCCTTCATGCTGCACGGCGTCACGCCCGGCCCAACTCTGATGATGCAGCACCCACAAATGTTTTGGGCGATCGTGACGAGCATGTTTATCGGAAACTGTATCCTGATTGTGACCATGCTGCCGATGATCGGCGTTCTGTCAAAAATTACCTTGATTCCGCCGGGCATTCTTGTGCCCATCATCGTGCTTGCCTGTCTCGCAGGCGCTTATGGCGTCAACAACAATCCAGTGGACATCATCACCATGACGGGATTCGGCATGCTCGGTTATCTGATGACAAAATTCGGATTCCCGCATGCGCCGATGATCCTGGCCTTTGTGCTGGGCCCGATCATGGAGACCTCGCTGCGGCAATCGCTCATCATGTCGGGCGGAGATTTTCTGATCTTTTGGAGCAGCCCGGTGGCGGCGTTTCTCATGAGCCTTCTCGTCTTTATTGTCGCTGTGCCGATTTTGCGCAAACTGATTTTGCTGTGGCGCCACCGCCGCAAGTCGCCTGATCGTGTCACCAGCAGCGCTTCAGCCATCATTTCGGGATTGGTGCTGCTCGCACTGCTCGTGCCGGCGACGGCGCATGCTCAAGACTACCCCACGAAACCGATCACGCTGATCGTTCCCTATCCGCCAGGCGGGCGCACCGATCTCTGCGGCCGTGCGGTTGCGCAGTATCTTAAACAAGAACTTGGTCAGCCTGTCGTTGTCGTCAATAAACCAGGTGCCGGCGGCGTTCTTGGCGCCAAAGAGGTCGCCGCAGCCGATCCCGACGGCTACACGTTGGGCATTTTTTCGACCGGCTTTTTAACGGCTCAATACACCGTGCCCACGCCCACCGATGCCGCCGATTACGAGATGATCGCCATGATCAACATGGATCCCGCGGTCATTGCGGTGGCAGAGGATCCAAAATGGAAGACGCTGCCCGATTATGTCGACTATGCCCGCAAAAATCCCGATAAGCTCAGAGTAGGCATCGATCCCGGTAGTTCGGCACAAATTTATGCCGCCGCATTTTCCGAGAAAACAAATATCAAGGTCATCTATGTGCCTTTCCGCGGCGGTGGGGAGCGTACCGTTGCGCTCGCGGGGCACCACATCGATGCGACATTCGATATTCTGGCGCCGCTGAAAACCATGCGCGACGCCAAGAAAATCCGCGTTCTCGGAGTTGCTGCAGAACAGCGCGTCGAGGAATATCCCGATATCCCGACAATGAAGGAAGGCGGCGTCGATCTGGTCATTTCCTCCTGGCACGGTATCTTTGCGCCCAAGGGCACGCCCTCGAAGGTCATCGCCCGTATCAATCAAGCCGTGAAGAAAGTCGCGCAAAATTCGGAGTTTCGCGCGCGAATGAGAGATCTGTATCTGGGTGTCCATTACCTCGACACGGATCAGTTCAAGAAGTTCTTTGCTGATGCCGACGAGGTGAACCTCAGTTTAATTCGCAAACTCGGGCTTCTGGTCTCGCAGCCAAAGCACTGAATGCGTCCGGATGCGGAGTAGAGCAGCATGAATGTACATCGCCCCACCTATGCCGACGCCAAATCGACGATGGAAACGGAGGTGCTCGCTTTGCGCCGACGTCTGGCGCGCGCGCATCGTATTCTGACCGCCGGCGGCATCTGGCCCATAACGAAGGGTCACGTCAGCGCACGCATTCCGGGCACAGATCAGGTGCTCATTCTCGGTCACATCCATTCCGAGGGACGGTCGTTGATCGACACGGACGTGGACGACATCGTCACGGTGGATATTGAGGGGAACTGGCTGGAAGGCCGCATCGAGCCGGTCGACGAGCGCTTCTTGCATTTGGAGATTATGAAAGCCCGGCCTGATGTCACCTCGGTGGTCCACGCGCACCCGACCTATGCCACGGCGTTTGGTATTGCCGGCGTCAATATTCTTCCCGTAGGCAACCGCGGTGCGATTTTTGCACCGCAGGTGCCGATTCTGGACTTCGACCGGCAGATCGACACCCCCGAACGAGGCCGAATGTGCCGTGATGCGATTGGCGATTCGATGGCGCTGATCCTGAAAAACCACGGCGTCGCGGTTTGCGGCGATTCGATCGAAAACGCGACCATCGCAACATTCGCGCTGGAAGAAACTGCACAATTGCAATGGATCGCCGCGCAAGTCGGCACAGTGCAGAAAATTTCAACCGGCGAGGTCCGCAGCGTACTTACCGGAGCTCGCAAAGAAGAGTTCTATAGTCACGTGTGGGGACATTATGCCAGACTTGATCCCTGGTTCTGCGGCCCGGCCGGCGAGAGGACCGATCAGCATCCGACGACAAAACCATTACCGTCTCAGCGCTGACCGCAAAGACAAAGGGCCGGATAACGTTTCCGGCCCTTTTTATGACTTCTCTCTTATTAGTTAGTTAGCTTTTGAAACGCGCAATCCCAACTTGTCGATAATGGTTCGATAAGTCTCATCCTGTTTCGCAAGAAACGCCTTCGCATCTGCTCCGCGATAAAATGCAACTCCTGCGCCCACATTGTCCATATTCCTCTGAAGCGCTGGAGCCTGGATCGCCTTTTCCGCGGCGTCAGCGAGTGTCTTCTGGATATCGGCCGGGGTGCCTTTCGGAACGTAAATGCCGTGGAAGGCCGCGATCACCAGATCCACGCCATTCTCCTTGAAAGTTGGCGTGTTGCCGTAGAGCGGAGACCTTGCATTGTCCGCAACAGCCAGCACACGCACCTTTTTGCCGGCTTGTAAGCTCTTGTAGGACACCGGAACGGCCATATGGACGTCAATGTGGCCGCCAGCCAATGCGATGGCACCGTCGGCGTCACCTTTGAAAGGTACCATGATCATTTTGATATCGGCGGCATCCGCGAATCCAGCCGCGAAAATTTGTGCCGAAGCGCCAGGAATCATTCCGATCCGGAATTTGCCGGGGTGAGCCTTTGCATCGGCGACAAACTCTTTCAGAGTTTTCCAAGGCGAACCGTATTGAACGGCGAGCGCCGCAGGATCTGTATTGACGATCGCGACCAAGTCGAAGTTCGACAGTGAAATGGGGGTGGGTACGGTGTATTGTGAGGTCACCGCCGAAGTGGAAAAGAAGCCAATCGTGTAGCCGTCAGGTGAAGAATCGGCGACCTCTCGCGCCCCGAGAACGCTGCTGGCGCCCGGCTTGTTGACGACAGCGATCGGTTTACCCAGGACAGTGGACAGCTCCTGCGCAACAATCCGGCCCACGACGTCAGTGCGGCCCCCGGCCGGAAACGGAACAATCATCGTCAAAGGCTTGTCCGGATACTGAGATTCCGCAGTGGCGGGAAGCGGCCCCAGCAACAAACCGGCCAAAATCGTGGCCAGCATTATCCTGCTGAAACGGCGCTGCATACCTTCCTCCCTCATTGCCATTTTTGAGATGACGGCTGCGATTTTTACTGAATCGCATTGGCTCTCCGCATGCTGGCGATCATCGACGATTTCATGACCACGTCTTTTGCCAGCGCCGGAATCTCCGAGGCCCGTCGTAGTTCATCAAGCCTCCGCTTGCGGACTTCGGGATCTGTTTCCTCGAGTGTCCGCTTGTTGCGGATCGATGCTTCTTGAACGTATTCGATGTTCACGGTGCGACGTTGCCGGACGTAGCGATCGAGAATGGAGTCGTCGGCCTCGTCACGCCACACCGCTGACAGTTTGTCGGTGAGATTGATCGCGTCCTGAAGCGCACTATTGAGTCCAAATCCACCCAGCGGATTGTTCAGATGAGCGGAGTCTCCAGCAAGCAGCATTCTCCCGCGGCGGAACGTCTCTGCGACTCGCTGGTGAACCCGATAGATCGTGCGATGAACGGTTTCGTATGGTCCGTTTTTGGGGACTACCGCCTGTAAACGCTCTTCGACCCTTTCGTCTGAAAGGGCCTCTTCATCAGTTTCGTCCGGGCTGCATCCGTATAGAAAGCGCCACAAGCCAGGCGGTCCCAAATGCGGCAAGCGAAATACGGCGCACCACTCGACGGGATGCGATATGTATGCCGTATCGGTGAAGCCGTGACGGCCGAGGTCATAAGATGTGCTGATCAGCGCAAATTTCTCAGGGTAGGTGAAACCTTCAAAGCCGATGCCTGCCGATTTGCGCACGATGCTGCCGCCGCCGTCGCCGCCAATCACCCAACTGCCCTTAAAAGTCTTTTCGCCGTGCTCCGTATCGGCGACCACAGTTACGCTATCGGCGTCCTGTGAGACGCTCTTCACGCGCGACGAAAAACGGACTTCGGCATGCGGCACGCGCTTCAGCATCTCAAAAACGAGCGGTGTAAGTTTGTGCTGTTCGCAATGCAGTCTGAATGGGTATGGGGTCTCATCCTTCAACAAGGATGCGAGCTCGAAAGTGCCGATCACGCCTTGCGTTCTGTCACGCAGTTGCCAAGCCGGCACGACAATGCCGATCTCAAGGAGCTTTTTGGTAATGCCAGAGGCCTCCAAGACCTCAAGGGTCGGCGGGTGAAACGATCCCGCGCGCAGGTCAAAAAACAATTCGGAATGGGCCTCGAGTACAAGGACCGGAACGTCCCGCTGCGCCAGCGCGAGCGCGCAGACCAACCCCACGGGGCCCCCGCCGACAATGATCACACGACTGCGTTCGCTTTTCATCTGTTTCCCCGACGTAAACTGAATACAGTGTACACCTGCTCCGCAGCATTTCAAGGCAAGAGAAATTGTGGTGCGAGACGGGAACCGCAGGCAGTGGAGGACGGCGCTACCGACTTGCTATGCGGCCGCGCCTTGGCCGAGGAAGCGCACTTTCAGCCGTGAAATTCGGCTGCTCTCTTTGTCGGCGCACGGCTTCGCCGGTATGACGAATATGCTCTTGAAGTAGATCGGCGGCGCGGCTGAAGTTGGACTTTTCGATAGCGCGCAAAATACGTCGATGCTCATTGGCGGCTTCATGCAGGCGTTTGCCGCTGCCAGTTCGCCTTGCATAGCGCTCGATGTTGAGATGAATGCGTTCAACCGCGCTGATAATCGTCGGCGACTCGGAACGGGCGTACAGGGCCCGATGAAATTCCCAGTTCTTGACGACCCATCGTGGTCCATAATCCTTGATTTTGTCCGTTTCTTTGCAGATTTGACGCAGGCGATCGACATCCTCTTTGGTGAAGCGTATCGCCGCTTTTTGTAACAAGTAGGATTCCAAAACGGCGCGCATCTCGATCGCTTCTACGATCTGCGACGTCGTCATGCCCGAAACAATGGTGCGATGATGTGCGATGTTTTGCACCAGGCCTTCAGCTTGCAGTTGACGGAGCGCTTCTCGGATTGGCACCCTTGAGACGTTGAAATGCTGCGCAAGCTCGACCTGATTGAGCTCCTCATTATCGGCAAACTGACCGTCGTAAATGGCGGTACGAAGCGCGCTGGCCAAATAGTCCGTGATGGTTTTGCGCTCGCGCAGATCCGGACCCCAATCCAGCCGCTCGAACCGCTTGGCGTAGGCTTTGCTTTTGAACGGTGCGCGAGTACGTTGTTCCATTGCCTAACCTAAAGGAGTGAAACGCGTGCCGGTGCGTTTTCGAGGTTGACGCGCGCACGTGCGTTTAAGAAAATAAACTGTATACAGTTCGTCCCTGGCTCATGCTATTTTAGCAGAGCCTATATCCCGTCAAAGACGAGTTTTGGGTGCTGCGAGGACGCAATGGCGGTGTTTGCAAACTTGATCACACGCGTAGGACGGCCGCTTCTGAACCATCCAGATCGGTTGAGCGGCAGTCTCCTTCTTTTAATTGCAGTGGCGGCCTGGCTTGAGGCCATTCACTACCCGTTTGGGTCGATCCACCATCCGGATGCCGGCTTTTTCCCGCAGGTTTTGTCAATCCTCTTGTTTCTCGTCAGTATCGCGATTCTCGCTCATTCCTTCGCCCGGGAAGTGCGACCCGCGGAGTTCGACCGCCGATCTTGGCTTGTGCCCATAGCCGCGGGAGTCCTTGTCGGCTACGCTCTCGTCTTGTCCGTGGCCGGCTTTGTGCTCGCGACCACCACGATCATGCTTCTCATCATGCGTGGTCTGGTCAAAATGCCATGGAGCCGCGCGTTGCTGATTTCCGTTCCCACCGTAGTTTTATCGTATATCGCATTTGTGAAACTCGGCGTTCCACTGCCACGCGGACCATTGCCGTTCTGAGCACTTGAGTTTCCAAAGACATCGAGCGAGCGGTGCCGTTGCGTCCGCGCAGACAAATACAGTCGGCCTCTCGCATCCCTGGCGGCCAATCTGGCAACAGCCCGTGAGTTATGCTCCCGCTCGTGCAATAGGTGTCATGAGGCATACCGCAGGCCGTGCTCTGTAAGCTCCACCATGGCGCGCTGCCGAAGCCGTTCGCTGATCGTCCATCTGAACCAGGAGAAGGAGTTCTGACGTGAGTAAGACACCAGTTCCACACCAGCATCCCTATGGTGAGCGCATCTCATTGGAGCTCGCGAAAGAAATGGCGGCGGCCGGCGAAGCCTACGCCACGGAGAAGGGCTGGAATGCAACGATCGCGATCTGCGACGATGGCGGTCATCTCGTTCTGCTCCACCGCATGAGCAACGGTCAGTTCGGAAGCATCGATCTGGCGCCGCCGAAGGCGAGGGCTGCAGCTGCGTTCAGGCGGCCGAC
>DASRDF010000134.1:0-43914 GCA_035652735.1 Pseudolabrys sp. | reverse complement strand
GCAGCCGCGAGCAGGCCGGCGCAGAGGCCGGCAAGCACGATGGCACCGCTGGTGGCGCTCCAGGGCAGGTCGCAATCCCCTCTGCGCGGTCGAAAACGAGGCTGCGGCGGCATGATCGACCGGGCCGATTGCGATATGGTTAACGTTTTGCGAAAGACAGCGGGCGTACGCACCGCTTGCAAAGCTGCTGGCCTCTCCCGGAGCCACTACAGGGTTAATCGGACGCTAAGAAAAATCGCGGCATTGTCGCGGCCTTTGACGGCGGCAGACGCGGGCAGCGGCAGTGAGTGCGTTGAGTGTAGCGTTGCGGTGGCGGCATTTGCGGCGTGTCGGCCCGCTCGTCTTTGCATTCGCCCTGTTGCCCAGCCAGACCGGCTTTCAGGATCTCGGCGCGCTATTGGTGCGGCAGCCCGGTGTCGCCGCGCGCGCGCGCGCCTTTCTCATGGCCTCGCCTTTCGGCACAATTCATGCTGCGACGTTTTCGCTGCCGCAGCCGGTTGGCACCGGCCTGCCGCAGCCGCCGGTTTATGCGCTCGCCAATTTCGACCCCATGGGCATCGCCGGCTCCATCGGACGGCAACTGCTCGGCGACGCGACCGCGCCGCTGCAATTTCCCACAGTCAATCGCAAGGACAAGCGCGATTCACTGATCTCGCGGGCGCGCGAGCCAATGCCGCCATTCCCAGCGGACCTGGCGATCGAGCCGGCGCCCGACGTTGCGCTGCCGCAGGAGAAGGTGGAGAGCCGGTTCGATCCGTACGCCGAGTACGAATTCGCCGCCCCCGATGAGCCGCTGCCCGCCGCGTCGTCAAGGAGCCAGGAGGCTGGGGCCGAAGCGGCGGACACGGCGCCCAAGCCGGCGGTCCGCGTCTATTTCGGCGCCGATCCTCTCGCCGGCAGCGACGAGCGGATCAGGCCGTGGGCACAGGGCGAGGCTCCGGTGATCAACGCGCCGGCAGCCGGCGATCCCGATCTGAAGCTGGCGGCGCTGACGCCTTCGGATAAATCCGACGACGCTCCGGGCGGCGAGAGCATTGCCAACAAGGGTGTGGTGACAGGGGAGGGGCAGCGACCGAAGTCGCCGGCGGAACGGTTGGCGCTCACCGGCGCGGCCTTCGAGAAGGCGGAGAAGTGCCTTGCCAGTGCCGTGTACTTCGAAGCGCGCGGCGAAGCGGTGCGCGGGCAGATTGCGGTAGCGCAGGTGGTGATGAACCGCGTGTTCTCGCCGTTCTATCCCAACGATGTGTGCGGCGTCGTGCACCAGAGCAACGCGCGCGGTTGCCAATTCAGCTACAACTGCGACGGCATTCCCAACGTCATCACCGAGCCGGCTGCCTGGGAGCGCGCCAAACACATCGCGCGCGACATGCTCGAGGGCAAGCTGTGGATGCCGGAGGTCGCCAAAGCGACCCACTATCACGCCTACTGGGTGCATCCGGACTGGGTGAACGAAATGCACACAATCTCCCGCATGGGCGTGCATACCTTCTATCGCCCACGCGCATGGGGCGACGGCTCCGACGAGCCGACTTGGGGCGATCTCAAGCTCACTCAGAAGGAAGTCGTCGAGGACGAGCAGAAGTGGCCGGTGAGCTACAGCAAGGAATGGCTGCGCTCGCCCGACGGTCAGGCGTGGCAGCGCGAAAACGGCAAGAAATAGACGCCTGGCGCCGCCAACTATGTGCGCCGCGGATGACGAGCATCACGAATATTCGTTTTTGCCGATGCAGCGCCGAACCTATATGGTCGCTCGGCCATTCCTCCAGGGGCGACTTATGACGACACAATTCGTTGGCGAGGCAAAAGCGGCCGGCTGGCGCACGCCGCTAGTGGTGATCGTTTGCGGCTGCCTCATCTCGATGATCGGCTTCGGACCGCGCTCGGCGCTGGGCTTCTTTCTTGCGCCCATGTCGGAAGCCAATCACTGGGGGCGCGACGTGTTTGCCTTCGCGCTTGCAATTCAGAACCTGCTTTGGGGCATCGGTCAGCCTCTGGCCGGTGCCATTGCCGATCGTTTCGGCGCGCCGCGTATTCTTACGCTCGGTGCCGTTCTCTATGCGCTGGGGCTTTACCTGATGGCGCATGCATCGGCGCCCGCCACCCTGACCCTTTCGGCCGGCATCCTGATCGGCTTCGGCCTGTCCGGCTGCTCGTTCACCATCGTGGTCGGTGCTTTCGGCAAGCTGGTGCCGCCGCAATGGCGATCGGCCGCCTTCGGCTTCGGCACGGCGGCAGGCTCGTTTGGCCAATTTCTCTATTCGCCGCTCGCCGTTGCGCTCAACGGCGCGGTCGGCTGGCAATCGACGCTTCTGATTTTTGCCGCTCTGATGGCGCTCATCGTTCCATTATCGATCGCGCTCGTAGCGCCGAGCGCGGGTGGCGCCGCATCCGGCGCGGCGCAGCCGGCGCAGTCGGTGCGTCACGCAATGACCGAAGCTTTTGGGCACCGCAGCTATGTTCTGCTCGTGCTCGGTTTCTTCACCTGCGGATTTCAACTTGCCTTCATCACGGTGCATTTGCCTGCCTATCTGCTCGATCGCGGTTTGTCCGCGCAGGTTGGCGGCTGGACGCTGGCCGTCATCGGGCTGTTCAACATTATCGGTTCGATCGCGTCCGGTTACCTCGGCAACCGCATGTCCAAGCGCTATCTGTTGTCGGTCATCTATTTCCTGCGTGCGCTCGCCATCCTTTTTCTGATCGTGCTGCCGCCGAGCGCGGCGACCACGCTCGTCTTCGGCGCAATGATGGGGCTGCTGTGGTTGTCGACGGTGCCGCCGACCTCGGGGCTGGTGGCGCTGATGTTTGGGACGCGTTGGCTGGCGATGTTGTTCGGCTTTGCCTTCTTGAGCCATCAGGTCGGCGGCTTCCTTGGCGTCTGGCTGGGCGGCATCGTGTTCGACCATTACAACAGCTACGATCCGGTGTGGTGGCTGGCGATTGCCTTCGGCATTGCGTCTGCGATCATCAACCTGCCGATCGTCGAAAAGCCGGTTGAGCGTGCAGTGCGGGCCCCAGCCTGAGCAGTGGCCGCCTGGCGGCGTGTGGAACTTTGCGGCTTCGAGGTGATTGGAAGTCGTAGACCGCCGGAACAATTCGGAAGAATACCGAATATGACGGTCTGAGAGGCTCGTCATGGAGGCTGCGACCGGCCCGACGCGAGATCAAATCGTCAAGGTGGCGCTTGCCAGCATCGTCGGGTCGGTGATCGAGCAATACGATTTTCTGGTCACCGGCGTCATCGCTGCGACGGTGTGGGGCGGCATCTTCTTCAAGCTTCCCGGCCTTGCTGCCGCTGCCGCCGCCATCAGCGTCTACGGCATCGGCATCATCATTCGCCCAATCGGCGCCTTCATCTTCGGCCATCTCGCCGATCGCTACGGACGCAAGGACGCGCTTGTTTATGCGCTGGTGCTGATGGGCGTGAGCACGCTGCTCATCGCGCTGACACCCGACTATGACACGATCGGCGTCGCGGCGCCTGTGCTATTGATTGTCTTCCGCCTATTGCAGGGCATCAGCTTCGGCGCCGAGTTTGGCACGGCCGCGACATGGGTCATTGAACAGGCAGCGCACTCCAAATATCGCGCCTTCTGGGGCGCTTGGGTCGGCTTTGCCATTCCCATTGGGCTGCTGCTCGGCTTCGGCTCCGTGATCGTTACCAAGACACTGATGACGGCTGACAATTTCGCGGCCTGGGGCTGGCGCATCCTCTTCGGTATCGGCTTTCTGGTGGCGATCGTGGGCATCGTCATCCGACGGCGCACGCCGGACAGCTTCGTGTTCGAAAATCACCGTGCCCAAGGCGCCATCCTGCAAAGCCCGGCGCGTCAAGTGTGGCGCGAGATGCCACTGACGATTTTGCGCACGTCGCTGGTCAATGCCATGTTCGGCGGCGCTTTCTTTCTCTATTTCGTCTTCGGCACCAGCTACATGAAGGCGGTCGGCTTCACCGGCACGACGCCTGAGATCATCGGGCTCATCGCGGCGGCGTTCATGTTGGTGTTCATGATCGGCGGCTCGCTGCTCGCCGACGTCATCAACCGTCGCGTGATTCTGCTGGTGGCGGCGGCCGTGTTTCTGGTCTTTGCCATTCCGTACTTTTATCTCGTGAACACCGGCAGTTTCCTGCTCGCCACAGTGGCCGAGGTCGTCGGTTTCGGCTTTGTCTTCGGCTTCGGCTACGGCGCCATCCCGAGTTTCTACACGGAGAACTTTCCGACACGATATCGCGCGTCCGGCGCCAGTGCCGGATATCAAGTTTCCCAAGTCTATGGCGGCGGTCTCATTCCGATCATCGCCAGCTACTTTCTGGAAAGCTTCGGCGTGCACGACGCCTATCCGTACATTGGCGGACTGGTGATGTGCTATGCGGTGGCGGCAATCGCGGCGATCTTGCTGACGCCGGAGACCAGGGGCGTCAGCCTCGAGACATGAGCCGTTATCACGCGATTGTGCAGCGTGATCAGGAACTCGGCTTTCTCGGGTTAAGTTTTCCCAGCACCTACCGCCGATTCTTGGAGATGGTCTTGGGTAACGTCGCATATCTCGCACCGTCCGCTCCGCAATGGCTATGGACCGAAATCAGCACCATGTGCGTGTTGAGGCGGGTTCTAGGCAACGACAGCCCCTTCGGCTGGTGCGATTTCGTGACACACAACGAGCCGAGCGGGCCGGTCGCCGAGTTCTGCGATCATTTTGGAGCGGTGGTGCGGCTGCGCAGGATCGAGCGCCGCTATGAAGTCGCTTGTCTGCGGACCGGCGCCATCAACCGCACCGCGGACCTAAAACGTGCCGCCGCGCTTGTCCGCGCCCGCTGGAACGCTCCCTTGCACACCTTACCGCGTCCGCTTGGCCAAGCCGGTTGACGCGTCTCTGGTCGTCGCGCCATGAATGGCCTCCTGTGTGGAACAGTGAGGCGAGGGCGTGAAAGCAATCGTCATCGAGAAAGCGGAGAACGGCACCAAGGCCGCGCTGGCCGACTTCGATCCAGCGCAGCTGATGGAAGGCGACGTCACGGTTCGAGTCGAGTATTCGACTCTCAACTACAAGGATGGCCTCGCTATTACCGGCAAGGCGCCGGTAGTGCGCCGCTTTCCGATGATCGCCGGCATTGATTTTGCGGGCACGGTGGAGAGTTCGACCCATGCGGGCTGGAAAGCCGGCGACAAGGTCGTTCTCAACGGTTGGGGCTGCGGCGAGACCCATTTGGGCGGCTACGCCGAGAAGGCGCGCGTGAAGGGCGACTGGCTGGTGCCCCTGCCGGCTTCTATGACGACGCGCGAGGCGATGGTCGTCGGTACCGCAGGCTACACCGCCATGCTGGCAGTGATGGCCTTGGAGCGGCATGGCCTCACACCGGAACGCGGGCCGATTGCGGTCAGCGGCGCTGCCGGCGGCGTGGGGTCGGTTGCCATCGCGATCCTGGCGCGGCGCGGGTTCACCGTGCACGCAATAACCGGACGGCCGGCCGAGGCGGAGTACCTCAGGGGCCTGGGGGCGGCCGAAATCGTGGCCCGACAGGAACTCACCGGACCGCCCAAGCCGCTTGCCAAGGAGCGCTGGGCGGGCGCCGTCGACGTGGTCGGCTCTACCATGCTCGCCAACCTCCTGTCCGTGACTCGATATGGTGGCGCGGTGGCCACTTGCGGGCTCGCCGGTGGAATGGATTTGCCGGCATCGGTCGCTCCGTTCATTTTGCGCGGGGTGTGTCTTTACGGCATCGACTCAGTGATGTGTCCGCTGCCGACCCGAAAAGAAGCATGGGAAAGGCTTGAAACCGATCTCGACCGCCAAAAACTGGCCGCAATGACGCGAGAAATCGGCCTTGCAGAGGTCCTGGAGGCTGCCCCCGAAATTCTAGCCGGCCATGTGCGGGGCCGCATCGTGGTCAAGATCGCGTAAACGTTTATGGTTTATCGAGGATGCCGGCCCGGATAGGCCGCGTTGGACTAAAGGATTTAGGCGTCAGTCGGAGTAAGGGTGATGTGGCGTTGGTGCGTTGCGCTGGTCGGCCTGTTGGCGGCGCTGCCGGCTTTTGCCGGGGAAATGACAGCGGCGGATGCGCGCCGCTTCATCGTCGGCAAGATGTTCTACTACACCTGTTTCGAAGGGACCCGCGGACAAGGCCGCGTCTATCCTGACGGTTCGGTTGCGGGGTCCATCCAGATCAGGGGTGCGGGCCAGGTCCATTACGCAGTGCTGCCGCCCGGTACGCTGCGGGTGAACGGTGAATCAGTGTGCGCGTCGCTGCGCGGTCTACCGATCCAGCCTTGCTTCAATCTCGAGCAGATCGACAACGAAAGCTTCCGCGGCTCGATCGCCGGACTGGGCTTTGCCTATTGCGAATTTACCCGCCGGCATGAGCGCGCGCATGTGCTCCATCGCGCCACGCACCAAGCCGAGCCGATGCTGCTGCGCCCTTCACTCACCGCCGAGCGCGACTAGCGGATTAGCTTAGCTGCGGTTCTGGTCCTATAAGGGGCGGCATGAACCGCCGGCAGACCAGCTCGTCGCGCGGCCCGCGCTCGCCCGAAGTGACCGGCTTCTACGAGCCTGATACCGGCAGCGTCCAATACGTCGTCGTCGATCTCGCGACAAAGAAAGCCGCGATCGTCGATCCGGTGCTGAATTTCGATCCGCGGCACGCGCGCACCTCGACGGCTGCCGCCGACGAAATTCTCACGTTTGTGCGTGAGCGCGACCTCAAGGTCGAATGGATCCTCGACACGCACCCGCATGCGGATCACTTCTCGGCCGGCGCCTACTTGAAGGACAAGCTTGCTGCGCCGCATGCCATCGGTGCGAAGGTGCGCGACATCGCCGTGCTTTGGCGCGGCTTCTATAACCAGCCGGACGCATTTGCAGTCGAGGCCTGCTTCGACCGGTTGTTCGCCGATGGCGACAGCTTCACGATCGGTATGTTGCCGGTCCGCGTGATACTCTCGCCCGGGCACACGCTCGGTTCGATCACCTTGGTGGTCGGTGACGATGCTGCCTTGGTGCATGATACTTTGATGCAGCCGGACTCAGGCTCCTCGCGTGCAGATTTCCCGGGCGGCGACCCAGCTCAGCTTTATCGCTCGATCAGAGCGATCCTGGCGCTGCCGCCGCAGATGCGCTTGTTCGTGGGGCATGACTACGGCCCGGACGGACGCGAGCCGGCGTGGGAAGCGAGCGTCGCCGAGCACAAAGCATCGAACATTCACGTCAAGGACGGCATCGGCGAAGCGGAATTCGTAAAAGTACGCAGCGAGCGCGACAAGACGCTGCCGTTCCCCGACCGCATGCTCTACGCGCTGCAGGTCAATTTGCGCGGCGGGCGTTTGCCTGAGTCCGAGAGCGATGGGGTCAGTTACTTCAAGATTCCGGCGAACCGCTTCTAGTTTTGGCCGGAAAGATCATGCAGGTGGTGGTCGCGTGCGCGTAGAGCTTGCCGCCGCGATCCTTGAGGTCGCCCTCGGAGGTGGCGACGGTACGACCGCGGTGCACGATGCGCCCTTCCGCGCGCACCGGTCCGCTATCTTTCGTCAGCGGCCGCACCAAATTGAATTTCAATTCCAACGTCGTCCAAGCCTCGCCTGTGGCCAGTGTCGAGAACACGGCGCAGCCGAGTGCGGAATCGAGCAGGGTAGCGGCGAAGCCGCCGTGCACGGTGCCGATCGGATTGTAGTGGCAGAATTGCGGAAGCCCTTCGAACACCGCGCGGCCGTGCTCGACCTCGACCAAGTGGAAGCCGAGTAGCTCGCTGACGGGCGGGTGCGGCTGCGTGCCGCCGATAATGCCTTTGAGAAAGGCCAGTCCGCCGAGCGCCATAGCCGTCTCGACGGGCGCCACGCCGTATGTCCTGCCGCTCACTGCCGCCCCCGCTTACGCATGCACGTAACTGAACTGTGGACACTATCCCGGTCAAGCCGCACGGAACAAAGCGCAACGACCCCGCGTTTTTTTTGCCGAGGTGCAGCCGCATGTCGGTCATTGCGCTCTATTTTGTCCTGGCTTTTCTGGTGGCGCTGCTAGCGGCGAACCGCGGGCGTTCAGCGTGGCGGTGGTTTCTAATATCGTTGTTTATTACGCCGGTGATCGGCGGCCTTGTTGTCATGGCGCTGCCAAAGACGCGACGCGTGTATGTAGGTTCGGAATGGGATGTGGAGCCCCCGGCGCCGGGAGTGGTGCCAATGCCTGCCGATGCCGTTTTGCGCATCGTGCGGCCACGCGGTTATTCGGATCGCCAACGCCTCTATGACATCCTCGTCAATGGTGCCGAGGTGGGCGTTGTCGAGCCGGACAGCACCATCGATTTTGCTGTGCCGAGCGGTCGGCTCACGGTCGAAGCCTATGCGGATTGGGCCCGTAGCGCGCCGCTCGTCGTCGAAACGCGCCCCGGCCGCACGGTGGAGATCGAGGTGTCGAACGCCTGGGGCCCGGTGCTCGGGTTCTGGGTCATGTTGTTGCAGCCTGGCAGTTATCTGCGGCTGAGGCAGGTCGAGCCTGCGCCGGCAGGCCATCCCTCGCTTGACTACGGCTCGGGGCGTCCGTCGGCAGTGCGCCCTTAAGCAATCTCGAGACGGAACGGATCGCCTTCGATCGCCGCTTCGCCGGGGCCGATGGTTTCGATCGCGCGTATCATGCGGCCGTTGCGCTTGAGCAGACGGTCGGCGATGGAGACAATTCGTGCGTTGGGCTGCGCCTTGCGCGAGGCGCGGCGCACGCTCCAGGCGATCTCAAGCTCATCGCGCTGCGGATTGAGCGCGCACGCCGCGGTATACGCCGCCGCGGTCGAGCGGCTAATGCCGGCATAGCAGTGCACCACCATCGGCGCTGCGCGGTCCCAGCGGCCGACGAACTCGATGAGCTTGGCGACATGCTCGTCGGCAGGGCACGTGTAGCCGTCCATCGGCAGCGAAATGTCGTCGACGCTGAGGATCAGATGATTGTCGGGGGCGATATGGGCCGGCCGTTCGACGCGGTCGATTAGCCGCAGCAAGGTCACGATGTGCCGTGCGCCGGTCGCATCGACCGTGGCATGCAGGCGGGCAAGCGAGCAGACGTGAATCATGGGCGTATGTGAGCGAAAACCCTGCACCGTATCTATGGCACGCGCATGAGTTTTTCCAGGCGGTCGCGGAAGCGGGCTTCAGCCGCGGCCGCCGGCCAGGGCGTCAGATAATCGCGCTCGATTGCCGCCGAGAATTTGGGCGGCTGACCGAAGAACTTGCGCGCTTCGGTATCGGCAAAGCCTGCGAGCCGCGTCGCCTCGAGATAGGCTGCGCTGCGATCGGCGGCTTTGATCAGTGTGACCAATGGCTCCGGCAGCTTCGCCGGCAGGCCGAAGCGCAGGTGAATGGCGGCGAGCAGGCGCTTTTCCACGGCCTTGTAGCTGTCGCCGATCACCGCTTTGAACGGCGAGATCATGTCGCCGATCACGTATTCCGGCGCGTCGTGCAGCAGGACCGCGCGGCGGCCGCTGGCGTCGAGCCGCGGCACCTTCGCCCGCGCCAGCGCCTCCACCAGCAGCGCGTGCTGCGCCACGGAGAAAATATGCGCGCCTTTGGTCTGGCCGTTCCAGCGCGCTACCCGCGCCAGCCCATGCGCGATGTCGTCGATCTCCACATCGAGCGGAGAGGGGTCGAGCAGATCGAGCCGGCGTCCCGACAGCATGCGCTGCCACGCGCGCGGCGCCGCTCGGCGAGGAGCCCTGCTCATGTGCGCTTGGCGAGTTTGGCGACGGCGGCGTGACGATGGCAGCTCAGCAGATGGTCGTTGACCATGCCAACCGCCTGCATGAAGGCGTAGACAATGGTCGGGCCGACAAACTTGAAGCCGTGCGCCGCCAGCGCCTTCGATACCCTCCGCGACAGTTCGGTTTCGGCGGGCACCTGCGCGGTGCTGCGGAAGGCGTTCTGCTTCGGTTTCCCGTCGAGGAAATCCCAGAGGAAGGTGGAGAAGCCGGGACCTTTCTCCATGATCTCCAGATAAGCGCGCGCCGACAAAACCGCACCCTCCACCTTGGCGCGGTTGCGCACGATTCCGGCATCCTTCATCAAGCTTTCGATCTTGCGCTTGGGATAACGGGCGATTTTTTCCGGGTCGAAATTATCGAAAGCGCGGCGGAAGTTTTCCCGCTTGCGCAGGATCGTGATCCATGACAGCCCGGCTTGAAATCCATCGAGAACGAGCTTCTCGAACAAGGCGCGATCGTCGTATTCCGGAACGCCCCATTCCTCGTCGTGATAGGCGAGGTAGAGCCGATCCTGCTTCGGCCAGGGGCAACGCTTGAGGCCGTCGGCGTGGGCGATGGCCGCGCTCATGCGTTGCCCGGCCATGGAAATGTCGCCCAGTCCGGCTTGACGATGCGAATGGGAAGATTGCCGCAGGTGATCGCAGCACCGCCGGCATCGGCGAATTTGTCGAGCCGCACAAGCGCCAAGCCGCGCCCTTTCGCGGTCGACATCAACGTGCCGATTTCCTTTTCCCCGGCCATGACCGGCTCACCGGACGCGGGCGCGAACTGCTCGTACGCAATAGGCACAATACGGCTGCGGGCGCTGGCGCGGTGCTCGACGCGGGAAACGACTTCCTGGCCCACATAGCAGCCTTTTTGAAAGTCCACGCCGGCGAGCTGGTCCATGTCGGCCTCATGCGGAAAGGTGTTGCCGTAGACGAAATCGGCGCCGCCCTGCGGTACACCGAGCGCGATGCGGTGTGCCTCATAGGCCTCGGCATCGAGCAGCGCCGCGCCAAGATCGGCAGCAGCTTTATCGGCGAGGTGGGGGGGCAGCATGATACGCATCCCCAACGCCGGCAGCCGCGGGTCGGCGTAGCAGAGGCCATATTCAGTGTTTCCCGTGCCGTCCCAGACCGCCATGACGCCCAGCACCGCGGACAGGTCCTCCGCCAGCACCTTCGCGCGCAGTTTGTAAAAATTGAGCTTGTCCACAAGCGTGATCGCGAGCGCGCCCGGACAATCGAGAAAGAAACCGCCGCCGTCCTTTTCGGGCGCCTCGGCGACGATGAAGTCGACGATGATCTTGCCCTGCGGCGTCAGCAGCGCGGCAAAACGCGGCGCTTCGGGAGCGACCTTGCCCATGTCATTGGTGACCAGGCCGTTGAGGAAGCGCCGGGCGTCGTCGCCCGCTACCTTGACCACGCCGCGGTGGGGAAGAAGGGCTGCTTTCATGCGCTAGTCTCTTGCCAGAACTCGCGGCGAAACGTAAGCGCTGTCGGCACACGCTCAAGTCCGGCTTTTTGTATGGCTGAGACCTACGACCTGATCCTCAAAGGCGGCACCGCGGTCAACCACGACGGCATCGGGGTCCGCGATATCGGCGTCGCCGGCGGCCGCATCGCTTACATCGGCGACCTTTCGCGCGCCTCAGCCGCCGAGACCGTGGATTGCCGCGGCCTTCACATCCTCCCCGGCGTGATCGATAGCCACGTGCATTTCCGTGAGCCGGGTCTCACCCACAAGGAAGACCTGGAAACGGGCTCGCGCGGTGCCGTGCTGGGCGGCGTCACCGCCGTGTTCGAGATGCCCAATACCGAGCCGGCCACCACCACTGCGGAGACGGTTGCCGACAAGGTCAGGCGCGCTCACCACCGCATGCATTGCGATTTTGCCTTCTATGCCGGGGCCAGCCGCGAGAACACCAAGTACCTCGGCGAGCTCGAAATGCTTCCCGGCGTTTGCGGGGTCAAAGTATTCATGGGCTCGTCTACCGGCTCGCTGCTGATCGAAGACGACGACAGCGTGCGTGCCGTGCTCAAGGCCATCCGCCGCCGCGCTGCTTTCCATTCGGAAGACGAATACCGATTGCGGGAGCGCTTGCACTTGCGGGTCGAAGGCGACCCGCGGTCGCATCCGGTATGGCGCGATGCGCAGGCGGCGCTCCTGTGCACACAGCGCTTGATCAAGATGGCGCGCGAAACCGGCAAGCGCGTACACGTGCTGCACGTGACCACCAAGGAAGAAACGAATCTTCTGGCTCAGCACAAGGATGTCGCCTCCGCAGAGGCAACCCCCGCTCATCTGACGCTAACGGCGCCGGATTGTTACGAGCGGCTTGGCACGCTCGCTCAACTCAACCCGCCGGTGCGCGATGCCGGCCACCAGGCGGGTCTATGGGCCGGCCTCGCGCAAGGTGTCATCGACACGATCGGCTCGGATCATTCTCCGCATACGCGCGAGGAAAAGGCACATCCGTATCCGAAGACACATTCCGGCATGCCTGGCGTGCAAACCTTGGTGCCGCTGATGCTCGACCACGTCAATGCCGGTCGACTGTCTTTGCAGCGATTCGTCGACCTGACCAGCGCTGGTCCGGCGCGTTTGTTCGGCGTTGCCGCCAAGGGGCGCATGGCGGCGGGCTACGATGCCGATCTGACGATTGTCGATCTTAAGCGGCGACAAACCATAACCGATGCATGGATGGCCACGCGCGCCGCCTGGACGCCATACCATGGAGTCGCTGTGACGGGCTGGCCGGTCGGCACTTTCGTGCGCGGCCACAAAGTGATGTGGGAGGGCACCCTGGTCGCGCCAGCGCAAGGGGAGCGCGTGCGGTTTCTGGAAACACTCGGCGCGTAGCTAAACGGAACTTTTGCGCACGACCTCAGGGTGTTCTTGATAAATCGCCACACTCCGCAAAGTTGTAATTTGCAGACTCGCGCCGGCGCGCTATTCCAACGGTAGCGTGCCACCTTCGGCGGGCGGTCCGCACTGGAGGCCTGAAGCCATGACCGGGGATCTGGTTTCACTCCGTGTACTGGTGGTGACTGCGGTGCCCTCACAGCAGGAGCTATGGCAGAAGGGCGCGGCGATGGCCTCCGTGCCCATCGATTTTTCTGCCGCCGACACCGCGGCCTCCACGGCCATGCTGAGCAGATCCGGCATGGATATCTGCATTGTCGATTACGCGTTGCCGGAAGCGGAAAGGCAGGCGGCGATCGCCGCTGCGCGCGCCTCGCGGCCGGCGCCGCTGGTTTTCATGGCGATGCCGCACGGCAGCCATCGGCCCAGCCATGTCGACGGCGTTCTTGCCAAGCCCACGGGGCCGGAAAGTGCGCGCAGGGTAGTCGAGCTCTGCACGCGGACCAAGATTCCAACGCGCGTGCTGATCGTGGACGATTCAAGCACCACGCGCAGCATCGTGCGCAAGATACTCGCCGCCAGCCGCTTCGCCTTCGACATCCACGAGGCATCAGAAGGTATCGCTGCGCTCGCGCAGCTTGGCCGCGGTAGTTTCGGCTTGGTCTTTCTCGACTACAATATGCCGGGCTTCGACGGCATGGAGACGCTGTCGGAAATCAAGCGGATCGCGCCGAAGGTATCCGTGGTGATGATGACGTCAACCGCGACCGACGCTCTGATTAGCCGTGCTCAAGCGGCCGGCGCGCTTGCTTTCCTGAAGAAGCCGTTTTTTCCCGCCGACATCGACAAAGTCATCGAACGGCACTATGGCTTGCACGTCGCGGGGGCGGGCTGAGAGTTACTGGCGCTGGCGCGGTTGTTCGAGCGTAAATTCACCGTTGCGAATGCGGGGCCCGAGACCTTCGGTAAACGTCGCGGCCGCGTCCTCGCCATAAGTGGCGACGAACTCGGCAAGGGCAGCGAATAGGCAGGCCTGCGCCAGGCAGTCGCCATCGATGCCGTCGAGGCGGGCTTCGGCCCAGGCTTCCTGAAGATAGCCGAGCGCCACGCGCTTCTGCTCGTGGTCGGTCTTCGGATCGCTCGCGACGAATGGGCGCCCGGTCGTGTTGGCTTTCACCGTCGTCCCCAGTGTTCAGGGCAGAATGTCTGCCCAAGTCCCGGCCCGACGTTAGCATGCGCCCCTCGGCCGGCTATGCGGACCTTGAGGAAAGGTTAATACGCATGGCTCTAGTTGGCGTAACGTGCCGTGATGTCGCGGGAAATTTTCGCGCCTTCTTCCAAATAGCGGCGGATCGCGAGGTTGGCGGCGGGCGTACAGGTTCGGTAGGTTTGCTGGAAGCCACGGTAGCCTCGGTTGAAGCTGGCGACGATCTTACGGCGGCGGTCGCCCTCCGGCGCTTCGGCATCGATTAAGGCCTGCATCTGGTCGCGCCACTTCTGCCCCTCATTGGCGCCGCAGACCGCGCGCAAATAATGCAACGCGCCGAGAATCTCGGCCAGCCGCTGCAGGTCGTTGTCGAACGGCGCCGGCGTATCGTCGGCTCGCGCGGGGACCGCGAGGCAGAGCACGATCGATGCGATAACGGCGAGCTTTTTCACTTCGCTTTGATCCTTTGACAGGGACCCGTATGCCCCGCCATCTGGGCAATCGCAAGGCGCAACGTCAGCGCGCCAGCTTCTCCACCGCTGCGGCAACGATTTCGGCCAAGCCTTCGGTGGTTTTCAGGCCCGGCAACGCTGCCGGGGCAAGCCAGCGCGCCTCGTCAAGCTCCTCATTGAGCTTGATCTCTCCCGCAAGGAAACGCGACGCAAAACACAAAATGACGAAGTGACGCTCGACCTTTCCGGCGCCGTCGCGCACGATCGCTTCCCGATATCCGGCGAGCGTGACAGGCTCGATCTCGAGCCGCGTTTCTTCGCGTACTTCACGTTTGACGGCCTCGTGCAGCGTCTCGCCGCTTTCTACCGCGCCCCCGGGCAGTGTGTAGAGGTTAAGTGCCGGCTGGCGAGCGCGCCGTACCACCAGCACCTTGCCGTCACGGACGATTGCGGCGCTGACCGCGAGATAGGGACGCTCCGGATAAGCGCGGGTGTCGTTCATGCCGGCGCGTTGATTAGGTCGTCGACTACGGTTTGCGGGACGCTCGCGGCCGTTTCACCATTCACCACCGCACCTGCACGCGCGATCAGCGGTTTGAGGCAGGTGAGCGCGCGCAGCGCAAGCGCGCCCGTCGCCTGCGCAGGCAAGCCGGCGCGCAAGGCGCCGCGCGTTGCCAGCAACACGGCGGTCATGGCGCTCGATAGCGAATCGAGGCTCTCGCGCAGCCGCGGGTCCGCCGCATTGTAAGCAGCGAGGGCAAGCTCGCGCGACTTCAGGTGCGCTTGGGCGAAATGCTCGCGATAGCTCATTGGCCGCCAGGCTAAGAGCTCCTCGATGACATCGGGGCAATCGGCCACCATTTCGAGCAGCATGATGGCTTCATTGAAGTGATTGAGGTAGTCGGTGGCGAGGCCGGTGGCCGGATTGATGTTGGCTTCGAGAAGCCGCGCGCGATGCTCGGTTCTCGCGGCCGCTTCCATACGATCGTGATAAGCCATCCGCCCACCGCCCCAATGTCGCAAGTGTGGGCAAGGGCGGTTAAGGTGCAATTAAGCCGAGAAGACGCTACATTTCAACGATGTGCGGCCGCTACAGCATCACTTTGGCGCCGGAAGTGTTCCGTGCGCTGTTCCGCTACCGGGAACAGCCCAATTTTCCACCGCGCTACAATGTGGCGCCGACGCAGCCCATTCCGATCGTGCGCCTCGATCGCGGGGAGCGGCAGTTTGCGCTGGTGCGCTGGGGGCTGTTGCCGTCGTGGGCCAAAGATCCGGCGGCTTTTGCCCTGCTGATAAACGCACGCGGCGAATCTGTGCTGGAGAAGCCTGCTTTCGCGGCGGCGATGAAGTATCGCCGCTGTCTGGTCCCGGCCGACGGCTTTTACGAATGGGCAATGACGGGCGCACACAAACAGCCGTACTTCGTGCGTGCGGTTTCGGGCGGCCCGATCGCGTTCGCAGGCTTGTGGGAGTGCTGGATCGGGCCGAATGGAGAGGAGTTGGAAACGGCGGCGATTGTGACCACGCGCGCTAATCGGACGCTGGCGCCGATCCATGAGCGCATGCCGGTGATCATACCGGCGGAGGCCTTTGACCTCTGGCTCGATTGCGCGAAGGTGGACGCACAGACCGCCGCGGCTTTGATTGTGCCGGCCCCCGAAGCACTGCTGGAGGCTTACGCGGTGTCGAACGACGTTAATCGCGTGGCCAATGACAGCCCTCGACTTATCGAGCCGCAGACGGTTCGCGAGCCCCCTATGCATGCCAAGACAGCGCCTGAGCAGAGTCAAAAATCGTTGTTTTGAAACTTGTCGGGAACCTTGTCGCGGCGGATACATCCAACGAGCAGGATAACGATCATCATGCCGGTCACCCCAGCGAAACAGGCCGCCATCGAGGGCCTCAGCGACCAACAGCTGGTCGAGCGCGCGCTGACGCGTGAAGAAGCCGCGGTGCGCGCGCTCACGCAACGCTACAACCGCCGGCTCTTCCGCATCGCGCGGAGCATTCTGCGCGACGACGCGGAAGCCGAAGACGTGGTGCAGGAAACCTATGTCCGCGCCTTTACCGGTCTCGATCAATTCCGCGGCGATGCGGGATTCGGTACGTGGATCACGCGTATCGCCATGAACGAGGCGCTCGGCCGGTTGCGGCGGCGTAAACCGACCGTCGATTGGGAGAGCTACGGCCAAAATCGCATGCCGGCGGAGATCATTCATTTTCCGAGCCCGATGCTTGGAGACGATCCGGAGAAGACGATGGCGCAAGGCGAAATCCGTGCGATCCTCGAAGACGCGATTGACGAGCTTCCCGACGGTTTCCGCAGCGTCTTCGTCGCGCGGCTGGTCGAAGGCATGTCGGTCGAGGAGACCGCCGACCTGTTCGGTCTGCAGGAAGAGACGGTGAAAACCCGTCTTTTCCGCGCGCGCACGATGTTGCGCGAGGCGCTGGACAAGCGCCTGGGCCCCACACTCACCAGTACTTTTCCCTTCGACGGCACCCGCTGCGAGCGCATGACGGAAAAAATCCTGCGCCGCATTTGCGGGTGAGCGGGAACCTCGGCGCCGCTTCCGCATCCAACACCACGTCCACGCGCGGCCCCGGCATTGCCGACCGCCGAAACGGAGGGTGTAACGATGCTTGCCAAAACGATTTCATCGATAGCGGCGCTGTGCCTGCTGACCGGGGCCGCGTTCGCCCAGCAAAAGCTAACCGACCCGCAGATCGCGCATATTGCCTACACCGCGGGTCAAATCGATATCGAGGCCGCCAAGCAGGCGCTGGCAAAGAGCAAGAACAAGGATGTGCGCGCGTTCGCCAACGATATGGTCCGCGATCATACGGCGGTGAACAAGCAGGCCCTGGCTCTGGTCAAGAAACTGAAGGTGAAGCCGGAAGACAATGCCACCAGCCAGGCGCTCACCAAGCAGGCTGCGGCCAAGCGCGCCGAACTGGCCAAGCTCAACGGCGCTGCGTTCGACAAAGCCTATGTTGACAACGAGGTCGCCTATCACAAGACCGTCAACAACGCGCTGGAGACGCAGCTCATTCCCTCCGCCAGCAACGCCGAACTCAAGGGCTTGCTGCAGACCGGCCTGAAGATCTTCCAGGGCCACGAGCAGCACGCCGAGCACGTCGACGCCGGTTTGAAGTGATCGCCAGGAGCGATGCGATGACGCCGAGGCGAATTCACCTGGCCATTCTGCTCCTCGCCGGCCTGCAATCCGCCTCGGCGCATGCCGCTACCGTGCAGATTGTGATCGATAAACTCGTCTACATGCCGGCGGATGCGAGCGCGAAAGTCGGGGACACCGTCGAGTGGGTCAACAAGGACATTCTCGCGCACACGGCGACCGCCCGGAACGGCGATTGGGATGTCATGATCGGGCCGAACAAGACGGCGCGCATAGTGCTGAAGAAAGCAGGCGCCATCGACTATTATTGCAAATTTCACCCCAATATGAAGGCACGGCTCACCGTCGCGCCTTAGCGGCCGGTCAGCACTTTGCCCGGGTTCAAGATGCCGTTGGGATCGAGCGTGCGCTTCAAGGCGCGCATCAGGTCGAGCGCCACCGGATCCTTGTAGGCGGGCAGGATGTCGCGTTTCATCACCCCGACGCCATGTTCGGCCGAGATCGAGCCGCCGTATTTCTTCACCACCGCGAACACCACGGCGTTGACTTCGTCCCAGCGCGCGAGGAACGCGGCTTTATCGGCGCCGTCCGGCTGCATCACGTTGTAGTGGATGTTGCCGTCGCCGACATGACCGAAGGGCAGGGTTCGGGCGCCGGGGATGAATTTGCCGACCTCGGCATCGGCTTCCTCGATGAAGGCGGGGATCGCCGCGACCGGCACCGAGATGTCGTGCTTGATCGACGCGCCGATGTGGCGCTGCACTTCCCCAAACATTTCGCGGATGCGCCAGAAGGCCTTCGCCTGCTGGCCGCTTTCGGCGATGGTGGCGTCGAGCACGAAGCCCTTGCTGTGGCCTTCGGCGAGAATTTCTTCGAGCACCGCGCGCAGTCCGGCGCGTGCCTGCGAGGACAATTCGATGAGCACAAACCATGGATGCGCGCCGGCGAGCGGCATGCGGCTCGCGGAGTCGTGTTTGACCACGGCCTCGACACCCGCCCGTGCCATCAGTTCGAACGAGGTGACGCCTCCGGCGGTGCGCTCCTGAGCGAGCGTCAGCAAATCGACGGCGGCACGGGGCGAGGGCACTGCGGCCCAACCGGTCTCCACCGATCGTGGGCGCGGCACCAGGCGCAACACCGCAGCGGTGATCACACCGAGCGTTCCTTCTGCACCGATGAAAAGGTCTTTCAGGTCGTAACCGGTATTGTTCTTCTTCAGCTTGTTTAGGTCGTTGAGTACGCGCCCATCCGCGAGCACGACCTCGAGGCCGAGTGCGTGCGAGCGCGCAATGCCATGGGCGACGGCGGCCGTGCCGCCGGCATTGGTCGAGAGGTTGCCGCCAACGGTGCAGGTGCCCTCCGACGGCAGCAACTGGGGGTAAAGTCGGTCGGCCTGTTCCGCCGCTTCGCGTGCGCGCTGAAGCGTGACGCCGGCCTCGACCGTCATGGAGTTGGAAACGGCATCAACCTCGCGGATGCGGTCGAGCCGCGTCAGCGACAACAGCACCTCGCCGTCATGCGGGATTTGCCCGCCCACCAGGCCTGTGTTGCCGCCCTGCGGCACCACCGCGGTGCGCGTCTCATTGGCGAGTTTGAGGATGGCGGAGACTTCCTCCACCGAGCCCGGCCGCAGCACCACAGGGGTGCGGCCGTGATAGAGGTCGCGCATTTCGACCAAATAGGGCTGTTGCGCGGCCGCATCGGTGACCGCGTATTTCGCGCCGACGATGGCGGCAAAGCGGGCCAGGAGCTCGGGGTTGAGACGGGCTTGGTCGAGCATGTCGCTCCTCTTGCACGTCGCCGCGGCGCCCACGCGCGCAGGCGTTTGGATCAATGCGCTTTCAAAAAAGCAATGTAGTCTTTTTCCGCGCGCTCGATGGCGGCTTTGTCGGCTGCAGTCATCACCACGTCAAGGACGAATTCATTGCCGTCTTTGTCGGTGTCGATGCCGAAGGCGCCGAATTCGTAAGCCTGCTGTGCGCTGCTCGGATTCTCGAAGGCAAAACGCAAAAAACCCGGTTTGCCGTTGGTGCGCGCGACGGCCGGGAGCGCCGATATCCGCGCGTCTTTGAGTTTGGCGCGCCAGCGCTCGTTGCTCACCTGCGCAAAATCGACCAACGACTGCTGTTTGTCGCGACGATAAAAGACCTGCACGTAGATCAGGGCCGGGGCGCTACCGAAATCGGTGCCCGCGGGCACCATGATCTGCACCCTGTTCTGCCGTGTCGCCTCTTCGTCGACGGTCCAGCCGGGCGGCGGCGTCAGCACGACGCGATAATACGGGCAGAGCTTGCCGTCGCAGGTGTTCATGAACTTCTGTACCTCTGCGGTCGCGTTCGTCGTGGCCGCAAGCGTGACAGCAAGCAGAAGAGCCCTGAGGTGAGGACGACGCATGATTTTCTCTTTTCAGCGCGGTGCAGCGGCGCGCGCGAGCCGATCGTTGATCGCCTCGCCGAGACCCTCGCGCGGCACCTTCATTACGGCAATGGCTGCGGCGCCGGAAGCGTCCAGCGCCCGCAGATGAGAGAACAGGTTGGCGGCCGCTTCGACCAGGTCGCCGCGCTGCGAAAGGTTGAGCATCGTGTCGGCAGCCGGCGGATTTGGACCAAAGGCGAGCAAAGCTTCGCCGGCGCGCGCACCATTGGCGTCGAGCCGCAGCTTCGCGCGTGGCGCGTAATGCGACCGCAGCATGCCGGGCGCGCGCGGCGCTTCGTCCGCTTTTGCGGCATCGGTCAGTGGATGACCGACCACACGTTGGATCTCGGCGCGCGGGAGGCCGCCGGGGCGCAACAGGGCAGGGCGGTCGAGACATGCCACAATGGTCGATTCGACGCCGACAGGACACGGCCCGCCGTCGATCACCATGTCGATGCGTCCGCGCAGATCGGCGAGCACATGCTGCGCGCTTGTCGGCGAGACGTGGCCTGAGCGGTTCGCCGACGGCGCCACGATCGGCCCGGCAAATTCGGCGAGCAGCGCCCGAGCGATGGGATGCTGCGGCATCCGGACGGCAACGCTGTCGAGCCCGGCGAGCGCGAGATCGGCGACGGGACAATCCGGTGCTTTCGCCAGCACCAGAGTCAGCGGTCCCGGCCAGAATGCCGCCGCAAGCTTTTCGGCATCGGCGGTGAACTGCGCCAGCCTGGAGGCCGCCTCGCGGCTCGCCACGTGTGCGATCAGCGGGTTGAAGGACGGCCGGCCTTTGGCCGCGTACAGCCGCGCGACGGCGGTACCGTTCGTAGCATCGGCGCCCAGCCCGTAAACTGTTTCGGTCGGGAAAGCGACGAGCCCGCCGCTTTTGAGACAGCGCGCCGCCGCGGCGATTGCATCGCGGTCGCTCGTCAAAATCCGTGTTCCCGGCTCGGCGGTCATTTGCGGCGCAAGCTTGCCTTTAAGGGGGCGGCGGTTATAAGACCGGCCCTCAAGTCGGAGTGTAGCGCAGTCTGGTAGCGCACCTCGTTCGGGACGAGGGGGTCGCAGGTTCAAATCCTGCCACTCCGACCACTTCCCTCAAAAAGCCGTAGCATACCGCCGCTTTCCGGCAAGCCCACGGGCTATGCCACGTACGCAACCGACTCAGATAGACTGCCGCGCCAGCCATGCTGCCCAACGGCGTCACGCGCGTCGGCTACCGCCCGATCAGCAAAGGGCGGGACGAGGTGCGCGCTTTTATGGTGGTGCGCAACGAGGCGCTGCGGCTGCCTTCGACGCTGCAGCATCATCGCAGCCTCGGCGTGCAGCGCTTCTTCGTCCTCGACAATGGCTCGACCGACGGTACGCTCGACTTCGTTGCGAATGAGCCTGACACGTACGTCTTCAAGACCGGCGGCAGCTATGCCGACAGTCATTACGGATTGACGTGGCTCAACGCGCTGCTCGACGAATTCGGCAACGGCCATTGGAGTCTCGTCGTCGACGCCGACGAGCAGATTATTTATCCGCACTACGAGACGCTGAGCCTTCCGCTGCTATGCCGCTATCTCGATATCGCCGGTGCACAGGCTTTGGCGTGCCTACTGCTCGACCTGTACTCAGATCGCCCCATTGCGGAAGCTGTGCACAATCCGACGACGCCTCTCATCGATACGTGCCGCTATTTCGATGCCGGTCCTTATCGGGCGCAGCGAATTCCGCAATGCCCTTATTTCGAGATTCACGGCGGTGTACGCGAGCGTATCTTCAATACCATATTCGCCGATTTCCACCCGCCGACGCTGAGCAAGGTGCCGCTGGTGCGCTGGCGGAAGGGCATGCGTTTTATTTCCAGCACCCATACGCTCACTCCGGTGAAGATGTCGGGAATGATCGCCTGCCTCTTGCACTTTAAATTCCTGAGCGACTTTCACCAGCGTGTGCAAACCGAGGTGACGCGAAACGAGCACTTCGCGGGCGCGCGCGAATATCGCGCTTATCAAGAGTTGCTGCAAAGGACGGGCACGATCAGCTTCCATAACGAGAACTCCGTGCGCTTTGCCAGTAGCGCGCAGCTCGTGGCGCTGGGACTTATGCGCTCGGAACCGGCCTTTGAAAAATCCGTGCAGCTCACGCAAGCCACCCCGCAGTCGGCGGCGCGCACGGGTTAGGTCCCGCATGCAATGCCCTTGTGCCCGGCCCCGCTCGCCGCGTAACGTCGTGTAAGCCGGCAATTCGCGGCCGGCAGGGAGGGATGTACATGCGAGGCCGTTTCACGCTCGCGGCCGCCTTTGCCGCGGCCTATTTGTCGCTCTTGCCAGCGAGTCATGCTCGCGCGCTCGACTATCCGACGCACCCGGTGAAAATCGTCGTCTCTTATCCACCCGGCGGCTCGACGGATATTTCGGCGCGGCTGATCGCGCAGTATTTGGGTGAGAAGCTCGGCCAGCAGTTCATCGTCGAGAACCGTCCGGGCGGCGGCAACAATATCGGCACCGACTTCGCGCTCAAGGCCAAGCCCGACGGCTACACCTTGTTTCTCGCCAATCCCGCCAACACCATCAATGCGACGCTGTACAAACACCTCACCTTCGACTTCCTGAAGGATTCGACGCCGGTTGCCGGCATCATGCGCATTCCCAACGTTATGGAAGTCAATCCGAACGTGCCGGCAAAAACAGTCGCAGAATTCATCTCCTACGCCAAAGCGAATCCCGGCAAGATCAACATGGCGTCATCGGGAAACGGCACCTCGATTCATCTCTCCGGCATGCTGTTTATGGGCATGACCGGCATCAAGATGCAGCATGTGCCCTACAAGGGATCGGCACCGGCGCTGATCGATTTGCTCGCCGGCCAGGTGCAGGTGATGTTCGATAATCTGCCGTCCTCGATCGGCCATATCCATGCCGGCAAGCTGCGGGCGCTGGCGGTGACCACCGCGACGCGCGCACCGGAATTGCCGGATGTGCCGACCGTTGCCGAAACCGTGCCCGGCTATGAGGCGAGCGCGTTCTTCGGCATCGTGGCGCCGAAGGGCACACCGAAGGAGATCGTCGACCTGCTCAACAAAACGATAGATGATGGTCTCAAGGACCCGAGGATCGTCGGGGCGATCAAGAAGCTTGGCGGCTCGCCGATGGTGGAGACGCCGGACTCTTTCGGCAAATTCCTCGCCGACGAGACAGCAAAGTGGCGCAAGGTCGTGCTCGATGCCAATCTGTCGATCGAGTAAGCAGGCAGTACGCAATTCATGAGCCGCAAGCGTCCGCAAGAGCTGCGCAGCCACCGCTGGCTTGGCGTGGACGACATGCGCTCCTTCGGCCACCGTTCGCGGCTGCGCGGCATCGGCTATGATTCCGAGGATTGGAGCGGCAAGCCGGTCATCGGCGTCATCAACACCTGGAGCGACATCAATCCGTGCCACGCGCACTTGCGTTCGCGCGCGGATAACGTCAAACGCGGCGTGTTGCAGGCCGGCGGCTTCCCGATCGAGCTGCCGGCCATGTCGCTCGCGGAAACCTTCGTCAAGCCGACCACCATGCTCTATCGCAACATGCTGGCGATGGAGACCGAGGAGCTATTGCGTAGTCATCCGATCGACGGCGCAGTGCTGATGGGCGGCTGCGACAAGACCACGCCCGGTCTCATTATGGGCGCGATCAGCATGGGTATCCCGGCCATCTACGTGCCGGCCGGCCCGATGCTGCGCGGTAACTGGCGCGGACAGTATCTCGGCTCCGGCTCTGACGTGTGGAAATACTGGACCGAGAAGCGCGCGGGCAACATCTCCGACGAGGAGTGGAACGAGATCGAGGGCGGCATCGCCCGCTCGTTCGGTACCTGCATGGTGATGGGCACGGCGGCGACGATGATGGCGATCGCCGAAGCGCTCGGGCTGTCACTGCCGGGAGCGTCGTCTATCCCGGCCGCCGATGCCAACCATCAGCGCATGTGCACGAATGCCGGGCGGCGCATCGTCGATATGGTATGGGAGGACCTGACTCCCTCGAAGATCCTGACAGAGGCTGCTTTCGACAATGCCATCAAAGTGCACATGGCCATGGGCGGCTCGACCAATGCCATCATCCACGTGGTGGCGATGGCACGCCGCGCCGGGATTCCGGTGGACATGGAGCGCTTCGACCGGCTCTCGCGGCAGGTGCCGGTGCTCGCGAATGTGCGCCCCTCCGGCAAATACCTGATGGAGGACTTCTTCTACGCCGGCGGACTGCGCGCACTGATGCAGAATCTGCGCGAGAAACTCGACCTCTCCTGTATCACTGTCACCGGCAAGAACGTTGGAGACAACATCGAGGGCGCCAAGGTGCACCTGGCCGATGTCATCCACTCGCTCAACGATCCGGTCTACGGCGAGGGCGCGACCGCAGTGCTCAAGGGCAATCTCGCCCCCAACGGCTGCGTCATCAAGCCGGCTGCGGCCGATCCGCGCTTCCTCAAGCATCGCGGCAAGGCCATTGCATTCGAGGACTACAACCACATGATGCGCGAGATCGAGCGCGACGATCTCGACGTCACGCCCGACCATATCCTCGTGCTCAAGAACGCCGGCCCGAAAGGCGGTCCAGGCATGCCGGAGTGGGGCATGCTGCCAATTCCCAAGCGTTTGCTCGGGCAAGGGGTGCGCGACATGATCCGCATCTCCGATGCGCGCATGAGCGGAACCAGTTACGGCGCCTGCATTCTGCATGTGGCGCCGGAAAGCTTTGTCGGCGGGCCGCTCGCCTTCGTGCGGACCGGCGACGAGATTGAAATCGATGTGAACAAGCGCCGCATTCATCTGCACGTGAGCGACGAGGAGCTCGCGCGGCGCAAGGCTGCCTGGACGCCGCCGCCGCCAAGGTATCCACGCGGCTATGGCGCCCTGCATGCGCAGCATATCGGCCAGGCCGACGAGGGCTGCGACTTCGATTTCCTCGCCCCGCTCGGTGCAATTCCTGAGCCGGAGATTCATTGAGGATTCACGCGCATTGCGAGAATCTTAGAACGGCTCTGATTTGAGAGCTTAGAAGACCTCTCATGTAGAACCGCTCTAATGTTTGGATTTCATTGCAATATTCCATTGGCGCCGATGTTAGCGCATGGCAAAGCACATGCGTCAGGAGCCGTTCTATGCGTCTGGTTTTGTTACCGGCCGGTGCGATTGCCGCGCTGCTCGCATCGTCATTCGTCTGTAGCGCGCAGGCTGTCGATCCCTTTTTGCGCGACGTCGAGAGCCAAGACATCTTCGGCTTCACCGAGGGCTCAGGCGTCGGCTTGGAAGGCGAGAAAGAGTTCTCGCTCGATACCGAAGCGCGGCTCGGCAAGTCGGGCGGCCGCTACTGGGCGAGCGAAACCAAAGGTGAGTTCGAGTTCACGCCGAACCAATACTTTCAGTTCGAGTTCGGCCCCTTCATGTCGGCGCATCGCATCAAAGATGTCACCGATCTCGACAACCGTAATCAGGTCGGCTTCGGCGGCTTCTTCGGCGAAGTGAAGTATCAGCTGCTTGACCGGACCGAGTCTAATCCCCTCGCGGTGACGCTTTCGGCAGAGCCGGAATGGCGGCGTATCGACGAGACGACGGGACAAGTCGTCGACAACTATGAGCTCGAACTGAAGGTGAAATCCGATATCGAGTTGATCAAGAATCGGCTCTACTTTGCCAGCAATCTGCTCTACGAGCCGGAAGCCACACACGATCCTGATCGTCTCGGCATTGGCTGGGTCAAGGAATCGAAAGCCGGCTTATCGGGCGCGCTCTCCTATCGCGTCGTGCCCGATATCTTCATCGGTGCCGAGGCTTGGTACCTGCGCCATTATGACGGCAGTTGGTTCAACCGTTACACCGGCAGCGCCACGTTTCTCGGCCCGACCCTGTACATCCAGCTCGGCCCCAAGATGTTCATGACCGCTGCCTGGAACGTGCAGCTGCAGGGCGCAGATGTCGATGATCCGGCGGCCAAGCTCAATCTCAGCGAGTTCTCGCGCCAGCGCGCCAAACTCAAGCTTGCGGTCGAATTCTGACGAGGAAGCACAAATGAAAATCGTTTACGCGATCACACTCGTGGCCGCTTTGATTGCGCCGGCCATGGCGCAGCAAGGCGCCTCACTCAGCATCACCGTCAAGAACCACCAGTTTCAGCCGGCAACCTTGCAGGCGCCGGCCAACGTGCCGATCACGCTGCGCGTGAAGAATCTCGATCCGGCACCGATGGAATTCGAAAGCGTCAGCCTGCGGGTCGAGAAGGTGATCACCGGAGGCGGTGAGGGCATCGTCCGCCTGCGCCCGTTGTCGGCGGGCCGCTATAGCTTCTTCGACGATTTTCACCAGCAGACCAACGGCGTCCTCGTCGTGCGCTAGTCGGACGTCTCAATCGCTAGGGGCTGTTGTTCCAGAAATTCATCGCCGCCGAAGCTGAGGCTCCGCCAACTACGCAGGGGATGCCCAACTCGACCTGGCCCATCGCGGCTGCAGCGAGGCAGCCGCCGGCGATTGCGCTCTGGCCAATATAACTCCACCATGACGCTGTGCGCTTATAAGCGGGGCCCTTGCTGCGCACTTCCTCGATGGCCGCCAGGGCCTGTTTGCGGATGCGAGGCGTATCGATTGTTTCCGCCGCTTCGATAACGTCGTCGAGTTGTGTCACGACTTCTTTGGGCTGGCCGGATGCTTTCCGGGCGACTTTCAACCGTGCCAGCAGGACCTGGTCGTGCATGGCATTGGTGGCAAGGCTGTACTTGGCCATGCTGCCGACGGTGAGCCGGTCAGCGTCGTTATGGTCGGCGGACAGCGGCAGCATTTCGATGATGTCTTTCAGCGGCCCGTAACTGCCGGTCGCGAAGTAATTCCCCCACAGCACATCGAGGACTTCCGGACTCGGCTCGAGCACCGGGCGTTTCGGCTCCTCGCCAAACAGCTTGTCGAGATGCAGGCGCTTGGCCGCCCGCTGCCAGCCGTTCGGCTCCGGCGGCACCTCGAATTCGGCGAGCGTTGCCATCTTGCCCGAGATGTAGCGCTTGCTGAGCTCGTCGTAGCGGGGCATGCGCAGAGCAAAGCGGCGCAGCAGCGCCTGCCAATTGGGCAGCCCAGAATAGGCGATCGCGCGCATGACCACCCAGCGGTCGCGCTCGCGCATGGCCAGCGAGCGGGCGGCGATTTCTTCCGCCTGCGCCGGATTTTTCGCCAGCACACCAGCGAGAAAGCCGACATAGACGCCCGCATGCTCGGGATTGTCGAAGGCGCCGAAGCGGCTTGCCGCCAGCATGACCTTCGGCACCGCTGCAGGATCCGGATGTTCGCGGTAGCGGCTGATCCAATGCAGCAACGCGTCGGTTGAAACCGTATCGAGCGGCCGCAGCGAGGCAGCCGCCGGCGCGATCAAGAGCAGGGCAAGAAGCCCGGCAATGAGGCTGCGCATATCCCCTCCGTCGTCTTCCCCAGTGGCGGTAAGTCGAGCAGCGTCGGAGGGTTTTTTCGTGAGCGAGTTCCGGCAAAGTCGTGGCGGAAAAAGCGCAACGTTTGTATCAAAACGGGAAAGCCGATGCCTATATGCGCCGCGAGGGTCAAGCGAGCGAGCAACGACATGGCCGGCAAGCAAAAACCGTACAAAGGCATCGCCATGGAAGGCTTCATCGCCACCTGGTATGCCAAGAACGCTGCCGGGGATCGCGACGAGCTCTTCAAGCAGGCGCAAACGGTGGCGCAGCACGTGCCCTCTGGCGGCCGCATTCTCGAAGTGGCGCCGGGGCCCGGCTATCTCGCGCTCGAACTGGCCAAGCTGGGCAACTTCGAGGTCACGGGCCTTGACATCAGCCACACCTTCGTGCGCATGGCGCGCGAGGCCGCACAGAAGGCGGGCGCCGCGAATGTCGAATTCATGCAGGGCGATGTGGCGGTAATGCCGTTTTCGGCCAATACTTTCGATTTCGTCGTTTGCCGCGCGGCATTCAAGAATTTCGGCAATCCTGTGCGCGCGCTCAATGAAATGCATCGTGTGCTCAAATTGAACGGTCAAGCGCTCATCATCGATTTGCGCAAAGACGCCTCAAACGAAGAGATCGAAAACTACATTCAAGGCCGCGACATGAGCGCATTCACGGCACTGATCACGCGGATGACGTTCCGCCGCATGTTGCGTCCGCGCGCCTATTCAAGGGACGATTTTGCCGCGATGATTGGCAAGACCCCATTCCAGCATTACGAGTTCAAGGAACAGGGCATCGGTCTGGAAGTATGGCTGCGGGCGGCATAAGCGGCATGAGTGAGGATATCCCGTTCGACAAGTCGCTCGATCTTGCACCCGACACCGTGGATGAGATTGCGCCCGGAGTCCGCCGCGTGATGGCGAACAACCCTGGCCCATTCACCTTCAAGGGGACGCTCAGCTACATTGTAGGTAAAGGCAAAGTCGCCATCGTCGATCCCGGACCGGACGATCCGATCCATATCGCGGCGCTCCTCGAGGCCGTGCGCAATGAAACGGTAACCGCGATCTTCGTGACCCATACGCATCGTGATCATTCGCCTGCGGCGTCCGCGATCAAAGCGGCGACGGGCGCCACCGTCTATGCCGAGGGGCCACACCGCGCCGCGCGGCCGCTGCACATCGGCGAGCACAACGCGCTCGACTCTAGTGCCGACCGTGACTTCGTGCCGGACATCACGCTGGGCGACGGTGAAGTTGTCGAAGGTGACGGATGGGCGATTGAAGGCGTCGCCACGCCAGGCCATACCGCCAATCACATGAGCTATGCGCTCAACGGCGGAGACATTCTGTTCGCCGGCGATCACGTAATGGCTTGGGCAACCTCAATCGTGGCCCCACCCGACGGCGCCATGAGCGATTATATGAAGTCATTGGACAAACTTGCCGCCCGAGGCGAGCAGGTCTACCTGCCTGGGCATGGACCGGCAATCAAGGACGCGCGCCGTTTCGTCAACTATTACATCCTACACCGCAAAGCACGTGAGGCCTCCATCCTGCACCGGCTCGGCAAGGGCGCAAGCGACATCGCCAGCATTGTGCGCGCGATCTACATCGGCATCGATCCGCGTCTGACCGGCGCCGCCGGGTTATCGACGCTCGCCCATCTGGAGGACCTCGTCGCGCGCGGGCTTGTGGCTACGGACGGCCAGCCCGCCATAGATGGCGTGTATCGGCTAAAGCAGTGAGCATCAATATCTGTTCTTCCGCGCGGGAGCGGCGACCCAGAGCAACTTTGTGTGAGAGCTCACGCTCTTTCGCGGGGATGGGTGGAGAAAACTATCGCCTGTTGCCGCGCTTTGCCGGAGGCTTCTTCTTCGGCGGCGCCTCCTTCTCTTTCGGCTCCGGCCGTGCTGGCGCGGACATCGCCTCGTCCATTCCGTCGTCGATGTCGTTGAGCAAAGCTGCGACACGCTTAGCATTGGCCCCGAAGTCGTGGCTGCCATAGCGGGAGGCTGAGCGCACATCGATGCGTGAACCGCCGCCGCCTGCCGCGCTCACGCGCACCACAACGTCGTCGCGGAAGCCCATGATCAACGTGCGCGCGACCGCTTCGATCTCGCCGGGGCGTCCGGCGGTAGGCGGCTGCGTATCGAGAATGTGCCATTTGCGCTTGGTGACGATCGCGAGCGCCACCTTGTAAGCAAGCGCGGGCGGCGCCTCATATTGCAGTGGTTCGATGTCCGGGTAGGCTTTTTGCTGCAGCGGCGCGAACTGCGGCGGATAATCGCTCCTGCCGCGCGGACGAAGACGTGCAAGCTCGCCGAAGCGCGGCGGATTGACGAAATCAGTAGTGATGTCGTTGATTGCCGGCAATTTGTGCGCCCGGTACCCGAGGTAGGCGGGGTAAGCGAGCAGCGCCAGGCTGAGCATCATCCCGCCTACGGCGCGGCCGAGTCCAGCAAGGCCTTGCCGCCAAATGACGATGAAAGCGGCGAAGGCGAGCAAGATCGCCAAGCCGGCGAACATCAGCGCAGCGGCGAAGGTCGCCAGCGCCGGCGCGATTTCAAGAAAGCCTCCGCGCACGATGATGATCGACAGCAGCGCCACTGCGATCGCAAACCAGGCCAGTCGCGCCGACCAGGTGGCCGCTTGTGAGACGGGAACCTCAAAGAACGGGCCCCGCGCCATGCTTCTCATCATGCCTGATCGCTTCCCGCCATTGCCAATGACATGGATAAAGGGAAGCGAATGGCGAAGCAATCGGGTGTGCAGCGCCGCGGCTTCAGCGATATTTCACCACGATGCTTTGCTCGTGGCCGCATTGCACGCACTCGAATGTGCGCCGGTCGTGATCGCGACGGTCGGGAGCGATCACGCTTAGCCACATCGGCGCACCGCAGTTGGGACACGTCGGGCGTTCGATTATGGGTGGTGATCGCTTACGGATATGGAGACGGTGCATGCGCTGAGCGTATTCGGAGCAACCTCTGGACGTTAGTCTGTTCAGCGACTCACACGCCAACGTGATCTCGCGCCTGCTCACAAACTGATGCTCACGGCCGCCGCGGGCCGCTCGTGTCTATGGCGAACGCTTCCTCGACTCTCTGTGCCTTTTGCTCGAGCTCGTCCGCGATTGCCGTAAGTTCGGCGGAGGTGTGGCGATGCCCGCATTGGCCGGCAAGCTGGCTGATGCGCGCAGCGAGATGACGGAGATAAAGTGCGATCCCAGTTTGCATCGCGCGCGGCGGCCATACTTGTCTCGCGACCTAGCTCACTGTAGCAGCAACGTTTCCGTTAAACGTCCTATGCCCGACTCAAATAGCGAACAACTCAATGGGGCAAGTAAAGAAGCCGCGGCTCGCGCCGCGGCTTCGCTTTAGCTGAAACAACGGCTGCCCTGACACAATCACACATACGGACACAAGGCAGTCACTGCATCAATTGCGCCCGCGCTATTTTGTTCCCCCAGACGAGGCGAGGCCGCGTTCGGCTGAACGCGGCCTCGGAGGCAGTGCTAGATGTCGCGCATGCAAGCGGGGGCGACGATTTGCAGACATGCGCGACAAACGTCAAACGCCGCCTCGCCATCCGCGTTCCGCATAATGCCGCCAACGTCGGTTACGCGACATTTGCCGCGGCTTACGTTTGTGTTGCAAGGGCGCCGGGCTCGCTTGCCGTCGTGCTCAGCCATTCCGTGCGGCGCCTATCACGACGGAGGGTGCTAAGCACCGGCTGAATCGGGTCCGGTTCGCGTGGGACCGCTCGGTACCCGTTTTTCCACCTTGTGTCCGCACGCCGCGCACTCGTAAGTCCAGATTTCCATCTGCCCGCGTGTGAAAGCATCCGGCGACATGCGGATCAGTGGTGCACGGCCGCCGCATTTTGGACATGTGATCGGCGCTGCCCGCGAAAGCTGCTGCGGCGCGCGATATGTTGGCATTGCAAGGACCCCCGAACCGCTGTGCAATCGCGTTTGAGTGTGGCCAGCGCGCGGTTCGCTGTCCATGGCATTTGCGGATCTACGCACCGCAAAAGGAGAGGGGCACGGCTGCGTCAGTGCTGTTCTGGCGGCGGCATACGGGGACGGGGTTTGCCAATGTGCTGAACCGGACATTGGAGCGGCACAGGAATTCAATGCCTGCGAAAAATTTCCGGTTCGCTCGACAACCAGGTTGCCCCGTACTCCGAAAAGGCCGCATGTCGAGGGCCGGAGAAGTTTATCGCGCAGATGAAAGCTTCGTCCTGGCGGCGGAATGCTCAGGGCAGAAAATAGCCCGGTCGTCGCCCCTCAGCCTCAATCTTCGAATTTGCCGCCCACGCTGTCGGCCCTATTCCGCCGCCTGGGCGGTGGGCAACCGGTAATCGACGAACTGCTTACGCAGCGCCGTCTTCTGGATTTTGCCGGTGGCGGTGTGCGGGATTTCGTTGATGAACACCAGATCGTCCGGCAGCCACCATTTGGCCACCTTGCCTTCCAGGAAGCCGAGGATTTCGTCCTTGCTGGCGCTTTCGCCCTTCTTGAGCACGACGACCAACAGCGGCCGCTCGCCCCATTTCGGGTGCTTGACGCCGATGGCGGCGGCTTCCGCCACTTTCGGATGCCCGACCGCCAGGTTTTCCAGATCGATGGTCGAAATCCACTCGCCGCCGGACTTGATCACGTCCTTGGCGCGGTCGGTGATCTGCATGTAGCCGTGTTCGTCCATTGTGGCGACGTCGCCGGTGTCGAACCAGCCGTCCGCCTCGAAGACCTCGCCGCCTTCGCCCTTATAGTAGGCCTTGGCGACCGCCGGTCCGCGCACTTTCAGGCGGCCGAAGGTCTTGCCGTCCCAGGGCAGTTCCTTGCCCTGATCGTCGGTGATCTTCATGTCGACGCCGAACGGCGGATGTCCCTGCTTCTGCTGGATATCGAGCTTGGCCTCGCCGGAGAGCGCGGCATATTCCGGCTTCATGGTGCACAGCGAGCCGAGCGGGCTCATCTCGGTCATGCCCCAGGCATGCACCACCTCGACGCCGTATTTGTCCTGGAAGGTTTGCGCCATGGCGCGCGGGCAGGCCGATCCGCCGATCACCACGCGCTTGAGGTAAGGCAGCTTGCCGCCGGTCTTCTCCAGGTCCTGCAGCAGCATCAGCCATACCGTCGGCACCGCCGCGGTGAAGGTGACTTTGTACTTGGTCAGCAGTTCGTAGATAGAGGCGCCGTCCATCTTGGCGCCCGGCATCACCATCGTGGCGCCCATCATCGGCGTGGAGAAGGCGAGCGACCAGCAATTGGCGTGAAACATCGGCACCACAGGCATCACCACGTCGCGCGAGGAGATGCCTTTGGCGTCCGGCAGCGACGCCATCATCGCGTGCAGCACGTTGGAGCGGTGCGAGTAGAGCACACCTTTGGGATTGCCGGTGGTGCCGGAGGTGTAGCACATGCCGGCGGCGGTGTTCTCGTCGAACTGGCGCCATGCGAAGCCGCCGTCTTCCTCCGCGATCCAATCTTCGTACGCGATCGCATTTCTCAGCGCCGTCTTTGGCATGTGTGCGGCATCGGTGAGGATCACGTAACGCTCGATGGTCGGCAACTTGTCGGCGATCTGCTCCAGCAGCGGCACGAAGGTAAGATCGGCGATCATCATGCGGTCTTCCGCATGATTGACGATCCATACGATCTGATCGGGGAACAGCCGCGGATTGACGGTGTGATAGATCGCGCCCAGTCCGAGGATGCCGTACCACACTTCCAAGTGCCGCCACGTGTTCCAGGCGAGCGTCGCCACGCGGTCGCCGAGCTTGATGCCGTCCTTTTCCAGACGCTGCGCCACCTTTTTTGCGCGCGTGCGGATCGCGGCATAGTTGGTCTCGACAATCGGCCCTTCCACCGACCGCGTAATCACCTTCCGGCCGCCGTGAAATTTGGCGGCGTGATCGATGATGCGATGGCACAAGAGCGGCCAATCCTGCATCAGGCCCAGCATGGCATCTCCTCACATCGGGTTCTTCGTCGTTTTTGGGTCCGCGCCCCTCGCGGCCGGTGATAAGGTTAGCTGCCGGTGCGTTCCGCGCAAGCGACCCCCACAAATGCCGCAATTGCGGCCGGAGACTGCCTCTCATGCGGCTGCTGATGGCGCTTCTTGTGGCGGGCCTGGGCTGCGGCGCCGCCGCAGCCGAACCGGTGCCCTTGCCGCGGCCACGGCCGCCGATCTGGGTCGAGCCGCACAGCTTTGCCGAGGCTGCCGCCGGCCTTGACCTCGATAGCTCCGCCATAACCGACCAGCCAACCGAGTGCGACAAGCGCCTCTCCGCCATGGCCGAGGCCGAGCCGCTGCCGCGCCTGATCGGGCCGCAGGCCTGCGGCGGCGGCGATATGGTGGAGCTGCACGCGGTGCTCATGCCGGATAAAACACGCATCGCCGTCACGCCTGCCGCTGTGCTCACCTGTGCCATGGCGGAGTCGCTGGCGGGCTGGCTGCGCGAGGAGGCGGCGCCGGACGCCGCAAAGCTCGGCAGCCCGCTTGCCGGCATCGAGAACTACGATTCCTACGAATGCCGGTCGCGCAATCGCATCCAAGGCGCCAAGCTCTCCGAGCACGCTCATGGCGATGCATTGGATGTGCGCGCTTTTCGTCTTGCCGACGGCCGCCGCCTTGAACTCACCGATCCGCACGTCGACAAGCCGCTGCGCGAGGCCCTGCGCGACAGCGCCTGCCGGCGCTTCATGACCGTGCTCGGCCCCGGCGAGCCGTTCCACGAAAGCCACATCCATCTTGACGTGATCGAGCGTCGCAGCGGCTATCGTATCTGCCAGTGGGACGTGCGTACGCCGCCGTCGGTGCCGTTGCCGCGACCGCGTCCGCCGGAAGCCGATGCCGGCGTTAATCATTCCAACAAACTTTAGGGCCGCCTCCATTTTGCCTTCACCATCGCGTGGCTAGTGCTTGCTGATGACCGACCGATCGCCCGCCCGTCCGCCGCAGCCGGCAATCTCGCGCCGCGCGCTCCTCAAAACGAGCCTGGGATTAACGGGCGTCGCCGGCCTGATGCTGCCGAGCACGGCCGCTTATGCCGCAGCGGAGGCGGCGACGGATCTCGTCGTCACCACGTACAAATTGAGCCCGCCCGGCTGGCGCAAAGGCCAGCGCCTGACCATCACCGCCATCGCCGATCTGCATGCCGGCGGCCCCAATATGGGCATTGCGCGGGTGCGCGAGGTGGTCGATGCGGCACAGGGGCTCAAATCCGATCTCATTATTGTGCTGGGCGACTACTTTGCCACCCATCGCTTCGTCACCGAAGTGGTGCCGCCGGCCGCCTGGTCGGCGGAACTGGCGCGGCTTTCCGCGCCGCTCGGCGTCTATGCCATCCTCGGTAATCACGATTGGTGGTATGCGCTCGGCGCGACGCGTGCCGCGCTCGCGGCCATTCGTATGCCGCTTCTGGAAAACGACGCGCTGCTCCTCGGCAAGGAAGGCCAGCGCTTCTGGCTTGCCGGTCTCGGCGACCAGCTCGCCCACTACGTCAGTCCCGGCCGTTTCCTGGGCGACGACGATCTGCCGGGCACGCTCGCGCGTGCCACCACCGGCGATCCAGTCATTCTGCTGGCGCACGAGCCGGATATCTTCCCGCGCGTGCCCGCTCGTGTGGCGCTGACCCTCGCCGGCCATACCCATGGCGGCCAAATCCGATTGCCGCTCATCCCGCCGGAGTGGGCGCCCTCGCGCTATGGTGCGCGTTTCGCTTACGGCCACATCGTCGAGCGCGGGCGGCATCTCATCGTGTCCGGCGGGCTCGGCTGCTCGAAAGTGCCGCTGCGTCTTGGCGTGCCGCCGGAAATCGTGCGCATTGAGCTGTCTTAGCGTGCTCGCGGGGTAGGCCCTTGCGGGATGCACGGCCCTGCAAAAGCAAAAACGGCGCCCGCGAGGGCGCCGTTTCCGCTCCAGCCCTCTTAACTCAATGCACCCCGAACTGCGTCGGAATGCTCGAGGCAAGCCGCGGGTTCTGCGGGGAGTCGCCTTGTCCCGGCGCCAGCACCACGACGACGGTGCCCGGCTTGACCCGCTTGTAAAGGTCGATCACGTCCTCGTTGGTCATGCGGATGCAGCCGGAGGAGATCGCTTGGCCGATATACTCAGGCTGATTGGTGCCGTGAATGCGGTAAAGCGTGTCCTTGTTGCCGTCGTAGAGATACATCGCGCGCGCGCCCATCGGGTTCTGCGGGCCGGGGCCGACATAGGCCGGCACGTCCATGCGCTCGCGCTCGCCCGGCGTCGGCACCCAAGCAGGCCATTCGGCCATGCGGCCGACCTTGGCAACGCCTGACCACGCCATCGCTTCTTCGCCGACAGTGACGCCGTAACGGATCGCCTTGCCGCCGGGGAGCACGTAGTAGAGGTAACGGGCGTCGGAATCGATGACGATCGTTCCCGGCTGTTCCTTGCGGTGATACGACACGATGTGGCGCTGGTAGGGATCGGGGATCGTCACTTTCTCATAAGGAGCCGCAGCGAGCAGCTTCTTGTCGCGCGGCGTGAGGTTCGCTTCCGATGCCGGCTCAAGCGTGGACTGCATGCAGCCACCGAGCAACGCGCCCAGGCTGAGCACCACCAACAACCGCCTTACGGCCATCCTTATCCTCTTTTCGCTTGTCCGCCGCCGTGTGGACGCCGGCCGCCCTTGCCAGTCCCCGTGCGGCTATTAACCGAAGATTCCGGCCGATTTCCACGATTTCCGTCCAGTTCCAAGCCCTTCCTGTGGACCTGTTGCAAGAATGCCGCAGCGCGGCGCGACGGGGACCGGGGATTTCGGCGCGCTATCACTACTAGCCGGCAAGACATTAAGGCGAGGTTTACCCTAACCGTCGGTATATGGCCGTTGGGCGGGCGCAAACTGCAACCCGCCCAAATGTCACGATAGGACACCAATGGCAGCGCAATTCCGCCCCAGTCGGCGCCCACATACAGCGGCCGAGGCGGAAGCGCCTGCAAAAGACGCAAAGCAAGGGACGACAATGGAAACGACCAAGACAACGGAGCAGAGCCAAGACTCCCGGCGCCAGAATGCCAAGACGCTCGATGAGTGCTACGGCAAGATCGGTATTTCCGCGGTGGCAGCCGCTGTGCGTCATCAAGGTGAGTTGCGTAACGCACGCGACCAGCGCGTGAGCTTCGACGCCGACTAAGCGTTGCGGCGCGCTGCGCCGCGACGGCTCTCGACCGCTCGCAAAAACACGACGCCGATCTATCGACGCCGGCAGGGACGCCGCGCGGGCAACTTTTTATTGTTTTGCGCCACGCGCCGTGCTCGGGTTCGTGCGGAGCGGCCGGGTTGGACTCATGCTTTCCGCTTATCTTCCGCAAGGCGGCGTGCTGCAGCGCGTCGCGATCGGGCCCGGCGCCACGCTGCCCGAGGCCGCGGTGTGGCTCGATCTGGTGCAGCCTGCGCCCGGAGAGGACAAGCTGATCGAAAATTTCCTCGGCATCGCTGTGCCGACACGCGAGGAGATGCTGGAAATCGAGATTTCCAGCCGTCTCTACGTCGAGAATGACGCGCGCTACATGACCGCGACTTTGGTATGCCACTCCGACACCACGACACCGAAGACGACGCCGGTGACTTTCATTCTGGCCGGCCGTCGTCTGGTCACCGTGCGCTACGACACGCCGCGCCCTTTCGCCATGGTCGAGCACAAGCTCGGGCGGTCGTGTCCGGCGACGGTCGGCGGCGACAGCGTGTTGATGGATCTGCTCGATGCCATGATCGATCGCGCCGCGGACATCCAGGAGCGGGTCGGCGCCGAGATCGACCAGATCTCGCACGCGATCTTCGAGCCGGATCAGAACATGCAGCAGCGCTCTTACAACGACGTGCTCAAAGCGCTGGGCCGCAAGGGCGACCTTACCTCGAAGGTGCGGGAGAGCCTGGTCTCGATCGGGCGCTTGCTGCTGTTTCTCGCCAACGAGGCCGACGCGATGGCGTGGGCGAAAGAGCTGCGCGCGCAGGTCGCCTCGATGCAGCGCGACGTGCTCTCGCTCACCGACCACGCCACATATCTCACCAACAACATCACTTTTCTGCTCGACGCCATGCTCGGCGTCGTCAACATTCAGCAGAACAACATCATCAAAATTTTTTCCGTCGCTGCCGTGGTGCTGATGCCGCCGACGCTGGTGGCCTCGATCTACGGAATGAATTTCAGGCACATGCCGGAGCTCGACTGGCCGTTCGGCTACCCCGCAGCCTTGGCCGTGATGGTGCTCGCGGCGGTGCTGCCCTATCTCTATTTCAAGTGGCGGAAGTGGTTGTGAGGCCCGCGCACGCGCGGAGCGCGAAATCCCGCATATTCGATCCCGGTCACGCATTCGGCCGCGTGGGCTTGACGAGGCCCATACGGACGGCGAGGGCCACTGCGTGCACGCGATTGCGGGCTCTGAGCTTTCGGCTCGCTATGCGCAGATAATGCTGCGCCATGCTTTTGCTGACCCCGAGCGCAGCAGCCATCTCGTCGGTCGACCGCCCGCTCGCGAACAACCGCAGCGCCTCGAGCTCATAGGCATCCAACTGCCGTATTTTTCTGGAGGGGCCGGCCGGAGCCGCGGTTTCGATGGTCGGCGATTCGAGAGCGAGCGGTTGGTGGCCGGTCTGTTCTTTGCTCGGGCTGCTGTGAGCCTGAACCGGATTGTCGATGTCGCCCATATTTCGCCCCGTACCCAACACAGATCGGAGACTTGATTGGCGTTCCCCTTTGTGTCCGAAATTGGCCGACAACCTGTCGTTAACTCAGCACAAATTGGCGGACAAAAGAGCTTGCGGTGCTAATCGACCGGAGAATCTAGAAATTTTCTGACCCAAAAACTTGGAACGAATTGTTAGGCATGTGCCCGAACACATTTGGGCGGAGCCAAGCGGGGACTTGGGCGTGCGTTTGGCCGCCCGCGCATAGCTTGGGCGATGCGGTGCCTGACGCAACGGCAACCGCTTCGCGGCGGTTGCCGCCGCCATTGCCAGCGCTCAGACGTGCTGGCCGCCGTTGATGTGAATTTCGGCGCCGTTCACATACGAGCTGGTTTCGGTGCACAGCACATAGATGATCTTCGCCACCTCGTCGGTCGTGCCCAAACGGTGCAGGGGAATTTGCTCGACGATCTTCTCGGTGCCCGGCGACAAGATCGCAGTGTCGATCTCGCCCGGCGCGATCGCATTGACGCGAATGCCGAGACGGCCGAAGTCGCTTGCCATTTCGCGCGTCAGCGCCGCCAGCGCGGCCTTCGAGGTCGCGTAGGCCGCGCCGGCGAAAGGGTGCACGCGCGAGCCGGCAATCGAAGTGACGTTGACCACCGAGCCTTTCGCCGCCTTCAGCTCGTCGACGAGGCCGCGCGCCAACATGATCGGCGCGAAGAAGTTGACGCGAAAGACGTGCCGCCAGGTCTCGACCGTGGTGTCGAGCGAGCCGAGCCGCTTGCCGCCTTCGGCCTTCGGCGAGATGGCCGCATTGTTGACCAGCGCGTGCAGCTCTTTCGGCTCGAGCCGCCGCTTGATTTCCGCGATGGCCGCCAGCGTATTGGCCTCGTCGGCCAGATCGACCTGGATGTGGTCCTCGGGGCCTGCTTCCCACGGACAGTTTTCCGGGAAGGCGTGGCGCGAGCAGGTGATGACGCGCCAGCCCGCCGCCGAGAAACGCTTCACCGTCGCGTGGCCGATGCCGCGGCTTGCTCCCGTGAGAAGCAACGTGCGGCGCGGCTGGTTGGACTGCGAATTGGGCATTCAGCTCTCCGTTCGTCCCCGCGAAAGCGGGGACCCAGGAGCAGAGAGAACCGGGCTGGGCAATATGAGTGCTGGATTCCCGCTTGCGCGGGAATGAACGGAGGATGTTACGTGCCGATGCTTCTCTCTCACGGGTAAAGCCTCGTCTTCGTCCACGCCGCATCCGGCCGCTCGCGGCGGAAATCGACGCGGTCGTGCAGGCGAAACGGGCGGTCCTGCCAGAACTCCATTTGCATCGGCACAATGCGGTACCCGGACCAGTAGGGCGGCCGCGGCACCTCGCCGAGCGCGTACTTGGCGGCATAGAGCGCCACCGCTTTCTCGAAGGCGAGGCGGCTTTCCAACGGTGCCGATTGCTTGCTGGCCCAGGCGCCGATCTGTGCCTGCTTCGGGCGGGTGGCGAAATAAGCGTCGGCTTCCGCCGCGGTCACGCGCTCGACCGGCCCGCGCACGCGCACCTGGCGGTTGGAACTCTTCCAGTGGAAGACCAAGGCGGCTGCCGGATGCGCGTCGAGTTCGCGCCCTTTGACGCTTTCGGTGTTGGTGTAGAAGACGAAGCCGCGAGCGTCCGCCCCCTTGAGCAGCACCATGCGTGCGTTCGGCTGTCCGGCGGCATCCACCGTGGCGAGCGTCATTGCCGTGGGGTCGCGCGGTTCGGCCTCGGTCGCATCCTTCAGCCAGGCGGCGAACAGGCGCATGGGATCGTCGGCGGCGGTGAAATCACCACTCGTTAACCAGCTTGGGTGTTCAATCGGCGCTGTATCGGACATTGACGGAGCGCTGCTCGTGGCCGGTGCAGTTAAGGACCGCCGCCTTTATAGTGGATGTGCACCCGGCCGCCTATGGCACGGCCTCGGCGCCGCTGCGGCGCTCGCTGTGGCCGTGGCGCTCGGCGGCTGCAGCATGTCCTATCAGCTCGACAGCTTTTTCGGCGGGGGCGACAATGAGCCGACCGGCTCGATTACGCCTCGTCCGGCTACGAAACAGGCGGCTGAGCTGCCGCCCGATGGCGACCTCGTTTATGCGCGCGCCGCCGCGCGCGAGGTGCTCACGCGCAATGAAAAAGATGCGAGCCTGCCCTGGGCCAATCCGCGCAGCGGCGCGCGCGGCACGGTGACGCCGCTCGCCTCCGCCTACAATCAGGACGGCCAGACCTGCCGCAATTTTCTGGCGAGCTATGTCAAAGGTGCGGACGAGGCCTGGCTGCAGGGAGAGGCCTGCAAAGAGGCCCGAGGCGCTTGGGAAGTCCGCAGCCTGAAGCCCTGGAAGCGCTCGTAACGCCTGTCTGCCTTCGCTTTCGGCCCGCCCGCGTTGCATCCCCGCCAGGGGAACCCCACATTATGCCATCGAGTCGCCGGCATTCGGGCCGGGTCAAAGCTTCCACGGAGATGTTTTTGCATGCGCGACCCCTACCAGGTGCTGGGGGTATCGAAGAACGCGAGCGAAGCGGAGATCAAAAGCGCGTTCCGCAAGCTCGCGAAGAAGCTGCACCCCGACGCCAACAAGCACGATCCCAAGGCCGCCTCGCGTTTCGCCGAGCTCAACGCGGCCTACGAGATCGTCGGCGACGAGAACAAGCGCAAAGCCTTCGACCGCGGCGAGATCGACGCGGAAGGCAAGCCGCGGTTCCAGGGCTTCGAAGGTTTCGGCGCGCAGCCGGGCGGCGGGTTCCGCACCGGTCCGGGCGACATGCACTTCGAGAGCTTCAGCTTCGGGCCCGACGGTTTCCAGCGCGGCGGCACCGGCTTCCGCGGCAATAGCGGCGGCTTCGAAGACATCCTGCGCAATGTATTCGGCGGCGCGGGGCGCGGCGGCGCGCGGTTCGAACCGGAGGATTTCGCGCAGCCCGCGGGCGGCCAAGACTTGCATGCCGCAATCACCATTTCGCTGCCCGATGCGGCCAAGGGCACCAAGACGCGGGTGCATCTGCCGACCGGCAAAGACGTGGAGGTGAAAATCCCCGCCGGCTTGCGCAGCGGCCAGACCATCCGGCTGAAAGGGCAGGGCTGGCCCAACGCGCACGGCAGGCCCGGCGACGCGCTGATCACCGTCAATGTGGCGCCGCATCCGCTGTTCACGCCGGATGGATTGGACTTGCGGCTTGACCTGCCGATCACGCTTTACGAGGCGGCGCTCGGCGGAAAAGTTCGCGTGCCGACGCTCGACGGCGCGGTCGACCTGGCAATTCCGGCCGGCACCAATTCGGGCCGCACGTTTCGCCTCAAAGGCAAGGGCCTAAAAACCAAAGCGGGAACCGGCGATTTGCTCGCCGCCGTGCGCATCGTGCTGCCGGACCGCACCGACGACGAATTCAAGAATCTGATGAAGACGTGGCGCGACAAGAAGCCCTACGATCCGCGTGAGGGTATAGGATAGAGCCTCGCGCCCCGCGCTTCGCTGCGCCGCCTTTTCAGCCCGCGCCTTGGCCTCTACGACTTCTTCCCGGCATTCTTATCCACCTGCTCGTAGACCATCTTGCTGATGGTCTCGAGACGGTCGCGTTCGGCCGGTCCGCTGACGACATAGCCGACCTTGTCGTCCACCCAATAAAAGGCGGCAAAGCGATCGCCTTCCTTGAACCGCAGTGCAGTGGCCGGCACCTGCGCTTTGGACGAATAGACCGTGAAGCGCTCCCCGGTCGGACCTTCATACATGTAGAGCGCAGCCGCGTCGCCGCGCGGCCCCGGCAGCAGGCGTCCGCCCACCAGTTTCAAGCCGAGTGCCTGCAGGTCGGGCACGATCTGCGGATAGCCGAGCCGTTTCGACAGCCATTGCGTCAAATGCGGCCGTTCACTGCCCGGTACTTCCACCGGGTGGCGCACTTCGACGACGTAAAGCTTGTGGGCCTCAAGCGCATCTGCGGTGAAGATGCTGAATGCGCTGGGCGGAGCAGCCGAGGCCCCGCGGGCAAACCAGCCGACGCCGCCGCCGATCACGAAAGCGGCAACCGCCGCAGCCGCCGCAAGAGCAGCTATCGAACGCCGACCGGCGCCTTGCCGACGTAGAATTGCATCGAGCTTTAGTCGGGAGGGCACCGGCTCTTGCGCGACGCTCGCATAGCGCGCGCGGATCGCCTCTGCTTGCGCCAGCCACGCCGCCACGACGGCGGCCTGCTCCGGATGCGATGCCAGCCAGGTGGCAACGGCCTCCCTGCGGTCGGCGGGCAGTTCGCCGTCCACATAAGCGTGCAACTCGTCTTCGCTTACCGATGAATTGAAATCGGTCATAGTTTCACCTTCGCATTCATTTCACGCGGCGCAGCGCGGGGCGCCCGCCGTCGAGAAAGGTTTTGATCTGTACGCGTGCACGCGCCAGACGCGACATCACCGTCCCGATCGGCACGCCTTGCACTTCCGCAACTTCGCGGTAGGAGAGACCCTCGAGCACGACAAGCAGCAAAGCGGTGCGCTGCTCCTCGACCAGCGTTGCCAGCGCCCGCTCGATGTCGCGAGCGCCAGATTCCGGCCCGGCCAGGTCCGGTGCGTCGTTGTCCTCGATCGGCGACAGCGCCGGCCGGCGCGCGAGCGACCGCAATCGGTTGCGGTTGAGATTGGTCAAGATCGTGTAGAGCCAACTCCTGATTTCTTCTCCTTGAAACAGATGCTCGGAGCGCAGAGCCCGCACCAGCGTGTCCTGCACAAGGTCGTCGGCAATGTCGGCGTCGCGCGTCAACGCGCGCGCGTAGCGCCGCAACGCCGGAATCGCCGCTTCGACCTTCTGCCGGAACGTCGTGGCCAAGCCGTTCTCCGTGTTCGCTGAGAAAAACCCCCGGTCCGCGATCATATTCCCGGAAATGAATGGAATTAACAGTCATACCGGGCTGTTCGGGCCGTTTGCTTGATGGTCGCAGGACCCTGTGCCATAGGGTGAACGCCGGCGCACAACCGGTGAGCAGGGACGTCCATGCCTGAATCTTCTGGTCTGATGCGCGGCAGGCGCGGCCTCATCATGGGTGTGGCGAACAATCGCTCGATTGCCTGGGGCGTGGCCAAGGCATGCCGCGAGCAAGGCGCCGAACTTGCATTCACGTTTCAGGGCGAGGCGCTCAAAAAGCGTGTCGAGCCGCTCGCCGCCGAAGTCGAAGGCCTGGTCGCCGGCCATTGCGACGTGACCGACGCAAGCAGCATCGATGCCGTCTTTTCTCGCGTGCAGCAGGCGTGGGGATCGCTTGATTTCCTGCTGCATGCGATCGCGTTTTCCGACAAGGACCAACTCGACGGCCGCTATGTCGACACCACCGCGGACAATTTCACCAAAACCATGCTGGTGAGCTGCTATTCGTTCACAGCAGTGGCGCAGCGCGCCGAGAGGCTGATGACGAACGGCGGTTCGATGCTCACGCTTACATATTACGGCGCGGAAAAGTGGATGCCGCATTACAACGTCATGGGGCTCGCCAAGGCGGCGCTGGAATGTTCGGTGCGCTATATGGCGGCTGATCTCGGAGTTAAGAACATTCGCGTCAATGCCGTCTCGTCCGGTCCGATCAAGACGTTGGCGGCTTCCGGCATCGGCGACTTCCGCTACATTCTGAAATGGAACGAATACAACACGCCGCTGCGCCGCAACGTGACGCTCGAGGATGTCGGCAAGACCGGCGTCTATTTTCTCTCCGATATGTCGAGCGGCGTCACCGGAGAGGTGCATCACGTCGATGCCGGCTATCACATCGTCGGCATGAAACATCCCGACGCGCCGGACATTACCGTCGGCAAGGACCAGTAGCTCGTCCACCCGCCATTTCTGCCCGCGCCTTCGTGCGACAGATTCGCCGCCCGCTTCTTGGACGCGCGATGCTGCCCGGCGTTGCCATATTATAGTGGGCCATCCGACGATCGATCAGGAGAAAAATCATGAGCGAAACAATGTATCCCCAGCCGAGATCCGAAACGGCGCGCAAGCGCCGGGCGTTGGCGCCCGCCCAGCAGGCGGCGTTCGATGC
>DASRDF010000133.1:0-38801 GCA_035652735.1 Pseudolabrys sp. | reverse complement strand
GCAGAAGCGGTTCACGGCAATCGGCCTGCGGCCGATCAACGCGCTGGTCGACATCACCAACTTCATCACCTTCGACCGCGGCCGGCCGCTGCATGTCTTCGATGCCGCCAAGGTCAAGGGCAATCTGACGGTGCGGCGCGCCAAGAACGGCGAGACACTCACCGCGCTCGACGGCAAAACTTACGCCCTCGATACAGCGATGTGCGTCATCGCCGACGACAAGGCCGTTGAATCGCTTTCCGGCGTCATGGGCGGCGAGGCGACCGGCTGCGACGAGACCACCAAGGACGTGCTGATCGAGTCGGCGCTGTGGAACGCGCTCAACATTGCGCAGACCGGCCGCAAACTCGGCATCAATTCGGACGCGCGCTATCGCTTCGAGCGCGGCGTCGATCCGGCCTTCATGGTGCCCGGCCTCGAGCTGGCGACCCAGATGGTGCTCGACCTGTGCGGCGGCGAGCCGTCCGAAATCGTGGTGGCCGGCGACCCGACGCCGAACGAAAAGGTCGTCGATTTCCCGCTCAGCGAGTTGCCGCGGCTCGCCGGACTCAAGCTGCCTTTGAACGACGTGCGCCGCACACTGGAGAAGCTTGGCTTCTTCGCTGCCGGCCAAGGCGAGAAGGTGAAAGTTGCGGTGCCGTCCTGGCGGCCGGACGTCGAAGGCCGCGCCGACATCGTCGAGGAGATCGTGCGCATCGCCGGCGTCGACCGTGTGCCGTCGACGCCGTTCGCGCGCGGCGCCAATGCACGCAAAGCCGTTCTCACACCGATTCAGAATCGCACCCGCAAGGCCAAACGCGCGCTCGCCGCACGCGGCATGACCGAAGCGGTGACCTGGTCGTTCGTTTCGCATAGCGAGGCCGCGCTATTCGGCGGCGGCGGGCCCGAACTCGCGCTCGCCAATCCGATCGCCGCCGAACTTTCAGACATGCGGCCAAGCTTGATGCCCGGCCTGGTCGCGGCGGCGCAAAAGAATGCCGACCGGGGCTTCGGCGACACCGCGCTGTTTGAGGTCGGCCAAATCTTCAGAGGCGACAAGCCGCAGGATCAATTGACCGCAGCCACAGGCATCCGCCGCGCGCTCGCCAAGCCCGCTGGCATGGGCCGCGACTGGTCGCGAAAGCCGGAGCCGGTCGATGCCTTCGACGTGAAGGCCGATGCCTTTGCCGTGCTCGCCGCGGCGGGGGCGCCGATGCATGCGCTGCAGGTTGTGCCTGGCGGGCCGGCCTGGTTCCATCCGGGCCGCAGCGGTAGCATCCAAATCGGGCCGCAGAATGTGCTCGGCTGGTTCGGCGAACTGCACCCGCGTGTTCTCGCCGCGCTGAAAGCGGAGGGACCGCTGGTTGGATTCGAAGTCACCCTCGACAAAATCCCCGAGCCGAAGATGCGAGCGACGCGGGCCAAGCCTCGGCTCGAATTATCACCCTTCCAGCCGGTGGAGCGCGACTTCGCATTTGTCGTCGCCACGAGCGTCAAGGCCGGCGACCTTGTGCGCGCCGCGCAAAATGCGGAGAAAGCGCTGATCACGGACGTGACGGTCTTCGACGTATACGAGGGCAAGGGCATCGAACCCGGCAAGAAGTCGATCGCCATCGCGGTCACCATCCAGCCGCGCGACAAGACCATGACCGACCCCGAGATCGACATGCTCGGACAAAAAATCGTGGCCGAGGTGAGCAAGCGCACCGGCGGCGTGCTGCGGGCATAATCCACAAACTACGCAGCCAGCAAATCTGCGAAAGCAAATCCGTCGCGCTCGACGGTCTCGCCGACCTGCACGGCAATTTTGCCTTCGAGCATCGGCCCCGCCGAGACAAACGAGTGGAATTCTCCGTTCTCGCCGCAAGGATCGGCATCGCCGGGCAAAGCCTCAAGCAGCGCGAGATCGAAGCGGCGGCCGGCGAAGCTCGCCGGCAGCTTTTTCAAGTCGACCGTCGACAGATGCGCCTCAAGACCCGCAGCCACCATGTCGCGCGCGAGCTTCGCCGTCGGCCTGCCCCATAACGGGAACACCGGCGTGATGCCGCTGCCGGCGAGCTGGCGCTCGCGATAGGCGCGCACGTCCTCCAAAAAAAGATCGCCGAAGATCATGTGCGTGATCCCCTGAGCGACCGCGGCCGCGACCGCACTCGCCATTTCCCGCTCGTAGATCTCATTCGGACAGGGAAATGGGATGCGGACGGTAGTGGGCGTCAAGCCGGCGGCGGAAATCTGCTTCTGCAGCAATTCCTCACGCACACCATGCATGGCCACGCGACCGAAATCGCCGGTGACCGTCGTCAGCGCGCCGACCACATCGTAGTGACCGGCGCAGCGCACCTCGTGCAGCGCCCAGGCGCTGTCCTTGCCGCTCGACCATGCGATTAGCGCCTGCGGACGAGGTGGCATCAGTCGTCGTCCCGCCGATGGTGGCGGCGTCCGCGGCCCTGCTCGCGTTTTTCTCGTGCACGCCGCGCCGGTGCTTCAGCTTGCGGCTGTTTCAGCAGACCCAAGCGCCGCAGCGCGGCGTCCGCGGCGCGCTCGCCAGACTCCCACGCGCCGGCGACGGTGCCCCATTTTGTCGCGTGCACTGCCTCGCCGGCGAGCCAAATGCGGCCGCCAATTGGCTCCGCCAGCGCGCTGCGGGCTTCGGCGTGGCCGGGGGCGGCCACCGACATGGCGCCCAGCACATAGGGCTCGGCATTCCAGCGGGTGGTACGCACCTTGTTTCCCGCATGCCCGGCGCGAGCGCCGAACAGAGAACTCAGCCATTCGCGGGCGAATGCGACCATCGCGGCTTCGCCTTGCGCCGAAAGCTCGCGACCGAAGGAGCCCGCCAGCTCAACCGTGTGCAGATCGCTGCCGCCGACGCGGGCGAGCAGGGCCGCGGTGCGCGGTCCATTCGATTGTTCGAACACCAGATCGTCGCGTTGCAGCCCGAGCGGGTTCCCGGGCATCAGCAGCCCGACATGATCGTAGCTGCCGAGAGCGAGGGCCTGCGCAGCCTGCAAGCTCTCGTGCGGCAGGTCCGGCTCGAACTCGATTTTATCGGCGGCGAGCACGTTGGTGGAAACGGTCACAATGGCTGCGCGCGCGGTCAGACGGCCCCGTGCCGTCGAGAGCTCGACGCGATCGCGATACCAATCAATGCGCGTCACCGGCGTCGACAATCGGACCGGCAGGCCGGTGCCGAGTTTCGCCAGCAGCGCGCCGTAGCCTTGGCGGCAAAACGCGGCACGGTCGCGCGGACCGGCGCGGGCAAGGTCTTGTGCCGAGATGCGGTCGAGGTCTTGACCGCAGACGAAAGCGCCGAGCGTGAAGGCAATGGTCGATCGCCATACGCCGAGATCGGCCGGCAGCGTCTGCGCCGCTGCGATATCGGTCTTGGCGCGTCCCGCCTGGTCAAGCGCACGACGCGCGGCGAGCAATCCAGCAAGAAAGTTCTCAAGCTCGGCGTCGCGCGCATTGCGCGGGCCGATGCGAATGATCTGGCCGCGCGGCGCCGGATAAATGTCGAAGCCGCCGCCATGCGCCATCGTCACGACGGAGTTACTGTCGGGGTCGTGCATCCAATGAGCGCCAAGATCGAATGGCACACCGAGGCTCGTGTCGGTAGTGCAGCGGCCGCCGATACGCGGCCCGGCCTCGAATACGGCAACGCTCGCGCGGACAGCGGTCGCGTGGCGAGCCGCCGCTATGCCGGCCGCGCCGGCGCCGACGATTGCGATATCGACGTCGGCCGATTGCGCCGCTGCGCGCACCACGGGCGCCGCCAGCGCGGCCGTGGAGCCGGTCAGGAACGAGCGGCGGTTAAGCCTCGACATGGTGTCCAAATGATTGACGCCCGCGGCAGATTGCCCGATGGCGGCAGCGGCGGCAAATTCATGGCTAATGACAGGTAACCGCCGGCGCCAGAAGGCAATGAACCAAATTGCAATGACTCCCCAACTAGATTTGCCGCGCGGGATTGGGCGTCGGAAGCGGACGCCGGGGGACGATCATGGGTATTATGGTCGATCGGGTCGGGCGGCTTATTGCCCGCTATCTGGAAAAGCCCGAGCAGGGCTACGAGCCGTACACGCCGACCGATCCCGCGGCATTGCGCGCGAACTTAAAGCCGGGCGACGTGCTGCTGGTCGAAGGCAGCAATCATATTTCCGGCGTCATCAAATATCTCACGCAATCCACCTGGTCGCATGCGGCGCTGTATTGCGGGCCGATCGGCGACCGCGTCGCGCCCGACGGGGAGCCGCTGGTGCTGGTCGAAGCCAATATCGGCCAAGGCGTCGTTGCGTCTCCGCTTTCCAAATATGAACGTTTCCACACCCGCATCTGCCGGCCGATCGGTTTGACCGAAGAGGACCGCGCGCGCGTCTGCGCTTACGCCGCCGAGCGCATCGGCTTCGATTACGATCTCAAGAACATCATCGACCTGATGCGCTATTTGCTGCCGCTGCCGGTGCCGCAGCGCTGGCGCCGGCGCATGATCGCGCTCGGCTCCGGCCATCCGACCCGCATCATCTGTTCCGCGCTCATCGCGCAGGCATTCGAGTCCGTGCGCTATCCGATCCTCCCTAAGGTCACCCGGGTCGAAAGCGAGGCGGCGCGGCGCGAGATTCTGGAAATCCGCCATTCGTCGCTGTTCGCGCCGCGCGATTTTGACATTTCGCCATATTTCGAGGTGGTCAAGCCGACGATCCGCGGCGGCTTTAATTACAAGGGAATGGCGTGGGCCGACATTCCCGCGCCCGAGATGCCCGCGGCGACAAGCGCGGCGCCGGCGCAAATGAGGGCGCTGGAAACGGCTTTGTAGGTCCCCGCCGCGTCGGTCGCTTTGCCGATCGGCGCACTTTGCCGCCTTGTGCAAGGCGTCAGCACGCCTTACCTCTCCACGCGATGATTGACGCCGCCGCCAAAGCGCTCGCGCAACTGTTCACGCCCGCTTTGCGCGGCGTGTTGATAAAGTCGGTCGGGCTCGCCCTCATTCTCATCGTCATCATCGGCCTGATCTTGCAGCGGCTATTGTCGGCTCTTGCCGAGCACGGCGCCACCTGGGCGGAACAGGCGTCCGGCGTGGCGCCGCACGCCGCCTGGCAGTTGCTCGCCTGGATCCTGTCGATCATGGCCGGCATCGGCATCATCACCGGCGCGTTGTTCCTTATGCCGACGATCACCGCCTTCATCGGCAGCTTTTTCGTCGATGAGGTGGGCGACGCGGTGGAGCGCGAATATTATCCCGCTCAGCCGGTCGGCCGTGCCCTGCCCTTTCTGCGTGCGCTCGTCGAAGGCATCAAGATCGCGTGGCTGTCGCTGCTCGTCTATTTCTTCGCGCTTCCCTTCGTACTACTGGCCGGCTTCGGCGTCGTCATTCTGTTCCTCGCCAATTCCTACCTGCTCGGCCGGGAGTATTTCGAGCTTGCGGCCATGCGCTTCCGCCCGGCTTTTGAGGCGAAAGCCATGCGCAAGGCCAATGCCGCCTACGTGTTTCTCGCCGGCATGATCATTGCGGTGTTCGTTTCCATTCCTGTCGTCAATCTGGCGACCCCGATCTTCGCCATGGCCTTCATGGTGCATGTGCACAAGCGCATGAGCGGCAAACGCGCGGAGTTGCTCGAGCGCGCCTATTAAGTCCGCCCCGACCGCGCGGTGCTTAACTCTTCGGCCGCAGATCGATCACCCGCTTGGCTTTGCCGAGCGAGCGCTCGATGGTTCCCGGCTTGGCCGTGCGCACGGCGGCGGTAACGCCGATCGAGCCCTTGATGTGGTTGGCGAGGTCGCGGTTACAGTCGGCGAATGCCGTTTCTTCGCACTCGGGCCGCGCTTCCACCACGACAGTGATCTCGTCGAGACGTTCGGTGCGGCGCAGCTCGATGACAAAATGCGGCGCCAAACGCTGGTCCTTGAGGATGATCTCCTCGATCTGGCTGGGGAACACGTTGACGCCGCGCACGATCATCATGTCGTCGGAGCGCCCGGCCACCTTCTGCATGCGCCGCATGGAGCGCGCGGTGCCCGGCAGCAGGCGCGTCAAGTCGCGCGTGCGGAAGCGGACCACCGGAGTCGCTTCCTTGCTCAGCGTGGTCAAGACGAGCTCGCCTGCCTCACCCTCGGGGAGCGCCTTGCCTGTCGCCGGATCGATGATCTCGGGATAGAAGTGATCCTCCCAGATATGCGGGCCGTCTTTGCTTTCGATACATTCGCAGGACACGCCCGGGCCGATGACTTCCGACAATCCGTAGTTGTCGATCGCGTGCAGGTCGAAGGCATTTTCGATCTCGATGCGCATCGCATTGGTCCACGGCTCCGCGCCGCACATCGCGATTTTGAGCGAGCTTTGCCGCGGGTCGACGCCCTGGTTGCGGAATTCGTCGAGAATGGCGAGCAGGTAACTCGGCGTGACGAAAATCACGTCGGGCTTGAAGTCCTGAATCAGCTTGACCTGCCGCTCGGTCATGCCGCCGGACACCGGCACGACCGTCATTCCCAGCCGCTCGGCGCCATAGTGAAAACCGAGGCCGCCGGTGAACAGCCCGTAGCCGTAGGAATTCTGCGCCAGCATGCCGGGCCGGCATCCGGCCGCGCGCATGCAGCGGGCCATCAACTGGCTCCAGGTATCGAGATCGGCGCGGGTGTAACCGACGACGGTAGGCTTGCCCGTCGTGCCGGAGGAGGCGTGAACGCGAACGACTTCTTCGCGCGGCACCGCGAACATGCCGAACGGATAATGGCCGCGCAGGTCTTCCTTGGCGGTGAACGGAAACTTGCGCAGATCCTCGAGCGTCTTGAGGTCGTCCGGATGCACGCCCGCCTTGTCGAAGGCGCGCCGGTAGTGCGCGACGTTCTTGTAAGCGCGATTGAGCGTCCATTGCAGCCGCTCGCGCTGCAGCGCGGCGATCTCGTCGCGCGAGGCGATCTCGATCGGCTCGAGGCCTTCGCGGCGCGGTGCGAGATTCACGCCTTTGAGCTGCAGTGAAGGCATATCAAATCTTCCGCTGCGCGGCGTTCCAGTGCTTTTCCAGGTTGGCGATCAGCGCCGGCGAGAAGTGGCAGTAAGCCTGCTCGCGGCAATAGACGGCCATGTAGCGGCGGAACAGATCGAGCGGCTCCTCGCCGACGCGGATCGCGCGGCGGTTGCCAGCAGCGCTGACCACGCCGGAGCCGGTGAAATCCGCGACGACACGATCGATCGCTGCGTCCATGTCGCCGGGCGGCACCACGAGATCGCAGATCATGCGGCCTTCGGGGCTGTCGCATTCGAGGCGCCGGCCCATCAGAATGGCCTGCCGGGTGATGCGATCGCCGACAAAGCGCGGCATGCGCAGGTTGGCGGCGCCGGGAATGATGCCTTCCTTGCGTGCCGGCAGCGTCATATAGGCATCGCTCGCCGCCACCACGTAGTCCATTGCCAGGAGATACTGGCAGCCGCCGCCGATCGCCCACGCGTCGACGCCGGCGATCCACGGCTTCTCGCGCGTGCCGGCGTAGACCTCGTCGGGACTGGCGCTTCCGAGCGCAAGGCCGCGGAACATCTTGTTGACCACGCCCATATCGCGGCGGATGTACCAGAGATACGGAATTTTTCCGCGGTAGATGTGGGTGAGATTGATGCCGCTGGAGAAGATGCGGCGGCCTTTGTATTTCGGATGCTCGACCACGCCGCCGCGCAGCACGCAGATTTCGCTCACCGGGTCGAGGAGGGCGACGTCGGCCGCAGTTTCCGTGTCGGCGAGCGTGTCGTCGTCTTCGGCGTTGAGGTAACGCGGATTGATGACCGACACCACCGCGGCCTTGCCGCGCCGCTCGACACGGGCCGGACCAAAGTCAATAGAGCCTCGTTTCTCGAATTCGGCGGCGCGCTCCAGCGCTTCAGGCGTGGGCCGCAGCATCGCCTCGCACAGGTGCGCCCCCGCATCGGGCAGCGCCAGCACGTGTGCGAGGAAAATGCCCTGATCGACTTCGACGCCGTCTTTCTCGCTTTGCAGATGCTCGGCCTCGGCCTCGACCTGCTTGCGCGTGGGCGCGAGGCCGGGCACGAGCCTTGCCGCATCATAGCAAAGTTCGTCGACCCGCATGAAATTTGCAAGATTCTTTGTCAGTTTCCGATAGACGGCATCTGCATGGCGCGCGAGGAATTGCTCGCGCGACCGCCTGGTCTCCTGCAGAATTGCGCTCGCGGCCGTCTGTTGTTCGCCGCTTCGCGCCCGCTTCTTCGGCAACTTGGCGATAAGTTCTGCGCCCTTGCGCCAGTATTTTGTTGCCGCCGCGCAATCGCGCTTGAAATTACCCGTTAAACGAAGCTGCGTCTTGCTCCAGGCGTTCGCATCTTTGACCGGCACCCCGGCGCGGTCGAGAAGATCGCGCGTATTGACCTCTGCAAAGTGCTTTGCGGGCGCGATCCCTGAACCTTCCATGACGCAACTCCCTACAGACAACTGTTACACGACCGTTTTGCCCGGCCATTGGCACAAATCCGCGATGATACAAACCTCGCATCGCGGCTTGCGCGCCACGCAAGTGTAACGTCCGTGCAGGATTAGCCAATGGTGCGCGTGGCGCTTGTATTCGGCCGGCACGATGCGGTCGAGCTTGGTTTCGACCTCCAGCGGCGTCTTGCCGGTGGCGAGCCCGGTGCGGTTGCCGACGCGGAAAATATGGGTGTCTACGGCAATCGTGGGCTCGCCGAAGGCGACGTTGAGCACCACGTTTGCTGTCTTGCGCCCGACGCCGGGCAGCGCCTCCAGCGCCTCGCGCGAGCGCGGCACCTGGCCGCCGTGCTGCTCCACCAAAATGCGCGACAGCGCCACGACGTTCTTTGCCTTCGTGCGGTAAAGCCCGATGGTCTTGATCAGACTGCGCACTTTCGGCTCGCCGAGCTTGACCATTTTCTCCGGCGTGTCGGCAAGCGCGAACAAAGCGGGCGTCGCCTTGTTGACGCCGGCATCGGTGGCCTGCGCCGAAAGCACCACCGCGACGAGCAGCGTGAATGGATTGAGGTGCGCAAGTTCGGTCTGCGGCTGCGGATTGGCGGCCTGAAACCGGCGGAACGCCTCTTCGACCTGTGCATTGGTCCATTGCGGCAGCGCGCCATGCGCCGCTTTGGCGTCCGCCGCGGCGCGGCGGCGCGGACTCCTGAGCTTGGCTTTGCGTCGGCGCGCAACGTGCTTGGGTTTCTTCACCATCAGTTCGGGTATAATGACCGCCATGAGCGCCGACAACGCCGACACACTCGAACCGACGATCTTCTCCGCCGTGCTCAAGCCGCATCGCTCGCTCGGAAGCCTCGGCTTCTGGATTCTCATCGACGGCTACGGGCTCGTGAGTTTTGCCGCCGGCGTGGCCTTCTTCTTGATGGGCGCCTGGCCGATTGTCGGATTTCTCGGGCTGGACGTGCTGCTGCTCTATTGGGCGTTTCGCCTCAACTACCGCCACGCCGCCGCCTATGAGGAAGTGAAGGTCACACCCGCAGCGCTGACTGTGCGCAAAGTGAGCCATCGCGGCATCGTGCGTGAATGGACGCTCAATCCGCTCTGGGTGCGGCTGGAGAAAGTCGTGCACCAGGAGTTCGGTATCGAACGGCTTTTCTTGGTGTCGCGCGGGCGGGAACTGAGCATTGGCAGCTTTCTTGGGCCGGACGAGAAGGCAAGTTTTGCCAAAGCCTTGGCAGGAGCGCTGAGCGAAGCCAAGCGCGGACCGACGCGCACCGTCATGCCTTAACCGCCGCCCCTTGCGGGCGAAGAATAAACTGTCAGAAATCGGGTGGGCGCCGGCGTTGGGCCGGCCTAGATGCCGGTCATGGACATGACCCTCGAAGCCACTGTGACCAGCAGCCGCCTGCACGTAATCTCGCCGCTTGCGACCGCAGCGGCGGATTACGACATCGTGCGCCGCGCCATCGCCCACATTCGCGGCAACTGGCGCGCGCAGCCGGAGATCGAAGCCATTGCCGATGCCGCCGGCGTGTCGCCCACCGACCTGCATCACCTCTTTCGCCGCTGGTGCGGGCTGACACCCAAGGCGTTCCTGCAGGCGATTACGCTCAGCCATGCGCGCGATCTGTTGCGTTCCTCGGCAAGCGTGCTCGACACCGCCTATGAAGTCGGCCTCTCCGGCCCCGGACGCTTGCACGATTTGTTTGTGACCCATGAAGCGATGTCGCCCGGCGAATGGAAGGCGGGCGGTGAAGGCCTGACCGTCACTTACGGCTTCCATCCCTGCCCGTTCGGCATGGCGCTGGTGATGACAACGCCGCGCGGACTCGCCGGCCTTGCCCTTGCCGATGCCGGCAAAGAGCGCAGCGCCTTGCGCGACATGCGCGCGCGCTGGCCGAAAGCGAAATACGTGGAGGACTTTGCGGCGACAGCGCCGACAGCGCGGCGCATTTTCGACGCGGCGCTGTGGCGCAAGGACCAGCCGCTGCGCGTGGTCCTTATCGGTACCGACTTCGAAGTGCGCGTCTGGGAGAGGTTGCTTGAAGTGCCGATGGGCCGGCTGACGACCTATTCCGATCTCGCAGCGAGAGCGGGCGCGCCGAAAGCAGCGCGCGCGGTCGGCGCCGCCGTCGGCAAAAATCCCATCTGTTTCGTGGTGCCCTGCCATCGCGTGATCGGCAAAAGCGGCGAACTCACCGGCTATCACTGGGGCCTTACGCGCAAGCGCGCCATGCTGGGCTGGGAAGCGGGAATGGCCGCTGCTGCGTGAGCGCGCAGCGAAATGCGCGCTCAATTAGTTAATTTCCATTCACGGAACTGAAGTTCCGGCATGACCGCTTTTCCGGAACGCCGTGCGCCACCCTCGCGTTGTTGCAGGCACAAAAGGCAACGAGAGGAGGCGCAAAATGCGTATGCGAATTCTTCTTGCGCTGCTGGCGACCGCGGCCGTGGCGCCCGGTGTTGCGCTAGCGCAGGACATCGAGGGTGGCGCGGCGCGCGGCGCGGCAGCCGGCGGGCAAGTGTTAGGACCCGTAGGTGCGGCCGTCGGCGGAGTCGTGGGCGGCGCGATCGGCATCATCGAGCCGCCGCCACCCCCGGTGATCACGTACGTCGAGCGCGAGGACATTCCCTCGGTCACCGTGGAAAGAGACGTGGTTGTTGGCGAGCCGCTGCCGGAGACGGTGGTCATCCACCGCGTCCCGCATCACGAGCGTTATGCTTATGCGGTTGTGAACCACGAGCGCGTCATCGTCGAGCCGCACACCCGCAAGGTGATCAAGATCATCAAGGAAGACTAGACGCGCAATCACGAAAGAAGGGCTCCGCCGTCTGCGGCGGAGCCCTTTTTGCGCACGAGTGGAACGGCGATCGCTTGGATGCTGCCAGCTACTCTGTCAAAACGTCGCGCTGGCTAAGAGCGCAGCGTCATGCTGCAAGATCGAGTTTGGAGGCGACCGTCGAATCGGCGTTGAGGCGATAGATCATGGGCACGCCGGTGGCGAGCTCGCGCTTGACGATGCCTTCCGGCGACAATCGATCGAGCACCATCACCAGCGCCCGCAGCGAATTGCCGTGCGCCGAAACGAGCACGCGTTCGCCGCGCATCACCCGCGGCAGAATTTCCTGGATGTAGTAAGGCAGCACGCGCGCGGCGGTATCGCGCAGGCTTTCGCCGCCCGGCGGCGACACGTCGTAGGAGCGGCGCCAGATGTGCACCTGCTCCTCGCCCCATTTTTTTCGCGCGTCGTCCTTGTTGAGGCCGGAGAGATCCCCGTAGTCGCGTTCGTTGAGCGCCTGATTCTTGAACACCGGGACGCCTGTTTGGCCGAGCTCCTCGAGCATCAGATCGAGCGTGCGCTGCGCGCGCTTGAGCGCCGAGGTGAAGGCAACGTCGAATTTCAGCCCCTGCGCCTTGAGCTTGCGGCCGGCATCGCGCGCCTCTTTGATGCCCTGCTCGCTCAGGTCCACGTCGCGCCAGCCGGTGAACAGGTTTTTCTTGTTCCACTCGCTTTCGCCGTGACGGACAAGGACGAGAAGGCGGTCGTTCATCGTTGCACCTCTTCATTGCCAACGCACGAGGCGGCGCGGTCGGCTGCGCTGCGTCAAAAATTCTTCAAACCGAGGACGTCCGTCATCGAATAAAGGCCCGGCTTTTGCACACGCGCCCATCGCGCCGCGTGCAGGGCCCCGCGCGCGAAAATCATGCGGTCTTCCGCCTTGTGCACCAGCTTCAGGCGCTCGGCGGGGCCGGCAAAGATGACGCTGTGCTCGCCGACGACGCTGCCGCCGCGCAGTGCGGCAAAGCCGATATCTCCCGGCTTGCGCGCGCCGGTGTGGCCTTCGCGGCTCCGCACCGAATGCTTGTCGAGCTCGATGCCACGGCCTTCCGCCGCCGCGCGACCGAGCATGAGCGCGGTGCCGGACGGCGCATCCACTTTCTGATTGTGATGCATCTCCAGGATCTCGATGTCGAATGCGGCATCCAGCGTCTGAGCGACGCGCCGCGTCAATGCGGTCAGCAGATTGACACCGAGGCTCATATTGCCCGACTTGACGATCACCGCTTTCGCAGCGGCGTCCTCGATCTTGGCCTCGTCGGACGCGCTCAAGCCTGTGGTGCCGATGACGTGCACCTTGCCCGCTTTCGCCGCCAGCGCGGCGAAAGCCACTGTCGCAACCGGGGCCGTGAAGTCGATGATGCCGTCGGCGCCGCCGATCAGCGCCTCTGCGTCCCCGGTGAGCTTCACGCCGTTTTCCGGCGTGCCGGCCAACGTTCCGGCGTCCCAGCCGATCAAAGGCGAGCGCGCATCTTCCAACGCGCCGGCGAGGGCAAAGCCCTTCATTTCGGCGATGGCTTTCACCAGCGTGCGCCCCATGCGGCCGCCCGCCCCCGCCACGATCAAGCGCATATCAGCCATCGTTGGGCTCCCGATGGCAGGGGTATAGCGGGGCAGTATGCTCCGTGTCACCTCTCCCCACGGGGACGCCGCGTTGCCGAGCTTGCGATGGCGCTAAGGCTGCGGACCGTCGTAGCCTTCGACCACGACGATATCGGCCACTGCATGCGGCAGCCGCAGCTTCATATTCTGCTGATATTCCGGCGAGCGATAGCAGGCGAGCGCGCTCGCATAGTCGGGAAACTCGATGACGACATTGCGCGAACGCGCTTGGCCTTCGACGCATTCGTATTTGCCGGCGCGAATAAGATAACGCCCGCCATATTTCTTGAAGATCGGCTGGTTGCCCATGGCGTAGGGCTTGTAGCCCTCCTCGCTGTTCACATCGACACGACCGATCCAGTAGCCCTTCGGCATATGGTTCCTCCCTATGTCTTCGTTGCCTGCTCGATTTCAGCGACAATAGCGTCAGCGGCTTTCCCGGGATCGGGCGCCTCCAGCACCGGACGGCCGACGACCAAATAGTCGGCGCCAGCTTGGATGGCGCGCGATGGCGTCATGATGCGCTTCTGATCGCCGCTGGCGCTGCCGAGTGGGCGAATGCCGGGCGTCACCAGCACCATACGGGGGCCGGCAACAGCACGTAATTTCGCAGCTTCCTCGGCCGAGCACACAAGACCGTCGATGCCAATGTCGCCGGCCTGCCGCGCCCGCGACATCGCAAGGGCGGAAACGCTCGCCTCATATCCAGCCGCCTTGAGATCGGCATCGTCATACGACGTAAGCACCGTAACGGCGAGGATGCGCAGATTCGAGCCGCGCCTGCCGGCAACCGCCGCCGCCATTGTTTGCGGATAGGCGTGCACGGTCAGGAATGTGGCGCCCATCTGCGCGAGGCTTTGCACACCCTTTTCCACCGTGTTGCCGATGTCGTGCAGCTTGAGATCGAGGAACACCTGCTTGCCGGCGGCGATGAGCCCGGCCGCCAACGGAAGGCCGCCGGCGAAAGCGAGCTGATAGCCGATCTTGTAAAAAGACACGGATTCGCCGAGCCGCGACACCAGGCCTTCCGCGTGACCGACCGACGGCACGTCGAGGGCGACAATCAGTCTTCCGCGCGCGTCGAGCACCAATTTCTCCTCACATCAGCAACCTTGCAGTCTCAACCAGCCGCGCCAACTCGTTGCGCAGCGCGTTCGCCAGGCCGACGTCGACAAGCTCGTCGGAGTCATTGAAGGCCTGATCGGCATTTGGGATGGCGACCTGGTCAGGAATGACAAAGGCACCGCAGCCGAGCTCGAGAATCTGGCGCAGCGCCATCAGCGAGCGCAAGCCGCCGATGCGCCCCGGAGACGCCGATGCGACGGCAAAGACTCGGTTCTTGAAGGCGGCGTAGGTCGGATCGCCGCGTTCGCGCACGCGCGACACCCAGTCGATCGCGTTTTTCAATAGCGGCGTCACCGAGGCGGAATATTCCGGGCTGGCGATGAATACGCCGTGATGCGCCGTGATCATGTGTTTGAGCTTGAACGCGCTCCCCGGCTGTCCGCTGCGGTCATCGGTATCGGCGTCGTAGATCGGCAGCGGATAATCGGCGAGCGAGATGCGGGTTACTTCCGCCTCGATCAAGGTCAATTCCTTCGCCGCCAGCGCCGCCAGCCTGACATTGTGCGAGCCGGTGCGGATCGAGCCGGGGATCACCAGGATTTTCGGGTTGGCCATCGGCGGCTCCAGATGCGGGCACGTCCATCATGCACCGACTGTCAGCCCCCGCGAAAGCGGGCGATGCCGTGATCGGAAATGATGAGATTGGAAGAATACCGGGACTACTGGATCGCCTGCCTTCGCGGGCGATGACAAACTGCGCTTATTCCCCGCGGTAGACCCAGACACGGGCGGGCGGCACGTTGAGCCAGATGAGCTCGGAGGCCTCCGCTTTGATGCCGTTGAGCTGCTTGGGGATCGGCGTCACCATCGCGTAAGTGAATTGCACGAACGGCGCGCCGGGAGCGAGCAACGCCATGGCGTCGGAGATCAGGCGCAGCCGCGTGCGCACGGGCTTGGTGACCAGCGGCAGCCCGGAGACGATCGCGCTTGCCGGCGAACGCACATAGCTCTCCAGCAGCCGGCGCAGCCGGTAGGCATCGCCCTGCACCACCGTCGCGCGCGGATAGCGCGTGCGCAGCAGCCGGCAGAAATCGGGATTGAACTCGACGAGAATCAGCCGCGATGGATCGACGCCGCGCTCGACCATCGCCGCCGTCACCGGGCCGGTGCCGGGACCGAGTTCGATGACCGGCCCGCCGGTGTCAGGATCGACGTAGCGCGCCATCGTGCGCGCCAGCGCTTTGCTCGACGGCATCACCGCGCCGGTCGACAGCGGCTTTTCAATCCATGTGCGGATGAACTGCATCTCATCGTCGAGACGCAGCGGCTTCTTGGCGACGCGGACAAGAGAGTGCGGAGGCATGCAAGGTCACGCGTGCAGGCAGGCTTTAAACGCTACTAACGTTTGACGGGTATAGGGCGAGAGGCAGAGGGTCAAGATGCCCGGCCGGAATGGCTGTCACGACTCCCCAGCCCATCGAGAAACTCCTTGACTCGACTAAAGAAACCCACCGATTCCGGCTGGGTGGTATCCGACGAGAGATTTTCGAATTCGGCCAACAGCTCACGCTGCCGCTTGGTGAGGTTTTGCGGCGTTTCCACCACCACCTGAACGTACATATCGCCCATTTGTTTCGCCCGTAGCACGGGCATGCCCTTGGCTGCCAAACGGAAACGGCGGCCTGTCTGGGTGCCGGCGGGAACTTTCACGCGGACCTTGCTGCCGTCAATCGCCGGTACCTCAAAATCGCCCCCTAAAGCAGCCGCCACCATCGAGATCGGGACACGGCAATGCAGATCGGCGCCGTCGCGCTGGAAAAATTCGTGCGGCTCAATCGACAGGAAAATGTAGAGGTCGCCCGCCGGCCCGCCGCGCAAACCGGCCTCGCCTTCGCCGGCCAGGCGGATACGGGTGCCATCCTCGACACCGGCGGGAATATTCACCGAGAGCGTGCGCTCGCGCATGACCCGGCCGCCGCCCGAGCACGTCGGACAGGGATTGTCGATGACCTGGCCGCGGCCCTGACAGGCCGGGCAGGTGCGCTCGAGGGTGAAGAAGCCCTGCGCGTGACGGATTTTGCCCACGCCGCCGCAAGTCGCGCAGGGCTTGGGCTTGGTGCCCGCCTTGGCGCCGGTGCCGGAGCAGACCTCGCAGGTGACCGAGGTGGGGATGCGAATTTGCGCCGTCTTGCCCCTGTAGGCCTCCTCCAGCGTGATTTCCATGTTGTAGCGCAGATCGGAGCCGCGCTCGCGGCCGGAGGCGCGGCCGCGCGCGCCGGCCATACCGAAGATGCCTTCGAAAATGTCGGCGAAGGTCGAGCCGAAATCGGCACCGAAGCCGTGCATCCCGCCGCCATGTTCGAAAGCGGCATGACCGAAGCGGTCATAGGCGGCGCGCTTGTCGCCGTCCTTCAAAACGTCGTAGGCCTCGTTGATTTCCTTGAACTTGTGCTCGCACTCTTTGTCGCCCGGATTGCGGTCCGGGTGATGCTGCATGGCGAGCTTGCGAAACGCGGCCTTGAGCTCGGCGTCGGTGCAGCTGCGCGAGACGCCCAGCACCTCGTAGTAGTCGCGCTTGGACATGGCGCCGTCCCGCCTCGGTTCTCTATGCGCTAGTAGCGGTACGCGATTCGCGCGCGCTTGTTAGCCGGAAACGCGCACCCCCGGGTACCGCCCGGGGGTGACACGACCTGTGTGACCGCTTGCGCATGAGCGCGCCGCGCCGCCTCAGGCGGACTTCTTGTTGTTCTTGTCGTCATTGACCTCGGTGAACTCCGCGTCAACGACGTCTTCCTTCTTCTGCTCGCCGCCGGCGCTCTCAGCGCCGGGCTGCTGGGCTTGCTCGGCCTGCTGTTTGTACATGGCTTCGCCGAGCTTCATCGAAGCCTGCGCCAGCGCATTGGTCTTCTGCTGGATGGCATCCGAATCGTCGCCCTTGAGCGCTTCTTTGAGATCCGCCATGGCATTCTCGATGGCGCGCCGTTCGGCCTCGCCGACTTTCGAGCCATGCTCGGCGAGCGCCTTCTCGGTCGAGTGCACCAGCGCCTCGGCGTGGTTTTTGGCTTCGACGGCGGCCTTGCGCTTCTTGTCCTCGTCGGCGTGCGCTTCCGCATCCTTGATCATCTTGTCGATATCGGCTTCCGACAAACCGCCGGACGCCTGGATGCGGATCTGCTGCTCCTTGTTGGTGGCCTTGTCTTTGGCGTTCACATTGACAATGCCGTTGGCATCGATGTCGAAGGTGACCTCGATCTGCGGCATGCCGCGCGGCGCCGGCGGGATGCCCACGAGATCGAACTGACCGAGCAGCTTGTTGTCGGCCGCCATCTCGCGCTCGCCCTGGAAGACGCGGATGGTCACCGCGTTCTGATTGTCCTCGGCGGTGGAGAAGACCTGGCTCTTCTTGGTCGGGATCGTGGTGTTGCGGTCGATGATGCGCGTGAACACACCGCCCAGCGTCTCGATGCCGAGCGAGAGCGGGGTCACGTCGAGCAGCAGCACGTCCTTGACGTCGCCCTGCAGCACGCCGGCCTGGATGGCGGCGCCGACGGCGACGACTTCGTCCGGATTGACACCCTTGTGCGGCTCCTTGCCGAACAGCTGCTTCACCACCTCCTGCACTTTCGGCATGCGCGTCATGCCGCCGACCAGCACGACCTCGTTGATCTCGGCCGCGCCGACGCCGGCGTCCTTCAGCGCCTGCTTGCAGGGCTGGATGGTCTTCTGGATCAAGTCCTCGACCAGCGCCTCGAACTTGGCGCGGGTGAGCTTCATCGTCAGATGCTTGGGACCCGAGGCGTCCGCCGTGATGAAAGGCAGATTGATCTCGGTCTGGGTCGTCGACGACAACTCGATCTTCGCCTTCTCGGCCGACTCTTTCAGCCGTTGCAATGCCAGCTTGTCGCGGCGCAGATCGATCCCCTGCTCCTTCTGAAACTCGTCGGCAAGGTAATTGACCAGACGCATGTCGAAGTCTTCGCCACCGAGAAAGGTGTCGCCGTTGGTCGACTTCACCTCGAACACGCCGTCGCCGATCTCCAGAATCGAAATATCGAACGTGCCGCCGCCGAGGTCGTAGACAGCGATGGTGCCGGTTTTTTGCTTGTCGAGGCCGTAGGCGAGCGCGGCCGCCGTCGGTTCGTTGATGATGCGCAGCACTTCAAGGCCGGCGATCTTGCCGGCGTCCTTGGTGGCCTGACGCTGCGCGTCGTTGAAATAGGCCGGGACGGTGATGACCGCCTGCTCGACCTTCTGCCCGAGATTGGCTTCCGCCGTCTCCTTCATCTTCTGCAGGATGAAAGCGGAGATCTGCGAGGGCGAATAAGTCTTGCCGTCGATCTCGACCCAGGCATCGCCGTTGGACGCCTTCGAGATCTTGTAGGGAACGAGTTTCTTGTCCTTCTCGACCATCGGGTCGTCATAGCGGCGCCCGATCAGGCGCTTGACCGCGAAGATGGTCTTTTCCGGATTGGTGACCGCCTGGCGCTTGGCCGGCTGGCCGACGAGACGCTCGCCATCGTCGGTGAAGGCGACAATGGAAGGCGTGGTGCGCATGCCTTCGGCGTTCTCGATGACTTTCGGATTCTTGCCTTCCATGACGGCAACACACGAGTTCGTGGTGCCGAGGTCGATGCCGATGACCTTGCCCATGGTATGTCCTCTCAAATTGCGGCAGGCCGGCCGGGCCACACCAGATGGTTTGTTGGCGCCCGAAGGGTTGCGCGGCTCACCCGCTAGCCCCTGATCCAGCCCCCTGGATACACGATTCACCGCGGGGTTTCCGCGGCTTATGGCTCATATAGGAGGGGCCCCCACGCCCGCAAGTCAGCCGCTCACGAATTCGCGATGGCATGACGCCGACCGGAAAGCGCCGTCTTTCATCGTTAATCTTTTCATTTGCCGCGGCCGTGAAAAGCCGGTTAGGAGGCCCTCAGGGCGACCCTCGCCAAAGGCTTCCCCCCGTAATGCTCCGCCGTCTGTCAATTCTGCTGGTCATCGTCATCGCATCGGCCATCCCGTTTGGCGCGTTTGCCGCTGAACCCCTTTTTCCCAAGGCCATGCCGGTGGGGCTGGTGCCGCCCGGCGACTTCAAACTCAGCGCGCGCATCCCGGGCTTCGAGGATGCCTCGCGCAACGCCACCATTTCCATGATCCTGCTGCCGCTGCCGGCTTACGAAAATATCGAGCGCTCCATCTTTGCCAAGAACCAGGCCGGCCTCACCGATGTGAAGCGCGAAAGCTTCCCGTTCGCCAACGGCATTGGCATCCTGATCTCGGCGCGCGGCGAAGAAAATCACGTCCCGGCGCACAAATGGTTTCTCGCGGCGACCGGCGTCGGGGAATTCGCCGGGTTGGCGACGTTGATCAAGGTGGAGGTGCCGGATGCGGCGATCGGCGTCTATTCCGACGCGGTGATCCGCAAGGCGCTGGCGAGCGTCACTTTTCGAGTGCCGCCCACCGATGAGGTGCTGTCGCTGCTCCCGTTCAAGCTCGACGAGCTTGCTGGCTTTCGCGTCCTCAGAGTGCCCGACCCGACCGCCGTGCTGCTGATCGAAGGGCCGAGCGAAGACATGATCAAGCAGCCTTACATGATCGTCAGCATCGGACGCGGCGCGCCGGAGGACGCCGACGCGCGTGCGCAGTTTGCGCGCGAGCTGATGCAAACCTTGCCGCTGCGCGACCTCAATCTGACTTTGGGAGAAGCCATGCGTATCGGCGGCTATCCCGGCTATGAAGTGCGCGCCGCCGCGACCGGCCTTGACGGTCAGCCGCTATCGGTCGTGCAGTGGCTGCGCTTTGGCGGCGGCATTTTCCTGCGCGTGATCGGCGTGGTGCACAAGGACGAATGGGACCGATTCTTTCCTCGTTTCCGCCAGGTGCGCGACGGCGTCGAGTTGAAGAACGGTCCATAGCTCTCAGGCGCATTAGAACTTGATCGTGCTGCGGATGCCGGCGATGAAGGCGTGATCGAGGGTGAGCGTCGGATCGTTCGGATTTTGCCCGCCGCTTGGATGCCGGATGTATTGCAGATCGGGCTGCACCGTCCACCAGGGCGCCAATTGCGCGATGTAGCTTAGCTCGAACAGCGTCTCCGCGTCGCGCACCGCATAAGGCGGTCCGTTGAAGGCAAGGAAGTCGCGGTCAAGCGCCACCGCCGCCGGGCTGATGTTCGAATAAGCGACGCCGAAGGTCAGCGTATCGTCGGCGCGCCCCGGCAGCGCGCCTTTGATGCCGATGCCGCCGTCAACATAGCCCGAGACGAGATTGCGGTCCGACGGCACGAGCCCGCCGCGCACAAAGACGTTTACGCTGCTTGCCATGCCCCGCCAGATCATCTGGTCGGCGACGCCGTAGATGCCCGCATTGCCTTGGTGCGCCAGCCCGAAGACCACGGAGGGATCGGCAAGCGACACCTGCGCGCCCGCGGCCGTGAGGCCGTAATGTTGATCGAGATAGTCGGCGCTCGCGTACCAGGCGCCCAGCTTGTAGACGCCCGGCAAACCGGCCGCTTGTTTGCTTTGATTAACGGCGTACTGCAGTTCGCCGATGGCGAACACGCCGCCGTCGAAGCTGAACTTGGTGCCGTAGCGGTCGCATTTCTGCGGATTGGGGTCGTTGCAGTTGTCGCCGGCTGGATCGCCGGAGAACACGGCAACGCGTGCCGTGAGCGCATCGTTGAGGTCGAGTTTGAGGCGGGCGCCGGGTGTGGCCAGCGGATAGGCCGGGCCGCCGCTCAGCAGGTTTGCAGCAAACAACGTGCCCCAGCCGAACGTGCCGCTGATCAAGCCGGCGGCGGTGTCGCTGGTGAAGAACTCGTCATCGGCGGCGAGCTGGCCGATGCGCAACGAGGCATGTGGACCGAAGCCTTGTTCGAGCCAGAGCGTGAACAAGCGCGTGGTCTGCAGCGCGTCGATATTGCTCGGATCGGCGATGCTGCCGGAGAAGCGATCGATGCCGCCTCTGGTGTTCTGGATCTGATAGACCGTCACATGGGCCTTGGCGTCGGGCCAGCCGACGAGCTTTTGCAGATCGCCGTCAACGGAGAATTCGAAACGGCCGCCATAGGTGCCGCCGCGCATGGCACCGCCGGACAGCACATTCAAGCTCTCGCCGATATAGTTCAACGTGACGTCGATGCCGCGATCCTTGAGCGCAGTGCGCGCACCCCCCCAGTCGCCGGTGAGCGTCTCCTGCTCCCAGATTGACTGCGGCGCCTTGGGCTTCTCGTCGGCGTAAGCCATCGCCGTGCCGAACAGAACTGCCGCCGCGCCCAGCAAGAACCGCCGCCCCGTCGAGTAGCGCCTGTCGCCCCTCATTCCAAAGCCCTCATGCCACCAAGGCCGCTGCCGGCCGATTACTTCGCGAGTTTGACCAGTTGATTGAGAGCGGCGAAATGCGCCTCGCGCACCGCCGGATTGAACAACGACCAGGCTTCGGCGACTTTAAGCTTGGCGGAGACGGCCGCAAGCTGTGCATGGTAATCGGTGTATGCGGCGCGCGCGCCGGCAAAGTCGTCGGCGGATGTCGCCATGGCGATGCGCCGCAGGGTGAGCACCATCTCTTTGGCGGCGCCGCTGGCGCGCCGCCGCTCGGCGAGGCCGCCGCGGATGCTGGTATCGGAGCCGCCTGGGAAGGCTTCGGCGAGCTCGCGCCACTCATTGGCCACCTGGTCGACGGTCAATGCGATCACTTCCTTGTTGCGTTCGGCCAGCGCGGTGTCCAGCACGCTGACGAATTGCGCGATCTCGTCGAGTTCGGCCTCCACGCTGTTGCGGGTCACCGGCTGCTCGCCGTCACCGACCGCCTGCAGATAGGCGATGAGGTCGGCGCGGTCTTGTGCGCTGAAGTCGAGCGCGAAATAGCGGTCGAAATAGTCGACCACACCGCTATAGCTGTCGAACCGCCCATCGTGGAAATAGGGCGCATTGAAATTGGCGTTGACCAGGGTCGGCGTTTTGATCCAGCCGCCAGTGCCGACGTCGTGCAATTGGTGGTCGATAAAGGAAGCGTCCGGTCGATGACAGGACGCGCAACTGAGTGCCGCGTCGTGCGGGAACGGCCGGTTGAAGACTGCCTCGCCGCGTCGCGCCGCAGCGGACGCTTCTTTCGTCAGCCGCCCGCCGGGGCCGAGTTTGGAATTGGGCAGAAAAGCGATTTCCTTGACGTAAGCTTCCAGGGCGTCGAGCACCTGGGCGGAAGGCTCGGGACCGGCGAATTCATTGACGATGGCGTTGCGGATGAATTCGCGCAGGCTCGGAAAGCGGCCGTCATGAGTGTAGGGCGCGAGATATTTGGCGCCGCGCAGGCTCGGAATGCGCACAGGATCGAGCACGCCGTTATCCGCCCTGGCATTGAAAACCGCATTGCTGGTATCGAAGGTGCCCGGCTCCGCCGACAGACCCGGGATGAATAGCTTGGGATTGTTGTGGCCTTGCTGATGACAGGTGCCGCAACTCATGCCGGCCTGCCGCGCCAGCCCGCCGAGGATGCGCGGCGATGAAAACAGCAGATCGCCGAGATTGAGCAGATAGGAACGCTTGCCGCCCGCAAGCTCGGAGTAAAACAGCTCGGTCGGCTGGTCGAGCTGCTCCGCGTTGAGGTCCGTCCCCGGCGGCAGCACGCCTTCCTGGGTGAGGATCGGGCGCGCATCGGCGCGCGCCGCGGCGAGCGCGATAAGCGCAACGCTTGCGACGCATGCTATGGCGCGGCTCGACATCGGTTTACTCGCCGAGCTTGGGCTTTTGCAGCTTGAGCTTGGGAGCGGCGCTTTGCAGCAGCACCGCCAGCTCCTCGCCGGCCTTGTTGAGCCCTGCCGCATCGATACTCTTGAGGTCCTTGCCCTTCACGAAGCCCTCGACCTCTTCGATCTTGTCGACGATGCGCTGGGCGAGTTTCGGATCGGCCTTTTTCAACGGCTCGTGGAAGACCAGCTTGTAGACCGCCTCGATGCCTTCGGTGTTCTCGTCGATGTCGTTGATCGAGGTGCCAGCATAGGGGGACTCGCCGCCTTTCGATTTATTCTCGCCGATCTCGTAGGCGAGTTTGGTTGCGCCGTTGAGCAGACCCTGCGGCGTAAACTTGAACGAGGGCGCAGTCAGCTGCTTCTGGAATTCAGCAAGATCGGCGGCGAGCCCATCTACCGGCGTGCCGATGTCGGCAAGCTTGCCGGCAAACAGCGCCGCCTCGACGGCGTGGTAGCCCTGCTTGGCATCGGGCCAAGCATCGATCGCCTCATCGAGCTTGGGAAAGAACTCGCCGGTGATCGGCTCGATCGCTTCCCAGCCTTTGCGCGATTTGATCCAGGCCGCCTGCGCCGCTTTGACGTCGCCGGCCTTCACGGCCGCCTGCATTTCCTTGGCGCCGGAGAGGGCGATGCCGACGTGTTCGACCGCGAACGGCTTGTAGTCCGCCGCGCCTTTGGCGAGCGATTGCGCCTCCACGCGCACGGCAATGAAAAAGATAAACGCCAACGACGCGACGATCTTGATGGACTGCGACATGACCTGCCCTGCAAATTTCGGCGCGAATTGACCGCGCCGCATCGCAGGCGTCAAGAAAAAACACAACAGGATCAATAGTTTATAACTTGTCTAATGTAATTTTTGCGGCCGACCGTCGGCGCGGCGCAACGCCTTCGAGTTATTCCAATGTGGAAATTTCAGGTAACGCGTTGAACGCCTTTGCCGAACGCGCGGCGGCTTTTTCAAACGGCGTTGTCGTTGGTTGGCGGCGTCTTGCGGGCCTTGGCGACCGCCACCAGGGCCGGACGCAGCACGCGGTCGCCGATCATGTAGCCGGCCTGGATCACCTGCGCGACATGACCCGGAGGGAGGTCGCTCGCTTCCAACTCCAACATGGCCTGATGCACGTTCGGATCGAACTTTTCGCCCTGCGGCGAGAATTTTCGCACCCCGTGTTTTTCCAGCACTTTGTGCAGCTCGCGTTCGGTGAGTTCGACGCCGTCGAGCAGCGCTTTGACCCCCGCATCCGCTTTCTCGCGCAACTCGCTGTCGAGCGCCTGCAGCGCGCGATCCATATTGTCGGCGACGCCGAGAACGTCGCGGGCGAAAGTCGCAATGCCGTAAAGCCGCGCATCCGCGACCTCACGCTCGGTGCGCTTGCGCAGGTTCTCCATCTCGGCAAGCGTGCGCAGCAGCCGGTCGCGGAAATCGGCGGCCTCGCGCTGCGCCTCGGTCAAAGGATCGGGCGCGGCGATAGTCTCGGATTGGACGTCCGGCTTGCTCTGACCGGTGTCGGTCTCGGCCAGCGCCTGTTCCTGGCGAGCGGTCGGGTCCGTCATCTCCTCAACCCATCAAAAGTGCTCAGATGCCCGGCATATCAGGATTCTCGCGGCAAAAATCAAGCGCTCAGCCCGACAACAGTTTGCTGACGACGCGGGCAGTGTAGTCGACCATGGGAATGACCCGGGCGTAATTGAGCCGCGTAGGGCCGATGACGCCGACCACCCCGACGATGCTGCCCCGATTGTCGCGATAAGGAGCGACGATGGTGGAAGAACCGGAGAGCGAGAATAGCTTGTTTTCCGAGCCGATGAAGATGCGCACGCCGTCTGCGCGCTCGGCACGTCCCAAAAGGTCGATAACGCCGCGCTTGGTTTCCAGCGCATCGAACAAGGCGCGAACGCGCTCTAGATCTTCCAACGCGTGCAGATCCTCAAGCAGGTTTGCATGGCCACGCACGATGAGCTGGCGTTCGTCAGCCTCCCCGCCCGACCAGCTGGCAAGCCCAGCGGCGATGATCTTCTGCGTCAAGGCATCAAGCTCGGCTTGGCCTTGCTTTACGGACGTTTCGATCTCGTTGCGCAATTCGGCGAGCGTCTTGCCGCGAATGCGCGCGTTGAGAAAATTGCTCGCCTCTGTCAGGGCCGATGAGGGCAGCCCGGCCGGCACGTTGAGCACCCGGTTTTCGACTTGGCCGTCCTCGGCCACAAGAACCGCGAGCGCGCGCTCCGGCTCCAGCCGCACGAACTCAATGTGCTTGAGCCGCACGTTGCTCTTGGCGCTGAGCACGATGCCGGCCGAGCGGGTCAGCCCCGACAGCATCTGCGAGGCCTCGGTCAAAATTGCCTCCATCGATTTGCCGCTGCCGCTGCCCGCCACCTGCGCTTCGATGGCGCGCCGGTCGCTTTCGCTGAGGTCGCCGACCTGCATCAGCGCATCGACGAAGAAGCGCAGGCCCAATTCCGTCGGCAACCGCCCGGCGGAAGTATGGGGCGCATAGATCAGCCCGAGCTGTTCGAGGTCGGACATCACGTTGCGCACCGAAGCCGGCGACAGCGGGATCGGCAGGATGCGCGAGAGATTGCGCGAGCCCAGCGGCTCGCCGGTCGCCAGATAACTCTCGACGATCTGGCGGAAAATCTCGCGCGAGCGCTCGTTCAGAGAGACGAGGCTGACCTCGGCAGTGCCGATCGGGACGTCGTGGGAGGCCAATAGTCCAGCTCCTTCGCTGCGCCGACAAATTGACCATTCCGCCCACTTTGTTCAAGCCGGGCATACGACTATGGTGAGCAGCCAAGGAGAGCTTCATGCGGCCGAGCGGGCGACAAGCGGACGAACTGCGCAGCGTTTCTCTGGAACGCGGCGTGGTGAAATATGCCGAAGGCTCCTGCTTCGTAAAATTCGGCGATACGCACGTGCTGGTGACCGCGAGTTTGGAGGAACGGCTGCCACCCTGGCTCAAGGGCCAAGGCCGCGGCTGGGTCACCGCGGAATACGGCATGCTGCCGCGGGCCACCGCCGAGCGTACGCGCCGCGAGGCCTCCGCAGGCAAGCAAGGCGGCCGCACCGTCGAAATTCAGCGGCTGATCGGCCGCTCGCTGCGTTCGGTCGTCGACCTGGTGGCACTCGGTGAGCGGCAGATCACGCTCGATTGCGACGTGATCCAGGCGGATGGCGGCACACGTACGGCGTCCATCACCGGCGCCTGGGTGGCGCTCGCCGATTGCCTGAGCTGGATGAAAGCGCGCGACATGGTGAAAGGCGACGTCCTGCGCGATCACGTTGCCGCAATCTCTTGCGGCGTATGCAAGACCACCGCCGTGCTCGACCTCGATTATGCCGAGGATTCGGAGGCGGAAACTGACGCGAATTTCGTCATGACCGGCAGCGGCAACCTCGTCGAGGTCCAGGCCACTGCGGAGAAGATTCCATTCAGCGAAGAGCAGTTTCTGGCGCTCTTGGCGCTTGCGCGCAAAGGCATCGGCAAATTGATCGGCCTGCAGAAATTGGCGGTGGCCTAAGTGGAAATGATGCCCGCGCTTGTCGCAAGGCGTCCACGTCTTCTACCTGGCCTTCGGAAAGGCGGATGGCGCGACAAGCCCGGCCACCACGAGCATCGCAAATGCCAAGACAACTCACCTCGCCCATTGTCATCGCCACCCACAATGCGGGGAAGCTCAAGGAAATGCGCGACCTGCTCGCGCCCTATGCCATCGAGGCTCAATCGGCCGGCGAACTCGGCCTCGCGGAGCCGGAGGAGACCGGTCAAACATTTGCGCAGAACGCACGCATCAAGGCGCTCGCCGCGGCGCAGGCGACCGGACGCGCGGCGTTCGCCGACGACTCCGGTCTCGTTGTCGAGGCCCTCAATGGCGGGCCCGGCATTCACTCGGCGCGTTGGGCTGGACCCGACAAGGATTTCCGTTCGGCGATGAACCGCATCCAGACGCTTTTAGTCGAATGCGGGGCCAAAACTCCGGACCGCCGGCGCGCGCATTTCATCGCTGCTCTCTGCCTCGCTTGGCCCGACCGCCACATCGAGGAGTTCGAAGGCCGCGTCGATGGCGTTGTGGCATGGCCGCCGCGTGGGAATCTCGGCTTCGGCTACGATCCATTGTTCCAACCGGATGGTTTTGATCGCACCTTCGGCGAGATGAGCGCCGAGGAAAAGCACGGGCTCCCGCCAAAGGGCCAAGGACTATCGCACCGCGCCCGCGCGTTCATAAAGTTGGCGGCGGCCTGTCTGCCCCGATCATGAGCTTTCGGCCTTGCACGAAGAAAATTGCTTACAATTTTAAGGAGTTGTCCGCAGGCAAATGACGTCCGCGCTGGTAAGCCAAGTCTGAAGCGGCTTAGTATGGTTAACATGACCGTCACATCGAACGCGCCGTTCGCCGTCTACGTTCACTGGCCGTTCTGCCTGTCGAAATGCCCATACTGCGATTTCAACAGTCATGTGCGCCACGGCGGCATCGACGAAGCGCGCTTCGTGCGCGCTTACGAGCGCGAACTTAAATCGACTGCCGAGCGCATCGATGGCCGCACCGTGTCGAGCATCTTTTTCGGCGGCGGCACGCCATCGCTAATGCAGCCTGCATCGGTGCAGGCGATCCTCGACGCAATTGCCAAACATTGGCGTATCGCTCCAGATGTCGAAGTCACGCTGGAAGCCAATCCATCGAGCGTCGAAGCCTCACGTTTTCGCGGTTATCGCGCTGCCGGCGTCAATCGCATTTCGCTGGGCGTGCAGTCGCTTGACGATAGGGTGTTGAAGCAACTAGGCCGCCTGCACAGCGCGCAGGAGGCGCTCGACGCGATCGCCGTCGCCCGCTCGATCTTTTCGCGTTATTCGTTCGATCTCATCTATGCGCGGCCGGGCCAGACCCTTGCGTCATGGCAACACGAGCTCGAGCGCGCGATTGCGGAGGCGGCTGAGCACCTCTCGCTCTATCAGCTGACCATCGAGCCGGAGACGCCCTTTGCCGCATTGCATGCCGCGGGCAAACTCGCAATTCCCGACGAGGACCTTGGGCGCGATCTCTACGATCTCACCCAATCGATTTGCGCCGGCGCCGGACTCCCGGCCTATGAAATCTCCAATCACGCGCGTCCGGGCGCCGAGTGCCGGCACAACCTGATCTACTGGCGCGGCCACGAATACGCGGGCATCGGCCCCGGCGCGCATGGACGCTTGAATATCGGCCCGCACCGCTACGCCACCGAAACCGAAAAGCGCCCCGAGAGCTGGCTTATGCGCGTGGAAGCGCGCGGCAGCGGGATTACGATCGACGAACCGCTTACACCGGGCGAATGCGCCGATGAATATCTGCTGATGGGGTTGCGGCTGGCAGAAGGCATCGAGCTCAAGCGCTATGTTGCGCTATGCGGCCGCGAGATCGATCCACAACGCGTCGCCGTCCTGCACGAGGAAGGGGCTGTTGAAACGACGTCCGACGGCCGCCTCCGTGTGACGCAAAGCGGTTTTCCCGTGCTCGACGCCGTGGTTGCCGATCTCGCAGCTTAAGCCCCGGTACCGAAGGAGTGGGGGGCCGGACTGATGACTTGCGGACCGGTCGGGCCGACCCGCAGCACTGCGAGGCCGCGCTCATTGGTCCCGTCGGAACGAAAGCGAAAAAGACCGTCTTTCCCCGAAAAGCCCGACGAGTTGGTGAGCACCTGCTCGCTGAAGCGCTGCGGCCCCTGGGTCTTCACCAAAGCTGCGACCAGCGCCACAGCGTCGTAAGACAACGTCGCCGCACGCACCGGATCCTGACCGAAGCGCTGGCGATATTGTGCCGAGAAGCTGCGGAAGCCGTTCGGATCGGGGCCGGGATACCAGGCGCCGTGCAGCGCCGGCGTCGAGAAGATATGCGGATCGTCCCAGACGCCCGTGCCGAGCAGTTGCAGCCGCTTGAGGTTGACTCGATCGGCAGCAAGCGCCTGCACCAGCTGCACAACCGAGTCGGCGTTGTCGGGAATGAACAGACTGTCCACCTGCGGCGCCGCCTGCGCCACCGCATGCACCGGCTCGGCGATTTTGCTGGGATCGAGCGGATATTTCTCCAGCACGACGACGCGGCCGCCATGACGCGGCACGTCCTGCTGAAATGCCGCCTGCACCACAGCGCCGTAGGCGCTTTCAGGAACAAGGGCGGCAAACGACCGCCGGCCGCGCGAAGCGGCGTATTCGACGATACGCCGCACGTCACTCTCCGGCAGAAAACTCAACAGGTAAACGCCCGGTGAGGCGACGCTGGAATCCGTTGAAAACGCGATCACCGGAATGTTGCGCGGTTTCGTTACTTGCGCGACCGCGCGCACCGACTGTGCAAACAAGGGTCCGAGGACAATTTCCGCGCCTTCGTTGAGCGCCGCCTGCGCGCCGGCCTGCGCTCCTTGCGGCGTGCCGCCGTCGTCTTTCACCAGCAGCTGAATATTCGGATTCTTGAAGTCGGACAGCGCCATTTCGGCGGCGTTCTTCAGCGACTGGCCGACGCCGGCACCGCCCTGTCCGCTCAATGGCAGGATCAAACCGACACGCACCTGGCCGGCACCGATTTCGGTGCCAGTGCCGGGCGCAGGGGCAGGCGGCGGCGTTGGCGAGGAGCTACCGAAGCTGCCAAAGTCGAACTTGTTGTCGGCGCACGCCGATAGGGCAAAAGCCGCGCTCGCGCCCATGGCGGCGCGTAGAGTCTGCCTGCGACTGAGCAAACGTCTGTGCACCAGCGGCGTCCCCGACATTGTTCCCCGATGGGCGAGCTGTGGCCCCACTCCTAACCATAGCTGATCATTTTGTCGCGCAAAAGTTAAGGCATTAAAAAAGAAAGAGAATTTGCCGCGGAATGACGCTCTCGCTCAGGCCATCTAGATTTATCGTTGGAGTTGTTAGCCATGAGCAAAACACGACAAAGCTCCGCGCCCAGCCCATCACGTCGCGCTCCGGCCAATGCGGCGACCGATGTCGGCAAAGTCAATTCGGCGCTCTATCTCGTTGCCACCCCGATCGGAAATCTCGCCGACATAACGCTGCGCGCGCTCGACGTTCTGGCCGGCTGCGACATCATCGCCTGCGAAGACACGCGCGTCACCCGCAAACTTGTCGAACGCTACGGCATCAGCACACCGTTGATCCCCTATCATGAGCACAATGCGGCCGAGGCGCGGCCGAAAATTTTGGCGCGGCTCGAGCGCAAGGAGGCCGTGGCGCTGGTGTCCGACGCCGGCACGCCCTTGATCTCAGACCCGGGCTATAAGTTGGTGCGAGCGGCACAAGAGGCGGGACACGCGGTCGTTGCGATTCCCGGAGCATCGTCGGTGCTTGCGGCGCTCAGCGTCGCCGGATTGCCGACGGATCGCTTCTTTTTCGAAGGCTTCCTGCCGCCGAAGCAAACCGCGCGGCAAAAGCGTATCGCGGCGCTCGCGAGCATTCCTGCGACGCTCGTGCTGTTCGAGTCCGGACCGCGGCTGGCCGATGCGCTCACCGATCTGGCGGCGGGCCTCGGCCCGCGTCCTGCCGCGGTATGCCGCGAGCTCACCAAGCTGCACGAAGAGGTCCGTCGCAGCGATCTGACGGTACTTGCGCATCAGTACTCGCAAGGCGCGGAACTGCGCGGAGAGATTGCAATCGTGGTAGCGCCGCCGCCGGAGACCGAGACAGCGGTCGCCGATATTGACGGGATGTTGCGGCAGGCACTGGCGCGTGTATCGCTCAAGGATGCCGTCGGCGAGGTCGCGCTCGCCAGCGGCCACTCGCGCCGGGAGGTATATCAGCGCGCGCTCGCGCTCAGCAAAGGCAGCGACGATGCGGCGGCGCGATAACGGAGTCCCCGCGCCCGTGCCGCTGAATTCGGTGCCGCGGCCGGAGCGCATCGCAGCCTTCCGCGTCGGCATTTCCGCCGAAAGCCGCGCCGCTGCCTTTTTGATCGCCAAAGGTTTTCGCATTCTAGCGCGGCGCTGGAAGTCACCCCTCGGCGAGATCGATATCATCGCCCGACGCCGCCGATTGCTGGTGTTCGTCGAGGTGAAGGCGCGCGGCACGCTTGACGAGGCGGCGGAGTCGCTGAACACGCGTCAGCAGCGGCGCATCGCCGCCGCGGCGGAAGTGTGGCTGGCCGCCCACCCGGACGCGACCGTGCGCGACATCCGCTTCGACGCCATTCTGGTGGCGCCGGGAAAATTGCCGCGCCACATTCCGGCAGCGTTTGAAACCGGTTAGGCGCTGAGCCGCTGGAAGAACTGGTCGACCTGGGCACGGATGCGGCTGGCCACATTGCCGAGATCGTCGGCCACCGCGCGCACCGCGCCGGCGCTGGTGCGCGTTTCGTCCGTTGCGCTGCCGACCAGATTGACCTCTTTGGCGGTGTCGGCCGTGCGCAGCGCCGCCGTTTCGACGCTGCGGGCGATTTCCTGTGTGGCTGCTCCTTGCTCGGTCACAGCCGCGGCGATGGTGCTGCTGATCTCGCCGATCTGGCGAATAATGCCTTCGATTGCGGTAATGGCCTCGATCGAGCGGGTGGTCGCCCGCTGCATGCCGGCGATTTGCGCGGCGATCTCTTCGGTGGCCCGGCTGGTCTGGCCGGCGAGCGCTTTTACCTCGCCTGCCACCACGGCAAAGCCGCGGCCCGCCTCGCCCGCGCGCGCGGCTTCGATTGTCGCATTCAATGCAAGCAGATTGGTTTGCTCGGCAATGTCGGTGATAAGCTTGATGACGTCTCCGATGCGGCCTGCCGCTTCGTCCAGCTCCTTTACCGCGGTGTTGGTGCGCCCCGCTTCACTGACGGCCTTGGTTGCAATCGCATTCGACTGGGCGACTTGCCGGTCGATCTCGTTGACGGACGCCGTCAACTCGTCGGCGGCGGAGGCAATGTCGCGCACGTTGGACGACGCTTCTTCCGATGCGGCGGCGGCGCGCGCCGTTTTGGCTGAGGCATCGTCCGCTACGCCGCTGAGCTGCGTCGAGGCCGACAGCATTTGGTCGGAGATGCGGCCGAGTTCGGCCAACGTCGCTTCCACTTCTGCGGAAAAGCGGGTGACCTCTTCCGACATATGCTCCTGGCGTCGTGTACGCGCTTCGGCATCCTCGACGACGGTGCGGTTCAGTTCTTCATTGTGGCGCATGGCGCGCTGAAAGACGGCAATCGAGCGCGCAAGCGCTCCGATCTCATCCCCCCGCTCGGCAAAGGGCACGCTAACCTGGGCTTCGCCGGAGGCAACCGCCTCGGTGACACGGGTGATGGCGCCGATCGGCCTTACTACGCTGCGGGAGATTATGAGAACGCCGGCCACCGCGAGCAACACCGCGAAAGCGGCGAGGAGCGACATCAATATGCCGTCGCGGGCGATATTGTCGGCCATTTTGCCGTACAGATGCGCGGCATTGTCGGCGTAGTGCTGGCTCAGCGAATCAAGATCGCGCGTCAAGTCGTTGTGCGCATCGGCGGGAAAGTTCTTTTCTGCCCACTCGCGCGCCGCCGATGGGCCAGTCTCATTTGCGATGCGCGCGAGCTCGGGTGCAAAGTTTTGGAATGCGGAGAGGCGAACAGAAAACTGGCTGAAGTATTTGGCGTCATCGATCCGAACGCCGTGCTCCCAATCGGCGAGCACTTTGTCGATCATATCATTGGACCTGCCGAGATCGGCGAGATAGGGGGCCGCCTCGTTCTTGTCCGATGACATCACCACGCCGCGCGCTGCGGCCTCGACGGCGTAGATGAGGCTTTTGACGCGCTCGACATTCAAGCTGCCGGTGTTGGCGGATTCGAACTCGTCGGTGAGCGCCGAATGTTGCCGTGAGTTGCTGACCGCGACCATCGACAACGCCAGCGTCGTAGCGGCCATGAGGGCGAAGATCACATAGAGCTTGGCGGCGATGGAAAGCTTCGGCAATGTCACGTCAGCCCCTACCCGGTGCACACAGCTTGCTCGGCCGGACACAATGGCGAGAATGTGTTAACGTTTTGTTTTCCTTAAAGCTTCCCCGTCGGAATGCCTTCATGAACCTCAACGTCGCGGTACAGATGGATCCGATCCAGCGGATCAACATCAAAGGGGATTCCACATTTGCGCTGCTGCTGGAGGCGCAGAAACGCGGGCACACACTGGCCTATTACACGCCCGATCGCTTGGCGCTGCTCGAGGGCGAAGTCTTCGCCACGGTCGAGCCGTTAAGCGTCCGCGACGTGTCCGGCGACTTCTTTACGCTGGGAGATAGGCGGCGCGTTGCGCTGACCAGCTTCGATGTGGTGCTGCTGCGGCAGGATCCGCCGTTCGACCTCGCCTATATCACCAGTACGCATCTGCTTGAGCGCATCCAGCCAAGCACGCTGGTCGTGAACGATCCGGCCAGCGTACGCAATGCGCCGGAGAAGGTTTTTGTCACGCTGTTTCCCGATTTGATGCCGCCGACACTGATTACGCGCGACGTGGAGGAGATCAAAGCATTCCGCAAAGCGCACCGAGACATCGTGATGAAGCCGCTTTACGGTCACGGCGGCGGCGCCGTGTTCCGTGTGACGCCGGACGACCTCAACTTCGGCTCGCTCTGCGACCTGTTCGCCAACACGTTCCGCGAACAATGGGTGGTGCAGAAGTTTCTCCCCGAAATAAAAAAGGGAGACAAGCGCATCATCCTGGTCGATGGGGAATATGCCGGCGCCGTCAACCGGATCCCGGCCGCCGACGACTTGCGCTCGAACATGGTGCGCGGCGGCGCGCCGGCGGCGACCGAGCTCACCAAACGCGAGGCGGAAATCTGCAAGCGGCTCGGGCCGGCTTTGCGCGAGCGCCGTCTCTTGTTTGTCGGCATCGATGTGATTGACGGTTATCTGACCGAGATCAACGTCACCTCGCCCACCGGCATTCGCTCGGTCAAGGCTTTCGGCGGCGCTGACATCGCAGCGACGATCTGGGACAAGATCGAGAGCCAGCGCAAGAAGACCGCGGCATGACAGTTCCGCTGACCATCGCTACCACCGACTACGACCATTTCCGCGATTTTCGTCTCGGCCTGGTGAAAGCCGAGGGCATCGAGACGACCTGGCTCACTCTCGGGCACCACGAAATCTTCTCGCGCTTCACCTTCAATCGCGAGTGGGACGTATCGGAATTGTCCTTTGCGAAATTCATGGCGCAGGTGACGCGACCGGATACCGACATTATCGGCCTGCCGGTCTACGCCTCGCGCCTGTTCCGTTTTTCCTCCTTCTACGTCAATCGCAACAAGGGAATAAAGACGGCATCGGATCTGCGCGGCAAGCGTGTCGGCGTGCCGGAATGGGCGCATACCGCAGCGGTTTATATGCGCGGCTGGCTGATGCACGAGGGCGGCGTGCCGCTCGCGGACATCGAGTGGATTCAGGCCGGCACCAACGAAAAAGGCCGCATCGAAAAAGTCGAGTTGACCCTGCCCAAAGGCGTCAAGCTCACCAGCGCTCCCGACAAGACCCTGAGCGGCATGATCGCATCGGGAGAAATCGACTGCGCAATCATTGCGCGGCCGCCCGATTCATTCCGCCAAGGGCATCCCGACGTGGTGCGGCTGTTCCCGGATTTCGAGGCCATAGAGCAGCGCTACTACGAGCAAACGCGCGTCTATCCCATTATGCACGTGATCGCATTGCGCAAGGGCCTGCTCGAGGCTCATCCCTGGATCGCCCGCAATCTCTACAATGCGTTCGAGCAATCCAAACAGCGCAGTCTCGAGCGTCTCTGCGACCCCGCGGTGTCGCGCTATCCGATGCCATGGCTTGCCAATTATGCGCGTCGGATGCGCGAGACGTTCGACGGCGATCCGTTTCCCTTTGGCATCGAGGCGAACAGGCCGACACTAGAGCTTTTTCTGCGCTACACTTACGAGCAGGGCATCGCACACGCGCTCGTCAAGCCGGAACAGATTTTCCCCGCCGGTATCATGGCCTCCGTGAAAGTGTGACTATTTCCCAGCGCGTTTCTCCGCCTCGTCGCGAATCGATCGATCGGTGATTTTGGCGAGATCGATAGGCGTCTTGAGATTGCCTGCCTTCACCAGCTCGCCTTCCATCCACTGCAACTTGTCGAGCGGCAGGGCGATGGTGGGGTCGATGGCTTTGTGCGCGATCGTATCGTCATAGGCGAAGCCCGGCTTGGGATCGTCGGGCTTGGCATGCGTCTCCGCCCGCGTGACGGCAATGGTCTCGTCGCGATGCGTCATCGTGTAACGCAATGCGTCCATCTGCGCGGCCACGAAATTGATGGCATCGTCGCGCCGGCTCGTCAGTGTCTTGCCGGATACGGTAATGCAAAGCCGCACATAATTCGGCAGTGCGTCCCGGCCGCGCACCAACATGTGGACGTCCTTGGGTGCCACGGCCATGAACTCGGCGGCGACGATGCCGGCGTCGGCAACGCCTGCGGTCACCGCCTTGAAGCGGTCGAGGTCGCCGCCGAGACTCGCGACTTTCACTTCGCTTTCCGGAATGTGGTTCTGCTCGAGGATCGCCTTGAGCAACAGATTCGGTAGCGACCCAGGCGCTGCCACCGCGACGGTCTTGCCCTTCAGATCGGCAACCGAGTTGATGCCGGCGCGCACCATCAGGCCGTGCGGGACGCCCGGCCAATCGCAACCGACGATCTTGAGATCGGCGCCGCGTGCGCCGGCGAGGATGGCCGCACCGGGCGAGGACTCGATGCTGTCGAGCTCGCCGGCCAGCAGCGCCTTGTGAGCAATCGACCCGTTTTTCAGGCTGGTGATGGTGACCTTCAATCCATGCTTGGCGGCAAAGTCGCGCTTACCCACCATCCACATGAAGCCCGCATCGCCCTTGGGCTCAATCACGCCATGTTTCCAAGGCCTTAGCTCTTGGCCCCGGGCATGGCTGACGAGCATTGCCAGCAACAGCGCCGCCGCGATTCGGGCGATCGTCATTAGCGTCTCCTCCCTCATGTTCTTGTTTGAACGCATGATCGGCGGGCGAAAGTCCAAGTCAATTGCGCTGCGCCCTCTCAATTCCGTTCGCTAAATGTTCTTGTCTGCCCGTGGCGATTATATACTTGACAAACCACAAGTGAAGGAATAGGCTGTTTTCATTGGAGAAACAGCCATGTCAGTCCTTTCAAAACCATACTTTCACGATGAAAAAGCGGCCTATGCCCATTTAGAGGGCTTGCTGTGGCCGGAAGGGCCAACCTGCCCCCATTGCGGCAATGCCGACGCCAAGCGGATCACTCGCCTTGAAGGGAAGGCAACCCGGATCGGCGTCCACAAGTGCAATGAGTGCCGCAAGCAGTTCACCGTGAAGGTCGGAACGGTTTTCGAGTCCGCGCATGTGCCGCTGCACAAGATGCTGCAAGCGGTCTACCTCATGACATGCTCGAAAAAGGGCGTGAGCGCGCACCAGCTGCACCGCATTCTCCAAGTCACCTATAAGACCGCGTGGTTTCTCGCGCACCGCATCCGCGAAGCGATGAAAACCGATGGCCTCCCGCCGCTCGGCGGCGAGGGCAAAATTATCGAAAGCGACGAGACGTATTGGGGGCCGAAGGACGTTGACACCGATCCGGTTATGAAGGCGCGTCGTCATGGCAAGCCCGGACCGGGCGGTAAGTCCAAGATTATGACGCTAGTTGAGCGTGGCGGCCAATCGCGCTCAGTGCATGTTGCCGACCTCACAAACGAAACAATGGCGCGGGTTTTGCTGGCCAATGCGGACCGCAAGAGCCGCCTAATGACCGATGAAGGCACCGCGCCGAGCATCGGCCTGTTGTTTGCAAAGCATGAAACGGTCAAGCACTCGGCAAATGAATACGCGCGCGGCGACGTGACGACGAACACCGTTGAAGGATTCTTCTCAATCTTCAAGCGCGGAATGCGCGGCGTGTATCAGCATTGCAGCGAGAAGCACCTGCATCGCTACGTGGCGGAATTTGATTTTCGCTATAGCAACCGCGTTGCGCTAGGCGTTGACGATGAACTGCGTAGCCGTCGCGCGCTCAAAGGCGTTATTGGCAAGCGCCTAACGTACCGCGCCGCTGATCTCTGAAAAGCGTGTGCGCCGTTGGCGACAACTTCAATTTCCGGGCCTTTAGTCTTTCCTGTTTTTTCGTTTCCGAATTGCGAGGTATTCGCGGCGGACGCCAGCATTTTCGTTGAGATAGTCGTCCATATATTTGGAAACCGCCCTTTCCAATAGGGCGCTCTCGTTGGCGTCAAGTGCCGCTTCTCTAAAGTCATGGATGCGCTCGATCAGCTTTTGATCGAACTTGAGTAATTTAAGTCGTCCCCCGAGCGACGGCCTCGACATCCACAACCCACAAAAACACTTGCGGCAATAGGTATCTTTAGGTACCTATTGCCGCAGAGTCGAATCGATGGGTTGCCAAAATTTTCTAAATTGACTGAAATAAAAGCCGCCGAAAGCGTTGAAAATGACGTTGGTCCCTAGGTGGCTTAGGGGGTCCAACGGGGGCCAAGTGGCTCACACCAGGTCGCTACCCGACACTTATGGGACGGCTCCCGGACCGCGCGACGGAGAGGGGCCGCTTCCACCAAGCAACCGAACAAGCCCCGCATAAGCGGGGCTTTTTCGCTCTTATTAGCCGAATCGGCACGAGGCAATAGGCTTGCGTATAATTCAGTGGAGAAATCCCAAGCTTTTCAGAAGCGCCCCTGTGGATATTCAATAGGTGGTGGTCATGGCGTCGAAATCTGCAAAGAAAACCACAAGCCCTCAGGTCAAAGCCTTCCGCAAGGCTGCCCGCGAGCTTGAGGCTGATGAATCTGAGGAACGGTTCGACGCGGCTCTAAGAAAGATCATACGTCACAAGGCTCGATCAGCTCCGGCGCGGGCGCAGAAAAAGGCCAATGATTAGGGCTAAGCCGCTCGCGTACAGTATGCGCGGGTCATATGCGCCGAAGCCGAATGCATTGGCGATGTTCCTACCAGAATAAACAGGCGTGCAATTTCCCTCATGGTTATTGCTCACTGAGTGTTCCCTGGACCAAAGGCCAGCTTATCCGAAGGCGTTCATTCCGGAGTTCGTCTATCCGAAAAACGATCTTCTTTTTTACTTGGTCGTAATCGGGTCGGATCCGTGTGACTGCATGGTTCTTAATCCGTAGGGCAACAATCGCGTCGTCCGCTGGCATGTGCGCCGCCGCCGAAAAATCGACTGAGACGACCAAGTTATAGGAAGGATAGGCCTCCGACGTGAGCTGCATCACGGGCGGCTCGATGTTGAACTCATTTTCGTAAATGACGCTGTTTGTTCGTCTAACAACGTATTTGCGAAAAAACCGAGGTAAATGATCGTAATCGGCACGCAAGAGCCAAATAGGTATTACGGGCATAAACCACGCGTAGGGCATAGGCCGCCCAAAAATATGGATCACTTCAAGTCGCTTTTCCTGACCAAAAATTTCAGTTCGATTATCAAGCTCCATTGAATCGGCCCAAGCCGAAACGGTGATGCTATCTCTCAGTGACGACGCCCGGCGTAACGTGCTTGGGCCGGAAGCCAAAAGCTTCCATTCGCCGCCGGACCCGAGGATCGTTTTTGACGTTTACGAGGCTGCCGATCTTGTCCGGCAAAAGGTGAGATTCCATAGCGCGGCCTCCTACCTCAAAATACACCTCACGCAGCTTGGTTTGTAAAGTATAGAAGCGCCTATCTTTTAAGTTGGGAGGCGTGCAACTAAATTCCGCAAGAGAAGACTACAAGCAATCGGGTTAGGGCCTTTCGCCAGGCTTGAAGTGATAAAGCGAGTAATTGTCAGCGGCGCCCTAAGGCACGAAGACCCCAAGCGAATGGCAATGCCAGTATGAAAATCGCTGCTGGTATTCCAAAAGCTATCAAAAGATAAGTTTTTGAATCCGTCGAACTATATCGCCAATAAGGATCGGTTTGATCCGGGGTGGCGGCTTTCCAATAAATAAAAAGCCACGCAATGACCCACAAACTGCTTAGGGCACCCCAAATCCGGAATAATGCGGCCAAAATGCGAACAATCATTTGGATCTTATCCCGCATGACACTGCATGGTTTGTATCGCCCTGTCTTCCAAGTCGTATTTAGCCAGTCAGCGCATCGGCACGTGCGCTTCCTTGATCACGTCGCCCCATTTCTTTGTTTCCGCCTGAATGAAAGCCTTGGCTTCGGCCGGCGTGCCCCCGGCG
>DASRDF010000132.1:0-15459 GCA_035652735.1 Pseudolabrys sp. | reverse complement strand
TCACGAAACTCCTCGCCGTTCTCGGCGGCGCGGCAGGCCTCCGTCGCGATCAGCCGCGCGCGGGTGACACCCCGATTGCGCATCTTGTTGCGGCAGATCGCCAGCGCGGCGATGGCACGCTCGATGGCGGCGGCGCTGATGCGGCCGGAGACGGAAACGCCCTCGCCCAGCCTGATGATGCGCGAAAACGCATCCACCACACGAAAGCTGTCGCCGGAAGGACGTGCCACCAGCAAACGGCAGTTATTGGTGCCGAGGTCGAGCGCGGCATAAGTCGCCCCGCCCCGATCACCGCCCGGGGCGCCGCTGCTTGGTCCTGGCGACCGCCGACCCCAACCGGACCGCCGCAACGGGGCCCGATCAAACGCGGGGTCGAGGCCTGGGGCATCCCCGGCCTCGCCGCTCATCGTACAAAACCTTCCTGCCGCCCCCGCGCGCAATCGCGCAGGTCCCGGCAATGTTTCAAGATCGCGAAAAGTGTAACAGCGCCTCTGCGCCACGCAAGGCTCGTGCGCAGAATGCATTCTTGTGAATGAGGCGGCGCTGCTTTATCTCAGCGGTCTACAGCACAATCTCCGGCCGCACATGGATGACAGAACCGCCGAACTCGCGCTTTCGCTGACGAAATTCGGCGTCGGCCAGCCGGTGCGCCGCACCGAAGATCCGGTTTTGGTGCGCGGACAGGGCCGCTATACCGACGACATTGCCCGGTCCGGACAGGCCTACGCCGTAATGGTGCGCAGCCGCGAGGCGCACGGCATCATCAAATCAATCGACACGGCGGCCGCGAAAAGCATGCCCGGCGTACTGGCGGTGCTCACGGCGGCTGACCTGAACGGCTATGGCGGTCTCAAGTGCACGCTGCCGCTGAAGAACCGCGACGGTTCGCCGATCCGTTACGTGCCGCGGCCGGCGCTCACCAGCGACAAGGTACGCTTTGTCGGCGACCCGGTCGCCTGCGTCATCGCCGAAAGCGTCAACCAAGCCAAAGATGCCGCAGAAGCGGTCGCGCTCGACATCGAACCGCTGCCCGCAGTTTTGAAGCCGGCCGACGCGGTGAAGCCCGGCGCGCCCTTGGTCTTCGAGCAAGTGGCCGGCAATGTCGCGCTCGATTTTCACGCCGGCGATGCCGAAAAGGTGGCCGCGGCCTTTGCTCAGGCCAAACATGTGACGCGGCTGACGACCTCGAACCAGCGCATGATCGTTGCTTCAATGGAGCCGCGTGCCGCGATCGGCGAATACGATGCGGCCTCGGACAAATGGACGCTCTATTCGTGCAGCCAAGGCGTTCACGGCCTGAAAACGTCGCTCGCCGACATTCTCCATGTGCCCGCTGAAAAAGTTCGCGTCGTCACCGGCCAGGTCGGCGGCTCGTTCGGCATGAAAGCGTCGGCCTATCCCGAATATGTCTGCATCCTGCACGCCGCCAAAGTGCTCGGCCGTCCTGTCAAGTGGACCGACGAGCGCTCCGGCAGCTTCGTGTCCGACCATCATGGACGCGCCCAGGACATGACCATCGAGATCGCCTTCGACAAGAATGCGCACATCCTGGCCATCCGGCTCTCCGGCTATGGCGACATGGGCGGCTATCTTGCGCAGTTCGGGCCGCTGCTGCCGACGGGCAATCAAGTCAAGAATATCGCATCCGTGTACCGGACGCCGCTGATCGAAGTGGCGACCAAATGCGTGTTCACCAATACCTCGCACGTGTCGGCTTACCGCGGCGCCGGACGACCCGAAGGCAATTACTACGTCGAGCGCGCGCTCGATCTCGCCGCGCACGAGCTGGGTATCGACCGTGTCGAACTGCGCAAGCGCAACATGATCCGCAAGCACGATCTGCCCTTCAAGGCGGCGTCGGGCATGACTTATGACTGCGGCGACTTCCTCGGCGTGCTCAAGCACGCCTTGGAGCTCGCCGATTATGCAGGATTCAAGAAACGCAAGCGCGAGAGCATGAAGCTCGGCAAGCTGCGCGGCATCGGCATCGGCTGCTATCTGGAAGTCACGGCGGCGCCCGGCAAGGAACTCGGTGCCGTCCATTTCGAAAAGGATGGCACCGTGACCATTGTCACCGGCACCATGGACTTCGGCATGGGTCACGCCACCACCTATATGCAGATGCTTACGCAAATGCTCGGAGTGCCGTTCGATCGTATCCGGGTGGTGGAAGGCGACAGCGATCGCATGACTTTCGGCGGCGGCTCCGGCGGCTCGCGCTCGGTGATGTTCGTTGGCGCGGCGCTGACCGAATCCTCCAGGCTCGTTATCGAGCGCGGCAAGCAGATCGCCTCGCACGTGCTGGAGGCTTCTGCCGGCGACATCGAGTTCAAGACCGGACGATTCACCATCGCCGGAACCGATCGCTCCATCGGCCTCATGGAGCTGGCGCAGCGCTTGCATGCGGGATTGAAGCTGCCCGAAGGCGTGCCGAACACGCTGGATGTCGATCACGTCGTCAACGAACCGGTACCCTCGGCCTTCCCGAACGGCTGTCATGTCGCCGAGGTGGAGGTCGATCCGCAGACCGGCCACGCGCAGGTCGTGCGCTATGCGGCGGTGAACGATCTCGGCACAGTCGTCAATCCGCTGCTGGTCGAAGGCCAAATCCAAGGCGGCGTGGTGCAAGGGCTCGGTCAGGCGCTGCTCGAGCAGGCCATCTACGACAGCGACGGCCAATTGGTGACCGGCTCATTCATGGACTATGCCATGCCGCGCGCACACGACGCGCCGATGATCGCGGTCGCGCACCATCCCGTCCCCACCAAGAGCAACCCGCTCGGCGCCAAAGGCTGCGGCGAAGCGGGCACCTCCGGCGGGCTGCCGGCCGTTGCCAATGCCACAGTCAACGCGCTTTCCGATCTCGGGATTACGCACCTGGAAATGCCGATGACGCCGGCGCGCATCTGGCAGGCGATCGAGGACGCCAAGGCCAGGCGTTGAACGTGAACGGGACGGCCCGCGATGGACCGTCCCCTTCGATGTCGAATTGCCGCTCGAGGCCCTAAGCTCCGGACAGCTTCACATTCTTCAGCGGCATCGAACGCACGCGGGTGCCGGTCGCGGCGAACACCGCATTGGCCACGGCAGGCGCGGTCGCCGCGGTGCCGGGCTCGCCAATGCCGCCCCATTTCTTGCCGCCCGAAAGTGCGAGATAGACCTCGATCTTCGGCGCGTCGGCCAGCCGCACCACCTCGTATTCGTCGAAGTTGTTCTGCACCACGCGGCCGTCCTTGATCGTGATCTCGCCGTAGAGCGCAGCCGAGAGGCCGTAGATGACGCCGCTCTGGATTTGCGCTTCCACAATGCCGGGGTTGACCACGTGACCGCAGTCGACAGCGGCGACGACACGGTCGACGCGCACGCCGCCGTCGTGCTTGACGGTCACCTCGGCGACTTGCCCGATGATCGAGCCATAGCATTCGTGTATGGCGATGCCGCGGCCGCGATTGGGACCGAGCGGCTTACCCCAATCGCTCTTCTGCGCGATGGTGTCGAGCACGCCGAGAAAGTCCGACTTGCCCGCCAGCAACTTGCGCCGGAACTGGTACGGATCCTGGCCCGCAGCGTGTGCCATCTCGTCGATGTAACTCTCGACGAAGAAGGCGTTTTGCGACGAGCCCACCGAGCGCCAGAACATCACCGGCACATGCGTATTCTTGAGCATGCAGCCGACCCGGACGTTCGGAATGGCATAGGGGATATTGGCGATCCCCTCGACCGCCTGCGCCTCGACGCCGTTCTCGACTTTGCTGATGCCGGTCGAGCGCAGGATGGAGCCGACGGCAATGCGCGCGTCAAAGGCGGTAGGCATTCCGTCCGGTCCAAGCGCCGTCTTCATGCGCACCGCCGCCTGCGGCCGATAGCGATCGTGCGTCATGTCTTCTTCACGCGTCCACACGAGCTTCACCGGCTTGCCGACCTGCTTGGCGAGCAAAACCGCCTGCCGCATCTCGTCATTGATCGAACGCCGGCCGAAGCCGCCGCCGATAAAGCAGTTATGAACGACGATCTGCTCCGGCTTGAGACCGGACGCGGCCGCCGCCTGCTTGATGGTGCCCATCGGCGACTGCGAGCCGAGCCAGATCTCGAGCTTGTCGGCTTGCAGGTGCACCGTGGCGTTGAGCGGCTCCATGGTGGCGTGGGCGAGGTACGGCGCCTCATAGGTGGCTTCCACGACCTTGCCGCCTTTGGCAAAGGCGTCATCGACGTTGCCGTCGCTGCGCGCATTGACCATCGGTCCATCGAGCGTATCGCGATAGAGTTTGGCGAATTGCACGCTGTCGGTCGTTCCGGCTGGCCCGACATCCCATTCCGGCTTGAGCAGCAGCAGCGCTTCCTTGGCGCGCCAGAAGCGGTCGGCGACGACCGCCACCGCATTGTCGAGCTTAACGACCTGCAGAACGCCGCGGCGGCCGCGTACAGGAGATTCATCGACACTCTTGAGCTTGCCGCCGAAAACCGGGCAAGCCGCCACGGCGGCATAGACCATGCCCGGCACTTTCGTGTCGATGGCGAACCTGGCGGTGCCGTTGATCTTCACCGGCGTGTCGAGCCGCGGCAGCCGCTTGCCGATCAGCTTGAACTGATCGGGCGTACGGATTGCAGGCTCCTTGTCGAGTTTGATCGCGGCGGCATCTGCTGCCAGCGCGCCGTAATCGAGGCTGCGGCCGGATTGCGCGTGCGTTACCGTGCTGTTGGCCGCAGTGCACGTGGAAGCCGGCACGTTCCAGCGGTGCGCCGCTGCAGCAATCAGCCGCTCGCGGGCGCTCGCGCCCGCCTGCAACAACATCTGCCACGACGTGCGCACACCGCGGCTGCCGACGGTCGCCATGGGCCCGTAGACCTCATGATCGCGCAGATTGCGCGCGGCGGAGGCGTATTCCACCTTGACCTTCGACCAGTCGCATTCGAGCTCCTCGGCGACGATCATCGGCATTGCCGTGATGGCGCCCTGCCCCATTTCCTGATGCGGCGAGCGGATGAGAATTGTGCCGTCCGGATGGATGGCGAGGAAGGCATTGATTTCCGGCGCCGCCTCGTCCGCGCCGTAAGGCTGCATGCCTGTGCCCGCCGCCCTGGCGGCTTTCGGCAGGGCGACGCTGATGAGAAGGCCGCCGGCGGCTGCGGTCGAGGAGACGACAAATTGACGGCGGCTGATCTCGGTCCTGACGATTTGATTCATGATTTGCCTCCCGTCAGCTCTTCATCAGCGCCGCGGCGCGATGAATGGCACTGCGGATACGCGGATAGGTGCCGCAGCGGCAGATATTGGTGAGATTGGCATCGATGTCGGCATCGGTCGGCTGCGGATGCTCTTTGAGAAAGGCCGCTGCCGCCATGATCTGGCCGGACTGGCAGTAGCCGCATTGCGGGACATCCTCCGCCAGCCAAGCCTGCTGCACCGGATGTTTGCTGTCCGGCGAGAGGCCTTCAATGGTCGTGACCTCTTTGCCGTCGACGTCGCCGACGACGATCCCGCATGAGCGCACCGCTTCGCCGTTGATGTGCACGGTGCAGGCGCCGCATTGCGCGATGCCGCAGCCGAATTTGGTGCCGGTCAATCCAATCTCGTCGCGGATGACCCAAAGCAGCGGCGTTTCCGGTTCAATGTCGAGCCGGTACGCCTTTCCGTTCACCTTTAAGGAGATCATGGCACGTCCCGTAGGCGCCAGCTTGCGCGGGCAACGGGGTTGGCGCCGCACCCCGGCTGCCGGTCCGAACTGCGCAAGACTAACACCGCGCGCCGTGGCAGGCATTCACAGTCGCTTGTCTTTACCGGCTCTTTGTGCGGTCCTGCGATACCGTATGGGATTCGCGGCCATCGAAAGTCATGCCTCACCTTACGCAAACGCATTGGATTGCAGCGGCTTGGAAGGCCATAGTCCGCGCGCCCGGCCAGGAACCGAAGCATGACTGAAACCGCAGAGCTGTTGGGCGCGAGACCTGCACCGCAGGTCCGGGTGGTGGGCGCCGTCAGCGCCGCGCATTTTGTGTCCCATTACTACATCATTCTGCTGGCGCCGCTGCTGCCCTTTGTGCGCGCGGACTACGGCGTGAGCTACACCGAGATCGGACTGGCCTTCGCTATCTTCAACACGGTCTCCGCCGTCTTGCAGGCGCCGGCCGGCTTCCTCGTCGACCGGTTGGGTGCGCGCCTGCCGCTCATTTCCGCCCTCGTTTTGGGCGCCAGCGCCTTCCTCGTGGTCGGCCTGACCAGTTCGTATTGGCTGCTGATCGCGATGTTTGCCGTCGCCGGCACGGCCAATGCCGTCTACCACCCCGCCGACTATGCGCTGTTGTCGCAACACGTGCCGGCCAAGCGCATCGGCCCTGCCTTTTCGTTTCACACCTTTGCCGGCATTGCCGGCTCCGCGGCCGCACCGCCGACGCTTTTGATCATGCAGCAGCTGTGGGGCTGGCGCGGCGCCTTTATCGGCGCCAGCGTGCTCGGATTCGCAGTCGCCGCCGCCCTCATCGGCGTGGGCGACCCAGGCCCTGCCCAGGCCGCGCCGCGCGTCAAGAACGACAGCGATCCCGGCTGGCGCATCCTGCTATCGCCGGCCATTTTGCTCAATCTGGTGTTCTTCGTGCTGCTGGCGATCACCAGCGGCGGCATCTACAACTATTCCGTCGTCGCGCTCGCCAGCCTCTATGGGACGCCGGTGGCGAGCGCCAATGCGGCGCTCACCGGCTATCTCGTGCTGTCCGCGCTCGGCGTGCTCGCCGGCGGCGCACTGGCAGGCCGCACGAGCCGCCACGGGCTGGTCGCCGCCGTTGGACTGCTTGCCACGGCGGCACTGACCGCCTTGGTCGGTGGGATCGATCTCGGGGCGTTCGGCACCATCGCCGCCATGGCTGCCGCCGGCTTTTTCTCAGGCATGATCATGCCGTCGCGCGACATGATTGTGCGGGAGGTCACGCCGCCGGGCTCGTTCGGCAAAGTCTTCGGTTTCGTCACCACCGGCTTCAATATCGGCGGCATCATCGCGCCGCTGATTTTCGGCGCGATCATGGACCAGGATTTACCGCGCCTCGTCTTTTTGGGGGGAGCCGCCGGCAGCCTGATCGCCATTGCAACCGTGGCAACCCGCGCCAAAGCCCGCTGATGCGCCAAGGACTTGTCAAATCAGCCGGTTTGCCCCATGTCATTGCCTGCCCGGTGCCCGCGCGCGGCATTTTTCGCCCGGCCGGTGGGGAATAGTTCAACGGTAGAACATCGGACTCTGACTCCGAGAATCTAGGTTCGAATCCTAGTTCCCCAGCCACTTCCCTTTTCACAAATCGAAACGCGTGCCGGCTGCAAGGACTGGCTAGCCAAGCTTGTGTTTGTGGATCATCATTCGTGTCCCGCGGGTGCAGCCTCAAAACACAACAAGCACTCGCGGCAACGGGGATAGGGAGAAACGCCGTGGCACAAACCATCGAAGGCTTCGTCGGCAATGCGCTCGACGAAGCAAAAATTTCGCCGCTGCATCAAAAGGTGATCGCATTGATCGCAGCAGGATACTTCTTCGACGTCATCGACTTTACGATCTTCGGCTCGCTCGTTCCGTACATCCTGTCGTCGAAATTCGCCACGGGGCCCGAAGTCGCTGCGATCGGCAGCGCCACGATTTTCGGCATGTTCATCGGGACCGCGGGACAGGGGCAACTCAGCGACCGCTTCGGGCGCCGCTTCATCTATCAGTTCAACCTGCTGCTGTTCGGCGTTTTCACGATCCTTGGCGCTTTCGCACCCAGCGTGACGCTGCTCGTTATCTGCCGTTTCATCGGGGGTCTGGGTCTCGGCGCCGAACAGCCGCTGTGTTTCGCCTACGCGGGCGAGTACTCGCCGAAAGCAATCCGCGGCAGAATCCTCGCCTTCATTCACTTTGTCGGCGGCGCCTGCGTGTGGCCGATCGGCACCGCGACCGTACTGTTGTTCGGCACGCAGCTGTTTGCCGGCAACCCCGAGTATGTGTGGCGCGGCATTTGGCTGATCATCGGTATCGGCGCACTGATCGTCTGGGTGCTGCGGTTCGCGTTGCCGGAGTCGCCGCGCTATTTGTCGACGCATGGCCGCGGTCAGGAGGCGCTCGATGTGCTCGGCCGTCTGGGCATTTCCACGCCGCCGCTCAATACATTGTCGACCGATGCGGCCAGCAACACCAAGAGCGATCCGTTCGGCGTCGTCTTCCGGATGTTTCCGGGCCGCGTCATCGCCGGGATGATCTGCTTCACGGCTTTCTTCGGTGTCGCCATCGGTCTTGGCGCGTGGCTGCCCAACATCATGAATGCGAAGGGCTTCACCGTCACCAAGTCGATCGAATACACGCTGTGGATGAACTTCGCCGTGCCTTGCGCCAGCATCTGGATGATGTATGCGCTCGATAGGCACGGCCGCAAAGTCACGTCCATCGTCGCGTTCGTAGGTGCGGCGATCATGGCGATGGTCTTCGCCAACGCCGCAACGGCAACCCAGCTCATCGTCGCCGGCTTCGTCATGACCTTCTTTGTGCAGGTTGCCGGCAACGCAATGCAGATCTTTGCCTCAGAGGTATTCCCGACCAACGCGCGCGCCTCCGGCTTCGGCTGGGCCGCGGGCGTCGGACGGCTCGCCACGGCCTTCATCATGCCGACCATCCTTTGGATCCAAAATGGCTTCGGCCTGACCACCGTCTTCGCCTGCCTCGCCATTCTGCTGGTGATTGCGGCGGTGTCGGTGACGCAACTCGGACCGGAAGCCCGACAGAGGGGTCTGGACGAGATCGCCGCGCCGACGGGCTAGTCCTCTCGCCGTTGTTTATAAAAGCGGGGCCCGGTTCGTTCCGGGCCCCGTAACGTTAGGATGACTCTATGGCGTTGACCGAGCAGACAAGCCCGCCGCGCGCATCGCATTCGTCGAACATCCGCTTCCTCGCGCACTGCGATCAGGGCGGACGTCCGGACGGCGTGCAGGTCATGGTGCACAAAGGCCACGCTTTTGTCGGCCACATGTTCAGCGACGGCTTTTCCGTCATCGACGTGCGCGACCCGCGCAAGCCGCGGACGGTTGCATTTGTCGCCGCACCGAAGAACACGCGGTCGCATCATTTGCAGATCAGCGATGACATCCTGCTCGCCGTCAACGGCCCGAACATCTGGGCCATGCAGCAATATGCGAGCCAGGCCGATTATTACGGCAGGTCGCTCGCCGACTCCGTGACCACCGAGCAGCCCTTCGGCGCCGGCCTGCGCGTCTTCGATGTGTCGCAGCCGGAAAAGCCGCGCGAGATCGGCTTCCTGCACATGCCGGGCTTCGGCGCGCACCGCATCTGGTGGGTCGGCGGGCGCTACGCCTACGTTTCTGTGCATTTTGACGGCTACATCGATCACACCCTGGCGATCGTCGATGTTTCGAATCCGCGAAAGCCGACGCTCGCCGGACATTGGTGGCTGCCCGGAATGCATCGCGCCGGAGGCGAGGAAAAGCCCGTTTCCTTCGGCAAGCGCACGGCACTGCATCATATGATCACCGCCGGTCGCCTCGGCTACGCGGCATGGCGCGACGGCGGCTTCACCGTCCACGATTTGACCGAGCCCACAAAGCCGAAGCTCATCAGCCATCGCAACTATTCGCCGCCCTTCGGCGGCGGGGCGCACACGCCGCTGCCCCTCCCCGGCCGCAAGCTGCTGGTGCTTGCCGACGAGGCGACTTCGACGAATTGTGCGAACGGTCTTGCTTACGTCTGGGTAATTGACGTCCGCGAAGCCGCGAACCCAGTCTCCATCGCTACCCTACCGACGCCTAAGGAAGAGGACTTCTGCAAAAAAGGCGCGAAGTTCGGTCCGCATAATTTGCACGAGAACCGCCCAGGCTCCTGGCAAAGCGAGGAGGTCGTTTTTGCCACGTATCATAATGCGGGTCTGCGCATCTATGATATCCGCGATGCCTTCGCGCCGCGGCAAATCGGCTATTTCGTGCCGCCGCCGCCGGAGCGTATTGTCGATCAGCGGCCGAACCCGGCGCGCGTCATCCAATCCTGTGACGTGTTTGTCGATGTGAATGGCGTGATGTATCTCACCGACACGAATGCGGGTCTCTACATCCTCCAGTATGACGGCAGATAATTCTTCGAGGTCCAATGACGGAAAAATTCGGGCGCCTTGCCCTGCACATGTGGACGATCGATACGACTCCGCTTGCCGAGGCGCTCACCGCCGCCAAGCAAGGCGGCTTCGATGCGGTGGAATTGCGCCGTACCGATTTCAAGCGCTGCTTCGAGGCGGGCCTGAGCAATAGCCAGGTGCTCGATTTGATCCGCAAGGCAGGTATTCCGGTCGGCGTGTTAGGCGTCGAATACGGTTGGTTATTCGCCATGGGGGAAGAGAGCCAACGCCTGTTCAAGGTCTTTCGCGAATCCTGCGAGAACGCGGTAGCGCTCGGCTGCGAAATGCTGATGAGCGCACCAGGCCAGGTGAACGGGCCCATTGCGCAGGCTATCGAATACCTAAAGCGCGCCGGCGACATTGCCGGCGGATACGGCCTCAAGCTCGCGATCGAATACAACTCGCAACATGACGTTCTCAACAGCCTGCCCGTTTTGCGGCAGCTTATCGAAGGCGCCAATAGGCCGAATTGCGGCTATTTGATCGATGCCTATCACTTCCAGCGCAGCGGCTACGGCGGCGCCAGCTTCAGGGATCTGCCGGACGACATGATTTATTGCTTCCAGTACAGCGACGTCTCGTCCAATCCGACGACCGGCGTGCGCAGACCGACCGATCGCCTCGCGCCGGGCAAAGGCGTGGTGAAATGGCGCGAAGTGCTTCGGCTGCTCTATGAAAAGAATTATACCGGCTATCTCTCCTACGAAGCGCCGAACCCTGAACTCTGGGCCCGCTCGCCTTACGAGGTTGCGCGCGAGGGAGTTGAGCTCACGCGCAAATTACTGCGCGAGGCCGTCCCAGCATATGTGAATTGAGGATCGTCACAATGTCAGAAGAACTTCCGCTCTTTCTCGGTCTCAACGACAAGACGATTACCGATATCCCCAAGACCGTGGAGAAGCAGCGCTACATGACCAGCGTTGCTCCCAAGGCCGCCAATCCCGGGAAATGGATCGAGCAGCCGCGCATGCCGGTCCCGACCGGCGAGCACGCGGTCATCGAGTGCCGCGGCAAGATCCACTCGATTGCCGGCTACGCCAAACATCGCGTCGATCAGAATTTTCATCAAGTCTACGACCCCGCGACAAGAAACTGGTCGTTGAAGGCGCCGTTCCCGCATCCGTGCAACCACGTCGCCGGCGCCTCGATCGCCTCCAAAATCTACACCTTCGGTGGCTTCGTGGAGCAGAACCGCTGCCCCCATTCCAAATGCTTCGTCTACGACACGGAAACCGATCAATGGGCGCCGATCGCGCCGCTGTCGCGGCCGCGCGGAGCGATTTCCGCAATTGCGCTTGACGGCAAAATTCACCTCCTCGGCGGCCGCGACGTGCGCTCGGTCGAATGGCACGAGGTCTACGATCCGGCGAGCAACAAATATTCCGACCGCGCCAGCATGCGCGGCTCGACCGGCACGCAGCCTTTCGTCGGACAGCGTGACCACATGGGGGTCGCGATAGTCGATGGCAAAATCCACGCCATCGCCGGGCGCATGGATTCGTATGACTTCAACACCAGCCTCAACGCCGTCTACGATCCGAAAACGGATTCGTGGAGTTTCCGCGCGCCGCTGCCGACCGCGCGCTCGGGGCCGTCATGCGTCTACGTCAAAGGCAAGATCGTCGTCTTCGGCGGCGAAGCGACCGGGCGCGTCTTCGGCACCAATGAAATCTACGACCCACAGAGCGACACGTGGGAAGCCGGCACGCCGATGCCGGTGCCGCGCCATGGCTTGCATGGATCGACCTGCGCCTTGCTCGGTAACATGGTGCATGTGCCGGGCGGCGGCCCCGTTCCCGGCGGCCAGGTGCAAGGCGCCTACCACGACGCCTTCACCTTCGACTGACGACAAGCCCGAAACCGGCGTACGCGAAAAAGAAGAGAAAAGACGAAGCGGCTGCCGCAGAGACAGCCGCTTCTTTTTATTCGATCGAAAATGCGACTTAGCGCGCCGGCCGCAGTGTCAAGTCGGCAACGCCGGCCGCCACGTTAAGGCCCGCCTGCCCCTGGAGAGATACAGGCTGCAGCTCGATGGTTCGCCGCGAACCGCCGACCAAAACGTTGGCGCCTAGACCTGCGCCGACGGTCGCCTCGGCGGTCGCGCCAACATAGTGGCCGGCCAAAGCGCCGAAGCGGCGGTCCGTGGGAGCATAGACCGCCCAGACCATCTCGCCGCCCGAAGTTGCGCCGAGATCAAGGCCGAATTTACTGATGGACCCGACATAGACCTCTCGCGGACCGCGTTGCGAAGGTGTGAACAGACAGGTCACGTGCTTTTTTGATGCAATGATCGCACCAATCCCTCCCGAAATGTCGCAGCTCAGCGCGCCAACTTTCGTGCGCTGCACGTGTTGCGCTACCGCAGTCGATGTCGCAAGCGCCGTCGCCACCGCAAGCGCACCAGCAGCAATGAACAGCCTTTGCATGACGGACTCCTTGTTCCCGTGAATGTCCGCCATAGAACTTAACGGGCGGCGGAAAAGTTCCGCCGCCCTCTATTTCAACACGACCGATGGCTAAAATTCTAGGAATCGCAGCGGCCTGGGATGCTCGGCGCGCCTGCGACCAGCGGGCTGAACTCCGGTTCGCAGCCGATCGGAACCGGCGCCTTCGGTTTCGGGGCGAGTGTGGGCAAGCCCACCGTCTTCCGCAGATCGAGGCGATCGCCCTTATGCGTTCGGTCGACGTGCTGCACGATCGCCCCGCCTTCAACCACCGGACGCGCGCCGACAGTCAAGCCGAGGCCCGCAATCGTTACCAGCGCCATCGACAGCACGGCAACCGTGCCGATCAGCACATATCCAAGGAAGTCACGCATCGCACCCTGCCCGCCGTAACACGGACCTGTCACGAACTCGCATGTCGTGATCGGTTGACCTAACGGCGAGACGCGAAAAACGTTCCGCCGCTAGAGCGCGGCGAGGACCTGGTTCGCTGGGATGACGATGTGGCAGCGCACACCGTCCGGATCGAAGGCAAGATCGACTTTCGCGTCGAGGGAGCGCGCCAAGTTGCGCTCGATCACCAGGCTGCCGAACCCGCGCTTTCGGCGCATCTTCACCTTCGGCCCGAACTGCTCGATCCAGTGCAGGTCCACGGCATTGGCATCTGTTGCCGCGTTGCGGGTCCAGCGGATTGAGATGCGCCCTTCAGGTACCGACAGCGCGCCGAATTTCTGGGCGTTGACCGCCAGTTCGTGCAAGGCGAGGCCGAGGTTTTGCGCAGCCTCGGGTTTGAGCGCAATCTCAGGACCGTCCATGACTATTCGCTTCTCGCCTTGGCCGACGTAAGCAGCAAGCTGAGAGCTCACCAGTTCGCCAAGCGAGGCGCCGTGCCAGCTCTCTCGCACCAGCAGGTCGTGCGACGATGCAAGGGCCTGCAGACGCGCGCCGAATTGGGAGAGGAACCCGTCGATCGAGCCGGAATGCCGGGCCGTCTGACGTGCCATGGCCTGGATGACCGCCAGCAGATTTTTGGAACGGTGGGTGAGTTCGCGCAGCAGCAGCCGCAAATGCGCTTCCGCTTCCTTGCGCTCCGTCACATCGACCGCCACGCAGGTTAAGCCCACGATCGCTCCGGTCTTATCGCGGAGCGGCTCGACATGAAGATCTTGCCAGCGCACACCGCTGCGGTCGGGCACGGCAAATTCAGCACGCAAAATCTGGCCCAGATCGAGCGCCTTGCGCTTCAATGCGACAATTTCGCTGCTGCAAGCCGGCGGCAAGATTTGCTCGTCTGTTCGACCTAAAATGTCCTCCACAGAACGACCAAGCATACCATTGCTGATCGAGGTGAATCGCAGGTCTCGATCTTGGGTGTAGACAATCACCTGAGAACCGCGCAAAGCCGTTTCATAACGCGCAAAGCGTGCTTGCAGGGCCTCCAGTTCGTGTGTTTGGCTGCTGAGTTTCTGCGCGAGCAGGTCATTCTCGCGTTCGAGATTGGGCAGTTTGCCTTCTGGTAGATCCGACATCAGAGCCGCCTTGGCGCGTCATGCCGCCTCACAACTGGGGCTGCCGCCCAGAGCGAGCATCAATGGTTATGCGCGAGTTCCAATGAACACGCCCTTCGTGCGCCGTGTCAACGAAATCCATTGTCGCGCAAGAGTTTAAATGCGAAAGCACCCGTTCCTGTTCGCGCTCGGCTAGAAGCTATCACAGCATATGGAACTTTTCGCAGCATCACCACGTTTGCAGCGAGAGCTACAACCATGGTGTGAGGGTGGAAATGACGACGCGCGCCAAATCTGCCGCGGCGGAGGAAGTCGCGGCCATTGAGGACCTGATCAGCGATCTCGAAAAACGACTGCGTCGACTTTCCGGTAGCGTCCGCAAGGAAGCGTCCGGGGCATCGAGCGATGTTCGCGACTTCGTCGGCGAAGCGCTCGAGCGGATCACCAGCCGCGTCCGCGACAGCGCCTCGGACGTGACCGCATCGGTCGCCGATCAAGCCGCGAGAGTGGGCACCGATGCGTACGAAAAACTCACGGAAAAGGTCGAGCAGCATCCGCTGCTGATGTTGGCTGCTGCAGCCGGGATTGGTTTTCTCGCCGGGCTTGCCAACCGGCGTTAAGCCAATGCATCTCGATCGCATCATTGCGGTTGCTGCCGAGCATCTGATCGGACGGATCGTTCGGCGCGCTTTGGTCGCCGTCACCGCCGGAGCGTTGGTGGTCGTGGCTATCTTCCACTTTACGGTGGCGGCGATGATTGCGCTTGAGGGGGTCTACGGCGACCTCAATATGCGGCTTATTATTGGCGGTATTTATGCCGCTTTGGCATTGGTCTTGGTCGGCATTTTTTTGGCGTTACGGCCGAAATCCGGCAAAACGGCCGCACCGCCGGCACTGGGAAATCCGCGGGAAATGCAGCTGGTTATGCTCTTGGAAGCTGCAATGCTCGGCTATTCGTTGGCCCGGCGACGAGAAAAGGCCTCGTAAACGCGTATTTCAGTGGTCTTGTGTCAGTAGACAATCCTCTCGGAAATTCATAGGCTTATATGGTTAACAGCCGCGTAGGCACGCGCGCTTTGGCTGGGGTTTGTCATGCGTCATGTCCGCTCGCTTCTGGTTTCGCTCGCGCTGTTGCCCTGCTCCACCGCGCTCTCCACCGCGCAGAACGTTTGCGTCCATGCGGCCGATGGGGCGATCGTCTGCGGCCCCGTTGCTGAAGGAAAGGCGACCGCCTCTCCAAGTCCGTTCGATCAGCCTGGCGTAGCGCAACCGATCGCGCCTGCACCGCCGCCGCCGGGTGCTCCAGCCAAAACCGCTCAGCGTTCGGCTCCTCAAGCAGGGCATCTACCAAAGCATGTTTATCGCGGCCCGCCCCC
>DASRDF010000131.1:0-31765 GCA_035652735.1 Pseudolabrys sp. | reverse complement strand
GATGATCCAGCTCTACCAGCCGCTCAATTTCATGGGCATGGTCTATCGCGAGATCAAACAGGCGGTGACCGATATCGAGATCATGTTCTCAATTCTCGCGCGCGAACCCGAGATCAAGGACGCGCCGGATGCGCGCCCGCTCAAGGTGACAGAAGGCGACATTCGTTTCGAGAATGTCGTATTTGGCTACGAGCCACAGCGCCGCATTCTCAAAGGCATCAGCTTCGAAGTGCCGGCGGGCAAGACGGTGGCGGTGGTCGGTCCTTCCGGGGCGGGAAAATCGACCATTTCGCGACTCTTGTTTCGCTTCTACGACTTGTCCAGCGGGCTTATCCTGATCGACGGTCAGGATATTTCAAAAGTCACGCAAAAGTCGCTGCGGCAGGCCATCGGCATGGTGCCGCAGGATACCGTGCTGTTCAACGACACCATCCGCTACAACATCCGTTACGGCCGTTGGGAAGCCAGCGATGCTGAAGTCGAAGAGGCGGCGCGGCTGGCGCAGATCGACGGCCTTATTCGCCTGGCGCCTAAGGGCTACGAGACGGAGGTCGGCGAGCGCGGGCTGAAGCTGTCCGGCGGCGAGAAGCAGCGCGTCGCTATTGCGCGTACGATCCTGAAGGCGCCGCCCATTTTGCTGCTGGACGAGGCAACGTCCGCGCTCGACAGCCACACGGAAAAGGAAATCCAGGATGCGCTCGACCGGGTTTCGCGCAACCGTACTACGCTGGTCATCGCCCATCGGCTTTCGACCATCGTCGGCGCCGACGAGATCATCGTGCTCGACCATGGAGTGATCGTTGAGCGTGGCACGCACTATCAATTGCTGGCGCAGAACGGCCTTTACGCCAGCATGTGGAGTCGCCAGCGCGAGGCCGAGGAGGCGCGCGAGAAGCTCGCGCGCGTCGCTGAAGACGAGGCGGCACCGAACCGCAATCCGCCGCCGCTCGGGCCCGACACGCTCGATTTGCCCGCGGACGCGGCGGAGTAGGCGCGAATGTCGATCACCAAATCGATCCGGCAGCAATTCGTGCCGATTACTCCGGAGGGCTACCCGTTCATCGGCGCTTTCGCGCTGGTCGCCCTGTTGCTGTTTTGGCTGTGGACGCCGCTCGGCTGGATCGGCACGGTGCTGACAATCTGGTGCGCCTTTTTCTTTCGCGATCCGCCGCGGGTCACGCCCGTGCGCGAAGGTTTGGTGGTCGCGCCGGCGGATGGCCGGGTCAGCCAGATTACTACCCTGTCGCCGCCACACGAATTGGGCCTTGGATCGACGCCGCTGCCGCGTATTTCGATTTTTATGAGCGTGTTCGACTGCCACATCAACCGCTGTCCGGTTGCCGGCATGGTCGAAAAGATCGTCTATCAGCCGGGCCGTTTCTTCAACGCCGATCTCGACAAAGCGAGCGCCGACAATGAGCGGAACTCGCTGGTGATCGCAGCTGCCGGCGGCGCGCGCGTCGCGGTGGTGCAGATCGCCGGCCTCGTTGCCAGGCGCATCGTTTGCATCGTTCGCATCGGTCAACCGCTTGGTGCCGGCGAACGGATTGGGATGATCCGCTTCGGGTCGCGTCTCGATGTTTATTTGCCGGAGGGTGTCGCACCGCTCGTCGCTGTCGGGCAGACCGCCATTGGCGGCGAAACGGTGCTTGCAGATCTGCGCGGGACCGATTCCGGCCGCGCATTTCGCACCGGCTGAACGTTAACGGGGGGGCAAGCGCGGCTCCTTTGGCCCGTGGCGCGTCTGCAGGCGAAGGTCTATATTTGTCGCCATGGTGTTCCCGCCTTTTGATCCGATGCCTTCTTCTGCGCGCCATCGCCGACGCTTCCGGGCGATTCCGGTTCGCGTGCTGCTGCCGAATCTGATCACGTTGCTCGCGCTCTGTGCCGGGCTTACCGCCATGCGCATGGCGGTCGAAAATAACATCCAGCTTGCACTAGCCGCGATCGTGTTTGCGGCGCTGCTCGATGGCGTGGACGGCCGCATTGCGAGGCTGCTCAAAGGGACCTCGCGCTTCGGCGCTGAACTCGATAGTCTCGCCGATTTCGTCAACTTCGGTGTGGCACCCGCTCTGATCCTCTATTTCTGGGGCCTTCATGAGCTTAGGTCGGCAGGTTGGATCGCGGCCTTGGTGTTCGCGATCTGCGCAGCGCTGCGGCTCGCGCGTTTTAATGTGATGATCGATGAAACCAACCAGCCGGTATGGGCTGCCAACTTTTTCACCGGCATCCCGGCGCCCGCTGGCGCGATTACCGTGCTTCTGCCGATCTATCTCGGTCTGCTGGGAGTACCGTTCGGTCTCCTCGTCGTTTGGCTGTCCTTCATCTATACGCTGCTCATTGCAGTGCTGATGGTCTCCCGGCTGCCGGTGTTCTCCGGCAAGCGCGTCGGCAAGCGGGTGCCGCCGGAGATGGTACTGCCTGTCTTTGTCGTCGTGGTGTTGTTCTTCGCGCTGCTGATCAGCTATCCGTGGCAGGTGCTGACCGTCGGCACGCTTGCGTATCTCGCCTGCTTGCCGCTGGGCTGGTGGACATATCGCGAATACCAGCGCAAAGATGCGCGCGCTGCGCAGGCCGCTTTGAGTGGGGGATCGTCGCATCCGCCGCCGATGGGCGATACTGGCGGTGACGACCGTCCCGCGCGTCTGAACTGACTTACCGATTGCGATAGCCTTTGGTGCCGAACGGATAGCCCGGCATGAGGTCATAGGGGTGCTTCCAGCCGGGCAGCGCCTGCATGCGCGTGAGCCAAGCGGCGATTGCCGGATGCTCCTTGGCAATGTCAAAGCCGAACTCGTCGGCGGGATAATACAGATAACCGGTCATTGAGATGTCGGCGATGGTCGGTTGGTCGCTGACCAGATAGGGCTGCTTTTCAAGGCGCTTGCTGACGATGGCCAAGTTCCCGTCGATGCGGCCCTTTAAGAAGGCCAGCACGGCGGGGTCCGCCGGTTTCGGCGCGAAGTTCTTGAGGAAGCGAAACGGTCCGAGAAATCCATTGACCTTCTGGTTGTCAAAAAGGATCCAACGCAGCGCCTCAAGTTCTTGATCCTCACCCCGCGGCTTGAATTTTCCGGTGTGATTGGAGAGGTAGGTCAGGATCACTCCGGACTGCGTCAGTTTGCGTTCGCCGTGAGCCAAGACCGGAGCTTCGCCCATTTCATTGATCTCGGTACGGAACGCCGTCGTGCGCTGGACCATGGCGCCGAAAAAGTCGACCCAAATGGGCTCCCAGTCGGCACCGATCAGGTTGAGCATCAGCGCCGCACGATAGCAGTTGCCGGACTGGGCGAAGCAGTAAAGCTGGTATTCGGACATGACGGTTCCTGTTCAGCGCGTGAGTTCGATAGGCAAGCCGGAGCTCGATTGACCGAAGAATTTGTTTGCCGAGAACTTGAGCTCGCCCAGCGGCTGATATTTCTCGTCCACAATGGTGAGCACGAGAGCTTCGCGCGCCAAAGCCCAATGCCGGCTCATGAAGAACGCGCCCGGGCAGCCGCCCTCCGGCCGTGCGACACCTTTATCGTCGCCGGGCATTCCGTCGAATTCGATGCCGCATGAGGGGGCATTGGGGGCCGACAAGGTCCAATGTCCGATCATATCGAGCTGCGGGTTCGCAGTCAGGATTGACTCGGTCTTCTGATCACCGGCGCAGGCTGAAAGCGTCAGTATGAGTGCTGTGCTTGCCGCCACGCCCCGCCGCCCCATGAAATTTCATTTCATCGTCGGAATCGCGAACTCTGCGCCCTGCTTGATGCCCGACGGCCAACGCGACGTGACCGTCTTTGTCTTGGTGTAAAAGCGGATCGAGTCCGGGCCATGTTGGTTGAGATCTCCGAACCCTGACCTCTTCCAGCCGCCGAATGTGTAGTAGGAGAGGGGCACCGGAATGGCGAAGTTGACGCCGACCATGCCTACATTGACACGCTGCGTGAAATCGCGTGCCGCGTCGCCGTCACGGGTGAAAATGGCGACGCCGTTGCCATACTCGTGTTCGGAAGGCAGCCGCACGGCCTCTTCATAGTCCTTTGCGCGCACCACCGACAAGACGGGGCCGAAGATTTCTTCCTTATAGATTTTCATAGTGGGGGTGACTTCGTCGAACAGACAGCCACCGATAAAATTTCCGTTCTCGTAGCCCTGCAGCATGAAGCCGCGGCCGTCGACAACGAGCTTGGCGCCCTCTTTGACGCCGGTTTCGATATAGCCGCGCACCTTGTTGAGCAGGTCGCGCGTCACCATCGGGCCATAATCGGCCTTGTCGTCAGTCGAAGGCCCGATCTTGAGGCTTTCGACGCGCGGGATGAGCTTTTCCACCAAGACGTCGGCGGTCTTTTTGCCGACGGGCACCGCAACCGAAACCGCCATGCAACGTTCGCCGGCCGAACCATAGCCGGCGCCGATCAGCGCATCGACGGCCTGATCCATGTCGGCGTCCGGCATCACGATCATATGGTTCTTGGCACCGCCAAAGCATTGTACGCGTTTTCCGTGCGCGCAGCCCGTCGCGTAGATGTATTCGGCAATCGCGGACGAGCCGACAAAGCCGATCGCCTGGACCCGGCGGTCGGTCAGCAACGTGTCCACCGCTTCCTTGTCGCCATTGACGACGTTGAGAATGCCCGGCGGGAGGCCTGCGTCGACCATGAGTTCGGCGAGCCGCATCGGCACGGACGGATCACGCTCCGAAGGTTTGAGGATAAATGCGTTGCCGCAGGCGATCGCCGGTGCAAATTTCCACATCGGAATCATCGCGGGGAAGTTGAAAGGCGTGATACCGGCGACGACGCCAAGCGGTTGACGCATCGAATAAAGGTCGATGCCCGTACCGGCGGCTTCGGTGTACTCGCCCTTCATGAGATGGGGGATACCGCAAGCGAATTCGACGACTTCGAGGCCACGCTGAATGTCCCCGCGCGCATCGGCAATCACCTTGCCGTGCTCAGACGAGAGCAGTTTGGCCAGCGCTTCGAACTCCTTCTGCACCAATTCGAGGAATTTGAACATCACACGGGCACGCCGCTGCGGGTTGGTCGCCGCCCAGCCCGGCTGCGCGGCCGCCGCGTTCGCGATGGCGTGTTCGACCTCCGACCGCTGTGCGAGGGCGACCTGGGCCTGTATCTCCCCGGTGTTCGGATTGAACACATCGCCGAAACGCCCGGAGGTCCCTTTGACGGTTTTACCGCCGATGAAATGGCCGATTTCACGCATGGGTCGTTCCTCCAGTCGTTAACAGGTGTTTAATCGCCGCGGCCGCCGATCGGTTTTACAACTTTTCCGCACCGGTCACCGAGTAACCTGCGGCGTTTCTCCTTCACCAAAGGTTAGGCTTTACCGCCCCTTAACGGGGCCCGTCTAGGGTCGGCCGGCGCAAGGGCGTTGTGCGCGTCACTGGCGTCGGTGGGTCAAGTCATGGATATTGCAACAGGTCTGGGTCTGCTGGCAGGCGCTTGCGTGCTCTGCACGCTCATTCTGCTCGGCGGCGACCTACGCATGTTCGTGGACATGCATGCGTTCATCGTGATTTTTGGCGGTTCATTCTCAGCCACATTGATCCGTTTTCCACTCGCCTCGATCATGCACGGCTTGCCGCTCGGCGCCAAATACGCATTCTCGCTGCGTCGCATGAGCCAACGCGATCTGGTGGATGAACTTGCAGGTCTTGCTGAAATCGCGCGCAAGCAGGGGCCGGTTGGTCTCGAGAAAGTCGAAATCGAAGACCCGTTTCTCGCCAAAGGCATTCGTTTCGTTGCCGACGGTTACGACGGTACCTTCATCCGCGACAATCTGGAGCGCGACCGCGACAATTTCCTCACCCATCTCGACGAAGGGCAAAAGATCTACCGCGCGGTCGGCGACTGCGCCCCGGCCTTCGGCATGATCGGCACGCTCATCGGCATGGTGCAGATGTTCGCCAACATGACCGATCCGTCCAAGCTCGGCCCGTTTATGGCCGTTGCGTTGCTGGCCACGTTCTACGGCGCGGCGCTGGCCAACCTGCTCTGTCTGCCGATCGCCGACAAACTTCATCTCAAACTGGTCGATGAGGAGATCAACCGGACACTCATCATCGATGGCATTCTCATGATCCGCGAGGCCAAGAGCCCGACTTTGGTTCGTGAAATGCTGCTTGCCTACCTGCCCGAGAAGCACCGTCACAGCGAAGAAGATGACAAAGAGGAAGCGGCAGAGCCGGCGCCGGCCTAACGCACGAGAGTAAAAGCGTAACATGTCGAAGCGTCGAGGAGCGGGGCACGCTGGCGGTCACGGCTGGTTCGTGACTTTTGCCGATTTGATGGGCCTTCTGGTGAGCTTTTTCGTCATGCTGGTGGCGTTCTCGACGCAGGATCAACAGAAGCTCCAGGTCGTCGCCGGTTCGATGCGCGAAGCCTTCGGTGTGCAGGACCGCGTGCGCTATTCTGGCATCATCGAGGTCATGGGACTGCCGACGCGACCAAAGCTTAAAAACGCGGCGCACATCGATCCCAAAGATGCATCCGCGACACCATCGCCCGACGAGCACGACAAGGAGCGCTCCTACGGCGCCCCGTTCAAGCAGGATCGCGATTTTGCCCTGGCGGCCGCGTCGCTGCGGCAGGCGCTCCAGGACATGCCGGAGATAGCGGAGCAGTCCAAGCACATCATGGTCGAGGAAAGCAAAGACGGCCTCAACATCGAAATTGTCGATCAGGATGGCCGCTCGATGTTCCCCGACGGCTCCAAAGAGCCCTACGAGCGCACCCGCAAGCTGATCGAGAATTTGGCACCCGCCCTCAAGGCGATGCCCTATCGAATTTCCATTACGGGACACACCGCGACGAGCACCCTGGCCCCCAAGCCGGGCTATGGCGCCTGGGAACTTTCATCCGATCGCGCTAATGCCGTCCGGCAAATTTTGGAAGCCGAGGGCCTGCCCTCGGGGCACATCTTCCAGGTTGCCGGAAAGGCCGACACGGATCCTCTGTTTCCAGACAACCCATCTATGTCGCCGAATCGGCGAGTGACCATCACCTTGATGCGCGAGGCGCCGCCGCTGCCAGCCAATTTCACGCCCTAGTGAAGGGCTGACGTTATCCCGGGGGCGAAAAAAGCCCCATATTGTCTGATGGCGGGCGGTGATATAAGGCGCGGCCTTTCAGCCCATTTTGCGGACCGGCCAATTTTCCATGAGCAATGGTGCCGACCAAACGGCGGTATCCGCCGCCGGCCATTCTGCTACCGGAGACATTCCTCCGAGCTTTCTTGCGCTGGCGCTGGGCAGCGTCGGCGTGGTCTTCGGTGACATCGGCACGAGCCCGCTCTACGCTTTTCGCGAGGCTGCAATTGCGGCGAGTGACAATCACCCGGTCACTCGCGGCACTGTGCTAGGCGTGCTGTCGCTGATTTTGTGGTCGCTGATCATCACGGTGACAGCAAAATACGTACTCATTCTCCTGCGCGCCGACAACAACGGAGAAGGCGGCACGCTTTCCCTCACGGCACTGGCTAGCCGCGCGCTCGGCCGTCGCACGACGTTCGTTTTTGTCGTCGGCGTGATCGGTGCGTCGATGTTTCTGGGTGACAGCGTCATTACGCCGGCGATTTCCGTGCTGTCCGCCATCGAAGGACTAAAGCTCGCCACGCCAGCCTTCGACGAATACGTCGTGCCAATTGCCGTCGGCATCCTCATCGGATTGTTCGCCGCGCAACGGCGCGGAACAGCCAAAGTCGCCGCCATGTTCGGTCCGGTGATGGTCATCTGGTTTATCGCCATCGCCATTGCCGGCGGCCTGCATATTCAAGAAGATCCTCGTGTGCTCGCGGCCATCAACCCGCTCTATGGCATCCAATTCCTGGTGGAACATGGGGGGATCGGCCTGGTCACCCTTGGCGCGGTATTCTTGTGTGTCACCGGCGGCGAAGCTCTCTACGCCGACCTCGGACATTTCGGTCGCAGGCCGATCCAAACCGCTTGGTTTTGTTTGGTGCTCCCGGCCTTGCTGATCAATTATTTCGGCCAAGGGGCGAAGGTGCTGGCCGACCCGGCAGCGATCGAAAACCCGTTCTATCGGCTGGTGCCTGAGGGGGTCTTGATGCCGATGATCGTACTGGCAACGGCCGCAACGGTCATTGCGAGCCAGGCGGTGATCACAGGCGCTTATTCGCTCGTGCATCAGGCAATTCAACTAGGCCTTTTGCCGCGGCTCGCCATCCTGCACACCTCGGCATCGCATGTCGGCCAAATTTACATTCCGCGCGTGACAGTAGCCTTGCTGATCGGCGTCTTGCTGCTGGTCGGGCTGTTTCGCACGTCCAGTGCGCTCGCTTCCGCTTATGGAATTGCGGTTGCCACCACAATGGTCGTGGACGGGCTGCTGGCCTTCATCGTGATATGGAGGCATTGGCAGTGGCGTTTATGGCAGACGGCCGCGCTAATGCTGCCGTTCGTCATCGTCGATGTGACTTTTTTTTCGGCCAATTTTCTCAAGCTGTTCGAAGGTGCGTGGGCGCCGCTGTTGTTTGGCGCCACCATGGTGCTGATGATTCTCACTTGGCGTCGCGGCACCGGCATTCTCCTCAACAAGACGCGGCGTACGGAGGTGCCGCTCGACACGCTGTTCCGCAATTTGGAGAAGCGACCGCCGCATATCGTTCCGGGTACCGCGGTCTTTCTCACCAGCGACCCCGAGTTTGCCCCTACGGCGCTGTTGCACAATCTCAAACACAACAAAGTCCTGCACGAGCACAACGTCATCCTTACGGTGGTGACGGCGGACACTCCGCGTGTACCGGAAGACGAACGTGTGAGAATTACGCCGCTGTCACAGCACTTCTCGCGCGTGGCGCTGAAATTCGGCTACATGGAGCAGCCGAACGTGCCGAAGGCGCTCGCGATCGCGCGCAAGCACGGCTGGCAGTTCGACATCATGTCGACGTCGTTCTTTTTGTCGCGGCGCGCGCTTAAGCCTGCGGCCAAATCCGGGATGCCGGCATGGCAGGATCGCTTGTTCATCGGCCTCGCCCGGTCTGCCAGTGACGCAACCGACTTCTTTCAGATTCCGACCGGACGCGTCGTTGAAGTCGGTACCCAGGTCACGGTGTAGGCGCTCACCTACCGCCCCATTGCTCGACGAACGCAGCGACGAGCGTGGTACCCAGGCCATGGTGCAGGCCCGCACTCACCCGCTTGACGCTTAACCCATTGATATCGAGGGCCTACTTAGCTCCGCGAGGATGATGCGTGCCGCGCATGTCTCACGGAGGTGCCTTGCGTAATTTGCGCTGCTGAAGGGAACCGGCCGGCGTTATACCCGCGCGCTCGTTTTGCACCGCAACAATTTCAGGCGCCTCCCATGTCTCCGAGCGCTATCGCAGAACCCGCGCCGCACGGCGCCGCTGAGGCTCGCCCGTCGGCCAGCTTTTGGGCGCTTACTGTCGGCAGCATCGGTGTCGTCTACGGCGACATCGGCACCAGTCCGCTCTATGCCTTGCACGAATCGGTGCTGGCAGCGGTAGGCCCTAATACGCCGGTCAGTCAGCCGGTGATCCTGGGTATCTTGTCACTGATCATCTGGGCGCTGCTGCTGATCGTCACCGCCAAATACGTGCTGATCCTGCTGCGGGCCGATAATAACGGGGAGGGCGGCACCCTTGCGTTGATGGCGCTCGCTTCGCGAGCCCTGACTGGCCGCGCCGGTGCGGTCATCCTTCTCGGCATCATCAGCGGTGGCTTGTTCTACGGCGATGCCATCATCACGCCGGCGCTATCGGTGCTGTCCGCGATCGAAGGCCTCAAAGTGGCAACGCCTGCCTTCGACAATTTTGTCGTGCCGATCACGGTGGCAATTCTAATCGCGTTATTCTGGGTGCAGTCGCGTGGTACGGCGAAAGTGGCGTCGTTCTTCGGCCCGGTGACGCTCGTATGGTTTGCGGCGATCGCTGCGGCCGGAATGTGGCATATCATGCGTACTCCGTCGGTGCTTTTCGCCTTCAGCCCCTGGTATGGCGTCAACTTCCTCCTGCACCACGGCGTGATTTCGCTGTTTACCCTCGGCGCCGTGTTCCTGGCGGTGACCGGCTCCGAGGCGCTTTATGCCGATCTCGGCCACTTCGGCCGCAGTCCGATCCGCTTTGCTTGGCTCACGGTGGTACTGCCGGCTCTCACGATCAACTATCTGGGGCAGGGAGCGCTGCTGATCGAAAATCCGAAATCGATCGAGAACCCGTTTTTCCTGCTTTATCCAGGCTGGGCTTTGCTGCCGATGGTGGCGCTCGCCACCGCCGCCACTGTTATTGCAAGCCAAGCCGTGATTACCGGCGCCTATTCATTGACGCGGCAGGCCATTCAGCTCGGGCTGCTGCCGCGCCTGGAAATCGTACACACGTCGGAAGCGCTGTTCGGGCAAATCTATATGCCGCGGGTCAATACCCTGCTGTTGATCGGCGTACTTCTACTGGTCGCTCTGTTCCGGTCGTCCAGCGCCCTGGCGTCGGCCTATGGCATTGCCGTTTCCGGTACCATGGTGGTCACCGCCATGATGGCGTTTGTCGTCGTGCTGCGCGTCTGGCGCTGGTCGGTGTTCGCGACGGCGCTGCTCATCGTGCCGTTCCTCTTCATCGATCTGACCTTCCTGTCGGCCAATATGCTCAAGGTGGTTGAAGGGGGCTGGGTCCCGCTTCTACTGGGCGGCCTGGTGATGGCAGTCATGTACACGTGGCGCCGCGGGACGCGACTTCTCTTCGAGAAAACCAGGCGTCATGAAATGCCGCTGAAGTCGCTAGTGGCCAACCTTGAGAAGAAGCCGCCGCCTATCGTGCCGGGCACAGCCGTGTTCCTCACCAGCGATCCCGAGTTCGCGCCAACCGCGCTGCTGCACAGCCTCAAGCACTACAAGGTCTTGCACGAAAAGAACGTCATTCTGACCATCGTCTCAGCTGATACCCCGCGCGTTGCCGAGGAGGACCGCGTGGAGATCACGCCGATTTCGCCACGTTTCTCTCGGGTCGTGCTCCGGTTCGGGTTCATGGAGACGCCGAACGTGCCGAGAGCCTTGGCTATCGCTCGCAAACTGGGCTGGCATTTTGACATCATGGCGACGTCGTTCTTTCTGTCCAGACGGTCACTCAAGCGCGCGGCCCAATCCGATATGCCGCGTTGGCAAGATCGGCTGTTCATCAGCTTGTCGCGGCTCGCCAACGACGCCACCGATTATTTCCAAATTCCCACGGGGCGCGTGGTGGAGGTGGGAACACAGGTGGCCTTGTGAGCTGAATTTACCCCTCCGCAAAATCCGGCTAGAACAGCGCCCTTTATGGAGTGGCGCTATGGCCGAAGAAATCGCCCGGGCCGATGAGGTTGAGAATCTGACGCCGGAGCAGGTTGCCGCAGGTCTGCAGGCGGGCCGCGTCCTGCTGGTCGATGTCCGCGAGCCAAACGAAACCGCCATTGAAGCCTATCCCGACGCCGTCATCGTTCCCTTGTCCGCGTTCGATCCGGCTGCAATTCCCGACCCGCAAGGCAAGCAAGTGGTCTTCGCCTGCCGTTCCGGTCGCCGCTCGGTGACCGCTTCGCTGGCGGCGCAGGACGCAGGCTTTCCCTACAAAGCGCACCTCGCCGGCGGCATCATCGCCTGGAAAGCAGCCGGCCTCCCGACCAAGACGTGACGCTCCGATGGTCTTTGCGCGCCGTGAATTTATCGTTGCCGGACTCGCCGCGGCCGTTTCCCTCGTCGCACCCGTTTTAGCCCAGCAACGCGTCGTCAATGTCTATAACTGGTCAGACTACATCGACCCGAAGGTTCTGGAGCAGTTCAGCAAGGAGACCGGGATCAAGGTACAATACGATACCTTCGACGCCAATGAGACGCTGGAAACGAAGCTTCTTGCCGGCAAGTCGGGCTACGACGTGGTGGTGCCGACCGCTTACTTCCTTCAGCGCCAGATTCAGGCGCAGGTGTTTCAGAAGCTCGAGAAGAGCAAGTTGTCGAATCTGGTCAATATCTGGCCAGAGATCGCCGATCGCCTTGCTGCCTACGATCCGGGCAATCAGTACGGCGTCAACTATATGTGGGGCACCACTGGCATCGGCTATAATGTAACAGCCGTGCACGATCGCTTGGGTCCCGCTGCGCGGATTGACAGCTGGGACGTGGTGTTCAAGCCGGAGTTGCTCGCCAAGTTCAAGGATTGCGGCGTGCACATGCTGGATTCCGCCGACGACATCGTTCCGGCTGCGCTGCATTATCTCGGACTCGACCCGAACTCGACGAAATCCGCCGATCTCGACCGCGCCGCGGAGCTACTGGCGAAGATTAGGCCGAACGTGCGCAAGTTCCACTCGTCCGAATACCTGAACGCGCTGGCGAGCGGAGAAATCTGTCTGGTAGTCGGCTGGTCCGGCGACATTAAGCAAGCGGAAAATCGCGCTCGCGACGCCAAGAACGGCGTTGAGATCGGTTACGCGATCCCGAAGGAAGGCGCGCAGATGTGGTTCGACAATTTTGCTATTCCAAAGGATGCGCCACACCCGGAGGAAGCCTATGCTTTTATCAATTTCATGCTGCGGCCAGAGGTGGCAGCCGCCAACAGCAACATGGTCGCTTATGCCAATGGCAATCTGGCGAGTCAGAAATATATCGACAAAAAGATTCTCGACGATGCGGGCATTTATCCGGACGCGGCGACCATGAGCAAGCTTTACATCGTCCGTGCGCGCTCACCGGCGGACCAGCGAACGATCAACAGAATCTGGACGCGGATCAAAACCGGGCGCTAGCGCCAACGGCGGTGCAGCCATAGCCATTGCTCAGGAAATTCGCGAATCCAGCCTTCGATGACACTGGTGATGAGTTGCATGGTGCCGGCGATGTCGATCTTGCCGTCCGGGCCGCGCGCAGGCCTGATCTCGTCCGTGAGCTCCGGCTTGAGCCGGTGGCCGGGAAGCCGCACGACGCGCGTGCCGTAGATGGGGCAGTCGAAGTGACGCGCCAGACGCGCCAGCAGCGGGTTGGCGTTTGTTTTTCGGCCAAAGAAGACGACCTCGACACCGCGCACATAATATTGGTCGACCAACATGCCGACATGGGCGCCGCGCTCGAGCGCCTGCGAGATCTTGAGCGGCGCTTCGAGCCCGGTGTTGATCAGCTCGCCCATGGTGGCGGCGCGCGTCTGCGTTAGCCAGCGATTGATCGCAGGCACGTTGGGCCGGCGGTAGAGTACTGCGCTCTCCAATTTGTAAGTTGCGGCGCAGATCGCCGGTAACTCCCAATTGGCAAGATGGGCGGCGAAGACCAAAGCCGGCTTTTCGTCATTTGCGATCTGCATGTAGCGGTCGATCTGCTCGCGGGTAATGACAATTCGGCCGATCCGGTCGGGATAGGCGGGGTCCCAGTCCCAGATGCGGTCGAGTTGCGCGAACTCGGCGCCGAGGCGACCGAGGTTGTCCCATACGCCGCGCAAAATGGCCTCGATTTCAGCGGCGGATTTTTCCGGAAAAGCGCCAACAAGATTGGCGCGGCCGATTTTGTTCTCTGGCAGGAGCGGACCAAGCCTACGCATGAACGCGCCTGCGACATCGGAGAGTGCATCCGCCGGAAATAGCCGCAGAAATTTCAAAAGTCCGACCGCAAGCGCTCCGATTGTCGCATTGCCGACGCGCTTGAGGACTCGCCGCATCAAAAGTTCACAATGACTTTGCCGAAGACTTGGCGGCTCTCCAGACGCGCGAGGCCCCGCTCGAACTCGGGAAGCGCCACTTCCATATCGATGACCGGCGTTATTCCTGCAGCCATCTTGGACAAGCTGTCACGAATATTGCGCATCGAGCAGCCGAACGAGCCAAAAATCTTATATTGTTGCTGGAAGAGCTGCATAAGATTGATCGTGACGGTCGGGCCGGCGGTCGAGCCGCAAGTGACCAGTCGGCCTCCACGTTTGAGGCAGAGCAGCGAGGCGTTGAAACCTTCGCCGCCGACGTGCTCGAAAACAACGTCGACGCCTTTCTTCGCGGTCAGTTTGCGCACGACGCCTTCGAAGCGATCCGATTTGTAGTTGATAACGTGATCGGCGCCGAGCGCCTTCGCCTTCTCTGCCTTGGCGTCATCGCCCACGGTGGTGATGACCGTGCAACCGAGCGCCTTGGCCATCTTGATCGCCACTGAGCCGATGCCGGAGCCGCCGGCATGCACGAGGATCGTTTCGCCGGGCCTCAGTTTGGCATTGTCGAAGAGCATGTGCTCGACGGTGCCGAACGCGATCGGTGCGCAGGCGGCGTCGCGCAGCGAAACGCCCGCAGGAATGGGAATCGCCAGGCGAGCCGGCAGGTTCACGACATCGCGAGCGAACCCGTCGATGTGGAATCCCATAATGCCGCCGACGTTTTCGCAAAGATTGTCGCGCCCATCCCGACAGGCGGCGCATTGGCCGCAGGTGATTGCACCGTACATCGCCACCCGGTCGCCGAGCTGGAAGCCCGTCACTTGGTTGCCGATAGCGACGATTTCGCCGGATGCTTCGGCCCCGACCACCAGCGGCAAGCTTCGCTTGGCGAACGCCATGCCGCGATAGCCCCACAGGTCAAGATGGTTGAGCGCTACCGCCTTTATTCGCACCTGCACCTCACCCGGACCGGGGGCCGGCGGGTCGGGCACATCGGTAAGTTCGAGTTTGCGGTCGGCGATGAGACGAAGCGCGCGCATGTCGGGGAGGCAAAGGATAGTCGGCTAGGCCGGCTCGCGGGCCATGACCAGCGAAACATTCTGTCCGCCGAAGCCGAACGAGTTGGAGAGGGCGTGGCGCACCTTCGCGTCGCGCGCCTTATTGGGCACGACGTCGAGCTGAATTGCCGGATCGGGAACCAGGTAATTGATCGTCGGTGGAATGCGCTGATGCTCGAGGGTGAGCAGCGAGAACACCGCTTCCACGGCCCCCGCAGCGGACAGCGTATGGCCGATCATCGACTTATTAGACGAGATGGGAATACCTTTCATGCGTTCGCCGAAAACGGCCGAAAGCCCAAGATGTTCCATTTTGTCGTTTTCCGGTGTGCCGGTGCCGTGCGCGTTGACATAGTCGATTTCTTCGGGATCGAGACCGGCATCGGCGAGGGCATTGTGAATGCAGCCGATGATCGGTTTTCCGTCGGGACTCGAACGCGTGCGGTGAAATGCATCTGCCATTTCGCCACACCCCTCTAGCACGCCGAGAATTGTCGCACCGCGCGCCTTGGCGCTGTCATAGCTTTCGAGCACGAGCGCGCCTGCGCCCTCCGCCATGACGAAGCCGTCGCGATTCTTGGCAAAGGGCTTGGCGGCGGCTTGTGGATTGTCGTTGGCAATTGACAGCGCGGACAGGAGCGAAAAACGGATCAACGCTTCCGGATTGATCGAGCCGTCGGCGCCGATGCAGAGGGCGGCGTCCATCTCGCCGCGCCGTATGGCCTCGACGCCGAGTTGAATGGCGCTCGCGCCCGAGGCGCAGGCTGTTGAGAGAGAAATGGGTGAGCCTTTGGTGCCGTATTTCTCGGCCAAGGTGTCGGCGACCGAGCCGAACAGGAAACGCGGGTGATAATCGGGAAATTGCGCGCTCACACGCAGGATGTCGTCATAGGTAACTTTGTCGTTTGCCCCGGATTTGGCGGCGAGCGCGAGCCGCTGCGGCCATTCGATTTCGATCGGCGGCACCGCAAGGAACAGCGGCCCGGGAAAGTCGCCTTTCGACCCAATACCGGATTGCGTCACCGCTTCCTCCGCCGCGAGATCGGCGAAGCGTTCGGAGAGCGCGGCGGAGGAGGGCTGTTGGCCGAGAAAATCGATCGTGCCGGCGATGCGAGTTTTGAGACCGTCGGTAGGAAAGCGCGTAATTGCACGAATTCCCGATTCGCCGGCCGTTAGCTTTTTCCAATTGTCGGTTTTCCCGGCGCCGAGCGAGGTGACGACCCCCAAACCTGTGACCACGACCGTTGGCCGACCCATGGTGTCTTTTGCTGCCATCTTGCGCACTCCCTCAGCCGGCTTTTTCAATTAAAGCCAAGGCCTCGCCTCGCCAATGTCCAACCCCGGTGACCACAATTTGACTTAACGGCTCCTCCATCGCCCGCTCCAGGCCGGTCGAGTCACAAGGCGGAAAAAGTCTATCATGTCCTAACGTCACTGCTGCCAAGGCAATATTCATCGGGAATTGCGGCTCGAATGCATGGCCGAGATAAGAGCCGGTCGAGCGCACGGCAATGTCACCATGCTCCTGCAGGAAGGCACGCTCTTCCGCGGTTGCCGGTTCGGCGCCGCTTGCGCCCGAAAGAATGGCCGCTTCTCGCGGCCTGATCGCGGTCTGTATCTTCTGCCAAAGCCGGTTCAGGCCGGCGGTCACCGTGCCGGCCCGCCGCTTGGTGCGGTCGGATAATACGGCCGTCAACTTCGCTAGGGGCGTTGCTCCGCGCTTCAGAGCGTAGTCGCGTGACTCTAGGACGAGGAACGCGCCGAGCGACCCAAGTGCGAAGCCGCCGGGTTTTGCTCGTTCCCATACCGGGGCATATCGATCCTTTAGATTGAGACGGCCGAATTCGTAGAGCATGAACAGGTCGGGACGCTCGCCATTATGGGCACCGCCAACCAGCGCTATGTCACTCTGCCCAGACTGAAGCCGGGCCAGCGCAATGCGAACGGCGTCGACTCCCGCAGGCTCCTCGCCCATGAACGTGCGTGAGGACCCGGTGACACCATGGACGATGGAAATGTTGCCGGCCAGAAGATTAGAGAGTTGCGCCAGGAACAAGGTAGGGCGCAAGCCGCTCATCAGCTGCTCGTTGAGGAACGCGGCCGGGTTCGCCACGCGCGGCATGCCGGAAAGAATGGTGGAGTCGACGCTCAAGTCACGCTCGCCGCCCCCAGCCGCGACGATCATGTCCATGTGGGAAAGGATATCCGGCTTGCCTTTGACGCCGGCTGAATCCAATGCGAGGCCGGCAGCGTATGTGCCGATGCGTTGCCACGGCTCCATCTGGCGCTGATCGCCTTTTTTGGGAATTTGCGCGTCAAAATTAATCGGCGCTAGCGGATGGACGATGAAGGGCGCGAACGTAGTGGTGTCAGCGCTCGGCTGCGCCTGCATCAGTTTTTGCCAGTGCGCCTCCGGTCCTTCGCCCAGCGAGGAGACAATGCCAATGCCGGTGATCCATACATCGCGCGCGCCGTCAGCCATCGGCGAGCGCCTCCATTGGGAAACCGATGCGTTCGGCGGTTTCGCGCATGCGCTTGTTCATCTCGGCACTAGGGAACGGCATGACGCTGAAAGTGAGTGTCGCGTCGCAGATCGCCTTGCCCATGGACGCAATGCGTGCATCGGTGATGGCGTAGCCGGAGCCCTCGTGCTGAAGTTCTGCGGTGATCGACAGCGTCTGGCCCGGAGTGACGAAACTGCGGAGTTTCGCTTCCTTGACCGCGGCCAAAAATGGCATCCGTTCGAAACGCGTCGCGGCCACTACCAACCAGCCCGAGCTCTGCGCCATTGCCTCGATCAGCAACACGCCGGGCATCAACGGATAGCCGGGGAAGTGCCCTTCGAAAATCGTGCTGGTGGTCGGAACCGTCGCTTCCGTTCGGATCTTGCGATCGTCGAGATCGAGTTCGACGATCTGGTCGATCAATTGGAAATACTCGATCCGCATGTCACTCCGCGTACGCTTTACGTCCCTTTGGCAGCGACAAGCTCGTCGATGCGGGCCGCAAGATTCTTCAGCACAAAATACTGGTCGGTCGTGGCTTTGCCGTCGTTGACCTCCTGCGTCCACTGCTCAAGCGGCAGCTTGATGCCAAAAGCCTTGTCGATGGCGAAAGCGATGTCGAGGAAGTCCAGGCTGTCGATCCCGAGATCGTTAATGGCGTGGCTTTCCGGTTTGATTGACTCGCGCGGAATGTCGCATGTCTCCGCAATGATATTGGCGATGGTATCGAACGTCGAAGACATCGGTAACTCTCTGATTGAGTAAGAGTTCTGGAGATCCTGGCGCGCACCGGGAATTATTGCGCGAGATGCCCTTAGCCCCGGCCCGGCTTGCGGTCGGCAGCCCGTATAGCGAAGCAAGGGGGCAAGTTCAATGGTAACGGGCACTTGCAGGGCGAAATCGGCCCAGTTCAGAGTCGGGGCGCGCCGCAGCTCAGAAGCGGACTTTGTTGACCTGCAAAGGCATACAATTGGGCCGCCCGGACAGTACGCAGTCCTCGTTGCGGCGAAGATCAGCCATCGCATTCGCGAGCCACAGGCCGGCCGCTACAAGCGCAGTGACGAAGAGGAATGCGGCGGCGTTCACCAGCATGCGGTGCCGGTAGTCGTCGGTCCCCGGGGCGCGCGCATATTTTGCTAGATCGTCCTTTGCCCGCGGTAGCGGCTGGCGGACTCCGATCGAGCCGCGGCGGAACTGGAGAACGCGATGCTCGCCGTCTGCCGGTGACGGCCCTTGCTTGATCATATCAGCGAGCCTAGCACAGCCGCGGTCGCTTCGCTGGTCTTCGAGTGGACGCAAGCGGGGGGCGGGCGTAATTTGGAACCCAAGGCCTGGAGGTCTCAGTCGCGCCGCACGCAGGAGCATTTGATGAAACGTGTCGTTCTCATCGCTACATTTATTGGGCTTTTCGCCGCGGCAGTGCAGGCCGCCGGAGTTGTGGCCGGGACCCTGACGATTTCCGCTCCTTGGGCGCGCGCAACGCCGAAGGGTGCGAGCGTCGGCGGCGGCTACATGACCATCACCAACAACGGTACGACATCCGACAGCTTAGTCGGAGGATCGACTGCAATCGCAAAACAAGTCGAAGTCCATCAAATGAAGATGGAGAATGGTGTCATGAAAATGCGGCCGGTGACCGGGGGTCTCAAGATCGACCCTGGACAGACGGTCGAACTTGAGCCGAGTGCGTACCATCTCATGTTCGTCGGCCTGAAGCAGCAGCTGAGGAAGGGTGAGCACTTCAAGGTCACCCTCGAATTTGCCAAGGCGGGCAAAGTTGATGTCGATTTCACAGTCCAGGGTTTAGGCGCGACCAGTGCAGGCGATATGGGCGCTATGGATCACAGTGGCACTCCAATGAAATAGGAGTCCGGGTCGCGATAAAACAAAAATCCCGGCGTCGTGAGCGCGCCGGGATTTGCTGATGACGAAACGTTCAGATCACGGCTCGCCGCCGATCGGAAGGACAGTCCTATTCCAGGTGCTGTTCACCACCAAAGCCATACCGGTGTAGAAGGCGAAGAATGCCGATGCGACCAGGAACCACCCCCCAATATCTTTAATGATCGACCAGCCTGGGGCTGTCATGGCATTCGCGAGATCCGGAATGCCGGATAGTGCATAGCCTATGCCGAGGGTGCCGAGCACGGTCACCAATCCCATATTGGTGCGCATGGCCGCGAGCATGAGCGCCAAGGCGATAAAGGCGAAGGATTCAAGCACAAAGCCTTGGATGACCATGGGATCGCCGGTCTGCGCGAGCGTGCCATGCGCCTGCATGGCGAAGAGAAGCGCAGTCAATACGTTAAAAGCACCGAAGCTGCAGAAGGCGGTCGCCGCTAGCACGTTGGTCCGGCGGAATGCAAAAAGACCTGCGATAAATTGGGTCAAACCGGCAAAGACGAGGAGCACGGGTATCGTGGCCGTAAATGCGCTCGCCGGAAAAATATCCGCGATCACCGTACCGACGATCCAGGTGCCGGTCGCGAAACCCCACAAGCCGAGAACCGTAGGATCCGCGACCGTTGCCGTCGCTCGAGCCTCGAGTAGGGTGATCTCTTCCTCGTTCAGCTGCGAGACAACAGGACCTCCTTTGGTCCAGTTGTTTCGCTTTGGTAAGTTCACAACCGTGTTCGACATGGCAAACTCCTTCTTTGTTTTTGCCCGCGCGCAGGCAAAGCGAGAGGTGCCGGTCACAAACGGCAAAGCCCCGGCGCGCTGTCGCGAGGGAAACTCTGTTGATGTGAAGATGCGAAACCGCATCGTGCAGCGCTTGGTCTCTTTTATCCGCGATTTTTGCGGACTCGCGCCGCTCATTGGCTCAACCGGCTGAGAAGCCTGACGTTCCTGGAACAGCTTTTGAAAATCGCCGCACGCGTCGGCTTATCGAGGTTCCGCAAACGTCAGTTCGACTTCCGCCGGCGGCATCATGCGGAACACGTTGAGGGTCATGGAGACCAGCGCGTAATAGCCCAACACGCCCACCAACTCGACAAGGCCGGTGTCGCCGATCTGCGCTTGCAAGCGCTTGTAGGTACGGTCGCTCACGCGCCGACTCAAATAGAGTTCGCGTACGAATCTGTAGATTGCCCGCTCATCTTTGGCCGCTACCTTCGGTTCCCGCCCGGCGCGAATATCCGCAATGGTCTTAGATTTGACGCCCGCTCTCTCAGCCAAAGGCGCGTGCGCGTACCACTCGTACTGAGCGCGCCAGATGTAAGCCGTGCACAGAATGGCAAACTCCGATAGGCGCGGCGGCAATGTTTTGTTGTACCGGCAATGGGCCCCGAGCTTTTGCGCCAACTCGCCGAGTTCTGGTGCATGCATCCACACAGCGAACGGGCCGCGCGGGGTGACCGTTTGTCCACGCGGGCCCGCCCGCAGCGACGCGAGCAGGGCGCGCTGCGCGTCCGTCATATGCATCTCTTCGACTACGGCGAGGCGAGGCGCCGGGCGCTTTCGAGCCATTGCTGTGTTTCCGGATGGGCCGAATGATAGGCGAGAAAAGCCATTATAGCTCAAAATGCATCATTGCGCTGCAGATGTCCGCGCGACGGGACCTTCTATCGTGGCCGTAACCTTGATGAGGCCGTGGCCCTGCATCCGCAGGATTTTGGCCGCCGCGAAGGACAAGTCGAGCATGCGGCCTTTGTTGAATGGCCCCCGATCATTGACCACCACGACGACGCTGCGATGCGTCCGCGGATCAGTGACGCGCAGCCGGGTGCCAAAAGGGAGAGTACGGTGGGCGCAAGTAAATTTGTTCGGGTCGTAGCGCGCGCCCGAGGCGGTCATCCCCTTGTAATTTTCACTATAGTACGCCGCCGTTCCCGACCAGATTGTACGCTCGCGTGCATTCGCACTGGTGCAAAGAACGATCGCCGCAATGGCTAAACCGATTCCGTTCGCAAAGAGCCATGTGCGGAGGTCGCGCTGCATATATGTCCGCCGCCCTGTCGGTTGCGACCAATGACGCACTGTCTGCTGCAGTCGTGAGCCACAAGCTACAGCAATTCCGGTGTGCGGTTAACTTTGGCGGTTAATATGATTCGCGGAACTTTGTTCCCAGCCGCAGTTATTTTTCCGCTGGGCGCGTGCCGGTTCGGTTTTGCGGGGTGAGCGGCACCTGACTGGCGTGAGGCTGCCACCGAGCGCCGAGGTCCCAGATGTGACGCGGTTCGGCGCCGTCATGAATCGTTGGAACCCGCACGGATCAACGCGAGGCCTGGTTCCGCCATTCGCAAGCCGCCCATTCAGGAACGCGGGCGCAGGCAGCACGTTGCCCGAAAGTGTCGCCGCGCGACAAAGACCAACAAAGATCGGAGACTGCGGACATGAAGACGATGGACCAACTGTTTCACGGCCTGCTGCAGGACGTGTATTACGCCGAGAAAGAGCTGACCAAAGCCCTGCCGAAGATGGCCAAAGAGGCCGAAGACGAGGAGCTCAAAGAAGCGTTCACCAGTCACCTCGAGGAAACGAAAGGGCATCTGCAGCGCCTGGAGAAGGCTTTTGAAATGATTGGAAAGCCTGCCAAGGGCAAGAAGTGTCCGGCAATCATCGGCATCGTCGAAGAGGGCGAGGAGATCATCGACGAGGTCGAGGACGCCGACACGCTTGATGCCGGTCTGATCGGGGCGGGCCAAGCGGCTGAGCACTACGAGATTGCCCGGTACGGCACGTTGTGCGCCTGGGCAAAGCAGCTCGGCAAGCCGCAGATTGCGCGGCTGCTGGGTGAGACCTTGGAGGAGGAAAAGAAGGCGGATGCGCTTCTTACCAAGATCGCCGAGCGCTCGGTAAACCAGCACGCCGCAGCGTGAGCCCGCATACACGACCGAAAGCCCGCCGTACCTTGGCGGGCTTTCTTTTATTTGAATCGCGGGAGCGCCTGCCGGCAGCGGCTCATATCTGCCCAGGGATCCGTACGGAGCCGCGACAGCCGCTGCGAAATATTCCTCACGGTATACTGGTTGGCGGCTTTGAGCGACGACAACTCTGTCCAGGACAGCGGCACTGCCACCGGCGCGCCCGGCCTGGCGCGTGTGGAATAAGGTGCGATTGCAGTCGCTTCGCGACTGTTGCGCAGCCAATCGACGAAAATGCGCCCCGGCCGGCGGCTTTTGCTTGATCGGGCGATATAGCGGTCCGGATTGTCCTGTTCGAGGCTGAGCGCGACCTGTCGCGTGAACTCTTTCGCAATATCCCATGGCACCGGTTTGATCGGGATCACGACGTGCAGGCCCTTGCCGCCGGTCGTTTTGATAAAGCTGGTCAGGTGGAGCCGTTGCATGCGCGTGCGCACCTCGCGTGCCGCTTCAATGACCGCCTTGAAATCGACGCCGGGTCCAGGGTCCAGGTCGAACACAAGCCAGTTGGCACGTTCGCGATCGTCGGCTGCGCTGCCGCGGACGTGAATTTCAAGAGCGCCGCCCTGGATGAGCGCGAGCAATCCATCGAAATTGTCGATGGCGATGATTTTTTCTCCTTCCTCCTGAAGCGGGTGTAAGAATTCGGTCGGAATACCCATGCGCGCATGTTTTTGAAAAAAACATTCTCCCTCGGCGCCTTCGGGACACCGCACGAGCGCCAGCACGCGACCGGTCACGTATGGCTTCATGCGAGTCCACACCTTCTTGTAATATCCGGCCAGTTCTTCCTTGGTGACGCCGGCATCGCGCCAATAGATGCGGTCGGGATGCGTCAGCCGCACTTTTCCCATAACCGCAAAAGCGCGCTTACCGCGCGCTTGCCGCCGCTGCGCCAGGCTCGGGCGTAGGCCGGCCATTACTGTTTCACCTCGCGGACAACGTCTTCCGGCGGCTTGTCGGTGCGCACACCTTGGAAGGACGCTTGCCGTACGCGGCCTCCGTGGGTCCAGCCATGGAAATCAACCTCAACCACCATTTGCGGGTCGACCCAAATGGCGCCATGGCGGCCGCGCTCCTCGGCGGGTACCGGACTGAAAGGGGACGATTTGCGCTGCCAAGATTTCAGCGTTCGGTAGAGCGACCGAGCTATATCGTGTGTGAAGCCGGTACCCACACGTCCGGCATATTGCAGCTTCTGGTTCTGATAGAAGCCCAGCACTAACGCGCCCACCGCGTGCGCGTCGGCGGTTGAGGGCACAAACCCGGTCACCACCAGCTCCTGTCGATCGGAGCACTTGGCTTTCAGCCAGTCGTGCCCACGCCCCGACCGATACGGAGCATCGGCGAGCTTGGAAACAATGCCCTCGAGACCCATTCGGCAAGCCTGCTTGAGCAGCGCCGGACCAGGTTCACTTAACGTCTCGCTCAGACGGATTGCACCTTTGCTGCGTGCGAGCAGCCGCGTCAGCTTGGCTTTGCGCTGATAAAGCGGCAATCCTCGAAGGTCCGCGCCATCGAGGTGAAGCAGGTCGAATAAATAAAGCACGATCCGGCCTTGGTGGCCGGTCTTAAGGTCCTGCTGTAATAGCGAAAATCGGGGAATGCCGTTTTGGTCCTCCGATACCACTTCACCATCAAGCAAGGCGGTTTCGGCGGGCAGCTTTGCCGCCGCCTCGGCGACGCGCGGAAATTTCGCTGTCCAGTCGAGTCCCTTGCGCGTCATCAGTTTGACCGCGCCGTGATCGAGCCGTGCCTGAAGCCGGTAACCGTCGAGTTTGATCTCGTGGACCCAACGCGCCCCTTGGGGTGCTTTGTCGACCAAGGTTGCAAGACACGGTTCGATGAATGCCGGGAGGTCGCCGCTTCTGTGCTGGAAGATGCGGCTACTCACGCTTTTAGAGCGCTGCCGCGATCCGCGCCGCTTCGTCGGGGGCCCGGCCTGACTGCTCGCATTGCGTGCCTTCGCGGGCCTTGCCCTCATCGGTGGCTGGACCGTTTGATGACAGGGCGCTTGGCGTCGCGTTTCGCGCGGGGTTTGGCCTTGCGCTTGTGTTGGGCAATTTCGTCCATGGTGCGTCCGGTCTTAACGGAGCGCGGCTTCTGCTCAAGGATGTCTTTGTCGCCTTCCTTGCGCGCATATTCGTCATGCTGCTTGATGAGCAGCCAGTTGTCGCGCTTTTCGTCTGGCCGTCGTCGCATGCGCACGAGATGCCAGCCGCCATGGAGCTTTTCGCCGTCGAGATGGAAGGCGAGATGACCCTTGGCGAGGCCGCGGTGCGGATCGCCCTCAGGTACCCAGCGTCCCCGATCCCAGACCATGACTGTGCCGCCGCCATACTCTCCTTGCGGAATGGTACCTTCGAACTTGTTGTATTCGATGGGATGGTCCTCGACCTGCACCGCAAGGCGCTTTTCGCCTGGTATGAGACTTGGGCCCCGCGTAACTGCCCAACTCTTCATGACACCGTCGAGTTGAAGCCGCAGATCGTAGTGCAGCCGCCGTGCGGCATGTTTCTGGATAACGAACGTATTGCCGCGCGCACCAACCTTACCCCGCGGTTCGGCCGTGATGCCGAAGTGTCGTTTCGCCTGGTAGGTACGCAATCCTGCCATGATCAACCCGCTCGTCGCACCTTGCGCTTTGGCGCTGCGCGTTTACGTGCTGCGGTCTTGCGTCCCGAACCGCGTTGGCGCGCTGTACCTCCGTCGCGAGCGCTGCGTCGCAAAGCGTCCATCAAGTTAATAACGTTGCTCGGCCGCGCTTCGGCGGTAGTCGGAGGTTTTCGTCCGGCACGCTTCGCATCGATCAGCTTCATCAATGCGGTCTCATAGCGGTCCTCAAATTTCGACGGATCGAAGTGGCCTCGTTTGCTTTCCAGAATTTGAACCGCCAAATTCAACATATCGGGCGCGACTTTGATGTTCTGGATCTCATCGAAGTAATTCTTTTCCGCGCGAACCTCGGTTTTGTAACGCAATGTCGTCGCCATCATACCTTTGCCGCGCGGCGCCAAAAGCAATAGATGCTCACGTCGATAGATCACCACGCGTGCAAGTCCCACCAAGTTTTCCTTCTTCATTGCCTCGCGAATGACGGCAAACGCCTCTTGGCCCATCTCATCTTGCGGCACGAGGTAATAAGATTCATCGAGATAGATGCGATCGACCTCCGGCATCGGCACGAACTCCTCAATGTCGATCGTGTGCGTGCTCTCGAGCGCGACATTGTCGAGTTCCTCGTCCTCAACGAGAACGTACTCGCCTTTTTCGTATTCGTAGCCCTTGACGCGATCTTCTTGCGGCACCGGTTCGCCGGTCTCGGCGTCGACCACCTCGTTGCGGATTCGATTGCCGGTTTCGCGATTGATGATGTTGAAACGGACGCGTTGGCTGGTCGAGGTCGCTGGATAAAGCGCGATCGGACACGAGACGAGCGATAGCTTGAGGTAACCCTTCCAATTCGGACGCGGTGCCATGGGACGCGGACTCCTGACGCTACGGGGAACGAGGAAACGTTTGCGGCGGTTCCCATTGTAGCCCGTTTTGATCTGGCGCAACCGCCTGAAATACCTCGGCTTTTCAACACGTTCGGGGGCGCGACAGCCGGAACCATTCGAAAGGCGCGGCGTTTCCCGTCCAACGCGGCTCGGCGCCGCGATTCGAGGACAAACTAGCGAGGCTGACATGCTGGGCTGGGCTGTGACTTTTCTGATCATCGCCATCATCGCCGCGATCTTCGGTTTTGGCGGGGTGGCCGGGGTAGCGGTCGAGGCCGCAAAGATCATCTTCTTCGTGGCGATCGTACTGTTCGTGATTTCGGCGATCGTCGGATTCGTGAGAGGCAGATCGCCGACAGTACCGTAGCGTCCGCGTCAAAGTGTTCGCACATCAAGGGCCTTGCGCGGCTTCATGCCGCGCGAGGCCCTTGTTATCAGCAAAATTCGAGGTCGAACTGATTGCAATCAGCCTTGGGCCGAGATCACTGAAAACAGGTCCGAGGGGGTCACGACCATTTCATAAAACAACCGAGCGGCAATGGCGATGATCAGCAGAGCCAATGCCGTTCGCAATTCTTCGGCGCGTAACCGCGCTCCTGCGCGCACGCCGAACTGCGCCCCAATGACGCCGCCGATCACCAGGATCAACGAAAGGACAATGTCCACGGTGTGGTCGATGGCGCTGTGCATCACCGTAGCCATACAGGCCACGATAAACATCTGGAATTGCGATGTACCGATGGCGAGCGTCGTGCGCATGCGCAAGAGGTAGACTTTGGCCGGAATCAAGATGAAAGCCCCGCCTGTGCCTAGAATTGCAGTCATGACACCGACCATAAAACCGAGAACGACGACAGGGATAACGCTGATATAGAGCGCCGAGCGATAAAAGCGCATCTTGAACGGCAACCGGTGAATCCACGTATGCTGTCCCGGTCGGCGCTCGATACGGCGCCCTTTGCGCGCGGCACGGATGGCCTGCACGCTTTCGGTCAACATCAGCGATCCGATCGTGCCGAGCAGGATGAGGTAGCAGAGTTTGATCGTGAAATCGATTTGACCGATCTGTTGCAGCAGGCGGAAGATGCCGACGCCGACAGCGGAGCCGGTGAGGCCTCCGGCCAGCAGCCAAAGCCCCATTTTGTAATCGACCGATTTTTTGCCTCCTTGCCGGATGGCGCCGACCAGCGAGGCGGCGGCGATCGGGCTCGCCTGGCTAGCCACGGCGATCCCCGAGGGAATTCCGTAGAAGATCAAGAGCGGAGTGGTGATGAAACCGCCGCTCACGCCCAGCATGCCCGAGAGGAAGCCAACCGCGAGGCCGATGCCCAGCAGCACGAAAGAATTGACGGCGAGTTGCGCGACGGGGAGATAAATTTCCATGGCCTGCCGGAGGGCAACGGATCGCGCGCCATTGCCGCTAATCGCTCGTGTCGCCGCCGCCCGTCTTGCCCCAGAGACTACTCAGCACGAACGCCGGCAACAGACAATGGGCGGCCGTCAGCCGCCGCCGTTGAGGAGACGTAACGCATCCACAAAATAATAGGGCGGCAACCAGGACGGCGGGGCCGTCAGCCCCAAGCCTTTGGCGACCTCGATTGCATAATCGTTGCAGTTCTTGAAGAGCAAATTCCATTCGCGATCGCTGGCGCGCAAGCCGCGCACGACCCATAGCAGCCGCTCGTATTCAGCGCGGCTGAGACGCCGCCGATATATGTTACTGGCGCGTTCATGATAGTCGCCGTCCACGGCGCGCACTGAGGCCGGCACCGGGAATACGGCTGACCCCATGATGAGGCCGGCTTGTCCGTCGAGCGGATAAATGCCTTCGCGGTGGCTTTCGATCGGATGACCGCGTCCGTCCAGCCGACCGTAGACGATGAACGAGTGGCCGAAAAGATAGGCCGGCCGGCTGCGGAAATCGATGAAATAGGAAGACGCCTGCCTCGATGCTTGCTGGGCGCGCGCGGGCACAAGCATGACCAGCGCCAATACGAGGCCGCAGGCGGCTGCGTGTACCCCCCTATAGCGAGTCAAGGCCCATCCCCAACTAATCCGCGATCCGTCCAAGCCACCACGGCACCGGCGTTTTCGCTGTGCCTCCTATCTGTCGCTCATACAGATTGCATTGTCGTTAAAATGGGCTTCGAGCGGTGTCGCCGATGGCGACATTGGAAGCCTCGACCAGGGCGCGGAGCCTCTGCGACTCTGAGTGGCCGAAAATTTTATCGAAACCTAAGCAAAACCTGAGCCAAAGCTTAGCAGAGCCAGCAATCGCCCCTTAGAAGCTTGAGCGGTACTGGAGGGCTGTTCGGGGAGACAACGCGGAGCGCATTTCCCATGCGTAAGTTTGTCGCTTTTTTGAGGGATGAAAAGGCTGCGACCGCCATTGAATACGGGCTGATCGCCGCCGGCATCTCGATTGCGATCATCGCGGCCGTAAACGGCCTGGGCACCAACCTCAATACGACCTTCACCAGCGTCTCGACGCAGCTGAAGTAAGTCGCAGATATCGTCACGATGAAAAGCCGCCGGCATCCCCGGCGGTCTTTTTATGCTTACTCTCCGCTCGCCAGCACGGCGCGGGTTTGCTGGTCGGGGCCGAATTCGTCGGCGGAGTCGATGCCCATGAGTTCGGCGAGCCGGGTCCGGGCACGGTTGACGCGGGATTTGATGGTACCCACCGCGCAATCGCAAATGTGCGCCGCTTCTTCGTACGAGAAACCCGACGCGCCGACCAGCACCAGCGCTTCTCGCTGATCCGCCGGCAGTTGTGCCAGCGCTTCTCGAAACTCGCGGAATTCTACTTGGCCGATCTGGTCTGGCTGCGATTTCAGCGTTTCAGCGTAATGACCTTCGCCGTCTTCCACCTCGCGGCGGCGCTTGCGATACTCGGAACGGAAATGGTTGCGCAAAATGGTGAACAGCCACGCCGACATATTGGTGCCGGGCTGGAACGAGTCGATATTCGCGAGCGCGCGCAACAGCGTCTCCTGCACCAGATCGTCTGCACGATCCACGTTGCCGCACAACGAAATAGCGAAGGCGCGCAAGCTGGGCACCGCGTTGAGGACAGCTTTACGGACATTCTCGTCCATGGGCATCAGTGTCTGTCCTTACCGTTGATCCGATTGATCAGGTCCGCAAACCGGTCCGGCACGCCTTGGTTGACAACCTCGTCATACATAGCGCGCAATTGCTGACCCAAGCGTGCTTGCACTTCGCGGCTGAGCTTTGCCGGCTTCGCCGCGCCTTTCTTGTTGCGATGGGCCGCTGCGGTTTCCATTTGGCTCTGTTGCCCCAAGGGCTTTCGTTCATTCATGTCGATCCCAAATCCTCGGGCCCGGGTTACTGCCCCGGGTGCGGGCCCCTAGTCTCGTTTTCCATGCAATCCCAAGCAGGGCCATATGGTTCCGCCGATTGGGAACTTTTTGCAAATACCCGCGTTGCATGGGCTAAGGTTGAGCGAATTCTTGGGGGTTAGCGCCCGATGCGCTCGGGCTCCGCCATTTCGGGAGGGATTCTTGTCGACATCTCAAGCAGTTGCGCAACATTTGCCATATTTGCGCCGCTACGCGCGCGCGCTTGCCGGCAGCCAACAGGCTGGCGACGCCTACGTCGCCGAGACCCTGGAAGCGGTGGTGCAAGACCCAAAAATTTTGGAAACGGGTGCCTCCACCCGCATCGCGCTCTATCGTCTGTTCACGAAGATTTGGAATTCCGTGGCGCTTAACGAAAAGCCGAGCGGGGGCGCCATTGATCTCAAGCAGCCGGTTGAGCGGCATCTGGCGCAAATCGCGCCGCTGCCGCGTCAAGCGTTTCTGCTGGTCGCCCTTGAAGGACTTTCCGAGGACGACGCTGCTAAGGTGCTCGACGTCGATGTGCCGAAGCTGCGCGAACTGGTTGAAGATTCTGGGCGCGAGCTGGCCGCCGAGATCGCGACGGACGTGCTGATCATCGAGGACGAAACTTTCATTGCGCTCGATCTCGAAAGTCTGGTCGAGAGTCTCGGCCACCGCGTGCTCGGTGTCGCGCGGACCCACAAGGAGGCGGTCGATCTCGCCCGGGCCAAGCGCCCAGGTATCATTCTCGCAGATATTCAATTGGCGGACGGCTCGTCGGGCCTCGATGCGGTGAATGAGTTGCTTACCTCGTTCCAGGTGCCCGTGGTGTTCATCACCGCCTATCCGGAACGTTTCCTCACGGGCGAGCGGCCGGAGCCCGCTTTCCTCATCGCCAAGCCTTTCCAGCCGGCGACTGTATCGGCGGTCTTGAGCCAGGCGCTGTTTTTCGAGCGCAACGCCAAGCGTCGCGAGCGACGGGCGAGCTAGGGGCTGCACCTTCGTCGCAACTTTCCGATTGACCGTCGGCCGCTGGCGATTCGAGATCTGCGTGGTTATGCGGCCGCAGCCGAATCTTTGTGTTTTCCGCCCTTGATGCCACGCTGCCGAAGCAGAGCTGAGAAGTGGGCCTCAGGCATGGGCTGCCCGAGCAAGAAACCTTGCCCATAGTCACAGCCCATGGCGACGAGGGCCGACGCATCGGTTGCGTGCTCAATCCCCATGGCGACGGCAGCTTTTCCGAAGTTGTGCGCGAGACCGATGATCGTCTTGCACAGTGGCGCGTTCACGGTGTCTGTGCCGCAATTCACAATAAAGCTGCGGTCGACCTTGATCTGGGCAAAGGGCATATCGGAGAGCTTGGCGAGCGACGAAAAGCCCTTGCCGAAATTGTCGATGGCGATTCCAACTTTGATGCGCGCGAGCTTTTTTGCCAAGTCGGTCGCCAAGCCGAGATTGTTGATGATCTGCTCTTCGGCAACGTCGATGATCAGCCCGGGCCAATTCGTCGTACTCGAATGCTGATCGAGCACCATTTTCTCGATCGGAAGACGCTCGAGCGATTCGATGGCGACATTGACGCTGATGGGCAGATTGATGCCCAGTTTGGCATAGGTTGCGCCGGCCTTCAGCGCCGCCGTCACCGCGATCTCCGACAGCCGCTGCAGAGAGGCGTCTGACGCCGCCTGCATGAAGCCGGCCGGCAATATTACGCCAGCGTCGGGGTGACGGATGCGCGCGTAAATTTCTGCACCGACCAGCCGTTTTCGGCGCAGGTCGATGACCGGCTGATACCAGAATTCGACCCAATTCTTGGCGATGGCATCATCTAGGCTGGCGTTGGCCGCGGCCGCTACCGAAAGACCGAGCTTCTGTTCCTGCATCAACTTCGTGATGGCGTCGCCGGGGAATGGCTTCTTCAACGGCGGCAACATGTTCAGCTTGTTTTCAACGCCGACCTTGCGGACGTGCTCGAGCACGGCTGCCCCGCGCCGGCTCATCAACTGAATGGGTCCGCCGTAGCCGCGCTTACTGAGGCGCAGAAGGGATTCGATCACGTCGATCGAATCAAGCGACACGTCGTGAAAGATAAGGTCAGGTGGGCGGGGAGCGCGCACCGAGCGAAGTGTAGCCCCATCGGCAAGCTCGATCGTATCGATGCCGAGGCCGTGGAGGATCAGCGAGATAAATTGTCGTACGCTGCTTTCCTCATCGACAATGATGCACAATGGCGCGCCTGTGCGGGCACCGGACTGAGACTGCGCAGCCAAGCCGGTGCCGGGCGGTGCGGCTTTGCTGCCACCAGCCGCCGGTGCAGCATTCGCTTCGCCGGCTGTGTCCGCTGTATGCGACATGCTGTACCTGCATCCTGCAAGAACTTTGACGCCGCAATTTACTGTGGGCGGCGTCGCGATGCCGATTGCGCCCGTGATGCGCGATTAAACGGTAGTGGAATTAATATTCCGCAATGAAATACAACCGCGCCACTGAAATAATCGCTAAAGCCAAAACGGCGATACGCGAGTGGCGCGTACGGTGCACGGTTCCGCGCGGTCGTGGTTAACTAATCGTTATCGGTATAGCGGTCGCGTCGGTGCGGCGCGCGTTGCGACATCAGGTAGCGATCGCGGCGCCACGCTGCCTCTCTGTCGGCGCGCAAGGCGCGGACTTCGCGTTCCAGTTCGCGCAGCCGCTCATCGTAGTGCCGCATCATCGCCGCCTCCCGATCTACGCGCGTGGGCACAACATTGCGTTCGTGCTCATGCCGGTCGCGGGTAACGTGCCGCGATGGCGGCAACTGGCTGCGTTCAGTGAGCCGCCGCGGCTCCTGACGCGCGATACGTTGCGGCCGAACGTCGAATT
>DASRDF010000130.1:0-17339 GCA_035652735.1 Pseudolabrys sp. | reverse complement strand
CGCGCCAGCGCGATTTGGCCGACGGCGGCGGCCGCCTGCGCCTCTTCGAGCTTGAGCGTGCCGGGCGGCAGCTTGAGCACGGCGCGGCCGAGCGCAATCGCGCCGGACGAGACCACCAGCACGTCCTTGTCCTTGTGCAAGCCGGCGATATCGGCGGCGAGACTGTCGAGCCAGGCGTGCTTGAGCCCGGCGGCCTGATCCACCAGCAGCGAGGAGCCGACCTTCACCACGACACGGCGGAAGGCGGAGAGGGTGGGGACTTTTGGCATGTGTTGTAGGCGCGGCAAAATGCGCGGGCTGTGTAGCACGGCTTCATCACGTCCGTCATGCGGCGACGAAGTCATTAACGGTCGCCGGATTTAAGACTCTCGTTGGTGCGCGAGGCGTCGTTTTCGCCTAAAAGGCGGCATGCGCGCGAATCGCGGCCTGACGCTACTCGTCTATCTTCTGCTCGCCAGCGCATCTCTGCCGGCGGCAGCGCAGCCGCGCGCCGGCGCCCGCGCCGAGCGCATCCCCGACTATCGGGGCATCATTGCCAGACATCTGCGGGCGAAGAAGGACATTTTTGCCGAGAACGAAGGCCTCATGACTTATTTCAAGACGCGCGGCGGCATCTTCGATTCCAATGCGAAGATCGCCCGTGTTGAGGTCGCCGATAGCGTCGAGCGTGTGCAAACGGCCTACCATGGCTGGACGTGGGAGGCGTGCATGCGCCTCGATCTCAACGGCCAGGCACGCACCTATGCTGTGTTCATCCTGGACGGCAATATTGTCGATGCGCGCAGCGCGGTGGCGATCGACAAATGCGACGGCAAGAGCTATTCGCCGCTGCGCGGCGCCAAGCTGCAGTGATATTTCGACTCCGCTCGTCCCCGCGAAAGCGGGGACCCAGTCAATAAAGATAAATAATATCCGATGCCGTCGGCCCTGGATTCCCGCTTGCGCGGGAATGAGCGGAGCAGGCTCCACTTCGTCTGATTTCGCGACAGTACGGCCTGATTGCGCTAGCGCTGCACCGTCGTGGGCGCCGACGAAACCGCCGCGACCGCGTCATGCGGCGGCGTGCGCGTGGGCGACGGCGCGAACACAATGCCGCCAATCGCCAATCCGGCAACGAATACGGCGAGCACGGTGAGGCCGATAAGGCCTTCGTTGCCGGACGTGATGCCGCGCATCTGCCTGGCCAGAAGCTCGTCGTCGCGCCGGGTCATGGGCACCTCCGCCGCAAAGAGCGCTCATGCAACTCGCCAGCATCGCGGCGGGTTCCATGGTGGTTTAGCTCACATTTCGTTGAGGTTTTCGGGCCGGCAAACGCTTTGCGAGGGCGTTTGCCTTGCAGCAAAGGAGCCCCGTAATATGGCTGCGCCGCTGCGACGAGGGGGCGCCGCAGGGCCTTGTCGCGGAATCTCGACCCGCACCCCCCGAGGGTAATTCCGCGTGACGCTTCAGGCATCTCCAATCGTTGTTGCGCGCGCGCCCCGGCCGCACGTCTTGCCAAAAGCGGTGGCGTGGCTACGCGGCATCGGCGTGCGCCAAGTGCGGCTCGCCTGCGGCCTCGTGATGTTCTCCTACATCTTTTCGCACTTCTTCAATCACGCACTCGGCAACATCTCGTTCGCCACCATGGACTGGTGGTGGAACATCCATGTCGGCTGGTGGCGGATTCCGCTCGTCAACGACACGCTGTACACGGCGGCCATCGTCCATTTCTCGCTGGGCCTGTGGGCGCTCTACCAACGCCGCCATTTCCGCTACACGGCGATCGAGATTACCCAACTCGTGCTCGGCTTGAGCATCCCGCTCTGGCTCGCCAGCCATTTCGGCGCCGTACGTGTCGCCGGCTGGCTCTTGGGGCGCGGCGCGCCGCACTACGCCGGACCGCTGTTCTCTTATTGGGGTCCGCGCCCGCACATGATCGCGGTGCAGCTCATTCTGCTGACGGTTGCTTGGACGCATGCCTCGATCGGCCTCTATTTCTGGCTGCGCATGAAGCCCTTGTTCAAATGGGCATGGCCGATTTTCTTCGCCGTCGCCGTGTTGATGCCGCCGCTCGCCTTTCTCGGCGCGCATCAGGGCGCGCGCGAGGTGCTCGCCCTCGCCAAAAATCCGCAATGGAAGGCGCAGAACATCAAGCCGATGGCGGTGCCGCAGCGGCAGATGATCGACAGCATCACGCTATTCTATTTCCCACTTGGTTATGCCGGCGCTTTCCTGCTGATATTCGCGGCCCGCGCGGTGCGCAGCCTGCGCGAGCGCCGCGGCGGTCTGGTGACCGTGTCCTATCCGCACCGGCAGGTGAAGGTGCCGAAGGGTCTGAGCGTCTTGGAAACGAGCCTTCGCTACAAGATCCCGCACGCCAGCGTGTGCGGCGGTCGCGCACGCTGCTCGACCTGTCGCGTGCGCGTCGTCAGCGATCGCAGCGTGCTGCCGCGCCCATCCAATCGCGAGGCCTTTGTTCTTCAGCGCGTCGGAGCCGATCGTGATCCCTCGATTCGCCTCGCTTGCCAGCTGCGGCCGAAGGCGGACATCGCCGTGATTCCGGTACTGCCGCCGAATGTCGGCGCAGAATTCGTGCGCAACCGCAAGCGCGTGAACGTCGGCGAGGAGCGCTTCGTGGTGAGCATGTTTGTCGACATGCGCGGCTCCACCAGCCTGTCGGAAGGCAAGCTGCCCTTCGATGTGGTATTTCTCATCAACCGTTTCGTCGAGGCGACGTCGCGCGCCATCAGCGAGGCCGGCGGCCAACCGAATCAGTTCGTCGGCGATGGCGTGCTGGCGCTGTTCGGTCTGCACACCGATCCGGCGACCGCCTGCAAGCAAGCCCTGCGTGCGGCGGCGCTGGTTGCCTCCAATGTCGCGCATTTGAACCACCACTTCGCCACCGAAGTCGAGGAACCGGTCGAATACGGCATCGGCATTCATGCCGGCGAAGTCGTTGTGGGCGATATCGGCTTCCGCGGGCATACTGTGTTCACCGCGCTCGGCGACTCGGTCAATGTCGCCGCCCGCTTGCAGGACCTCACGAAAACGCTCGGTTGCAAGGTCGTAGTCTCCGAGGAGGTGTGCGTAAAAGCCGGGATTCCGGCAGAAGCCCTCACGCGCACGCGGATAACTATTCGTGGACATGACGAGCCGATGACCGTGCGCATCGAGAAAGACCCGACGGTGCTGGCAAGCCTGTCCGCGCCGCCGGCAGCCGAGGAGCCGGAGGACCATCAGGCGGCGGTCGCGTGATTGTCACCGCCGCTTGCGGCCCTAAGATTGCGGCGGTTTGCGAGGCCAATCGTGACGGTTGACACACCTGCCATCGGTGAAGCGCGGCCGCAGCGCGCCGAGGATGCGCCGAGGCTACCGTCCTGGCTGCGTGGCATCGGCGTGCGGCAAATTCGGCTGGCCACCGGCCTGCTGATGTTCGCATACATCCTCTCGCATTTCCTCAACCACGCGCTCGGCAATTTCTCTTACGATTTGATGGAGGCGTGGCTGAGATACCACGTCGCCTTCTGGCGTAATCCGGCGATCAATTCTGTTCTGTACGCAAGCGCGGCCACGCATTTCTCGCTCGGCTTATGGGCGCTCTATCAGCGCCGGCACTTTCGCTACACCACCGCCGAACTCACGCAGCTGATTCTGGGCTTGAGCATTCCGCTCTGGCTCGCCGACCATTTCGGCCCGGCGCGGCTTGCCGCCTTTTACGGCGTGCCGCCGCTCAATTACGCGACGACTTTGTTCGCCTATTGGGTGGCGCGGCCGCATCTGATCGCGGTGCAATTTGCGCTGCTGGTGGTCGCCTGGATGCACGCCTGCATCGGTCTGTATTTTTGGCTGCGCATGAAGAGCTTCTACGGCTGGGCGGCGCCTTATCTGCTCTCCGCGGCCGTGCTGATCCCGGTGCTGGCGATGCTCGGCGCGCACCAAGGTGGGCGCGAGGTGATCGATCTGGCGCAGGATGCGCAATGGCGCCAGCAGAACCTGCTCACCATGCCGCGCGAGCAGTATCAGGTCGTTCGCGGAATCATGTTCGTCTATTTCCCGCTCGCCTATGCCGGGGCGTTTCTGCTGGTAGCCGCCGCGCGGGTCGCGCGAACCTGGCGCGAGCGGCGCGCCGGTCTGATCACCATTTCCTATCCCGACCGCGAGGTGCGCGTGCCGAGGGGCTTGAGCGTGCTCGAGGCGAGCCTGCGCTTTGCCATTCCGCACGCCAGCGTCTGCGGCGGCCGCGCGCGCTGCTCGACCTGCCGCGTGCGCGTGGTCGGCGACCGCAGGTCTTTGCCGCCGCCGTCGCCGCGCGAAGCATTTGTGCTGGAGCGCATCGGCGCCAGCGCCAATTCCGCGGTGCGGCTCGCCTGCCAATTGCGCCCGCAGGCCGACATTTCCGTCATCCCCATCCTGCCGCCGAACATGACTGCCGAACTGCTGCGCAAGGGCCGGCGTATGAACACCGGCCAAGAGCACTATGTCGTCAGCATGTTCGTGGACATGCGTGGCTCGACCAAATTCGCCGAAGCGCGGCTGCCTTTCGACGTCGTGTTCCTGATCAACCGCTTCCTCGCTGCCGCGGCGCAGGCGGCGCTCGCCGCCGGCGGACAGCCGAACCAGTTCGTCGGCGATGGCATGCTGGCGCTGTTCGGTATCGAGAGCGACGCCAAGACCGCGTGTCGGCAGGCGCTGCGTGCCGCGGCCAAAGTGGCGGAGAACGTCGCGCAGATGAACCGCCAATTCGCCGCCGACCTGCCGGCACCGATCCAATTCGGCATCGGCATTCACGCCGGCGAAGTCATTATCGGCGACATCGGATTCGCCGAGCACACGGTGTTCACCGCGCTCGGCGATGCCGTCAATGTCGCCGCGCGGCTGCAGGACTTGACCAAGACGCTCGATTGCAAGCTCGTCGTGTCAGATGAAGTTTGCGTGTCCGCCGGACTGGCGGCCGATGCGCTGACGCGCACGCAGGTTTCCATTCGCGGGCGCGAGGAGGGCATCGTGGTGCGCACCGCAGCCGATCCGACTGTGCTCGTTGCGCTGCTCGATGGCGCGCGGTCCCCGGCCGATGCACGCGAGGCGCTGACGCCGCCGGGCTGACTTTCCTTGGTCTGCGGCTTCGGCCGATTAACGCTGCGCGATCTTGGTTTTTTCGTCGTGGCCGCGCTTGGCAACCTCGTGCGCGGGCGTTTTGCGTTTCGTGACCGGCGCTTTGCGGCCCTTCGCCGCGACCCGGGCATGAGTTTGCGCCTTCTTGGCCGGCTTGGCGGCGGCGCTTTGCTCGGCGGGCGGCAAGGTTTCCTTGCACGGCGCACGAGACGGCAAGGTCAAGTCGGCTGCGTTTGCGCTGGCCACTCGCCAGCTCTCCGCCGGCTTGCCCGTGACCGTTTTGACGTAGCCCTTGGTTTCCTGCGGCAGCTTGTCTTTCTTGGCGAGCCAATCGTGAATGCGCTTCGGTCCGGCATTGTAGGCTGCAGCGGCGAGACCGAGATTGCCGAATTGCGCAACCAGTTTTCGCAGCAAGCGCGCCGATGCGGGGATCGCCTGCAGCGGATCGAACGGATTGTCGAGGCCTTCGCTGGCGGACGTATCGGGCATGAACTGGGCGATGCCTTCCGCGCCGGACGAGCTCACCGCGCCCGCCTTGAAGCGACTTTCCTGGAACAGCAGACGAATGAAGAACGGCAGCGGCAGATCGTTACTGTGCGCCGCTTTGGCGACCGTGTCGCAGATTTCCATCCGCGAGCGATTGACGATCGGCTTGGCCTTGGGCGGCAGCGGCACCGCCTGCGGCGATACAACGACGTCCGTCGGGGAGCTGGTGACGTCCTCGGGAATGTCGGCGACGGCAAAGGCCGTCGCTTCCTGCGCCGGCGCCTCGTCATGCTGCGCGTCGGCGCCGATCGCGCGCATCAGCGCGCGCTTGTCGAAGGTGGAGGAGCCGACAGCTTTCTCGAGCGGCAGGTCGAAGCCCGTCGCGCTCGACCACGTCATGATGCACAGGCAAGCAGGCACGAACAGCCGCCGCATTCCGCAGTTCCCTGATTTTTTGCTGGCCCCCGAAACACGTGCGGCCGCTTGAGAGCGGCAGGTCTTGCGATTGGAAGGGGACGAATTTTGGTAAGACTGCGGTTTTATTCGCGGCGAAAGCACGGCGGCTTTGCCGCAGTTCCCTTTCGCGCAACTGAAACTTTCATACGGCGGAACTGCGGCTGAGTTGCGGCGTTGCCGAGCAGGCGAATATCGCCGGCGGGAAACCTGTCATGGCATTTCTCATCTATTTCTTCGTGCTGCTGGTGAGCGCGGCGAGTGTGCTGTTCGGACTCGATCTTATGAACGCGCCGCTGTCACGCACGCCCAACGTGCCGCTGGGGCATGTCGAAGCCTCTGCGAAACCGGAGACGGTATCGCGGCCGCAACCGGCGGCGCAAAAAGCTGCGAAGAAGCAGACCGACACTCGGGAAGCCGCCAAGGCGCAGGCCGACAATCGCGCGCTGACCCCGGTTTATCCTGCTAGCCCGGCGGCGCCGCAGGCAGGCCCGGCTGCTCCGCAGCCGGCAGCGCAAGCCGTGGGCAACACGGCGCCGGGCGCCGGCAGCAATGCGGCTCAGGCCCAAGCTCAACCTCAGGCCCAGGCTTCGTCAGCCGACGCGGAGAAGCCGCCCGTCCAAGCAGCGCAAGCGCAAGCCAACAATCAGTCGAGCCAGCAGCCGCAGGCCGCGGCCGATACCCAGCAGGCGGCGAATCACTGCAACGTGCAGGCTTGCAGTGCCGCCTATCAGTCGTTCCGTGCCTCGGACTGCACCTATCAGCCCTATGACGGGCCGCGGCGAGTCTGCATGCGCGACGGCACCGACACGGTCGCCCGCTCACACGAGCGCGCCCGTCAGGCAAGCCGGCCGCGCTACCGCTATGACGACGAGCGCAGCGTTGCCGAGCGTCGGGGCGGCCGCTATGGACCGCCCGACTTTCGGCCCTGGCGCGGAGACGATCGCGAATTGAGCGACGTCGAGAGCATCGTGCGGCGTTTGGCGCCGGATGGCGATGACGACGACGTGCCGTTCGCGGGTCCGTACGGCAGATACCGATACAGCTATCGCTGAGCGATCAGCCCGACAGGCGCTCGACGTTGACCGGCGCCAAGCCGGAAAATCCCAGCGCGTGCGCGGCCGCCGGCGTCAAGTCGATGATGCGGCCGGAGACATAGGGGCCGCGATCGTTGATGCGGACGACCACGCTGCGGCCATTGCGCTCGTTGGTGACGCGCACGCGCGTGCCGAAAGGCAGCGAACGATGCGCGGCGGTCAACCCGGACGGCGACGCGTGTTCGCCGTTGGCGGTCTTTTCCCCTTTGTAGGCGTAGACTGAAGCAATGCCCGTTTGCGCGTGGGCGGTGAACGAAAAGGCAAAGATCATCCCTGCGCCGCAAAGTGCGGCGCCAAAGCGCGACAGCATTCAGGAACTCCCCCGACTGATTAACCCCCCAGCGGAGGCGGGCTTAGTACCTGCCGGATGTGCACTTTAAGGGCAGCAATTTGATCATTTCGCAGTGATTTCGCGAACGCGGAACCGCGAGTTCCGACACGCATGGCGCGGGGAGCACGCCGGTGTATATAGTCCGGCCCGTCAACGGCCGGCGCCGATCAGGCCGTCAACTCGGTTCAGACCATGTCGTCGTCGCGCTCATTTTTGTTTTACTGCTGCATGCTCGCGGTGACCGTCGGCAGCGTCGTCTTCGGACTCGATTGGGTGAACGCGCCGATGCAGCCCATGGCGGAAACCGAAGCATCGGTGCAGGCGGCAAAGCTCGCCGCCCATGTGCCGCCGCCTCGGCCTGCTGTCGCGGCTACGCAGGCGCGATCTGTCTATCCGCCGCGGCCATTGCCGCAGACGGCGAATGCAGGCTCGGCGGCGGTACCGCAGCCGATCATCGGCATCGAGCCGAAGCCGGCGCCGGTCGCGGCCGCCGCGCCCGAGCAGCCGAAATGCGATATCGCAGCGTGCACTGCCGCCTACCACTCGTTTCGCGCGGCCGACTGCACGTGGCAGCCGTTCGACGGGCCGCGCCGGTTTTGCGACAAAGGTCATCCACCGCAGGCGGAGGCCTCGGCGGCGCCGACCGCCGTCCCGGCGAACGAGCCGGCCCCGGATGCGCCGAGATGCAATGTCGAGGCGTGCAGGCAAGCCTACTTCACATTCAATCCTGCCGACTGCACTTATCAGCCGTCCAACGGCCCGCGGAAGCTGTGCACAAAATAGCGCTCGAACGCGAGCGCATTATGCCGACGTCGGCCCCGCCAAAGCGGATCGTTCGCCTCGTGGGACGATGGCAATGTGTGGGCTACTCAATAAATCACCACGCTCCTGATCGAGCGACCTTCGTGCATTAAGTCGAAGGCATCGTTGATCTTCTCGAGCGGCATGGTGTGCGTGATGAGATCGTCGATATTGATCTTCTTCTCCATGTACCAGTCGACGAGCTTGGGCACGTCGGTGCGGCCACGCGCGCCGCCGAAGGCGCTGCCGCGCCAGACGCGGCCGGTCACGAGCTGGAATGGACGTGTGGAAATCTCCTGCCCCGAAGCGGCGACACCGATGATCACGCTCTCGCCCCAGCCGCGGTGACAGCATTCCAGCGCCTGGCGCATCGTGTGCACATTGCCGATGCATTCGAAGGAAAAGTCGGCGCCGCCGCCCGTGAGATCGATGATCGCCTGCACGACCTTGTCGCGGCCAATGTCGTCCGGATTGATGAAATGCGTCATGCCGAATTTCTCGGCCATCGCGCGCTTTCCTGGGTTGAGATCGACGCCGATGATTTTGTCGACGCCGACCATCTTGGCGCCTTGGATGACGTTGAGGCCGATGCCGCCGAGGCCGAAGACGGCGACGTTGGCGCCGGGCCAGACCTTCGCCGTGTAGATCACGGCACCGATGCCGGTCGTGACGCCGCACCCGATGTAGCAGATCTTGTCGAACGGCGCGTCCTCGCGCACTTTCGCCACGGCGATCTCCGGCAGCACGGTCAAATTGGAAAAGGTCGAACAGCCCATATAGTGAAACACCGGATCGCCGTCGCAGCGGAAGCGCGAGGTGCCGTCCGGCATCACGCCCTTTCCTTGGGTGGCGCGAATGGCGGTGCAGAGATTGGAGCGGCGCGACAGGCACGTTTTGCACTGCCGGCATTCCGGCGTGTAGAGCGGAATAACGTGGTCGCCGATTTTGACGCCGCTGACGCCTGTCCCGACGTCGCGCACGATGCCGGCGCCTTCATGGCCCAAGATCGCCGGAAAAATGCCTTCCGGGTCGGCGCCCGAAAGCGTGTAGGCATCGGTGTGGCAGATGCCGGTGGCCATGATTTCAACCAGCACCTCGCCGGCCTTCGGCCCTTCAATCTCGATCTCCTCGATGGTGAGCGGCTCGCCCGCTTTCCAGGCAATAGCGGCGCGGGTCTTCATCGGGGCTCTCCCTTGAGCGACGCGGATCGTTCGCGCGTGTGAAGCGTTGATGCCGGCGGCAAGCCTACGCGTCGAGCGCACAATGTCCAGGATTCTGATCGGCACGTCCGGCTGGAGCTATGCGTCCTGGCGCGGCCCGTTCTTTCCGCGCGAGGTGATGGTCAAGGATCACCTGCATTTCTATGCGACGCAATTTTCCACTGCCGAGCTCAACGGCGTGTTCTATCGCACGCCGACCGTCGCAGCGGTCCGCGGCTGGCGCGAGGGCACACCGGACGATTTCGTCTTCGCCTGGAAAGCGTCGAAGTTCATCACGCATTGGAAGCGGCTCACGAACAAGTCGCGCAACAGCCTGGCGCTGCTGGAATCGCGGCTGCGCATTCTCGGTCACAAAGCGGGTCCGGTGTTGTTTCAGCTGCCGCCGATGTTCACCGCGAACGGCGATCGCCTCGCGCACTTTCTCAAGCTGCTGAAGCCGCAGCGCCGCTATGCGTTCGAATTTCGGCATCCGAGCTGGTACGAGGCGCCGATCCTGCGTCTGCTGCGCGAGCACGATATTTCACTGTGCCTCTCCGATCACCACGATGCGCCGGCGCCGTGGGAGGCGACCGCGTCATTCGTCTACGTCCGCGGTCATGGGCCGGGCGGCAAATACCGCGGCAATTACCCGGACAAGATCCTGCGCGAATGGGCGCAGGTAATCGCGCGATGGAGGCGCGGCCGCCGTGACGTTTACGTCTACTTCGACAACGACCAGAAAAGCGCGGCGCCTTTCGACGCCGCGCGCTTAATGACATTAGTGGGTGAGCGCTAGGGCCGCGCCGCTGCCGCCCGCGCCGTTTTCTCGTCGTATTCCATCGAAATGTCCTGGCCGGTGTAGTCGGGCATCAGCGACGCCGAGATCAGGCTGACAATGGCGCAGCCCGCAATATAGATCGCGATGGCGTAGCCCGAGTGGTAAGCGGCAAATAGCGCCGTGGCGATCAAGGGTGCCGGCCCGCCGGCGATGATCGAGGCGAGCTGATAGCCGAGCGAGGAGCCGCTGTAGCGCAGCCGTGGCGTAAACGCTTCGGCAATGAGGGCCGCTTGCGGCCCATACTGCATGTCGTGCGGAATGAGCGACAGCACGATGGCGATGAACACCGCAACCGGGGCGGCGGTGTCCACCAGGCCGAAATAGATGAAGCCGAATACGCCGGTAACCGCGGCGCCGATCAAATACATCTTCCTGCGGCCGATGCGGTCGGAGATATGGCCCGACAGCGGAATGGTGACGAAGGAGACGACCGACGCAACCAGTACCGCGGCCAAGATCAGGTCCCGCGACATGTGCAAAGTGCCGGTCGCGTAGGCGAAGATGAACGCCGTGAAGATATAGAACGGTGCTTGCTCCGCCATGCGCAGGCAGGCCGAGAGGATGATTTCCTTCGGCTGCCTCTTGATCACCTCCACGATAGGCGCCCTCACGATACGGTTCTCGTCGAGCAATTGCTGGAAGACCGGCGTCTCCAGGATGCCGAGCCGGATCCACAGACCGATGGCAACGAGAATAATCGACAATAGAAATGGGATGCGCCAGCCCCATACGCCGAACTGGTCGCCCGACCATGCGCTGAAGGCGAGGATGGCGAGGTTCGATAAGAAAAGACCGCAGGGTACCCCGAACTGCGGCCACGATGCCACGAGTCCCCGGTGGCCATGGGTGCGCGACCATTCCATCGCCAGTAACACCGAGCCGCCCCACTCGCCGCCGACGCCGATGCCTTGGAAGACGCGCAGAATGGTCAGGATGACAGCGCCCCAGATGCCGATCGACGCATAAGTCGGAACGAAGGCGATCAGGAAGGTGGCCACACCCATGCACAGAAGCGTCGCGATGAGCGTCGCTTTGCGGCCGATGCGGTCGCCGTAGTGGCCGAAGATCGCCGCTCCGATGGGGCGACCGACAAAGCCGATGAAGTACGTGCCGAACGCAGCAAGCGTTGCGGTCAGCGGATCTTCATGGGGGAAGTAGAGCTTTCCGAAAACGAGACCGGCGGCGGTGCCGTAGATGAAGAAGTCGTACCATTCGATTGTGGTGCCGATAGTTGCGGCGATCACCGCCTTGTGCAGCTGCGCGCTGTGCTCGGAATCCCGAATCGTCCCATATGTGGTCGCAGTCATTGCAGACCTCCCTGCTTCCTGTGAGCGGATGCTTTGCCCGCTCATTCACGATCCCTAGATTGTGCGCGCGGCCGCCCAAAACGGGCAATCCCCCCAGCACGTAAAATCGGCAAATTCCCCGCCACTGTTCCGGGGCAAAGCCTCGCGGTCAAGGCAAGGACGCAGTCGCTTTCGCGGCGCGTTGCGCGTCAGCACTCTGTTGCGCCGCATCAATAGCATGGAGCAGCGCCCGCAGGACCTCCGTGACACCCTGTGTAGACTGAGCCGATAGCACGAGGGGTGCTTTCTTGGCCGCCTTTTGCAATTTTGCGCTTTGCTTCTCGATCTGCGTGGGCGTCAGAGCGTCGGCCTTGGACAGCGCGACAATCTCGGATTTGTCGGCGAGGCCGTGCCCGTAGGCCGCCAACTCGCGGCGCACGAGGCGGTACGCTTCGGCCGGATCCTCACCGGTGCCGTCGACCAGATGCAGCAGGACGTTGCAGCGCTCGGTATGGCCGAGGAAACGGTCGCCAAGCCCAGTGCCTTCGTGCGCGCCTTCGATCAGGCCCGGCAAGTCCGCAAGCACGAATTCGCGGTCGTCGATGCGGACGACGCCGAGCTGCGGATGCAGCGTCGTGAACGGATAGTCGGCAATCTTCGGCTTGGCGGCGCTGACGGCCGCGAGGAACGTGGACTTGCCGGCGTTGGGCAGCCCAATGAGGCCGGCATCCGCGATCAGCTTCAGGCGCAGACGGATGGTCATCTCCTGCGCCGCCTCCCCCGGATTGGCGTGGCGTGGGGCGCGATTTGTCGATGACTTAAAATGGGCATTGCCGAAACCGCCATTGCCGCCGGCGAGAATGGTGGCGCGCTGACCGACCGCAGTCAGATCGGCGAGCAGCGTCTCACCGTCTTCTTCGTAGACCTGGGTGCCGACCGGCACCTTCAGCACTGCGTCGCGGCCGTTGGCGCCGTGGCGGTCCTTGCCCATTCCGTTGCCGCCGCGCTCCGCCTTGAAGTGCTGCTGGTAGCGGTAATCGATCAGCGTGTTGAGGCCGTTGACCGCCTCGATGACCACATCGCCGCCTTTGCCGCCGTCGCCGCCGTTCGGTCCGCCAAACTCGAGAAACTTCTCGCGGCGAAACGACACGCAGCCGTTGCCGCCCGCGCCGGATTGCACGTAGACCTTGGCTTCGTCGAGGAATTTCATTTTTCTTTGCCATGCCCGGCCTGATGAGGGCCTCAGCGTTTGAGTACCACAAATAAAGGCGTGGACGACTGGGACAAGCCCGTCCACGACGGAGTGTTTAACGCGCCGATAGAAAGTGGGCGGTGCCGTCGCGTTTGATGCGCTCCAGGAGATCGATCTCCCACGACAAATAGGCATTCATCGCCGCTTCGGTATCGCCCGTCTGCTCGTAGGGTTTGAGCCAAACGTCGAGCGGCTCGTCGGCCCATTTTTCGGCGGTCGACAATGGAAACCCATGCGCCACCCAGGCGGCGTTGCCGCCTTTGAGCCAGCATACCGGCGCCGCGTCCGTGAGGGCGCGTGCTTCCTCAACGGCGAGGCCTGCAAGCACGCCGTCTTCGGAGGTGAGAATGATGGCACGGCGGGGCGGAATCTTGGGCATCGCCTTGTCGAGCCGCCCGCGGATGGCGAACCAGGCGCCGGGAATGTGGCCGCGGCGGTAATCGGCGCTGAGGGAAAGGTCGACGACCGACACGTTGTCGATTTCGAGGATCTTGGAGGGCGCCACCGCGGCTTCATCAGGCAATGAGCCCAAGATCGCGGCCGTCGCCTCAGCCGTTTCGCCGCCGGTCTCGGCCAGCACGTAAACCTCTTTCCAGCCCATCTGCTTGAGCCAGGAGGCGGTCATGCACGCGCGCACCTCCCTGTCGTCGCTCAAGACAATGCGGGCGCCGAGCACGCCGGCGTAGATGTCCGTTGCCTGCACCAGCTGCCCGCCGGGGGCCGAGATCGCGCCGGGATAATGCCCGGCCTTGTATTCGGTGGGATCGCGCACATCGAAGACGTAGGTGGTGCGCTGCTCGTCCTTGCGCCACGCTTCGACCGTCGCGCCGTCGGTTCGCGCGACGCCGTATTTGCGCGCGACGGTTTCCGCCGCCTGCTTTGCCCAGATGAGGCTGCCGCGCGAGGCTTCGCCGGCGCGCGCGGATTGTCCGCTGGCGCAGGTCAGTCCGGCGAGATGCCAGCCCATGGTGCCGTTGCGCAGCGCCACCACTCTGTTCGGCAGGCCGGCATTGATCAGAGATTGCGCGCCGATGATGCTGCGGGTGCGGCCTGCGCAATTCACCACGATCGTCGTGTCGGGCGAGGGCGCAAGGTCGCGCGCCCGCAGCACCAGTTCGGCGCCAGGGACGTTGATGCCGGAAGGAATAGAAACGCGGGCGTATTCGTCGAAGGGGCGGCTGTCGAGCACGACCATTTTCGCGCCGCTCTTCATCATCGCGTCGAGCTCGGCTGCGCTGATGCTCGGCGTGCCGCTGTCGTGCTCGACGAACTCGCCGAAGGCCTTGCTCGGCACGTGCACACCGGAGAAGGTGACGAAGCCCGCCTTCTCCCAGCCGGCGACGCCACCGTCGAGAAAGGAGAAATTGCGGTAGCCGGCGCGCGCCAGCACGTGGCCTGCACGTTGCGCGAGCCCGTCGTTGTCGTCGCACAGAACGATGCGCGTCGTCTTGCGCGGTACCAGCCGCGCGAACCGCAGCTCGAGCCGGGACAGCGGTACATTGCGCGCCCAGAGCAGATGGTTGCGCGAGAAGATCAGTTCCTCGCGCACGTCGATGAGCGCGAGCTCGCCGCCGTCATCGAGCATCCCGCGGACGGCGGCTGGGCCGATCGGAGCGAGCCTTGGACTATCGAGCATGGCCTTTCAATCTCGGGCATGAAGGCGACGCGTCAGAAATGTTCGCCGATCCGAAATGGCCCATAGCGCGTGGAGGCGGCGACGAGATACGCTGTAGACCATCCGATCAGCATGAATCCATTCACTCCTTCGAGAGAGCCCAAGATCCGCCAATCGGCCGGAAGCACGACATCGCCGTAGCCCACTGTGGCAAACGTGGTAGTGGAAAAATAGAGGGCGCTGTCGATGGCGTCGAATGCGCCAACTCCGACATACACGAAGGCCCACAGCCAGATTTCGAAACCGTGGACGACAAAGAGCCCGAGGACGGTCGCGATCATCGACATTGTACGGCCAAGGCCGTGCCGATGAAGGCTGAACCAGCGATTGACGGCCCCGATCAGGCGCGCGAGTGCGATCAGCCCGACCGTATGGATCAAGACGGTCGCGGATATGACGACGGTTCCGAGCCCAAGATCGATCAACATCGAAAGGCTTTACGAGTACCTTCGTTGCGTCACGCGAAGAATGGACGAAGCCGCGGATACTGGGCGAAGAAGGAGCGCCTTTCGAGCCACCCGTCCAGGCCGCAAATATAACCTGCGCGCTTGACGATCAGGTAAACGAGAACCCCCGCGTAGACGAGATGATAGTCGAGAAGGAAATTGTTCTTGTTCTCGATGTAAGGAAAATCCATATGTGCGGTCCAATACACCAGCATCAGTAGGATGCCGAAACTCGCGCTCACGCGCACCATGAGTCCGACCAGCAGCGAGACGCCGATCAGCAAATGACCGTATCCTACCAGGAAGGTGAAAACCGGCGCCCAACTCGGACTCGTTAGCGGCATGTAGATGTCGTGGAATGTCTTGGTCCCTTTTAGGAACCCCGCGACGCTGAAGTTGGGATCGAAGACTTGATGCGAGGCCGCGTATAAAAAGGTCCATGCCATTGCAAGACGGAAGAACACAATTAAAGACTTTTCCGTTTTCGACTGAGACATGGCTTCATCCTTTCATCGATGCTTTCGGCTGAGCCTTTGTTCACTGGCTGTCTCATAAAGGATGCCTGGTGGGTTCAACGCGTTCTTTGCGCTTCCGCAAATTGAGCGGCGGGAGACGACGCCCCGTTCCTTGCGCGCGCACAAAGACCGCAGCTTGCCGCACGATACCATGGCGACATGGTTGAGGATATCGTTGATATCGATTCCGGAATACCGGTCGACCTGGTGATGCGCCGATGGCCAGCGACCATCCGTGTCTTTCTAGACTTCAGGATGCGTTGTGTCGGGTGTCCATTCGCAGCATTTCACACCATCGATGACGCATGCCGCGAGCATGGTCTCGATGGCGATACGTTTCTTCGCGCGCTGCGGCTCGCCCTTAAAGTCCCTTCAAACTAGAGTGAGTCAGGTCTGCGCGCGTCCTTCGGCAATGCCGAGGAGTTTATGGGGCTCGCGCAAGATAATTCGCTGCCGCCCGCTTGCTGTGAGTCCCTGCTCTTCCCAGGAGCTCAGAATCCGGCTGACGGTATGCAATGTGGTACCCGTCATCTCGGCTACGTCTTGGCGGCTGATGGGGAAATCGATCTCGATTCCTTGGTCAACTTTCCGGCCGGCCTGTTTGGCGAGGCGAAGAAGCGCATGGGCGACTCGGCGTTCGACCTGCTCGGTCGACATTTCAATCACACGCGTATGAGCCTCTTGCAATCGGGCACCGACGGTTTGCAGTGCATTCATAGCGAGCTTCGGATACTGGGCGGCCAGCCGTTTCCACGCATGCGACGGCCAAGCCAGCGCGACGCTGTCCACAACTGCCGTCGCTGTCGCCGGATAGTGCTTCAGTCCGATGGCCTCAGCCACGCCGAATACTTCTCCCGTAGAAACATAGCGAACGACGATATTTTGGCCGTCAGGGGTGGCTTTTTCCGCACGCACATGCCCGTGCAGCAGCACGAAAAAGGATTTGGCTTCCTCGCCCTGTTCGAACACGGGGGTGTTCTTGGGATAGCGGAGTGCCTGCCCTTCGCGCAAAAGCGCGTCGAGATCGTCAGAGCCAAGCTCGGCGAACAACGGCAGCTTTGCGATTAACGACCGGTCGATCACTTCGCCCAGCGTTTCGTTCGGGGGGACTACGCGTCGAGCGTGGAATGTAAAATATCGAGGCCGGTGAAACAATTAACCAATTAAGTCGGCGAATACAGCCGCTGGCCGGATTCGAGCGGAAGTTTGTGCCGCAACAAACAGGCATGAGACGAAGGGCAATATCGTGCGCGTATGACAGCCCTGTTTGATCGGCACCTCTGCGGATGAGGAGAGGGAAATGGAGAGCTCACACATCGATAAGTTTACCTCTACGGCGCGGCGCCTCGCGCAGATGATTTCCGGGGCCGGGCGCCAATGGCGCGAACGGCTCGAATTTGCGGAATTCGTCCGCCGCGAGCCGGCCGAGGCCGGTCGGGTCGCGCGCGAATTGGGGCTCAGCACGAAAGAGATGATGAAGCTGGGCGGCAATGGCGGCTGGTGGGCTAGCCTGCTTCCCCAACGCATGGAGCGGCTTGGCCTCAACTTCAATTCTGTAAACAGAACCAAGCCTGAGGTTGGCAGGGAATTGGCAATCTGCTGCGCCCGCTGCGACTGCAAACTGCGCTGCGCGTACGATCTGGCAAGGAATGCTCAGGGCGACGCGTGGCGACAATATTGCATCAATCGGCCGACGCTTGACGCATTGCTGACGAAATCGTGAACAACGCCGGCGGTGGCGGCGCTACGGGGCGCGATCTCGTGGCGGCAACGGCCCTGGGCTCATTCAGGAAGCCATCATGCGCATCGTGTCGACTTTTCCCGTCTTCAGGTCGATCTTGATGCGTTCGATCTTGTCGAGATCGGTGC
>DASRDF010000129.1:0-9221 GCA_035652735.1 Pseudolabrys sp. | reverse complement strand
GCGCTTCGCGGGCGCGCGCGCGATTGTCGTCTCGGAGCCCAACGAGCATCGCCGCCGCCTCGCGCTCAAGATGGGCGCGGACGCCGCCGTCGATCCGCGCATGCACAACCCGTCGGGCCGGGTCGAGGCGCTGACTGGCGCGGGACCGCAGGTGATCTTCGAATGCGTCGGCGCGCCGGGCGCGATCGCCGAGGCGACCGCCTACGCCCAGCCCGGCGGCCGCATCGCGATCGTGGGCGTATGCACCGAGGAGGACGCGTTCCCGCCGCTAATCGCGATGCGCAAGGAGCTGGACCTGCGGTTTTCGCTCGGGATGGAGCGCGCCGAAATCGAGATGGCGCTCGCCGCGCTCGCCGCCGGCCGCATCGCGACGGCGCCGATGATTACGCACACGATGCCGCTCGACGCGCTGCCGCGCGCATTCGCCTCGCTCCAGTTGCCGACCAATCAGTGCAAGGTGATGGTGGAATTTTAGTGCATCGTTTCTCGCGCTGGATGGCTTTTGCGATACTGCGAACTGGTGCGGTACTCTTTGACGGCACAGGATCGCCATGGAGGACGATCATGAACAACCGGAAATCCGCTCTGGCCGCCACGTTTGCCGTTGCGGCGGCGCTCTCGCTTCAGGTAGGCCTGTCGAGCGCCTACGCCGCCACCCACAAGGTCGATTGCACGCAAGTGATGTCCGAGCTGAGCAGCGGCAAGAAGGTGTCCGAGGTTGCCAAGGAGATGAAAATCTCCCGCTCCAGCGTTTACCGATGTCGTAAGGAGTCGAAGAAGTCGGGCGCGATGGGCACCCCCGGCGCGACGGGCGTCTCGGGCGGGATGGCCAGCCCGGGCGCGATGACGACTCCGATGGCTGCGCCCGCGGCTCATTAGAAATTCCGTTTGCCCGACAGGCCGGGGAGCCCTTCGCAGGATTCGCCGGCTGACATCGATCGCGTTCGCGCGTTGGCGTATGCGCCGGCGCGGCCGTGTACGTTCCGGTCGCGCGATCGCATGCGCTCGTGTGAACGCCATTTCGAGCGCGCTTACTTCAGCTCAATCTCGATAAAGCTGAATTCGAACGCATTCGGGTTCGCGACATCGTGAGCGACGCCGGCCTCGCGCGCGTATGGAACACCGGTCGTCAATTGCGCGTCCGCGGCGGTGCCGTCTGCGGCAGTGATGCGCAGCTTTCCCGTGCTGAGCGGCACGACCACGTAATCGTGCGCGTGCACGTGCGGGCCGGTGGCCTCGCCCGCCGCAAATGTCCATCGCGTGACGATCACGCGATTGTTTTCCAGCAGGCGCTCCGACTTTGCCCGGGTTTGGTTCATGCCGGCCTCCGACGCATCCCGCATTTGGCTTATCTTGATGGCGCTTTCGCATCGAAGCAAAGCCCGGCAAAATAATTTATGCTGTTTTCGCGCCCAGGCCCGAAGGTAGGTTCGGAATCTTGGAAGTGATTGCAAAAACAGGCTAAAAAAACGACGGCCCGTGAGCAGCGATGCGGCGGGCGAGGCCTTTGCGGTCGCTACTGAAAAATCGTCCCCGCTTCATGATCCACACCGCGATGGCTTGCGCGGCGGCCGCGCTTTGCCTGTTTGGCGCATGGGCGGCAAGCGCCGCTCACGGCGATTCTCGAGCTGCCGGGGCCCACCTCGCTCCCGGTGGCAAAGCGGCCGCCTACACCGAGGGCGCGAGCCACGACTACGCGACCGCGACCTTCGACGGCCTCGAGCGCTACGCGACCTGGGAAAACGCCGACGGCAAATCGGCCACCTATCAGCCCGAGGGTCCCTTTACCGCCGAAAATCCGTTCTTCAAGCCGCTCGGCACCAACGGGCGCGCCTGCGTCACCTGCCACGACCCGAGCGCCGGATGGACGATTACGCCGGTGCATATCCGCGCGCGCTTCGAGGCGAGTCACGGCGCCGATCCGCTCTTCCGCCCGATCGACGGCGCCACCTGCTCCGACGCCGACGTGTCCACGCCCGCGGCGATGAAGCGGGCGTACAGCCTCCTGCTGAACAAGGGACTGATTCGCGTCGCACTTCCGATTCCGCCCAGGGCGGAGTTCTCGGTGATCAAGGTTGACGATCCGTACCACTGCACGAAGCTCGCCGGTCCCAAAAGCGGCGTGATTTCCGTCTATCGCCGGCCGCTGCAGGCGACCAATCTGCGTTTCGAGAACACGATCATGTGGGACGGGCGGATGCCCGACCTCGAACACCAGGCGATCGACGCGGTGCGCACGCACGAGCAGGCCGTGGACGGGCCGATGCCGGATCAGCTCGCGCGGCTGATCGAGTTCGAGACCGGCACTTACGACGCCCAGGTATGGGTGCCCGGCGCGGGCTCGCTGGTCGACGGCGGCGTCGGCGGCGGTCCGGTCGCGCTCTCGCGCGAGCCGTTCTTCGTCGGGATCAACGATCCCTTCGGCAACAATCCCACCGGCGCGCAGACCTCGCTGCACGTCTTCAACCTCTACGACCTGTGGCGCGACGACGCCAACCGCGAGCGCGCCCGCATCGCCCGCGGCCAGGCCATCTTCAACGCCACGCCGATGATCATCGGCGGCGTTCCCGGCCTCGACGATGCCGAGGACCATCCCACGCACGAGGGCTTCTGCTCGACCTGCCACGACACGCCCAACGTCGGCAATCGCTCGATCGACATCCTGATGAACATCGGCACCGCCGACGCTTCGCGGCGCACGCCCGACCTGCCGCTGTTCACGCTGCGATGCGATAGCGGGGCGCTCAGGGGCCAGGTCTTCCAGGTGACCGATCCGGGGCAGGCGCTGATCACCGGGCGATGCGCCGATATCGCGCGCTTCAAGACCTCGAGCCTGCGCGGCCTGGCCTCGCGTGCGCCGTATTTTCACGACGGGCAATCGGCGACGCTGATGGACGTGGTGAACTTCTACAACGACCGCTTCCAGGTCGGACTCACCGCGGAAGAGAAGGCGGACCTGGTCGCGTTTCTGCGCACGCTCTAGGCTCGCCGGCTGGCGGCGCGCTCATCCGCCGCGCTCCTCGAACACCTTCAGCACCGATTCGGTCTCGGCGTCGGCCGGGTAGAAAACCTCGATGTGCAATTCCTGCAGCGTGACGTCGTGCGGCGTGGCCACGGTCGTCACCGTGCTGAACATGCGCACGACCTGGCCGAACATCTTTATCTCCATCGGCACGATCAACTCGTGCGGCGCCTCGACGTCGGGCTCGCGCCATCGCGCCGGCACGCCGGGATAGCTCAGCACCTCGGCGATCAGGCTCTTGAGTTCCTCGTCGCGCGCCCAGGCGAGGCGCCGATAGGCCTCGTTGAGCAGCGCCCGCGCGATCGCCTCCCAGTTGACGAACGCCTTGCGCACGCCGTCGGGATCGAAGACCAGGCGGAGCACGTTGAGCCGCGGCGCCGTGGCGATGGTTAGCGGCGTCAGCCCCGGCGGTTCCTTGCCCAGGATTGTGGTGAGAAAGCGCACGAAGGCCGCGTTGCCCATGACGATATTCCAATGGCGGTCGTGGGCGAGGGCGCTGCGCGGCTCGTTGGATTTCAAGATCACCTCGACCGCCGCGCGCACCTGGAGCATCCGCGGATCGTCGAGGCTGGTCTCGCCGTAAATCGGCGCGTAGCCGGCGGCGAGCAGCAGCAGGTTGCGCTCGCGCAGCGGCACGTCGAGCACGTTGGAGAGCGTCAGCAGCATCTCGCGGCTCGGCTCGGCGCGTCCGGTTTCGAGGAAGCTGATATGGCGCGCCGAGACCTCGGCCTCCAGCGCCAGCTCGAGCTGGCTCAGATGGCGCGCCTCGCGCCAGCGGCGGAGCAGCGGCCCGACGCCGCTCGGCTCGACCGTTCCGACGGTTCCATTGCGGGAAATATCCATGATCATGCTCCTGTCACGGAGCACGCGCCGCGTCGATTACCTTCAAGGTAATCGGCCGTCCGCCGCTGCCCGGGCATTCGCTGCCGCTCTAACTTTTATCGCATCATCGGCCGGGCGATGGCTAATGCCGCCGAGCGCGCATCGGGGCCGATGAGACGGTCCACCCTCCGGCTGGTCGGCGTCGCCCGCGCGGGGGCCCGGCGGCCGGCGAGCACCGAGCGGCGCAGTGCCTTTTTCGCGCGAACGAGGCGTTTCGGGTTGAGCCTGCTTGGGGTCGCCGGATTCGAGCGCGGCTTGCTATGATGCGGGCCCGCGCCGCATCGAATGCGCATGGAGGAGGAAGGGGCCCGGTGGCCCCACCGGTCTTCAAAACCGGCCTGGCGGGCAATACGCTTGCCGGAAGGTTCGACTCCTTCCCCCCTCCGCCGATTTCACTCGATTTTGCTTACCTTTGTGCGCACATAGCCAGGAGATGCCCGCCGCCACAGGACAAGGCCCTGTGGACTACCTGGGCCGCGGCTTTTTGAAGCGGTGTATTCCAGCCGATAAAATGACGCTCGTCATGCGGTGGATGAGGCGGGTCCTCAAACTGTTGGCGCGTTTAGAGCACCCGTCATCCGACCCGGAAGAGCAGCCTTCGGAAAACCCGGCGTTAACCAAACCGCCCCGGCAAGCCGGCGCGCTCCGCGCGCGATGCGGCCGAGCGCCGGTGCGCAATGCTCATCAGGTGCGCGTTCGACGCGCACGTGCGCGCTCAGCGGCCCGAGATGGGCGCATCCGATTCTTGGCCTGGGCGCGCGCTTTGGGCTCCAAAGCTTCCGTGCGTGCGAAGATATACAGGGGTGCTTTGTTCAGTCTTGTCTCGATGGTGGGCTGCACTTTACCGGGCTCAAATGCTGTAACAATCACACCCAAAGCCAAGAATTATTGCGAAGCGAAAGTAGATCTCTTTCGCCAGGGTGAGTGCTACGCAATGTGGCATGCCGTGTGCCCTAATACGACGCCGCTGACCTGTGACGAAGGACTTCTTCTAAAGGCAGTCGATACCGTAGCTCAATGTCGCGAGCAAAAAGATCGGGACGCGTGCATGCAACTGTGGCAGACTACTTGTGACTACTCGTTCGAGATAAAAAAATGGCGCGCAGAGCATCACGTGGAGTTTTTCGGGCCCGCTGTAGAGTGCACCGAAGCAGCCCTCCTATACTCGGATGCCGAAATGCTTTGTGGTCTGGACAACAAACAAGCCTGCAGACTGCTTCGGGAGGGGCCGTGGCCACAATCTAAAGAGTGGGATCCTAAATCACTAACAGCCGGAGCAGAAACCGCTCGGCTTCATGCTGTCGATGGCTTCAACCTACACGACGAACTTGTAATACATCGGTCCACAGTCGATCAGGTTCGCGCTTGCAAGGCCGGGGAAGCCCAAACCTGTGCCGACCTCAGGCAAATATGGTAAACCGCAACGCCGACATGGCCTTCACGCGTGCGAGGCGCCGGCTGCTCACGCGCACGCAAGCAGCTCGATAATGCGAGCGCTCTCTAGCTTCCGATGAACTTCACACAGGCCGCGTGAATCTTGTTCATTTCGCGCACGGTAGTGCGGTTGATCGATACGCCCTGTAAATTTGATTCGGTTCTGTTGCTGCCAAAGACGTGAATCTGCGTGCCGGCCTGCATAGCGTCGCCGATGACGATGCTGTGATCTCTGCGTTCTCTCAGGAAAACTATCGACTTCAGCTCACCTTCAGTTAACTCGGTCCCCTTGGACGTCTTACACGAGCTCGCCGAAAACTGGCCGCCTTGCATTTCCGCCAACATCGTATAACGGGTTCGTCCGTTGGGCGGCAGAGTGTCACGATCGCAGCCGCAAAATACAGTACTTGAGGGTGATGTCGTTGTGTCCTCGGCAAAGAAGGCGTATTCAAGCGTCAACGTTAGGTCTGTTGGGTTCAGGAACGTAATGTCTGTATTGTCCGTCGTTAAAGGCGATCCGCCGGTGAAGTCTTGAAAGGAATCGGCCAGGTTCCAGTGCCCAACAACATACGGACTGGAGTCTTGCGCAGTCGCAGATGCGACGAGAATTGATATTGATCCGAGCCATGCCCAAGCTAAGGTTAGAAAAGCCAGAGTTAATGCTCTTTTCATTGTCGTTGCCCCTGATTTGTCTTCGACCAGATCTACCTTCAAATTTGCACAACCGGCAGGGCGGCCCAGGGGTTCCTCACCTCCGAACGTTTCGCACGTGCGCCTGTGTCAATATTTGACAAGTGAAGTAGGAATTAAGCTGAGACAAAATAGGAGTTGCGACAGGCTCTCCGCTTCGCTTCGATCCCCATCGCGCGAAGCGCGCGCTGGGGACGCGCCTTTGGCGCGGCCGTCCAGGACAAAAGGGGAAGCGTCCCCTCTTCTCGTGATCCGGAAGTCGCTGCTAGCTACTCTCGCAAGACCAGCGCTACCGGTGATGTCCCGGCTCGCCGTGAGTCGCCTCATCTGGCAGTTTCTGCGGCCGGGTCGCTGGCGCCGTACAGCGGTACTCGCAGCCGACTCAGACTTGCCATTCCCACGCATTTTAAAAACGCCCCGTGTCGAAGGACCCGCGAGACAAGGTCATCCTCGGCTGGCGCGGTAGGCCGGGCGGCAACGGAAGGGCATGCGCTCTAGTGACACATGCGTCGTGCTCCCGCCGCGCTCGCAAGCAGTGCCAGCTCGCTGAAGCCCTCGAGCGGCACCGCTTGCGAGCGGCGCTCTGGTCGATTCCGAAGCTTGAGCAACCTACCACCAGCCCTTACCTGTTGAAGGGCCGGTGGTAGGTTTTTCTCTGAAGCTCAAAAGCGCGCGCGAACTGCTCCTAAGAGTGCCAACAAGGTGCCAACTCGCAAGTGCTATTGTTGTGTGCGCGCGTGATTGTTGTCCTTGATGTTACTTGGGTTTTCTGCGGCGGGAGGTTCGATTCTTTTTTTCCTCTGCCGTCATGCTTTTTTGATCTAACTGAAATTGTCCTTGTACCTGCAACCGATGTTACCCGAGTTAGAGGATTGGTGACGTCAAGTTCCTACTCGACGGCCTTGATGGCAGGTGGCCTCCACGAGCCGTTCAAGATCGAGGGCGATTGTTCCCTCGGCCAATAAAGCCGCAGCATCGGAACGAAACCGCCTTTGGGAGCGGGAAGCCAGTTCGCTTCCTTCGCCTCCCCGGGGGAATCGGCCTGGAGATAGAGATCAACTGAGCCGTCCGCATTGGTTACGAACTTGTCCCGCTGACTGAGCGTGTAACGGTTCAGCGAGTTGGGAACGAAGAAGTAGTGACTATCGTACATCGTGAGCGACCAGAACCCGTTGACCGGCGGCATCTGGCCCCTGGCGAAATGCATTACATACTTCTTCGATGCGCCATCGTAATGCTTTCCGTTCACATCCATTTTGGAGGTCGGGTAAATCGCGTCCTGCGGGCGATTCGCCCCCAGGCCAATCGCCGTGATCAGTGCGCGCTGAACGTAGTCAGTGCCGTAGATCCCGGTCTTCGTCGTAATCACCCAGCCGTTAACCGGCTTCATGTGCCTGAAGTACTCGAGGATCTTCACCATCGCGAACTTCGGAACAGCTTTGACCAGTTCCTCATCCAGCAAGCCGAGCTTGCGGCTGTCGAAGTCTTGTCCCGGAACGAGTCCAATCTTCGCCATTTTCGCCAGCATCGGGGCGTCAGCCGCGGCGGGTGGATTATCCTTCATCAGCTTTGCCAGATAGTTGAAGAAAGCGACGGTGCTCATGGCATTCACCTGGTCGCGGACGGCCTTCTTCATATCGATCGAGGGATCGACCGTCCCGGGCGCAGGCGTGTACGGCTTGCCATAGGCACTGAGCGGCACGAGCTTTACCTGATCCTGCAGCGCATGCACCTCCGCGTAGTCCTCAGGCGTGCCGGTGCAATAGATGCGGCCGAGCAACCACACAATGCTGGTCGGCGACTTGTATTGTTTGATTCCGCTGGGGAGCGTGCCGGTCCATCCCGGCCCCGTAATCGCGTAAATCTGCGCCCCGGTCCCGGTCGTACGCTTGCCGGGCACCTGGAACACGTCAGTCCAGCCATCCAGCATCGGCATCAGATAATACCGGCCCTTCATGTCCGGCAGGCTGAGAATCCAGGGCTCTTTACCGACATCGAAGAAGGCGGTGGTGTAGAGTGTATCCGCATTGGGCGCCGTCACGTCTCGAAAAGCGGCGTTTGGGTACTGCCGCATCTTAATCAATTGCCCCATTGGCGCGCGGGTGCCTTCCGGCGCCGCGACGTTGGTGATGACCCGGCGCGTCATGTCCATGGTCACCAGCGGATAGCCAAAAATGTAGGCCTCCGTCGCGATTTGGAGCACATCTTCCGCGCAGGCGCCCTGGCCCGCCGAGATTGCCAGAAGCAACATCGTCAGGATCGCCAGGCAACAAGTTCGATATCGCTGGACAGCGAATCTCATCCCGATCTCCTCCCTGCAGAGGCCGCGAGCCTTACTTTTTGGGACCGCGATTTTACGTTTTGACGAAACCTATCCACAATTGCCCTTTGGTCCAATCCAAGGGTCACGTGCAGTTTGAAACAAGGGAAGCAGCGCGAGAACGCTTCGCCGCAATTTTCTTGATTCGATTGTAGTTTTGTTCCGGCAGAGCTTCTGGCGGCCCGGCCGTGCCTAAGGTTCGAACCGGGGGCGGGGGGCTTTTGTGGGGCGCCGCTCCAGAGGCTAATATGACGCTCGCCATGAGACGGGCCATCCGTTTGTCGATCGGTTGCCGCGCTCAAAATTCCAGGCATTCCGCCGCCCTCGTCGGAACCCCAGGACAACATGACCTTTGAAAAAAGACTGAAAGCGCTTGTTCAGAGTTGCGTCTCGCCGTTCGGTTATCGCTTCGAAAGGCTGCGCGACACGATTGACGCGCCGATCGACATGCTGGACCTGCTGCTCACAAGAATCTCGGCGAATCGGCCAGATTTTTTCTTCATCCAGATCGGCGCGAACGACGGCATGGTCGACGATCCCATCCGGCATTTCGTGACCAGGTACCATTGGCGCGGTGTGCTGGTCGAGCCGCAGCCCGAGGTGTTCAAGCGGCTGCTTCAAAACTACCAGTCGGAGAAGCAGCTTGTTTTCGAAAACAGCGCCATCGCCGACAAAGACGGCGTCGCGCGGATGTTCGTGGCGGACCATCGGGACAAAAATGCGAACCTGACGGTGTTCGCCAGCCTCAAGAAAGAGGAATTGATTAGCGGCCTCGATCATCCCAGGGCACAGGGGGTGAAGGCGCAGGTGCGGGAGATCGAGCTGCCGGCGGTCTCCGTTCGGACGCTGCTCGCCAGGCATCGCATCGCGAAA
>DASRDF010000128.1:0-20689 GCA_035652735.1 Pseudolabrys sp. | reverse complement strand
GATTTGTAGCTGATGCCGAGCATGCGGTGGACCTGATGCGCGCTCACGCCCTTCTTGGAAGCGGTCATGAGGAATAGCGCCGCCAGCCACTTGGTGAGCGGGATTTTCGAGCGTTCGAATACGGTTTTGACGGTGACCGTGAATTGCTCGCGGCATTGCGGCTCGTTGCACTGATAGAGGCCCGGACGATGCGCGCCGCCTTCCAGCTTGGTGATCTTGTCTCGATCGGCGTTGCCGCAATGCGGGCAAACCGGACCTTGCGGCCAGACCCGACCTTCCAGCCATTTACGGGCTGCGGTTTCGTCGTTGAAGATCGGGTTCTTGAGGAGGCTGGTCATGGCTTTCGTCCCTTCTAGGAACAAAAGCTACCTGTTGTGCTCTGCTTTGTCAAGGTTATAATCGCGACCGAAGTCAAGGAGCTGCAGACCTCTTGGCGAGGTGTGCGTGGCCGGTCATCACGAGCGTCGGCCGCCCGCGGTCCGTTTTCGAATAAGCTCTTTTTGCACTATCCATCAGCCGGACGAATGCGCTGCAAAATTCCCATTAACGATTGATTTTCACGAACAAAATAATTTGAGCGGCGCCGGCCTTGTGCGCTGCAAAAACGGAGCTATGTCAGGTTCCGATTTGCGACGGATTACGACGAGGTTCTCCCATGACTCACAAAAACAAAATTGTTTCTGCAGCCGCCGTTGCGGCGGTCCTTCTGGCCACGGTCGCTGTTGCCCGCACCGTGCACACGCACGCGAATGCACCGCAGACCGTCCAACGCAATGGTGCCGCCGGGCCAGCCGACAGCGGACCGGCGATTGGCCCGCATAATTTTGCCTGCGGGTTACCGCAGGCGAGCGACTGCCAGAAGGTGGAGACCTGGTTTCCCGAATAAGCGCCCGACACCTGCGAGGCTGTGCGCATCGCCATGGCTTGCCTCGCGCCAGCCATGACGATTTCCCGGGTCACGTTTCAATCAGATTGAATCCGCCTTTGTTTCCTGCCCGTCCCCGCGCAAGCGGGGTCACGTCAGCTCGAACGCATTCCGCTCTCGGCGTCATCCCTCTCGTTCCGCCACTCCGCTGGCGTGCGGCCGAAGCGCGCGCGGAACGATCTGTTGAAGTGCGACAGGTCGTTGAAGCCCCAACGGTACGCAATGTCGGAGATATTGGCATCGCGCTGAAACGGATCGCGCAGCGCGGCGCTGCAGGCCTTGAGCCGCTCCTCCAGAACGAACCGGCCGAAGCTGTGCCCGATTTGCTTGAAGCGCAAATGCAGCGTGCGCACCGAAACGCCGAGATGGTCGGCGACACGCTGCGGCGCCAACTCGGCGTCGTGCAGATGCTGGCGGCAGAATGCAAGCATGGCCTCGATCTGCAATTCGGGCTGCATTCGCGCCGGTGCAATCTCCGATGCGCTCGCCAGCGCCAACAGGTTACAGACATTCTCGGTGAGCAGCGCGATGGCGCTGTCGGTCATCGTGCGATCCTGCGCCATTGTCACAAGGTGGCGGCGGGCAAGATCGACATAGGGCGAGCCGGCCGCAAGGCGGCGCAACGCGGTCTGCCGCAGCCAGGGCGCGCGACGATCGATAAGCTCGCAAGGAATGACCGTGGTGATACGGCGGCCGCCGTCGGCAATCTTGGCGCTGAAGGGAAATTGCAAATCGGAAATCGCGATGTCATTCGGCTGAAAGATGAAGGTGGCGCCGCGCTGGCTGATCTCCGTCTTGTTGCGCAGTTGCAGGTAAACGGAATAGTGATCGCTCGCCCCGTCGTTCATATCGCGCGGGCTGCGCACAAGGCTGTAGCCGGTCGATTCGCCGAGCGCGATGCGCAGCGCGCCTGAGCTGCGCGAGGTCATACGCGCAGCGAATGGGCCCGGCCGCGCCTCGATGGTGAGATTGAAAATGGAGCGGCAGACCGCTTCCCGCCAATAAGAAAAACGCTCATGCGGTTTGACGGCGTCTGTAGACCATTCAGCCATCGTCTTGTGACTCCGCGAAAATTCAGAAAAACGAATACGTTCAACATTGCACTGTCGGCCAAGCCGCTTGCGCTCTCGCCCAAGAACGCGCCGGGCGTTGAGCCTAGGTAAACCCCATGCAAGCGGTTTTATTGCCCCCGCGAAGGCCCGATCTGCCGGCACAGCATGGCTCATGCCGACGCCGGCAGCGCGTCGCCTGACGGCACCCGCACGCATTCCTTCAACAATCTATGGCGAGCCTTATGACCACATCACGCACATGCAATCACGCCTATGCCGGAGCGTTCCCCGCAATGCTGCGTTTCACCGCCGCCTGCGGCGTGGCGGTGTGCAAAGCGTTGCTCGCAGCGATGCACGAATCGCGGCAGCGCGAGGCTCAGCGTTTGATCGCGCGCAATGCTCATCTGCATGGCGGGGCCGACAACCTGTCTCTGCTCGACACAAGGCGCAAGCAAATGTCGCGCAGCACTGCGGCGCCAGGTCGTGCCTCACGGCAGCTGGCGGCGGCAATCGTCCCATTCAAGTCGCGGACGCTGACAACGCGAGAGCGGCTATGAGAGCCAAGCGACTTCTGGCCGATGTGCTCATCGTGGCGGTGTTGATCTTGGCGATTGCTCTTGTCCGCGCGCTCGACGCGCGGAGCGCCGCGCCATCCGGCGGCATCGCCAGCGACTTGCGCGGGCCGCTTGCACCCTCGCACAGGCAGGGCTTCGCTTGTGCGGCGCCGATCGCCGCGCGCTGCAACACGCTCGACTGGTTCCCGGAGTGAGGCGGCAGCGCCTTCGTTTCCGGGTCACGTCAGGTCGTGGCCGGTCTCCCACCGGCCATCTCGCTTGAGCCGCCGCTGCGGCAAAGCGAGATCACCGGGTTCTCGCCCCTTCCCCGTGGGGCCCGGTGATGACCGGGCGCGTGCTTGCACATGACCGCGGGAGGATAGTTGCGGCACTAACTTACGCCGCGACCCTTCAGCGCGCTGCCGATCTCCTCCAGGATCGCCGGGTCGTCGATGGTCGCCGGCATGGTCCACGGCTCGCCGTCGGCGATCTTCTTGATGGTGCCACGGAGAATTTTTCCCGAGCGCGTCTTCGGCAAACGCGCCACCGTCAGCACGAGGCGGAATGAGGCGACCGGTCCGATTTTTTCCCGCACCAGGGCGACGACTTCCTTCTCGATTTCTTCCGGCGGGCGATTGACGCCGGCTTTGAGCACGATGAAGCCGCAAGGCACCTCGCCCTTGAGCTCGTCCTTAATGCCGAGCACCGCGCATTCGGCGACATCGGGGTGCGAGGCGAGCACTTCCTCCATGCCGCCCGTCGAGAGGCGGTGGCCGGCGACGTTGATGATATCGTCGGTGCGGCTCATCACATAGATGTAGCCGTCCTCGTCTTTGTAGCCGGCGTCCGCGGTTTTGTAGTAGCCGGGGAATTCGTCGAGATAGCTCTCCTTGAAGCGCGCATCGTTCTGCCACAGCGTCGGGAAGCAGCCCGGCGGCATCGGCAGTTTCACCACGATCGAGCCGATAGTGTTGGCGGCGACCGGCTTGCGCGCCTCGTCGAGAACGTCGACGGCATAGCCCGGCATCGGCACGCAGGCGGAGCCATATTTCACCGGCAGCGTGCCGAGCCCGACCGGATTCCCGGCGATGCACCAGCCGGTCTCGGTCTGCCACCAGTGGTCGATCACCGGCACGTTGAGCACTTCTTCCGCCCATTGGATTGTCGGCGGATCGGCGCGCTCGCCGGCGAGGAACAGCGTGCGGAATTTCGACAGGTCGTATTTCTTGATCAGCGCGCCGTTGGGGTCTTCCTTCTTGATGGCGCGGAACGCGGTCGGCGCCGTGAACAGCGCCACCGCCTTGTGGTCGGCGATCACCCGCCAGAACGCGCCGGCATCCGGCGTGCCGACCGGCTTGCCCTCGTAAAGGATCGTGGTGCAGCCATGAAACAGCGGCGCGTAGACGATGTAGGAGTGGCCGACCACCCAACCGACGTCCGAACCCGACCACCAGACCTCGCCGGGATTGACGCCGTAGAGATATTGCATCGACCATTTGAGCGCGACCATGTGGCCGCCATTGTCGCGCACGACGCCCTTGGGCACGCCGGTCGTGCCCGAGGTGTAGAGGATGTAGAGCGGATCGGTGGCGGCGACGGGGACGCATTCGCTGGTCTTGGCGTACTCGACCGCGTGCTCCCACACCTTGCGCCAATCGTGGTCGCGCCCCTCCTTCAATTCGGCGGTGCATTGCGGACGCTGCAGGATGAGGCACGTCTGCGGTTTGTGCTGCGCGAGCGCAATCGCCTCGTCGAGCAGCGGCTTGTAAGGGACGACCCGTGTGCCTTCGAGGCCGCATGACGCCGAGAGGATGACTTTGGGCTTGGCGTCGTCGATGCGAGTCGCCAGCTCTTTCGCAGCAAAGCCGCCGAACACCACCGAGTGGATAGCACCGATGCGCGCGCAGGCGAGCATGGCGAACACCGCTTCCGGCACCATCGGCATGTAGATGATGACGCGGTCGCCCTTTTGTACGCCGAAGTCGCGCAGCATGGCGCCGAGCAATTGCACCTCGGACAGCAGCCGGCCGTAAGTGAAAGTCTGCTTGGTGTTGGTGACGGGCGAATCGTAGATCAGCGCGGGCTGGTCGTTGCGGCCTTTGAGCACGTGGCGATCGACCGCGTTGAAGCAGGTGTTGCAGACGCCGCCGGCAAACCAGCGGCCGTAGATGCCCGCGTTCTTGTCGAAGACCTTTTTCGGCGCCTCGTACCAGTCAATCTCTTTTGCCGCTTCGCCCCAGAAGCCCTCGGGGTCGCGCTGCCAGCGCGCATAGGTGTCGTGATAGCGGCTCGTGCGGGCGTCCATTTTTTCCTCCCGGCTTTTTGCCTGCGATTGTGGAACGCCCGGCATGCGGAAACAAGGCTGGCACAGGTGCGGCGATTTGCTAAGGCAAGCCGCAACAACTCCGTTCATTCCCGCGCAAGCGGGAATCCAGCGTCATATCGAGAGAGCTAGCCACTTGGCCCTGGGTCCCCGCTGTCACGGGGACGAATGGGCTGGAGAGCCATGCCGACCCTGCTCCGCGACCCGCAATTTCTCGTCCTCGCCGTCTGCGCGGTGACGCTGCTCGGCATTTCCAAGGGCGGATTCATCGGGCTCGGGGTGTCGGCGGTGCCGTTGTTGTCGCTGGTGATGCCGCCGCCGCAGGCCGCCGCCATCCTGCTGCCGATCCTGCTGGCGCAGGATGCCGTGTCGGTGTGGGTCTATCACCGCGATTTCTCCGCCTGGAACCTGAAGGTGCTGCTCGCCGGGGCGACCATCGGCATGGTCGCATCGACGCTGCTGGCCGCCTCGCTGTCGAGCGACGTCGTCAAGCTCGCGGTCGGCGTTATCGCCGTATTGTTCGTGGTGTCGCGGCTGGCGGCGCCATGGATCGAGCACCATCTGCCCAAGCCGAACGCGGTGAGCGGCCTCGTCTGGGGCACGGTCGCCGGCTTCACCTCCGCCATCGCCAATGCCGGCTCGCCGCCCTATCAGATTCACATGCTGCCGCAACGGCTGCCGAAGATGACCTTCGTCGGCACCACGGCGCTTTATTTCGCCGCCACGAATCTCATGAAGATTCCCTCCTACGCCGCGCTCGGCCAGCTCACCTGGGTGAACATGCTCACCGGCATCGCTTTGATCCCGCTTGCCGTCGCCACCAATTTCCTCGGCGTCTATCTGGTGCGGCGCGTGTCAATGGCGGCGTTCTATCGCATCGCCTATGTGCTCATCTTCGCGCTCGGCTGCGAGCTCATCCGCAGCGCCGCCTCGGCGCTGTGGCGTTGAGCGGGTCTCAAGGCCCCACCCTTCCGCTCATTCCCGCCAAAGCGAGGATCCGGTTCTTCTGGGTCCCCGCTTCCGCCGGGACGAACGGATGGTATGTTTGGCCGATGACCAAAACGCCTTACGATATCGACCTCGACCGCAATCCGGCCAACTACCAGCCGCTGACGCCGCTCGGCTTTCTCGAGCGCGCGGCAAGCGTCTTTCCCGCCCGCACCGCCATCATCCACGGCAAGCTGCGGCGGCCGTACGCCGACTTCTATGCGCGCTCGCGCCGCCTCGCCTCGGCGCTGGCCAAGCGCGGCATCAAGCGCGGCGACACAGTTGCAGTGTTGCTGGCCAACACGCCGGCCATGCTCGAATGCCATTACGGCGTGCCGATGTGCCAGGCCGTGCTCAATACGCTCAACACGCGGCTCGATGCGCCGATCATCGCCTTCTCGCTCGATCACGGCGAGGCCAAAGTCGTCATCGTCGACCGCGAATATTCGAAGACGATGAAGGACGCGCTGGCGCTCGCCAAGGTGAAGCCGCTGGTGATCGACTACGACGACCCGGAATATGGCGGCGCCGGTGAGCGCATCGGCGCAATCGAATACGAGGATTTTCTCGCCCACGGCGATCCCGAGTTTGCCTGGCTGATGCCGGAGGACGAGTGGGACGCCATCACCCTCAATTACACGAGCGGCACCACCGGCGACCCGAAAGGCGTGGTCTATCACCACCGCGGCGCGCATCTGCTTGTCGTCGGCAATGTCGTCACCTGCGCTATGGGCAAGCACCCCGTCTATCTGTGGACGCTGCCGATGTTTCACTGCAACGGCTGGTGCTTCCCCTGGTCGATTTCGGTCGCGACCGGCACCCATGTCTGCCTGCGGCAGGTGCGCGCGCCGGCGATGTACGATCTGATTGCCACACACAAGGTCACGCATCTGTGCGGCGCGCCGATCGTGATGGCCACGCTGCTCAATGCCCCGCCCAATGAGAAGAAGCCGCTGCCGCACACGGTCGAGTTCTTCACCGCGGCGGCGCCGCCGCCGGAGGCCGTACTCGCGGCCATGAAAGAGGCGGGCTTCAACGTCACGCATCTTTACGGGCTGACCGAAAGCTACGGGCCCGCGGTGGTCAACGACTGGCATACGGAATGGGACGCGCTCTCGCCCGTGGCGCAAGCGGAGAAGAAGGCGCGCCAGGGCGTGCGCTACGGCGCGCTGGAGGCGCTGGACGTGCTCGACCCGGAAACGATGCAGCCGGTCAAGCGCGACGGCGAAACGCTGGGCGAAGTGATGATGCGCGGCAACGTCATCATGAAAGGTTACCTGAAGAACAAGGCCTCGACCGATAAGGCCTTCGCCGGCGGCTGGTTTCATACCGGCGATCTCGGCGTCATGCACGCCGACGGCTACATCCAGCTCAAGGACCGCAGCAAGGACATCATCATCTCCGGCGGCGAAAACATCTCATCGATCGAGGTCGAGGACGCGCTGTACAAGCATCCGGCGGTCGCCGCCGCGGCGGTCGTCGCCAAGCCCGACGACAAATGGGGTGAGACGCCGTGCGCCTTCATCGAGCTGAAGCCGGGCGAGAAGGCCGACAGCGACGAAATCATCCAGTGGTGCCGCAAGAATCTCGCCGCCTACAAATGCCCGCGCACCGTGGTGTTCGCGGAAATCCCGAAGACGAGCACGGGCAAGATTCAGAAATTTAAGCTGAGAGAAATGGCGAAGGCGGTGTGAAGGAATTTGCGAGGGGGGAGCGCAATTTTGCGGTGGCTCAGACGATGGCTCTTGCGTTGGTATAACGCCGTCGATTTAGGCTTGCGGCCTAGAAATGTTTTTCAGGGATATGAAGTAAATTTATACCCGTTTACGAAACGAGGCGACGATTGGATCGCCTCGCATATCGAGTGGTTTAAAAACGCCAAATGGTCCCAACAAGAACGCTGTTTAATGTTGTCCGAAGCAGATAGCAATTGGCCACGCTTAATGACCATGATCGCGATGTTCCGACTCGATGGCATTAACTGGCAAGTCTATGGTCGATTGAGGGGCAAGGGAAAAACAGAACTTTCTCCCGACTGGATGTAAAAGTCGTTCGCGGCCGACGATGCGGGCCGTTCTTCGAATCGAGCAGCCGGTCGACCTGGGCGCGGCTGGCCTTCATCAGTTTCGCCACGCGCTGCTTGGTGATCTTCTTTCTCTTCATTTCATGAGCAAGCTGAAGGGCGATTACCGCTTTGACCGCCGCCGCTGTCACACCTTTGAGGATGCGCGAGCCGGCCAAGGAGCTAGAGGCGCACTGCACAATTATGCTATAAAGCCATGTCATGACTGATTTCGCCAGAATCACCCAAGACCCCGCCGTGATGGGCGGCAAGCCCTGCATCCGCGGTCTTCGCGTCACAGTGGGAATGATTGTCGGGCAGATCGGCGCCGGGCGCACGACGGACGAGCTGCTTGCCGACTATCCCTATCTGCAACGCGAGGACGTTCTGGAAGCTTTGCGGTACGCCGCCTGGCGCGCCGAAGAGCGTGAGGTTGAGTTGACCAAACACGAATGAAAGTGCTCGTCGATATGAATTTGTCGCCCGAATGGGTGCAATTCCTCGGCGAAGCAGGACATCAAGCAATTCACTGGTCAAAAATCGGCATGCCGGGTGCGGCCGATGCCGAATTAATGCATTGGGCATTGGAAAATGGCTATGTCGTTCTTACCGCGGATTTGGATTTCGGCGCAATTCTCGCCGCAACCAACAGAACGGGTCCAAGCGTCATTCTGGTACGCAGCGACAACTTGGCCCCGCGTGTGATCGGCGACGTTATCAGTCTGACGCTTGGGCAAGCGCAGCAACAATTGCTGGATGGTGCACTCGTTTCCGTCGATGCGACCCGCGCGCGGTTGCGTATTCTTCCGTTGAAGTAGATAGGATGGCATCCTCGAAAAACGGGAGATCAACCGCGATGAGCCGCGACGGCGTCACCATTCTTGTCGGCACGACCAAGGGCGCTTTCACCGTGTCCGGCGGGCGCGAGCGAGAAGGCTGGACGGTCAAGGGACCGTTCTGCAACGGCTGGCCGATCAATCATGTGATCGGCGATGCTACCACCGGCACGGTCTGGGCCGGCGGCGGCGGCGATTTTTTCGGCGCCGGCGTGTGGCGCTCCGAGGACGCGGGTGAAACCTGGCACGTGGCCCGGCTGACCAAGGGCCAGATCGACGACTGGGCGGCCAAGGATGCGCAGCTCGCCGCGATGTTGAACTGGAGCGAGCAGCCGTTGCCGTTCACGGACCAGTTCTCGCAAATCTGGTCGCTCCACTACGCCGACGGCACGCTCTATGCCGGGACCAAGCCGGCACGGCTGCTGGCGAGCAAAGACGGCGGCAAGACATGGAACGAGATCGAAGGCTTGCGCAATCATCCTTCCTCCGACAGCTGGAATCCGGGGGCGGCCGGATTGGTGCTGCATACGATTCTCGCCCACCCGGCGGATGCCAAAAAGCTTTGGGTCGGCATTTCCGCGGCCGGCGTCTTTGCCACCGAGGATGGCGGCAAGACCTGGGAGCGGCGCAACCGGCTCTCGAACCGGCAGCCCAGCACGCAACACGCCCATCCGGCGGCACCGCGCGACGGCGACATCGGCCATTGCGTGCACAACATGATGCGGGCGCCGGGCGAGGCCGACCTCATCTATCAGCAGAACCACCACGGCGTCTGGCGCTCCGCCGATGGCGGGCGGAGCTGGGACGACATCACGCGCGGCCTGCCCTCGACCTTCGGCTTTCCGATCTGCGTGCATCCGCGCGATCCGCACACCGTCTGGACCGCGCCGCTCAACGGCGACACGGCGGGACGTTTTCCGCCCGATGCCGCCGCCGCGGTGTGGCGCTCGCGCGACGGCGGCGAGAGCTGGCAGGCGCTACGCGACGGCTTGCCGCAACAGGCGTGCTATTTCACCGTTCTTCGCCAGGCCATGGCGCGCGACGAACGCGAGCCGGTCGGCGTGTACTTCGGGACCAACAGCGGCTCGGTCTTCGCCAGCCTCGATGAGGGCGAGAGCTGGGACGAGATCGCGCGGCATTTGCCCACCATCCTCAGCGTCGAAGCGCTCGACCGCCGATAGTCTCGCCATGACGGCGCGTTTCTAGAGTATTTTCCAACCGCGTGATATCAATCGTCATGGCCGGCTTGTTGCGGCCATCCACGCCTTCCTCAGCAAGGCCGTGCCTGGTTCCGGTGCTAAAATGGCTCCGTCGGTGGCGTTCAAGAACCCGCATTTGAAGGCCGCACTGACGAAAGCGGCCGCAGTCGGTGCCGCGGCGATCGTCAGCGGGATGGCTGCTCGAGCGAACGATACGACGGTGAGCGGTACGCCGCCGGCCGTCGCCGCAGACAATGGATATTATTTTTGGATCGACGGCACGGCCGACAAAATACGGCTGCCGGCCTATCAGCTCGGCCTCCATAATGTTAGCGACGTCACCGCCCACGATGCGGGGCCGATCCAGCGGTTCGATCCACGCTTGGACGGCGGCGGATTTCGCGGCGCCATCGGATATGTGGTGCCGGCGACGACCGTCAAATTCGAGCTTGGCGGGTCATATGCCGCGGCGAAGGAGAGCCTGCAACTCTCCTCGGCATCAAACGGCCTCGTCGGAGCGCGGTTCTTGAATGGGAGTGGGATGGTTGGAATTGCTTTTGACTGCAGCTTTCCCGCGACAATCGGATGTACGACGGCGGGAAATCTCAATACCGAGTACACGACGTGGCAGCTCAATGGAAAGGTGTCCGCCGACTGGCAATATGGTCGCGTGACCGTGAGCCCGCACCTGGCGGTGTTTGGCGGCAACACCCGCGTCGGCCAGACACTGTCCCAGTCCTTCGCGCAGCCATTTTCCGGCAACTCCGGCACTTACTCGGCAAGTACGACGGAGAACTGGACGGACATCGGTGCGCGGATCGGCGCTGACCTTAGCGCCGAAGTCGCAAAGACACTCACGCTCGACGTCGGAGGCTGGGTCGGCGGCGCGAGCCGATACACATCGCTCTCAGGACATGATGTGGGGGCCGACAGCACCGGCAATACGGTCTTTGGCGGCGGCAGTACGCTCTCAATCGACGGCAGCAAGACTGTTTTGCTCGCCAACGCCGAAGCTGGGGTTGCTTATCGGCCCCTTCAGATGGTGGCCTTGCGTGGCTTCGTGGGGCTCAATTACGACAGTCGTGTTCCGGGTATAGCCAATCCGTCATTCGCCGGCTCGTTCGGGGCTCCGACAGGAACAGCGGCGAGCATCTTCTACGCGGCGGAGACGAGTTATTATGCCGGCGGCGGCCTGCTCATGAAATGGTAGCTCGGCGGCCGGTCCGCGCAAAAACTTTGCGCGTCAAGGGTGCTCGCAAGGCGGAAAGATAAAAAGTTCAACGGCGCGAGGTAGCGAAAGAGGCGTGACGTTGACGATCGCAACAAGGCTTACCGACCTCCTCAACATCAAACATCCGATCCTGCTCGCGCCCATGGCCGGCGCGGCGGACGGCAGGCTCGCTGCCACCGTCACGCAGGCCGGCGGCTTCGGCATAATCGGCGGCGGCTACGGCGAGGAGGACTGGCTCAAGCGCGAACTGGACGCCGCCGGCGATGCGCGCATCGGCGTCGGCTTCATCACCTGGAGCATAACCAAGAACCCGCGCCTGCTCGACCTCGCGCTGGAACGAAAGCCGGCGGCGATCATGCTCTCGTTTGGCGAAAGCGCCCCGCATGTGGAGAGGATCAAGCGCGCCGGCGCCCTGCTCATCTGCCAGGTGCAGAGCGTCCTACAGGCGAAAGAGGTGGCGGCGCAAGGCGCCGACATCATCGTGGCGCAGGGCACGGAGGCCGGCGGCCACGGCGCCGCGCGGGCGACCTTGCCGCTGGTGCCGGCGGTGGTCGATGCCGTGGGCACCGTGCCGGTCGCCGCCGCCGGCGGCATTGCCGACGGGCGCGGCCTTGCCGCGGCGCTGATGCTCGGCGCCGACGGCGTGCTGATGGGCACGCGCTTTCTCGCCTCGCAGGAAGCGGCCGTCAGCGCCGAGGCCAAGCAGCGCCTGCTCGCCGCCGACGGCGACGCCACCATCCGCAGCACATTGTTCGATATCGTGCGCCGCAAGGAGTGGCCGGCGCCCTATACCGGCCGCGCGCTGCAGAACGAATTCACGCGGCGCTGGCGCGGCCGCGAGGCGGAGCTGATGCACAATCTCGCCCGCGAGGAGGCGGCCTACGAGGCGGCGCGCCAGCGCGGCGATCTCGATACCGCTGTGCTGCACGCCGGCGAAGCCGTCGATCTGATCGGCGAGATTCTGCCCGCCGCTGAGATCGTGGCGCGCACCGCCGAGGAGGCGAGCCGGCTCATCGCCGGCGCCTCCAATCGCTACAAGGTGGCCGGCTAGGACGTCATCCGCGAGTAAGTAGTCCGCTCGCCTTGGATCGCAGCTCGTCCGCGCGTTCGCGGGCAAGCGGGAACGCAATAAACCGAAACGCTGAGTGGCTGGCTCTGGATTCCCGCTTGCGCGGGAATGAGCGGGATGTGTTCGGCGCGTCCGCCGGGGTAAAGCCGATTTGCCGCCTTGGATCGCAGCCCACTCCGCTCGTCCCCGCGCAAGCGGGGACCCAGAATCAAAATAGTCAGCCTCTCAACTTTGCCCTCGATTCCCGCTTGCGCGGCAATGAGCGGAGCACGAATCCGACTCAATGCAGAACAATTCGCTTTACTCGCAACCTGCATCCGCCAGGCCAAAGCAAAATCGCCGGGCGTGGGCCCGGCGACGGAGGCAAGCACAGCGCTGCGGCTTCAGCGGCCGTCGCGTGTGAAGGGATTGAACAGGTTGTCGGCGTTGTAGCGCTGATCGAAGGACTGCGTCTGGCCGCCGAAATTCATGTAGAAGCCGTCGCGCTGACCACTTTGGCTGCCATTGTCGAAGCGCTGCGGCGACCCGGCTTTCGGCTGAATCTGGTCGTCCGGATCGGTGTAGTTCTGGTGCATGCCGCCGTCTCCCGGAGCGGCACTCTCGAAAGTGAAGGCGTTAGCTGCCGAGACGGCGCCGAACGCGAGCGCGCCGGCAAACAGCAATTTGGCGATGTGTTTCATGGCCCTACCCTACCCGTTCTGCCGCTATTCCGCCAGGACAATATGGCGGCAGCGCGGCACCGGCCAGCGAAGGCCGGCGCGGCGAGGCTGTGCAAATAGGCAAAACCGCCGCCTCGCGGCCCGCGAGCCGGCGGTTTCTACGAATTTGAAACGGAGAGCCGAGGGATCAGTGCAGGCTTTTGCCGTTGCGCAGCCGCTCGATCTCGTCCTTCACCTGCAATTTCTTACGCTTGAGCTCCACAATCTTCAGGTCATCGACCGCGGGGTGGGTCAGGCATTCGTTGATTTCGGCTTCGAGCGCCTGATGCTTTTTTTCCAATTCCGCGAGATGCGATTGCATCGACATGCAGCATGTCTCCTCAATCTGTGGCTCTAAGAGCAGCTAAGTCTAACGCAGACTCAGATCAAGAGCGACGGTACACCCGCCGAGCCCGCTGCGGCAATTGGAACCAAAACCGTTGATCGGCGGCCTATTTTCGCAGCCTTGAACGACGTTGTGGAAAACGCGATAATTATTGACCGTCTTCGCCGCGGTATCGGCAGACCGGCGAAGCAGCCAACGGTAGCGATGACCAAAGAGGAAGAACGCGAGTTGCGGGAGCAATTGGCGCGCCTGCAGCAGGAGCATCGCGATCTCGACGCGGCGATCGCCGCGCTGGCGACCTCGCCCGGCTCTGACGTGATCCAGGTGCAGCGGCTAAAAAAGCGCAAGCTGGTCTTGCGCGACCGCATCCGCGCCATCGAGGATCAGCTCACCCCCGACATCATCGCCTGAGGCCGCGAGTCTAGCGCGCTTCCATGTCGCGGCGGGCGTCGAACTCGTCGCCACCGGCGAAGCCGTCGTGGCCGTGCTCCCAGCCGTTGCAGTGGGCGATCTCGTGCCGGCGATAGGCGGCGATGTCACGCACCGGACCGCCGCGCGGGATCACGATGTGACAGACGCCGCGGATTTTCCAGGCGCAGGCATCCGCATGCACGCCCATGTGGGCGCAGGCGCGGCGCGCCTCGGCGAGCGGCAGCACCCGCTCGATCACCGGGCCATGGTAATGGGTGTAAGCCTTCGGCGGTTCGAGCACGACGGTAATCCAGGGCATTGCCACCCCCCGATACAAGCGTTATCCGCGCCGCTCCTTCTTCCTGGCATACATGGCTTTGTCGGCTTCGTCGATAAGGGCTGCGGCATCGAGAGGACTGCGCAGCGCCACGGCGCCGATGCTGGCGCCGACGCAAAGCGTCGCTGCGCCGTATTTCAACTTGATGCTCTCGATGCGCCGCTCCAGATCGCGGGCGCGCATGACCGCCTGCGGCTCGCCGGCATTCCACATCAGCACGGCGAATTCGTCGCCGCCGAGACGCGCGACCACGTCGGAAGCGCGCACATAGCCGCCGAGCGCTGCGGCGACCGCCTGCAGCAGCGCATCGCCCGCCGCATGGCCGTGAGCGTCGTTGATCGCCTTGAAGCCGTCGAGATCGACATAGAGCAGCGCCGCCGGCGTGCCGTAGCGGCCGACATAGGCGAGCGAGCGCTTGAGTTCGCGCTCGAAGCCGCGCCGGTTGAGGATGTTGAGGACGGGGTCGACGTCGGCGCGCTGCTCGAGCGCGGCGATCGTGGCGCGCGCCTCGTCCAGTTCGCGCTTAAGCCGCTCAACCTCGGCGCGCAAGTCTTCCGCGGGCTGGTCGGCGGCCACGCCGTCGCAATCCGGTCAGAGCTGGATCGTGTTGACCGTGCGCTTTTCGATGTCGCCGCGCAGCTTGGCATAGAGCCGCGGATTGCGTGCGGACAGGATTTGCAGCGCGGCGAGGACCGCATTCGACGGCTCGAGCACCGTCATCACCGGCACTGCGCTTGGCGCCCGTAACGACGACCACACATCCTCCGGGAAGTCCTTGGCGCTTGCCGGCACGGTAATGACCGGAACGTTGGACAGAGCCGAAAGCACCGGGCCCGCCCCATTCGACCGGCCGATGAAGGCGATGACCACGGTGTCGGGAATCTCCTGCGCCAGACGATGCAGGATGGCGGCGCCGGCAACCGGCTCCTTGTGGATCGAGCAGGTCACTACCGTCATCATGTCCTTGAACTCGCCGAGCGCGTCGGCGAAGGCTTCGGTTTTGTCCTTCTCCGAGCCGCGCCAAAGGATGATGCGCTGGCGCGGGACGTGGAAACGGCCGGTCACCTCGGCGACGTGGCGGTATTTGGCGGCGACATCGTCGAGCGCGCCGCCGTCGCGATAGACCTGCTTGTCGATATAGGCGCCGCTTTCCAGCACGCGCCACGAATCGTTGTCGATTACGTCAGCGAGCAGCAGATTGCCCTTGGTGTCGTAGCCGAACTCGACCTTGAGATCGACCAAGGTGCCGCCTTCGAGCTGCCAGGCCCGCTCCAGCGCGAGGAACGCCTGCCGCGCGATGCGGCTCATTTCCGGGAAAATCTTGGCTTCGTCCGCCTTGGTGAACACCTCGGACGTCTTCAGCACCAGGAACGGCTCCTGCCCCGGGATCGGCTTGGCCGGATTGAACAGCCTGATCTGGCCGTCATCCGTCAACTCCATGAAGGGATCGTCGGCGACCAGCGGCTTGCCCTTCCAGGTCTTGTCCTTTGTCTTGAGATAGAACTCGACGATCAGCTTCGGGAACAGTTGGCCTTTGCTCAGATGCGGGTTGCGCTTGAGATAGGAGCCGTGCGCCTCGCGCCGGGTCACCACCTCGTAGGGAAGCATCTGGCATCTCGGTGCGGAGAAAGAAACGGCGCTGTCCTGCTCGATGAATGCGACAGGCAGGCCGCAGGCTTTCAGAAGACGAAAGACATTGGAGGTGGTCAGGGTGGCGAGACGGCCCTTGTCGGGAATGATGTCGTGCTTGGCGCCGTCGCCGGCGGTGATGTCGTCCTTGGCGATGACGGCGACCAGGTCGGCGCTGCCTTTGACGGCGTGGATTTTCTTGGTCTTGCCTTCGGCGAGCAGTTCGCCGGGCTGCGGCTTTGAGGAAATGCGTTCTGACATTGGCGTTCGATCCTCCGCCTGAGGAAAAACAGGCTTTAGACACCAGGGAAGCCGGCTCCGGCAAGTGCCAAATTGTCCCGATGCGCCGTTCTCCACCGCTGCCTAGCGCAGTACCGCGGCTGTCGTGTCGCGGTTCAGGTAAATGGTCGCCAGGAGGTAGCTGACGAAATAGGTCCAACCGATAAACGGCACAAAGCGCACGGCGACCGCTTTATACAGGCGATAACGCGCACCGGTGCCCAGATTGTCGGTGACGGCAGCGACCGTCGCTGGGGAAACCATTGCGCGCATCACCCGTTCCAGGCCAAGCGCGGCGAGGCCGAACCGCTCCGCCTTGACTGCCGCGGCGGCGTCGTTGAGTGCGGGTCCGAGCGCCGGATCGTTGCGTAGCTGCTCGAACAGCGCCACGCGGCGCTCGAGCCCAAGCGAGGCAAGGACGATGCTATGCAGGACGTCGGGCGCCTGATCGCCGGGCAGCGGCTCCACCAGCGGCAGCGGCTGGGCGAGCGCCGCCTCGACCTCATCGGCGGTGGGGGCAAGCCGGATCGCCAGCGGCTGCATGGCTAAGGCGAGATCGAGCTCGCGCGTCGGCACCACCAGCAGCCAGTCGTCCTCGCTCACCCGGGTGTTGAACAGGGTGGCGAGATCGCGCGCCAGCGCCACCTGCTGGTGGCGAAAACGCAGCACCGCGCGGCCGTCATGCGAAGGACCGTCGGCAACCGTCAGCCGCAGCAGTTCGTCGGCGCGTCGGCCAAGCCAGCCGGCATCGCGCCGGGCATCCTGCGCCGCTTTGCTGATCGTCGTCGCGGTATAGCGTTGCGCCCGGGCACAAAGCGGCGACAGCCAGGCCGCCACCCCCACGGCCACCCCGACGAGGTTTCGTCGCGTGGTCAGGGCTTTGTCCGCGCGTCGGCGGGGCTGCAGCGCAACCATCGGAGCCCTTCGAGTCGCCGGGCGGCGGTCGCATGACCGGCCGTCGGCGCGCAATTGTGGACTCTTAGACGCATATCTGCTAGAGCCGCGCGACTCAGAGAGACCCACGCCATTGCGGGGTTTCCCTGGAAAACCGTTCCTTGCAACAACATAGGAGCCCGCGTGCAGGTACTCGTTCGCGACAATAACGTCGACCAGGCCCTCAAGGCGCTGAAGAAGAAGATGCAACGCGAGGGCATTTTCCGCGAGATGAAGCTCCGCGGTCACTACGAGAAACCCTCCGAAAGGAAAGCGCGGGAAAAGGCGGAAGCGATCCGCCGCGCCCGCAAGCTGGCGCGCAAGAAGATGCAGCGCGAGGGTCTGCTTCCGGCCAAGCCACGCCCAACCCCAGGCCAAGGCGGCCCCGGCGGTCACGGACGCAGCGGCGGTCCGGGTGGCGGCGCCCGTCGTTTCGGCTGAGCCTCAGCGGTTCCGGCAATCAGTTTTCGATAGCGCGGGCCTCATCGCCCGCGCTAATGCTTTTGCGACCAAATGTTCGCCGCATTCGGGGGCCGATGTGGCGCGGCATCCTGCAGAGCGCGTCGCCCCATGAGCCGCAAACCCTGTCCGAGTTGCCGCGCGCTGATGACAGCGGCGCTTCCGCTTGCGCTGCTGCTGGCCGGCTGTTCCGGCATGGATACGAATGCCTTCAGCAGCGCCTCCGAAAGCGGTGACATGGCGTATGCCACCTCGCCTACCAACATCGCCTCGTTAACCGACGTGGTGACGCGCAATCCCAAGGACCCGCAGGCCTACAATATGCGCGGCACGGTATTCGGGCAGGCGCACCGCTACGAGGAAGCACTCGCCGATTTCAACAAGGCGATCGGCATCGACCCCAACTACGCGCAGGCTTACGCCAACCGCGGTCTCGTCTACCGCGAAATGGGCAAGCTCGATCTGGCGATGGCCGACTACGGCCGCGCGCTGAAGATCGACCCCAATTACGCCAACGCTTATCTCGGACGCGGCATGGTCGAGCGCGCCGAAGACAAACCGCGCCAGGCGCTCGGAGATTTCAACAAGGCCATCGCCATCAGGCCCGACAGCGCCCAGGCTTATTACAACCGCGGACTGCTTTATCAGGCGCAGAGCCAGCACGACTACGCGATCGAGGACTTCACCACGGCGATCGGCCTCTCCACGCAACAGGCTGCGCCCTATATTGCGCGCGCGCTGAGCTACATCGCGGTGAAGAACTACAAAGACGCGGCGAGCGATCTCGACCAGGCGGTGACCATTGCTCCGCAAAACGTGGACGCCTGGGTGGCGCGCGGCCTCGCCTACGAACGGCTGGGCGACAAAGAGAAGGCAGCCGGCTCTTACGCCCGCGCCATCAACATCGACCAGACCTCACAGGCCGCACGCGACGGCTTCAATCGCGTCGGCGGCCGCTATGGCGAGGCCTATCAGACGTTTTAGACGAGTGGCGCGAGTCGCGCCTTGCATTCACCCGAACGCGAAATGCGGTTTCGTCAGGCCGCATCCACCCGGTCGATGCGCTCGAGCTCATCGGCGATCGCCGAGAACCGCGCGGCGTGTGCGCGATCGGAACGGAACCGCGCGAGCTCCTCGGCCAGACCCATAAAGCTCTCGTGCGTGCTGTCGAACATACGTTGAATTTCGCGCGCGATCTCGTTGCTGTCGCCTTGCGCGGCTTGCAGGGACTGAGTGACGGCTTCCACCCGCTTGCCGAGCGACTGCACGGCCGCGCGCATCAACGCCGGCGCGTTTTGCTTGATGCCTGTCGTCTCGTTTTTGCTGTCAATCGCGAGCCGCGTTTCGTTCGATAGCTTCCGAATCTCCTGAGCCACGACGGCAAATCCGCGCCCGGCATCGCCGGCCCGCGCCGCTTCGATGGTCGCGTTCAGCGACAGCAAATTGGTCTGCTGAGCAATGCTGCGAATAATATCGAGAATCGACTCGATCGAGCGCCCCACCGTGTCGAGCTGTTCGAAATCGCTCAGCAACCCGGCCTGCACGGCGATGTGGTCGAGCGAAGAGCCGATGCCTTGCTGGAGGCGGGCCTGTGTCGATTTAACGCCCGACGCGAGGGTGGACACCTTTTCAATCAGTTGGTCCATGCGATTGGCAAAATCGTCAGACGATTTGAGCTCGGAGCGGAAGACCTCGATCAACCGCTGGCGCGAGCGCATCTGGAAGTTGGCGAGCGCCAGCCGTCTGTACAGGAAGTAGCTCTTAAATCGGCCGTACTGCGCGGGAAAGTCGTCGATGTAACGGTCGCTGAAGGCTGCGCCTTCCGCCACCTCGAAAAAGACGACCGCACACAGCGTCTGGTTGATATTGATGCCCAGCAATTCGCCGAAAGTGGAGAAGCCGGCCGACGGGATTTGCGCGAAGGTCGTCAGTCTCGCGAGATTTGTCGGGTTGCATAAGCGGCGGCAAATGCAATCGTTGAGAATCGCGCCAAGCGGCTTCGGTTTGCCCGCGAGGAACCTCGCGAAGTCGGCGTCGGTCTTGGCGACGAAATCCTCCGCCTCGAGAAGATACAGTCGGTCTCCTGGCGCGACGTCGCAATAAAAGCTGATAACGCCCTTGACGAGATCGATACCGGCGACCGCGCGCACGAAAATCTCCCCCTCGATTTCGATGCCAAAAGCGTAGGTTTTGAGCCGCTCGGGGAGTTGCTCACGCGTGCAGCGGAAATGCTTGGTCAGCAGATCAACAAAGTTGACCGGCGCAAATTGGTCCGTTTCGGCGACTTGCGTCACGGTGCGACGGATAGGATCGGACTTGCAGACGAGGAAGCTCGTTTGCGTCGCGCGAAAGTTATGGGTCTTGAACACGCCGAAGCGCTTATTTCGCGCCATGCGCAGAAAAGCGATCACGGCAGCATTCTCGACGACCGATGCGCCGTCGAATATCCAGGTGTTCTTGAAGTCGAACTTTCCGCCAGCCGAGCCGCCGACGAAAAGGCAGGGAAACTTGCCGTCGCGGTAGACCGCTTCCATAAGGAAGCTTTCGCTTGCGGATAGCCCATCGACAAAGGTCAGCGCCAGCGTGTCGGTTGCGCGTAGCTCGAATGCCGGCTTGACGCGGGTAAGTTCCGCGCTGATGGCCTCGATACGCTCGTCGACGCTCCGCGTCACTTTGTTCGATCGGATGTCCTCGCTATGCAACGGCACGGTGTGCAGCGATATGTCGGCAATGAGCTCGCGCGAGAAAAGCTGCAGGACAACTGTCGACCAAGTCGCGGGCGCGGCGCAATACAAGGACTCATTGACGGCGCCGGAGCACGACGACAATTCACCGGCCGTCGATACGGCAATAAAGCAGGTGGACGGCGCAAGACGGGACTTGATGCGATGGGTGACCGTCCGAAAGTCCAGGTGCGGAGAGATAAAGCCGACGACAAACGAGGGCGCCTCGCCGCCGACCGTCAGATCGACGGCGGTCAGCGCGTGCTCCGTCACCGCGTCAAGTCGAATCGTCCGTACCAATTGCGCAGGGACGGCGGGAGCGGGCGCAGCGGGATGAGCCGGCGCAACAGAATCCCCGACCTGAGGAGCTCGCGACCATCGAAGACCGAACATCTGGAAAATCCAAACACGTGCGGAAAGTTGTATATGTCAATTATCGTTAACATCTGCTTGCGGCGGGAAACGCCAGCAATGCCAAGTGCTTCCGAGGCGCGCTTGAGCGCGGAAAGTCACCCCGCTGTTGTAATGGCATATTCCGCCAGAAAGTCCTTCACCACATCTGCCGCGCCGTGTTCGTCGAGATTGACGTGACCGCCGTCGGCAAAACGCACCATGCGCTTGGGCTGATTGGCGAGC
>DASRDF010000127.1:0-29046 GCA_035652735.1 Pseudolabrys sp. | reverse complement strand
CTCGCTCGCCGAGCAATATGTCGGACTGCCGCTCGACTAGCGCGCGAGCACCCTGGCCAAAGGCGGACGCAGGACTGCGATGATCGCACCGGCCCCCGCGGCGATTGCCGTCAGCAACAGGAAGAAGTCGCCTTTGTCCATCGTGGACCAGAACGTGCCGAGGTAGCCGGCAAGCAAGTTGCCGATGAAGCTGGTGGCGAGCCACACGCCCATCATCATCGAGAGAACGCTCGGCGGGGCTACTTTGGTGACCCACGACAGGCTGGTCGGCGAGAGATAGAGCTCTCCGATTGTCATGACCGTAAAGAACGTGAACAGCCACAGCCAGCTCGCCTTTCCGGCGCCGGTGCTGTGGGCGGCCGCGGCCATGACGAGCCACGACAAGGCGTTTAGAAAAAGTCCAAGCGACATTTTGGCGACAGTCGACGGTTCAGCGGCGCCTTGTTTACGCCAGATGGCGACGATCATCGGCGTGAAGACAAAGATCATGAAAGGGTTGAAGGCCTGAAACCAGGTCACCGGGATGTCGAAGCTGCCGATGTGGCGGTCGGTGAAGTCGCTCGCCCAGAGCACGATCGTGTTGCCCTGCTGCTCGTAGGTTGCCCAGAACAGGCTGACCGGCAGCATCAGAATGAAGATGGCACCGATCGCCTGCCAATCCCGGCGGGTGAGAAGAGTTTCCGTCTTGCGCGCGGCAAAAACGTCTTTGGGCAGGGTGGGAGCCGCCAGCAAGTAAATCACCAGACCTATGGTCATGCCGACTCCCGCGGCGGCAAATCCGTAGTGCCAGCCGTACTCCTCGCCGAGCGTGCCGCAGACCAGCGGTGCAAGGAATGCCCCGAGGTTGATGCCGACATAGAAGATCGAGAACGCGCGGTCGCGGCGCCGGTCGTCGGGCGCGTAAAGCAGGCCGACTTGCGTGGAGATGTTGGGTTTAAAGCAGCCGTTGCCGAGAATGAGGAGAGTCAGCGCCAGCAAGAACCACTGTTCGAAGGCCATGGTGAAATGGCCGGCGGCCATGAGTGCGGCGCCGAGGACAACGGTGCGGCGCTGGCCGAGCACCCGATCCGCGAGAATTCCGCCGAAGATCGGGGTGAGATAAACGAGCCCGGTGTAGAAGCCGTAGATCTGCGAGGCAAAAGGCTGCGTTGCCAGCGGGCCGAACACGGTTTCGAGCGCGCTCTTGAAGGCCGTAAGCCCGGACACGTTCCCGCTATGGCCGGGCAGCAGCAGGTACTTCACCATATAGAGTACCAGCAGCGCACGCATGCCGTAGTAGGAGAAACGCTCCCACATTTCCGTTGCAAACAGGAAGCCGAGCGCCCGCGGATGCCCGAGAAGGTCGTGGCGCTGCGGGGAAAGCATCATGGCGAACCCATTTGCGATCGCGGATCGGCGGTGTAGCCTTTGCCCGACGTGGCCGCAATAAAGGGGGACCTCATGCGTCGACTTGCGCTGACAATCGCTTTCATCGCAGCCGCGTCGATGAACGGCGCCGCGCCGGCGCAAACAGATTACCCTAACCGTCCGATCCGCTTCATCGTCGGCTTTGCTGCCGGCGGCGGCAACGACATCTTCGCGCGCTTGGTCGTGCAAAAATTCCAGCAGAACACCGGCGCCACGGCTGTGGTCGAGAATAGGGTCGGCGCCGGCGGGCGCATCGCCGCCGCCTATGTCGCGCACGAACCGGCCGACGGTTACACCGTTCTGGTCGGAGCTACGGGGCAGATGTCGGTCGCCGCCGCGATCTACAGCAACCTGCCGTACCATCCGACCAAGAGTTTCATTCCGCTCAACATGATTGCGTCGTTCCCGCTGGTGCTGGTGGTGCCGGCCTCCTCGTCGATCAAATCGGTCAAAGACCTGGTGACGTGGGCGAAAGCGCATCCCGACAAGTCGAACTACGGCACCTCGTCGCCAGCTTTCACCATCGCGACGGAGCTGCTTAAACTGAAAACGGGGATGCCTGCCGTCGCCATTCCCTTCAAGAGCAGCAATGAATCCAATCTGTGCGTCGTCAGCGCGCAGTGTCTGTTCACCATTTCCGATGGTCCCCCTGCAATTCCACTGGTCAAAGGCGGCAAGACCCGGGCGCTCGCGGTCACGGGGGCCGTGCGCTCGCCTGAACTGCCCGACGTACCGAGCATGGCGGAAGCCGGTTTTCCGCAAGTGGACACGCAGCTATGGAGCGGATTCTTTGTGCCTACCGGCACACCCGAGCCGGTCGTCGCCAAGTTGCGGACCGAACTGGGACGAGCGCTTGCCGATCCCGCGGTGCAGGAGGGGCTTAAGAAGATGGCGGTGATGCCCGGCGGGCCGACGGGAGACGCATTCAAGAAACGGATCGATGCCGACATCGAGACCTTCGCCGATGTCGTCAAGGCCGCCAAGCTGAGTTTCGAGTAGTTGCCGGCGCTCTAGCTGTAGCCCGCAATTGCCGCACCGGGCGGCTCTGCTATTGTGGGCTCGGTCATTTGCAGTGTCGGTGCGGTCATGCGCTTGATGGCAGGTCTTGTGCTCGCGGCGGCGCTGACCGCCGCGCATGCCGCGCCTGCGCCGGATGTCGATCAGCTTTTCCGCCAATTTGGTTTATTCGGAAGTTGGGCCGTCGACTGCGCGGCGCCGGCATCGCCCGAAAACCCGCATGTCAGCATTTCCTCGCCGGCGCCGGGTGTGATCCTCCAGGATCACGATCTCGGCGCCGACAACACGGTCAATCGCTACAGTATCTTGTCGGCCGAGAAATTATCCGAAACGCGAATTGCCGTTGACGTCCTCTTTCAGCCCGGCAAGGAGGGCGAGGAGCGTCAGCGGCTGATCTGGGTGGTGCGCAACGGCACGCTGCGCACGCTGTTCAACCAGCCGCAGGACGGGCCGGTGCTGGTGAAAGATGGGGTCGCCGTCGCCTACGGCCTCAAGACGCCGCTGCTGAAAAAATGCAACTAATGGTTCACACGTCCAGGAGCTCTTCTTTCGCGAACTGTGCGCGCTCCTGAATGAATGCAAAGCGGGCCTCCGGCCTGTTGCCCATGAGCCGTTCGATCGATTTCTCCGCGGGCTTTTTCTCTTTGTCGACCAGGACCACGCGCAGCAACGTGCGCTTGGCAGGATCCATTGTGGTTTCCTTGAGCTGCGATGCCATCATCTCGCCGAGGCCCTTAAAGCGCGAGACCTCCGGCTTGGCGTTGGCATGGAATTCTTTCTTCAACAACTCGCTCTTGTGCTTGTCGTCGCGCGCGTAGACGATCTTGCCGCCGTGACTGAGCCGATAGAGCGGGGGAACCGCGAGATAAAGCCGGCCGCTCTCGATCAGCCCTTTCATCTGCCGGAAGAAGAAGGTGATCAGCAGCGAAGCGATGTGTGCGCCGTCCACATCGGCGTCGGTCATGATGATGATTTTTTCGTAGCGCAGGTCTTTGGCGTTGAAATGCGCCCCGGTGCCGCAGCCGAGCGCCTGTACAAGATCGGCGAGCTGGGCATTCTGCGCCAGTTTATCCTTGCCGGCCGACGCGACGTTTAGAATTTTTCCGCGCAGCGGCAGCACGGCTTGCGTCCTGCGGTCACGCGCCTGCTTGGCGCTACCTCCGGCGGAATCGCCCTCGACGATGAAAATCTCAGAACCTTCAGAAGCCGAGCTGGTGCAATCGGCGAGTTTGCCCGGGAGGCGCAATTTGCGCACCGCGGTTTTGCGCGCAATGTCCTTTTCCTGGCGACGCCGGATGCGCTCTTCCGCACGCTCGACGACGAAATCGAGCAGTTTGTTGGCAGCGAGCGGATTGGCGGCGAGCCAGTGGTCGAAAGGATCTTTGATCGCCTGCTCGACGATGCGCTGCGCCTCCGCCGTGGCGAGGCGGTCTTTGGTCTGGCCCTGGAATTCCGGCTCGCGAATGAAAACCGACAGCATGCAGCCCGCACCGGTCATGATGTCGTCGCTGGTCACAGGCGAAGCGCGCTTTTCCTGGTTGACGCGGGCCGCATGATCCTTAAGCCCGCGCAGGAGCGCCGAGCGCAATCCGGATTCGTGCGTGCCGCCATCGGGCGTGGGGATGGTGTTGCAGTAGGAGTTGAGGAAACCGTCGGTATCCGCCGTCCAGGCGACAGCCCATTGCACCGCGCCGTGGGCGCCGGTTTTGCCGGAAGAGCCGGTAAAGACGTCCGGATGCACCAGCGTCGCGTCCTTGAGCTGGTCGGAGAGGTAGTCTTTCAGCCCTTGCTCGAAGTGAAAGGTCGCCTTTTCTGGTACGTCGTCGACGCCTTTGAGCAGCGCCTTGTCGCAATGCCAACGGATTTCGACGCCGCCGAAGAGATAGGCTTTTGAGCGCGTCATCTTGAAGACCCGCTCGGGTTTGAAGGCGGCCTTCGGCCCGAAGATCTGCGCATCGGGCTTGAAACGGACCTTGGTGCCGCGGCGATTAGGGGCGCGTCCGACCTTCTCCAGTTTTCCTTTCGGCTTGCCGCGCTCGAATGCCATCCGATAGAGCGTCTGCTCGCGCGCGACCTCGACCTCCATGCGCTCCGACAGTGCATTGGCAACGGACACCCCAACGCCGTGCAGGCCGCCGGAAGTTTCATACACTTTGGAATCGAACTTGCCGCCGGCGTGCAAGGTGCACATGATCACTTCCAGCGCCGACTTGCTTTTGAACTTCGGATGCGCGTCGACCGGAATGCCGCGGCCGTTATCGGTGACCGAGACGAAGCCGTTCGCTTCCATCTCGACCTCGATCCAGTCGGCGTGGCCGGCGAGTGCCTCGTCCATGGCATTGTCGATCACCTCGGCGAAGAGATGATGAAGCGCCTTCTCGTCGGTACCGCCGATGTACATCCCGGGACGGCGGCGGACCGGTTCGAGGCCTTCCAGCACTTCGATGTGCTTGGCGGTGTAGCTGCCCTCGGCGCCGGTGGGTTTGCGCGCCGAGGCTTTTGGCGCTTTGCGCGCAGTCGGCTTGCGGGCGCCGGCCTTTGCCGGCCGGGCGGGCACGTCGAAAAGGTCGCGCTGCAGCGGGGTTTTCTTCTTGATAGCGGATTTGGCCATGGGGGCTTGTAGATAGGAACAAATCGATTCGCTCGCTAGCCACTATGCCACGACGGTGGCGGCGACGTGACCGTCTATGCGGCAGCAACCATTCCGCCAATGCGCCGTTATTGGGCAATGGACGCGCGCAATCCGAAGGCGGGGGGCGGGCCGCGGCTCGACAAGCGCGTGCCGGGGCGGCGCCGTTTGCCCCTCGATATCGAAAATCCGGTGCCACTGACCGCCTTGCCGCAGGCTTGGCGCAATGCCGCACAAGCGGCAACGGTCGGCATTTTTGTTGTTTTGTTTTTCGCAGCGCTAAGCCTTGCCAAGCCCATCGTCCTGCCGACCGTCGCCGCCTTTGTGGTGACGATGATGTTGAGCCCGCTGTCGGAGCGCGCCGACGACTACCGCATCCCGCCGGTGCTGACGGCACTCGTGCTGTGGCTCGCCGTGGTAGCGGTATTTTATGCCGTCATTACGCTGGTATCGTCGCCCGTGGTTGAGTGGGTCAATCGGGCGCCGGACATCGGCCGCAGCATTCAGCAGAAGCTGGAACTCTTAGACCGGCCGCTCAACGCCTTGCGCGATATGCGCAATGCAATCCTGCCGGCGCAGGCAGGCAAAGGAATCAACGTCGACGTTATGGGCCTGGTGCAGCAGGCCGTCGCACTTGTAACGCCGGCGGTCAGCGAAATCCTCATTTTCTTCGTCTCATTGTTCTTCATGCTGCTCGGCCGCCGCCGCCTACGCCATGTGTTCGTCGGCTTCTTCCACCGGCGCGAGGGCCGGCTGCGCACGCTGCGCATCATGAGCGACGTCGAGCACAATCTGACCGGCTATCTCAGCGTCGTCGCGGTCATCAACGCCGCCGTCGGCATCGGCGCCGGCATCATCGCCGCCGTCGTCGGCTTGCCCGACCCCGTGGCCTGGGGCGTGCTCGGCTTCGTGATGAACTTCATTCCGTACATTGGCGCCGGCATCATGGAGCTCGGCATGTTCCTGGTAGGGCTGGTGACGTTTCCCACGCTCACGCATGCGATCATCGCGCCGTTGCTTTACCTCGGCATGGGACTGCTGGAAGGTCAGTTCGTGACGCCGAGCATCGTTGGCCACAGGTTCACGCTCAATCCTCTGACGGTGTTCCTGTCCCTGGTGTTCTGGGCGTGGCTCTGGGGGCCGGTGGGTGCGTTTCTGGCAGTGCCGCTCCTCATTATCGGCTGGGTGGTGTTCGCACATTTATTTCCCAAGCACGAGCCGGATTTGCCCGCCTAGCCCCGCTTACGCCATCGGGCTAAAAGGCCGGCCGCCGAAACTGGGCGCGGTTCATGCAATTCCACGACATTGTCCAACAGGTCACCAATTTCGTGCGCGATCATTCGGTGTGGGCGGCGCCCGTGATTTTCGTGCTGGCCTTCATGGAATCGCTGGCATTCATTTCGCTTTTGGTACCCGCCTGGGGTGCGCTGGTCGCACTCGGCGCGCTGATCAAATCAGGCGGCATCAGTTTCTGGCCGGTGTGGATCGCAGGGTCCCTCGGCGCCGCGCTTGGCGACTGGCTGTCCTATTGGGTCGGCCTCAAGCTCGAATACGGCGTTGCGCGTATTTGGCCACTATCCCGTCATCCCGACCTCATTCCCCGCGGTGAAGCCTTTGTGAAGACTTGGGGCGTGCCCGGCATTTTCATCGGACGCTTCTTCGGTCCTCTGCGCGCCTCCGTGCCGCTGGTCGCCGGAATTTTCGAGATGCCGTATTGGCGTTTTCAACTCGCCAATTTTTCATCCGCTTTTGTCTGGGCGGCGGTGCTGCTGACCCTTGGTGACGTGATCTCGCTGGGGCTGAGCTATATTTGGTGACAAAAATCCGCCGGCGTAGGCTACGCCGGCGGATCTTCAGTGTTGCGAGCTCGATCAGTGCACCGAATGGGCGCCCGCCTGCGATATGGTATCGTCTTGTGAGCCGGTGCCGCCGGATACGCCGATTGCGCCGATGATTTTGCCCCCCACGACGATAGGATTGCCGCCGCGCGAGGCGATAAAAGCGTCACCGAGCGTAGGCAGGTAGGCAAAAAACGCGCCTTTGCCGAGCAAGCGCTCGAAAACGACTGTGGGACGGCGATAGCGGGCCGCCGCGCGCGCCTTATGCTGCGAAATATTGATCGACGCGTACTGGCATTCATCCATCTTCTCGAAATAGACGAGCTCGCCGCTGGTGTCGACGACGCTGATGCACATCGGCCAATTCCGTTTGACGGCTTCGGCCATGGCCGCATCGGCGATTTTCTTCGCCATGTCGAGTTTGATATTCTCGCCGTAGGGCGTGTAGTTGTACTTTTCCGGAACGTTCTCGTTCGGATTGTTGGGATCGGCCGGCACTTGCGCGAAAGCGCCAGTGCCAATCAAAAGCGCGGCGGACAGCGCGACGGCGGTCATCAACATACGATGCATCGAATTCCTCCCAAATAGCGCCGGTCGTTTCCGGCATTCGCCCCGCCGTATCGGCGCAGGCTGTCGACGCGATAAGCTTAGCGAACTCGCGGGGGGCCGCCTACAGGGTGGCTCCCCAAAAGGCGTTTTTGGAATATTCTACCCTCGACGGGGTTCACCGGCGAAAGCCGCTCGTCGCATAAGTCTAAAGATTCAGGGAGGACGACCATGACAGAATTCACCCGGCGAAAATTATTTGCGAGCGCCGCAGCAAGTGCGGCCGCAACAGCTCTAACGCCTATGCTTGGGCAGTCTGCGCGAGCGTCGGCCCCCATCGCGGAGAAGCAGGCTCCCGGTATCTATCGGTACAAGATCGGCGACTATGAAATGACGCAAGTCGCCGATGGCGCCCGGACCTTTCCGATGCCGGACAATTTCGTCACCGGTGCGACGCCGGCGGAGGCGAAGAAAGCGCTCGCGGACGCTTATATGCCGGACGGTAAGCTGACCATCATGTTCAATCCGCTGGTCGTGAACACCGGCTCGAAGGTGGTGCTAATCGATACCGGCAACGGTCCAGCCGCGTACGCCCAGACCAAAGGTCAGGTCGGTCAACTGCACACGAACCTTGCGGCGGCCGGCATTGACCTCGCTGCGATCGACATTGTGCTGATCTCGCACATGCATGGCGACCATATCAACGGCCTTCGCAAGGCGGACGGAACGCCCGCTTTCCCCAACGCCGAGATCATGGTGCCGTCGGGTGAATGGGCGTTCTGGATGGATGATGCCAATAGAAGCAAGGCGAACCCGTATAACAATAACTACTTCCCGAATGTGAAGAAGGTCATGACGGGTCTCGAGAGCAAGGTCACGAAGTATGAGTGGGGCAAAGAGATCATTCCCGGCATCCACTCAATCGCCACTCCGGGGCACACGCCGGGCCACACCTCTTTCATGGTCCAGTCCGGCAACGGCAAGTTGCTGGTCCAGTCGGACGTTTGCAACAACCCGTTCATGTTCATGAACCACGTCGACTGGATCGCGCCGTTCGACAACGACCCGCAACTGACGCTTAAGACGCGCCACAAGTTCTACGATATGGCTTCATCGGAAAAGGTGCTGGTTGCCGGTTATCACTTTTCGTTCCCTGCAGTCGGGCACGTGGAGAAGAATGGCAAGAACTTCCGGCTCGTGCCGGTGCTGTGGACACCGCTCGGCTAGTCGGCCTCGTGCAATAAACAGAAGGCCGCCGGTCAGGGCGGCCTTCTTCTTTGCAGGCGGCATAACAGGTGTAGTTCCGCGGATTTATTTGGGTCCGGCACTGGCCGCCGCCACGGCGCAGGACTAGGTTGAGACGATGACCGCAACTGGCTTCGAGACCGCGCTGACAGCGCGCACGAACGAAATGCTGGATGCCTGCACGCGCTGCGGCAAGTGCGTCGAAATTTGCCCGGTGACACAGCCCGCCGGCGTCGGCGCGTCACCGCCGCAGGAGGTCATGTCCGGTATTATCGGTCTCATCCGCAGCGGGGAGGGACCGGCGGCATCGCAGGCCTGGGCCAAAGGTTGCGTTCTCACCGGCGATTGCATCACAGCCTGTCCCGAAAATATCAATCCGCGCTTCCTGCTTGCCATGGCGCGCGTGGCGATGGCGCGCTGGACAAACTCGCCACGCGACCAGCGCCGCAAGGGGGTCGAGAATTTCCGCCTGGTAGCGGATGGTGCCAACGTGCTCGCGCGCATGCAGCTGAGCGACGAGGAGCTTGCCCGGCTCGGCCAGCATGTCACCAGTCGTCTGGAACACGGCGCAACCGCGCCGCCGGGTGAGCGCCCGGATTTCGTGTTCTACACCGGCTGCAATGTCCTGAAGACGCCGCACATCGCGTTGCTTGCGCTCGACATCATGGATGCGCTCGGCGTGACCTATCGCGTGATGGGCGGGCCGACGCATTGCTGCGGGATCGTGCAGGCGCGCACTGGAGACCTGGACGTGTCCGGCCGCATGGCGACGAGCACGCTTGACAAGCTGGCCGAAGGCAAGGCCGGGGTAATTTCGTGGTGTGCGAGCTGTCACGTGCAGTTCACGGAAAGCACGCTGCCGGCGATCGAGAAAATGCGGGGTGCGCGGCCCTTCGAAATGACGCCGTTCATGCTGTTCCTGCAGACACGCTTTGCCGACTTGCGGCCGCTGTTGAAAAAGCCGGTGCGTCTGAAAGTCGCTCTTCACCGTCATCCGGGGGTCAAAGGCGTGGTTGAGGCCGGCACCGAGCTGCTGCGTCTGGTGCCGGGCGTCGAAATCGTCGATCTCGATGTGCCGGCCGTCGGCTTGATGAGCAATTTCCTCAACGCGCTGCCCGACTATAAACGCGAGCTTTACCGCAGCGAACTCGAAGCAGCCGAGCGGGCAGGCGTCGATGCGCTGGTTGCGATCTATCACCCCGATCACCGCGACCTGTGCGCGCTCGAGCGCGATTGGCCCTTCCGCATCGTCAATATTCTGGAGATCGTCGGCGCCAGCATGGGTCTCTCCCACGCCGATCATTTCAAGCGGCTCAAGATCATGCAGGACGCGGACGCCATTGTCGCCGACTGCAAGGACATCATCGCGGCACGCGGCATCGATCCTGCGGTCGCGCGCAATGTCGTGCTCAAGGCAATGCTCGCCGAGCAGCCGGTGCCGCTCGGGCGGGCCGCCGGTTGACGCACAGCCGGCTGCAGCCTATATCGCCGGCCCATGACAATGGCTGTTGCAGCTTTAGCGCTTCGCCGCCGTGCCGCAGAAGCACGGGCGGCCGCCTAATAGTCATTGTCCTTTGCCGCCGGACAAAAGCCGCGGCATCTTATCCCCCATGACTGGTATTGCCGTTGGTCTTGATCCGGTCGTCGTTTAAGACTGCGGAATCGAGGATCAGTGCGATGGCGACAAAAATTAGAGTGGGTATTCTCGGCGCCTCCGGTTACACGGGCGGCGAATTGACACGCATGCTGCTGCGCCATCCGCGCAGCGACATCGTGCTGCTTACAGCCGAGCGCAGCGCCGGGAAGGCCATGCGCGATGTCTTCCCGCAGTTCTCGCCCTATCGCCTGCCGACGCTCAGCGCCATCGACTCCATAGAGTGGTCGAAGCAGCAGCTCCACGTCGCCTTTTGTGCGCTTCCGCATGCGACAACGCAGAAGGTGATCAAGGCGCTGCTCGCCGCCGCGCCGGCAACCAAGGTGATTGACTTGTCGGCCGACTTCCGGCTGGCCGATGTCGCGGCCTACGCGAAATGGTATGGCCACGAGCACCACGCGCCGGATTTGCAACGGGAAGCGGTGTATGGCCTCACCGAGACGCACCGGCGCGAGATCAAGCGGGCGCGGCTCATCGCAAATCCCGGCTGCTATACGACCTGCGCGCAACTGCCGCTCGTGCCGCTGATCAAAAGCAAGGCCATCGACATCGAAGAGATCGTGATCGATGCCAAATCGGGCATGACCGGCGCGGGCAGGGCGGTCAAGGAAGCGATGCTGTTCTCCGAAGTGTCGGAGGGCTTCAATGCTTACGGCGTCGGCCACCACCGGCACATGGCCGAATTGGACCAAGAGTTTTCATTGGCCGCTGGCCGGCCGGTGCTTGTCACCTTCACGCCGCATCTGGTGCCGATGAATCGCGGCATTCTCTCCACGATCTATGTGCGGGGCCGGCGAGGGCGCACGGCCGAGGATCTTCACGCAATACTTTTAAAGGCTTACATGAGGGAACCGTTCGTACACGTCCTGCCGTTCGGCGAGACACCGCAGACGCGGCATGTGCGCGGCTCGAACATGACCTTTATCGGAGTGGCGAGGGATCGCGTTCCGGGGCGCGCCATCGTTATTTCCGCCCTCGACAATCTGGTGAAGGGTGCGTCCGGCCAAGCAATCCAGAACATGAACTTGGTCATGGGGTGGCCGGAGACAATGGGTCTGGAGCAGGTGGCGCTGTTTCCCTGATTCGGCTGCTACACTGCGTCGCCCTGTAGGAGACCCGGATGTTCGAGGTCGCAAACCAGCCGCCGCCGCTCGAACCTTGCAACCTCTTCAGCAGCGACGCCGTCCTGGGCGAGGCTGTCAAGCGCGAGGGCGCGGCATGGGCGGAAGCGGCCCTCGGAGCGCTTGGCGAGACGCTCGGCAGGCCGGAAACGGTCAAGCTCGGCTTCGACGCCAACCGCTTTCCGCCGCAGCTCAAGACCTTCGACCGCTACGGTCATCGTCTTGATGAAGTCGAATTTCATCCGGCCTGGCACGATCTGATGACCATCGCCGTGCGCGCCGGGCTGCATTCAAGCCCGTGGGCGGAGCCGAAGGCGGGCGCACATGTGGCGCGTGCCGCGGGCACCTACATGCTCACTCAGGTCGAGAGCGGCGTCTATTGCCCGATCGCCATGACCTACGGCGCGGTGCCGACATTGCGGCAGGCACCTGAGATTGCCGACGTGTGGCTGCCGAAAATCTATGCGCGCGAGTACGACCGCCGCTTCGAGCCCGCTGCACGCAAGAGCGGGGCCCTCATCGGCATGGGCATGACGGAAAACCAAGGCGGCTCCGACCTGCGCACCAATACGACGCGCGCGGAGCCGGCCGGCGACGGCAGCTTCCGCCTATATGGCCACAAGTGGTTCATGTCGGCGCCGATGTGCGACGCTTTTCTGGTGCTGGCGCAGTCACCGAAAGGCCTAAGCTGCTTTTTCATGCCGCGCTGGACGCCCGATGGCGCGCGCAACGCCATCCGCATCAATCGTCTCAAAGACAAGCTCGGCAACAAGTCGAATGCCTCCAGCGAGGTGGAATTCCACGGCGCTTATGCCTGGCTTGTTGGGGAGGAAGGGCGCGGTATCCCCACGATTATCGAGATGGGCAACTATACGCGGCTGGATTGTTGCATTGGTTCTGCCGGCTTGATGAGGCAAGCAGTGACTCAGGCGCTGCATCATGCGCGGCATCGGACGGCCTTTCAGAAAAAGCTGATAGATCAGCCGCTGATGAGCAACGTCCTTGCCGATCTCGCAATTGAATCGGAGGCGGCGGCGGCGCTGACCTTCCGCCTCGCGCGCGCCTATGACGAAAGCGATGAAGCTGCGCTGGCAATTCGCCGCGTGGTCACACCGGCGGCCAAGTTCTGGATTTGCAAACGCGCGCCCATGGTGGCGCTCGAAGCCATGGAGGTGCTGGGCGGCTCCGGCTACATCGAGGAAAGCATCATGCCGCGGCTTTACCGCGAGGCGCCGGTCAATTCGATCTGGGAAGGCTCCGGCAACGTGATGTGCCTCGATGTTCTGCGTGCGATCGCGCGTACCCCCAACGCGGCCGACGTGCTGCGCGCCGAGATTGACCGCGGCGATGCGCGCCTTGGCGCATTTGCCGGCAAGCTGATGGATCGCCTGGCGTCGTCCCAACGCAACGACGAGACGCAGGCGCGGGCGTTGACACGCGACCTGGTGCTGGCGTTGCAGGCCGCGCTTTTGCTTGAACACGCGCCAGCGGCTGTGGCCGACGCTTTTTGTGCCTCGCGGCTTGCCGGAGACGGCCCCGCCTTCGGTCTATTGCCGCGCGGTAGCGACCTAAACGCGATTACCCGACGCGCAATGCCGAACTAGAGTTTGCCGAACACCGCCAGCACCAGCGCCACCTGAGCGGCAAACCCCACGGCAAATGCGAGCGTGCGCAACACCGGAATTCCGGCCCAGTAGACGATGACATGGGCCAATCTGGCCCAAAAATAGACGGCGCATGCGAGTATGGTGCTTTGGGTCGAGTGGTGCATGACGTTAAGCGTTAGCACCAGAGCGGCGAAGATCACCAAATTCTCTACGGCATTGGTATGCGCGTTCTTCAGCCGCTGGGCCCAGGGCGACTGCGGACGGTCCGTGGGCGACGGATTGGCCATCGCGCCGATGAGGCTGCGAACCCAGATGCGGTCGAGAATATAGGGCACCCACATGAGCCCGGTGAGGATCACCGTCAGCGTGAGCCAATAAAGTTCGGTTGTCATGACTTGTCCCCCAGCGCTATCCACCGTCGAGTGTAATTCATGGCGGCAGGCTTGTCGCCTTGCGCCTCAATTCCAGCTGCGGACCTTCACGTACGAGCCAGGCGCGTCCTCGATCGGCCGGAATTTGTTGCTGCCGATCTTGCGCGCAGGGACCATATCGGCGCCGTGACTCTTGAGCCATGCGAGCCAATCCGGCCACCAGGAGCCGCGATGCTCGGTCGCGTTCTGCAGCCATTTGTCGACGTCGGCGCCGTTCGGCTTACCGCCGGTCCAGTATTGGTACTTGCCCTGCGACGGCGCGTTGACGACGCCGGCGATGTGGCCGGACCCGGCGAGCACGAATCTCACCGGCCCGCCGAAATATTGTGAGCCGTAGAGAACCGATTTTGCCGGAGCGATATGGTCTTCGCGCGTCGCGAGATTGTAGATCGGCACCTTGACTTGCCGCAGATCGAGCTTGACGCCGCCGATCTCCATCTCGCCTTTGCTGAGCCGGTTGTCGAGATAGCAATTGCGCAGGTAAAACGAGTGATTGGCCGCCGGCATGCGCGTTGCGTCGGAATTCCAATAGAGAATGTCGAAGGCGAACGGCTTCTTGCCGCGCAGATAATTGTTGACGACGTAAGGCCAGATCAGATCGTTGGAGCGCAGCAGGTTGAAAGCGTTGGCCATGCTGGAGGCTTCCAGATAGCCCTGCTTCTTCATACGCTCTTCAAGTTGCTTGATCCGCTCCTCGTCGACAAACACCAAGAGGTCGCCTGCATAGGTGAAATCGACCTGTGCTGCGAAGAATGTTGCCGATAGGACCCGCTCTTCTTTCTTTGCTGCGAGATAGGCAAGTGTGATCGCCAGCAGGGTGCCGCCCACGCAATAGCCGACCGCGTTGACCTTTTCTTCGCCTGTGATCTGCTTCACCACGCCGAGCGCCTCAATCACCCCCTCGCGCATGTACTCCTCGAAACTCTTTTTCGCGAGTTTTGCATCCGGATTGACCCAGGAAATGACGAACACGGTAATGCCCTGGTCGACGCACCACTTTATGAAGGATTTCTCCGGCGTAAGGTCGAGAATGTAAAACTTGTTGATCCAGGGCGGTACAATCAGGAGCGGGGCCTTCATCACTTCTTCGGTTGCCGCCTCATATTGAATGAGTTGCATCAGATCGGTTTGGAAGACGACCTTACCCGGCGTGAGCGCGAGATTCTTCCCAAGCTCGAAAACATTCGGATCCGACTGACGGATGCGGAGATTGCCTTCACCCGATTTGATGTCCTCGCTCAGCATGTGCATGCCGCGGACGAGGTTCTCCGCGTTCGATGTCAGCGTCTCGCGCAGCAGCTCCGGATTGGTCAGCACGAAATTTGAGGGCGAGATCGCGTTTGCGATCTGCTTCACATAGAACGCGGCTTTGGCGCGTGTATGCTCGTCGAGACCTTCTGCGTCCTTGACGAGGTGATCGGCCCAATTGGCAGTGAGCAGGTACGCCTGCTTCAAGAAGTCGAAAAACTGGTTTTGAGACCATTCGGGATCGGCAAAGCGCTTGTCGCGTGGATCGGGGGCTACCGCCGGGCTAGCGTGTTCGCCAGCCATGCGCTTCACCGCGCCCGCCCAGAGATCGAGATAGGCGCGGCCGAGATTTGTCTGCAATTCAAGGGCACGCTTCGGGTCGGAAAGCCAATATTCCGCCACTTGGCCGATGGTGCGCACCACATCGGTTACGTCGGCGGTCAGGTCCCCGTCGACCTTGCCCTGTTCACGGGGCCGCAAATAGGCGGCAAGCGCTTTGCCGCTTTCCTCAATGAGGCGCGCAAGATTGCGTGAAAAGACCTCGACGTCGACGCTGCCGATTTTTGCCGGTTCGGTGGTGGGCTTGTCCATGCGCATTGACGTCATCCCCGCCCAAAGAAGTGGCGCGGGGAATGCCCGGCCGCAAGGCGGACCTCAGGGCATGGTTTCGCATCAAATCGGTCCGCCGCAAGCCGCATTCACCACATCCAGCCGATCTTGCTGCCGCCACATTGGGTGGATATCGAACTTATGGTATAATCCATTGACTCATCTTGAATTTCTTGGGCTGGCGGCAATCATGCGACGCACCATCGGACGATCGCTTTTGGCGGCTTTCGCGGTCGCGGCCTCGCTTACGGGGTGTTCGGCCGGCCCACTGACGCAAGAGCTCGAGCACATGCCGCAAAGCTTGGGAGGTTTGCCGGCCGACGCGCCGCGCGCGCCCGCTAGCCCCTACGCCTATCCGGCCGTTCATGACATGCCGCCCCCCCGCTCCAGCGAGCCGATGAGCGAAGAGCAGCAATATCGGCTGGAACAAGAGCTAACGCGCGTACGCGACCGTCAAGAGGCCGCTCAGGGTCAGAAACCCGGCGACGACAAGGCCGCCAAAAAAACCAAGAAAAAGAAGCCGCCCGCGGCTTCAAGCCAGCAGAACGCTGGCACAACGACCAACCCATGATAAAAACCGGTCGGGGATAACGCATGTCGTCTGGGCGAGGGCCGGGCGGTTTTTGAAGGTCCTGACACGATGGAAGAATTCCACCGCATTCGCCGCCTGCCGCCTTACGTCTTTGAAGAGGTGAACAAAGCCAAGGCACGCGCCCGCAATGCGGGAGCGGACATTATCGATCTCGGCATGGGCAACCCCGATTTGCCGGCCCCGCAGCACGTCATCGACAAGCTCAAAGAGACCTTGGGCAAGCCTCGCACCGACCGCTATTCGGCATCGCGCGGCATCCCGGGTTTGCGCCGCGCGCAGGCGGCCTACTATGCGCGCCGTTTCGGCGTGAAGCTCAATCCGGAAACGCAAGTCGTCGCCACGCTTGGCTCGAAGGAAGGCTTCGCCAATGTGGCGCAGGCCATCACCGCGCCGGGCGATGTGGTGTTGGTGCCGAACCCCAGCTACCCGATCCACGCGTTCGGCTTCCTGATGGCGGGTGGGGCCATTCGCGGCGTGCCCTCCGAGCCCACGCCGGCCTTCTTCCCCACGCTCGAACGCGCAATCGTGCATTCGATTCCGAAGCCGACGGCGGTGGTGGTCTGCTATCCGGCCAATCCTACCGCTTATGTGGCAAGCCTTGACTTCTATAACGACCTCGTCGCTTTCGCCAAGAAGCACGAAATTCTGATTCTGTCCGATCTCGCCTATGCCGAGGTCTATTTCGAGAACAATCCACCGCCATCGGTGCTGCAGGTGCCGGGCGCCATGGACATGACCGTCGAATTCACCTCGATGTCGAAGACCTTCTCGATGCCCGGTTGGCGCATCGGGTTTGCGGTCGGCAATGAGCGCATCATCGCGGCGCTGGCGCGCGTAAAATCCTACTTGGACTATGGCGCGTTTACGCCGGTGCAAGTCGCGGCCACCGCTGCGCTCAACGGGCCCGAGGACTGCATCAACGAAATGCGCGAGACCTACAAACGGCGGCGCGATGTCCTCGTTGAAAGTTTCGGCCGCGCCGGCTGGCATGTGCCGCCTCCGCGGGCCTCCATGTTTGCCTGGGCGGCGCTGCCGGAGCCTTTCAAGCCGCTGGGCAGCGTCGAGTTCTCGAAACTTCTTGTCGAGAAGGCAGAGATCGCCGTCTCACCGGGCATCGGCTTCGGCGAATACGGCGAGGGGTATGTGCGCATCGCATTGGTCGAGAACGAGCAGCGTATTCGGCAGGCGGCGCGCAACGTTCGTCGCTTTCTCGAAAGCGCGCCCGAGCAGCTCCACAACGTCGTCCCGCTCGCCTCGGCGCGCTAATCGCCGATCCTCATGGCCGCTCCTCTGAAAGTAGGCGTCGCCGGTCTAGGCAATGTCGGCACCGCGCTGGTTGCTCAAGTCGCCGCCGAAGCCGAATCGCTTGCAGTGCGCGCGGACCGCAAGGTCGTCATCACCGCGGTCTGCGCCCGCTCGCGAAGCAAGCGTCGCCGGCTGGACCTCAAGCATATCAAATGGGTTGCCGATCCGGTCGCTCTCGCTTGCGACGGCGACATCGACGTGTTCGTCGAGTTGATGGGTGGCGCAGGCAATCCGGCGAAAGGCGCGATTGAGGCGGCGCTCGCCTCTGGGAAATCGGTGGTTACCGCAAACAAGGCGCTGCTCGCCAAACACGGTGTCCGGCTCGCAGGTCTTGCCGAGCGGCACGGCGTCTCTCTCAACTTTGAGGCCGCGGTCGGTGCGGCGATTCCGATTGTGAAGACATTGCGCGAAGGGCTTTCGGGCAATGCCGTGCAGCGCATCTACGGAATCCTGAACGGTACCTGCAATTACATCTTGACCAAGATGGAGCAGGAGAGCTTGCCGTTCGCGGATTGCCTGAAGGAAGCGCAGCGGCTGGGTTATGCGGAGGCCGATCCGAGCTTCGACATAGAAGGCCACGATACCGCGCAGAAGCTGGCGCTCTTGGCTTCGCTCGCCTTCGGTACGCGCGTGGACCAGGGCGCGGTCTATGTCGAGGGCATATCCTCGATTGCGCCAGCCGACCTCGCCGCCGCCGATGAACTGGGTTATCGCGTGAAGCTGCTCGGGGTGGCGGTACGGACGTCCAAGGGAATCGAACAGCGTGTGCATCCCACGATGGTGCGCAAAGACTCAGCCATTGCGCAGGTCATGGGTGTCACCAACGCGGTGACGGTTGACGCCCACAATCTCGCGCCGCTGACTCTGGTCGGTCCCGGCGCCGGCGGCGCGGCAACCGCTTCGGCGGTTTTGTCCGACATCATCGACATTGCTCGCGGCGCGCGCACGTGCCCCTTCGGCCGGCCCGCGCGCCAGCTCAAAAGCGTACGCAGGCCGCCGATGCAGCGGCACGAGGGCGGCTATTACATCCGCCTATTGGCGCGGGATAAGCCGGGAACCGCTGCCACCATCGCCAAACGGCTCGCGCAGCAGGAGATTTCACTTGAGTCAATCGTCCAGCGCCACGCCAAGGACGCGCCCGAGAGCGAAACCAGAAGCGGCGCCGTCCCCGTTATCCTCATCACTTACGCGACCCATGAAGATGCCGTGCGCAAGGCTCTTGCCGCGGTGGGGCGCGATAAGGTGATCTCGGGCCGGCCGCAGGTGATCAGGATCGAGAAGAATTAGGCGTAGGATCGGCAACGGCGCCGACGCCACGCGCCACAATGCAGGGAGCGAGGAGTTTTTATGGCGTCGATTACCGTCCAGCCCGAATTTCTCATCGAACGCATTCTCACGCTCGAGATCGTGAGGGTTACCGAGCGCGCGGCGGTGTCCTCGGCGCGGCTGCGCGGTCACGGCAAGGATAAGGCTTCCGATCAAGCTGCTGTCGATGCGATGCGGCGAGAGCTCAACAAGCTGCCGATCGACGGCACCGTCGTCATCGGCGAAGGCGAAATCGACGAGGCGCCGATGCTGTTCATCGGCGAGAAAGTCGGCACCACGCACGGACCCAAAGTCGATATTGCGGTCGATCCCCTCGAGGGCACGACGCTGTGCGCCAAGAACATGGCGGGTGCCATTGCCACCATCGCCATGGCCGATTCCGGAACGCTGTTGCACGCGCCGGACTGCTATATGCAAAAGGTCGCCATCGGCCCCGGTTATCCGAAGGGCACCATCGACCTCGACGCACCCGCAGACGAGAACATCATAAGTTTGGCGAAAGCCAAGGGTGTGAAGCCGTCGGAAATCACCGCCATTCTGCTCGACCGGCCGCGCCACGCGGACATGATCGCCGCCATTCGCAAGACCGGCGCGGCAGTCAGCCTGATCAGCGACGGCGACGTCGCTGGCGTCATTCATTGTGCCGAGCCGAAGACGGGTATCGATATTTACCTCGGCATCGGCGGCGCGCCGGAAGGCGTTCTGGCGGCGGCCGCATTGCGTTGCATCGGCGGGCAGATGCAGACGCGGCTGATCATCGATACGGAACAGTTGCGCGAGCGCACGCTTAAGATGGGGATTAAGGACCCAAAGCGGAAATACGAGATCGAAGACATGGTTCGCGGCGATTGTCTGTTTGCCGCCACCGGCGTGACCACCGGCCCTATGCTGCAAGGCGTGAAATTCGGCAAACAGGTGATCGAGACGGAGACCGTAGTGATGCGCTCCGTCACCGGCACGGTGAGACGCGTGCTCGCCGAACACCGGCAGTTCGACAAATTTCATCTCGACTGACAACTGCGCGCGAACCGGTCACTACGCCAACTGGTCTGGCGCCGCCGCCGCGCCTGGGTCACCATGACGGCGTACCCAGGGGCGATTCTCGAAAGCGAGACCGCGATCAATGGCAGTGCCGGCCGCCGCGTTGAATTCCGACGAGCGCTTCTTTCTCGACGTTGCGCGATCGGCCTGCGGACGCGCCTGGCGGGATCGTTTGGACGCGCGGGGGCAATCGCGCGCTCTCGCCATTGCGCAGCGCCACGGCCTGCCGGAGCTTTTGGCCCGCATATTGGCGGGGCGGGGTGTCGATGCCGATACCGCCGAGACGTTTCTCGATCCCAGCATCCGCCGGCTGATGCCCGACCCGCATGTGTTGACGGGCATGGAACAGGCAGCTTTGCGCATTGCCGATGCGGTCGTGCGCGAGGAACGGGTAGCAATTTTCGGCGACTATGACGTCGACGGCGCGACGGCCGCCGCGTTGCTCTGCCGCTATCTGCGCCATTGCGGGCTCGACCCCGTGGTGCACATTCCCGATCGCATCTTCGAGGGCTATGGTCCGAATGTCGAAGCTGTCCGTGGCTTTGCCGAACGCGCGGTCAAGCTCCTGGTCACGGTCGATTGCGGCACGACCAGCCTTGCGCCCCTAATCGAAGCGAAAAAGCTCGGCTTCGACACAGTCGTCATCGATCATCACCAGGCCGACGAGGAACTTCCGCCCGCTGTGGCGGTGGTCAATCCCAACCGCGCCGACGATCTGTCCGGTCTCGGCCATTTGGCCGCCGTTGGGCTCGTATTTCTCACTCTGGTGGCGGTCAATCGCGCCTTGCGCCTGCGCGGATTCTGGACCGCCGCGCGCGCCGAGCCCGACCTTTTGTCGCTGCTGCACCTGGTGGCGCTGGGCACGGTCGCCGACGTGGTGCCGCTGACCGGTCTCAACCGGGCCTTTGTCGCCAAAGGCCTGATCGCGCTGCGGCGGCGCGAGCACGTCGGGACGACCGCGCTGATGGATGTTGCGCGGCTCTCCGGTCCGCCTGAACCGTGGCATCTCGGATTTTTGTTGGGCCCGCGCATCAATGCCGGCGGCCGCATCGGCCGCGCCGATCTCGGAGTGCGGCTGTTGCTGGAAGAGGACGCAACCGAAGCCGCCCGCATTGCTGCGGAGCTTGACAGGCTGAACCAGGAGCGCCGCGCGCTCGAGGCGGCCGCGCTTGCGCAAGCCGACGCGGAAGCGATGGCGGCACTGGGGCTTGAAGAAAAGGGCGCGGTCGTCGTGACCGCACAGCAGGGCTGGCATGTCGGCGTCGTGGGGCTTGTGGCGGCGCGGCTGAAAGAACGCTATGGCCGTCCGGCTTTCGCGATCGCACTTGAACCTGGCGGCATGGGGACAGGCTCGGGCCGGTCGATTACCGGCGTCGATCTTGGGCTCGCCGTGCGTCAGGCCGTGCGCCAAGGGCTGCTGGTGAAGGGCGGCGGACACGCTATGGCCGCCGGCGTCACGCTGCGCCACGACGCGCTGGCGGCATTCCGCGCCTTTCTCGAAGATGCGCTGGGCGCTGCGGTAGAAAAAGCGCGTCGCGAGACAGCCCTTCTGGTCGACGGTGCCGTGAGCGCCGGCGGGTTTAACCTCGCTCTCGCCGATCTCCTGGCGCGCGCCGGGCCTTATGGCGCGGGCAATCCTGAACCCATGCTGGTACTTCCAGCACATACGATCGTCTATGCCGATCCCGCCGGTGAGCAGCATGTCCGAGTGCGCCTCAAGTCCGGCGACGGCAAGTTCATCGACGCAATCGCTTTCCGTGCCGCCGGTACACCCCTCGCCAAGGCCTTGCTCGACGGCCGCGGGTGCATCGTGCATGTCGCGGGCACGATTGCCATCGACCGTTGGCAGGGCGAGGAACGCATGCAGCTGCGTGTTGCCGATATCGCGCCGGCCTAGCGCTTGCGTCCCTTTCGGCAGAATACCTCGTAAATGGCGCTGACGATGGTGCGGGCGTCCTCGCTGGCCAGGGTGTAATAGATGGTCTTGCCCTCGCGCCGAGTGCTGACGAGGCCTTCAGCTCGGAGCCGTGCGAGCTGCTGAGAGACGGTCGGCTGCCGCAATCCGAGATCCTTCTCCAGCTCGCTCACTGATTTCTCGCCTTCGGCGAGAATGCACAGCATCATCAGGCGGCTTTCATGCGCCAGCGCCTTAAGAAATTCGCTCGCGCGTTTGGCATTATCTGCCATGCGTTCGGCGTCGTGCGGACGGGAGTTGGCTGTTACCCGCTGCAATTCCATGACTGCGCCAAGCTCGTTGGGAGAAGGGACACTACAAGGGTTCACCCGGTCATCCGCGACGGCTTTTCACGTATCTGCGCGCCTTCGCCGCCCGATCCCGATGCGTCGAGCTTTTGCATTAACGTGTAGAGCTGCGTCCAAAACATCTCTCGTCCACCGTAGCCGCGAATGCGACCGATCTCGCGGCCCTTGTCGATCAAGACAAATAACGGCGTCAGCCGTTCAACATGGACAAAAGCAAGGTCCGGCGGCAGCGGCCGATCGATATCGATACGGCGTAAGGGCGCACGCAAGCCGTCTTCGGTCTTAGCGTAGATTTTTCCAACGTCGTTGTCGAAAGCCTCGCACCAAGGACAGCCCGCCTGCTCGAACATTACCAGCTCGGCTGCAGGCGCGCGTGTCGCCAAGAAGACAAGAAACATTGCAGCGGACAGCGCGGCTGAAGAAAAAGTGTTCTGCCAGCGAGCTGCGTTTGGTAATTTCATGCTCTGGCCTCAAATTGCTGAGCGGCTCGGCAGATATGAGCTTGCGCGAGGAGGGCAATATAGCAGCGATTACAAATGTGTCGACGCGAACGCCCGCCGGGGCGCTTTCGCGGCCGCCGTCATCCGAAACGAAATTCGAGCAGGTTGTCGAAGGAGCGCAGTTGGATGAGCACGCGATGGACGAGATCGGTATCGTGTGTTCGAACGGCCTGCGGTATGAGGCCGAGAGCGTCGGCAGCGCCGTCGATGAGACGCCTGAATTCTGGCTGGTCGTGCACCTGGGGGCTTGCCATTGCGTCACACCGTTGCAGCATCTTCGCGTAAGCCGCGGCCTTTTCCGTCAAGCCAGCGACGGTGTCGCTGTTGTTCCAGTCGAGATGGTGGCCGTCATAGACCATCAGCGCCTCCGCCGCAGCGCTGGAATCGCGGATGCAATCGGCCAATACGGCTACGCCCGCTGATTTGCGCAGGTCGTAAAGGTCCGCACGTACAGCTTCGAGCGCCTGCCGTGCGCTGTCGGGCCGACCGGAATTGAGCATCAGGTCCGCAGTGACCAGGCGCATACCGATGTCTGTCAATTTCGCGACGTAGAGATTGCGCTCGAATATCTCGGGCCTTTTGAGGTTGCCGATTTTGCCCCAGGTCTGGCGCAGACGGTCGATTTCCAAGGAGGCGAGGTCAATATTCCCGGTGCGCAGATAGCCAATGGCGACGCGATTATGGGATTCGGCCGCCTCCACCGCGGCGTTGAAATCGGCAAGATCGTCCGCTCGCACAGGCGCCGCTGCGAGCAGGGCAATGCCAACCATTGCAATTCGCGCATAGGAAGCAAACATGATGTCGGCCGGACTTTCCGTGTCAGATGATATATACACGCGGGCGGCCGAAATTGCGCGGCCGTTCCAGGATTTGCCCTCCATGATTCTGAGCCGACGCGACTGGCTGTTGAGCGTTATCGGGGCGGCGAGTGCGCTGGCGCTTCCGCGCACTCGTGCCGCCGAGCTCGAATTGACGCCGGAAGGTCTGATTGCGGAGCCGTGGTTTCTCGACAGCTTCCTCGATTTGCCGGACGATCTCGCCACCACGCACAAAGAAGGCAAACGTTTTGTGATTATGTGGGAATTGCGTGGCTGCCCCTATTGCCGGGAGACGCATCTCGTCAACTTCGCGCAGCCGCGCATCCGCGACTACATCAGGGCGAACTTCGAGGTGCTTCAGCTCAATATCATCGGCGACCGCAAGGTGAAGGACTTCGACGGCAACGAAGTCGCCGAAAAGGCCCTGGCTGCGAAGTACGACGTGCATTTCACGCCGACCTTTCAATTCTTTCGCGATACGCCGGAGGCGATGGCAAGTCTCACTCCGCAGCAGCGCGAGGTGGCGCGAGCCCCGGGCTATCTGCGGCCCGACGACTTTCTCGCATTCTTCCGCTACGTACGCGAGAAGGCCTATGAGAAGGGCAGCTTTCGCGATTTCCTGAAGAGCCAGCCGAGTTGAGTTTTGCCTTACTTTGACGTTTCCCCTATGACTGGGCCCGGTGAATTCGCGGCCTGGTTAAAATCATGAGCAAGCTCGATCTTTCGGTTGCCGTCGGCGCCTATGACCGCACGCGGGCGCTGGTCGATGGCTCGGTGCAAATCGACGGCGTCAACGCCGTCTGCATGACCTTGTCGCCGGAGGAAATCTTTTTTCGGGCTTTCCGGCATGCTGAGTTCGATATTTGCGAATTGTCGCTGTCGAGCTTTACGCTGAAGACCGCTCGCGGCGATTGCCCCTATGTCGGCGTGCCCGCCTTTGTATCGCGCGCTTTCCGTCACACCTCGATTTACGTGCGCACCGATCGCATCAAAAAGCCGGCGGATCTGAGAGGCAAAAAAGTTGGTGTGCCGGAATACCAACTTACGGCGAATGTCTGGGCGCGCGCCATTCTCGCCGACGATCATGGCGTCAAGCCGTCGGACATACATTGGGTTCGCGGCGGCATCGAAGATGCCGACCGTCCGGAAAAGATCGCGGTCAAATTGCCGCCGGACGTAAGATTGGAGGACGGCCCGCCGGGCAAGTCGATTTCAGCCCTGCTCAAAGAGGGAGCGATCGACGGATTCATTGCCCCGCGCCCACCCTCGCTGCCGAAGAACACGCCCAATGTCGGCTGGCTGTTTCCCGATCCGGTGGCGGCGGCTAAGGATTACTTCAAGCGGACCGGAATTTTCCCCATCATGCATCTGGTTGGCGTGCGCCGGACGCTCGCCGAGAAGCATCCGTGGCTGCCGGGCGCGGTGTTCAAGGCATTCGAACAGTCCAAGCAGGCGGCGCTTGCACTTCTCGCCGATACCTCCGCGACCAAAGTGACGCTGCCGTTCGTCGAGGAGCGACTGCTGGAAGCGCGACAGCTGATGGGCGATGATTTTTGGTCCTACGGCGCCGCGAATAACCGCACGACGCTGGACACATTTCTTCGGCATCACCACGCGCAGGGCTTGTCGCCGCGGCTGGTCACGGTTGAAGAGCTTTTTCACCCAGGCACATTGGAAAGCTTCAAGCTCTAACTGCGCTTGATTTGGTCTAGACCGCCGAGGCGCCCGATCAGGGCATTGGCTCCTATCGCCAAGACGAAGAGAACGACCAACATGGCGTACATGTGCGGCATGTCGAAGGTCGAGTCGGCCTGCATGATCTGAAAGCCGACGCCTTTGTTCGAGAACCGCGTTTCCGCCAACAGCGTCCCAATCAATGCGAAACCGAAGCCCAAACGAACGCCATTGATGATGGGATGACGCATGGCCGGAAGATAAATCTTCAACACCATCTGCAGGGATGTGGCGCGGAAGCTGCGGCCGACGCGAATGAGCACACGATCGATCTGACGCATACCGGCTGCGACATTGAGCGCGATCGGGAAGAAGCACGAGAACGTGCCGATCGCAATTTTCGATGGCGTGTCGACGCCGAACCACATGATGGCAATCGGCAAGAAGATGATCTTTGGCGTTGGCCCGAGATAGTACAAGTAAGGCTCGAACGCCTTTGACAGGAAACGGCTGCCGCCGAGCAGGATGCCGACGACGAGGCCGCCGCCGCCGCCGATCAGTAGGCCGATGGCGATTTCCCCCGCGGTAACGCCGAGATTGTAATAGTACTGGCCATGCGTCAGCAGGTCTGCCGTTGCCCGCGCGATCGAGAGAAGCGAGGGTACGACGTCGCGGTAAAGCCAGCCGGATCGCGCGAGAAACTCCCAACTGGCAAGCAGCGCCAGCACAATGGCGACGCGCAGGAGCGTTACCGGGCCGATGAGCGGCGCCGGCCGCGCTGCTTGCCTCAATCGACCGGTCTCAGCCATCGCTCGATCTTCTCCAGGAGAACGAAACACAACACGCTGACAAGAATGACAAAGCAGATCGCGGCATAGGTGCCGGCAAGGTCGTAGCGCTCGGCAAGATCGGCAATGAGCGCGCCGAGGCCGCCGTAGCTGATGAGAAATTCCGTGCCGACGACGTTGATCAACGCAAATATCAAACCGAGGCGCACGCCGACAAAAATGGTCGGCAGGGCCGCGGGAAAAAGGATTTTCCAGAATTGTTGCGGTCCCGTGAGCTTGAAGCTCTTGCCGACATTGACCAGCACCTTGCGGGTCGCAGCGAGTCCCTCGATTGTCTTGAGAATTGCGGGCGGCAACCCGGCGATAAAGCCCATCATAATAATGGTGAGCGCATTGCGACCGAAGACGACCAGAAACAGCGGATACATGATGACCAAAGGTGCCGCGGCAATCGAGGCGACCCACGTCTCACAGGCCTGTTGCAACAGCTTGTAACGGTGCATCGCTACGCCGGTCGCGACGCCCACGAGGGTAAGCATGCTGCCGGCAATGAGGCATTCGGCTGCCGTGGCGAGAAAGCGTCGGAATACGTGCTCTTGCACCACGACACGATAGAGCGCCTGGATCACTTCCGAAGGTGGCGGCACGATGAAGCGATTGATCAAGCCGCCGCGAATGACGAACTCGGCGACGAGCAAAGCCGCGCAAATCGTGACGAGGCCGAAAAGGCGCGGCCAAAAATCGAAGCGTGCGCCGGCGGGAATGCGGGCTGCGGCATCGGTCATGCCCCGGCCCCACGAGGATGCAGTGCATGCTGTTCTTCGTCACGCATGCCGCGGCTCGCTTCGACGCGCAGATCGTTCCAAATCTCGGCCACGTAGCGTCCGAAGGCGGCGCTGGTCACGATCTCGGAAGTGCGGGGCCGCGGCAGATCGATCTCCACGATGCGCTTCACTTTGCCCGGCCTGTAGGTCATCACCAGGATGCGGTCCGACATCTGCACCGCTTCGGTGATGTTGTGAGTGATCAGCAGGGTGGTCTGTTGCAGCTCCTGCTGAATTTGCAGAACTTTGTCGCCGAGCAACAGCCGCGTCTGCTCGTCGAGCGCGGCGAAGGGCTCGTCCATCAGCAGAATCTTCGGCTCGGAGGCAAGCGTGCGAGCAAGCGAGACGCGCTGGCGCATGCCGCCCGATAGCTCACCGGGATAACGGTTCTCGAAGCCTTCGAGACCGACCAGCTTGATGAAATGCCGCGCGCGCTCGATCCTCTTCTCCCGCGGCATGCCGATGAGTTCCAGCGGAAAAGCGACATTATCGGTGACATTGCGCCAGGGAAATGTGGATTCCTCCTGGAACACCATGCCGATGGATTTGTGCGGTCCGTCGACGGTTTCGCCGCCGACCCTCACGGCGCCCTGGTGCTGATCCAGCAGACCGCCGATCACATTGAACAAGGTCGACTTGCCGCAACCGGAAGGCCCGATAACGGACAGGAACTCGCCGGGTCTGACTGTGAAAGACACATCGTCGACGGCGGTGATCGGTCCTTCGGCGGTCTCGAAGCGCACGACGATGTCGTTCACCACCAAAATGGCATTGTCGCTGCCGTCGATCGGCATCTCAATCGCTCTTGCGGGTCATGGCTGCGGTCACCGCAGGCGTGTACCCGGGCTCGACCCGGACGTCGACGACGGCGACCGCGCCTGCTTCGACCGCGGCGATGGCTTTGGCAAAAACCGGCCGGAGATCGTCGATCGCCGTGATCGGGCCGAAACCCTGGGCACCCTGGGCTCGCGCCATCGCGGCGAGGTCGACGTCGGGATCGGAGATGCGCTGGCCGACCCAGCGGTTCTCGACCGGGCGGTTGCGCATGCGTGCCACGCGTTCCTGGTGCAGTTCGTCGTTGAAGAACGAACGATTGTTGGCGACGACGATCAGCAGCGGAATCTTGTAGTGCGCGGCCGTCCACAGCGCCGTGACGCCCATGAGGAAGTCGCCGTCGCCGCAGACGGCGACCGGCAGCCGGCCGCTACCCTTGAGAGCGAGGGCGGCGCCGACGCTGATGCCGGTGCCGCCGCCGACACCACCACCGCCGTCACCGCCGAGATAATCAAGCGGATGATCGAACGCCCAGCTGGCGCCGCTCCACGACAAGGAGACATGGGTGAGCGAGCAGGGGCGTTGGCCCACCGCCTCGCGCAGGGCGGCGGCCAAATGGTCGACGGTGAGCTTATCGCCGGAGGGTGCGGGGAACTCTTTGGCGCGCGCCGCCAAGACACGGGAGGGTGCCGGGCCGAGAGCATCGAGCAACGGGAGAACGGCGCCGTCCGGCTCGCAGTCGATGAACACATCCACCGGCGGCAGCCCCTGATAGTCCATGCTCCAACCATTGTGCAGACGATGATCCACGGAAACCTGAATCACTTTGCCACTAACATTGCCGACGTTCTTCAACGTACCCGCGACGTCGAGCCAATCGAGGCTGAGAAGCACGTCGGCAGTGCGGATCGCCTCAGCCGCCTCTGGAGCGAGCACGGTGCTGCCGGGCGCGCCGGCGTGCAGGTAGTGGCGCGTTGGGAACGAGGCGGCAATCTTCAGGTCGGTGACCACGCTGGCGCTCAGCCGCTCGGCGAGCCTGATGCGCGCATTCCATGCCTCCAGGTCGCGTGAGCAGCGACCGGCAAGGACGACAGCCTTCTTCGCCCCGCGCAGCAGGGCGGCGGCGGCCTTGACGGCCTCCGGCGGCGCCGCGCTCGTCACAGGCGGCATGTAACGGGTGGCGTCAATCGGAGGCACTGGGTCGGCGAGCTTTTCCTCCTGCATGCCGGCATCGAGATTGATGTACACCGGCCCGCGCGGCGCGGTGTTGGCGATCCAGGCCGCCCGCAGGATCGCCTCGCGTGCGGCGGCCGGAGAGGCGGGCTGATCGTCCCACTTGGTGTAACCGCGAACGAGCGCCCCTTGGTCGCGCGCGGTGTGAATCCAGTCGATCCACGGCCTGCGCTTGGCGGCGTCCACAGGGCCGGTGGCGCCGAAGATGACGACGGGCATTCTGTCGCACCAGGCGTTGAAAATCGCCATGCTCCCGTGCATCAGCCCAACATTGGAATGTACCGCCGCAGCCATGGCCTTGCCGGTGACCTTTGCGTAGCCGTGAGCAATCGCGATCGCGCTTTCCTCGTGCAGGCACAGCAGCATCTGCGGCCGCTCATTGCCGAGATAGTTGACGAGGCTGTCATGGAAGCCGCGGTAGCTCGCCCCAGGATTGAGGGCGATATAGGGGATGTCGGTCGCGCGTAACGCGTCGGCTGCAACATCGCTGCCGAAGCCTGGCGCGTTGATGCCGGCGGGTATCGGTCGATCGACGGCAGCAATACCGACATCGGGCC
>DASRDF010000126.1:0-20990 GCA_035652735.1 Pseudolabrys sp. | reverse complement strand
GATCTTCTGCTATTTCGTCATCTACCTGATCGCCGGCGGCGGGCCGGCCGGCAAGGCGCACGGCTTTGAATCCGTCGGCGCCATGCTGCTTGGCGTCATCGTCACCGGGCTGTTCGTGGCCATCTCAATGACTTCAGGCGGAGGGGCCTGGGACAACGCCAAGAAGTACATCGAGGACGGCCATTACGGCGGCAAAGGCTCCGAGGCGCACAAGGCCGCGGTCACCGGCGATACGGTGGGCGATCCCTACAAGGATACGGCGGGGCCGGCGGTCAATCCGATGATCAAGATCACCAACATCGTGGCGCTTTTGCTGCTCGCCGTGCTCTCGCACTGAGATACGGAACCACAAATAAAAAGGGCCCGCCTGCGCGGGCCCTTTTTGCTGCGCCCCTAAAGCTTGGGCGTCAGGTTCTTGAACACGTTGCGCAGATAGCCGAGGTCTTGGCCGCCGGTGGGCGTCGTTTGCGATACGAAATCGAAAATCTTGCCGTCCTTCAATCCGTAGTTGGCAAGCTTGACGACCTTGCGATCCTTGTCGAAATACACGGCGACAACGCGTTGGTCGACCACCTCTTGAGGCATGAAGGCTGCGGCCCGCTCGGCCTTCTGCGAGATGTAGTAGAACACTTCGCCGTTGAGCGTGGCCACCGTCGAGGGTGTGCCAAGCACGATGAGCACCTGTTCTTGCGAAGCGCCGATGGGAATCTGCTCGAGCGCGCCCTCTTGCAGCACGTATCCGCGCTGGAATGTCTCGGTAAAGCGCCCGCAGCCGCCGAGGGCCAGGGCGGCCGCAAGCAGGGCGGCGACGCATGCGGTTTTCGCAGACGATTCCGGTGATGCCATGCGATCTTGTCAGCGCGTCGGTCTTGGCCTATCGCCAGCCTGAAGGGTTCACCCCAACGCGATGATTTTCCCCCGTTTTCGCCGCGCGGCGCGGCCCGACACCATTTCCGTCCTGTATGGCACGATCGTGGCGCAAGCGCGATTGGCCGAGTTTTATCGCGGCTTTGCGGTACCCGACACGATTAATGGCCGTTTTGAGCTCCTCGTATTGCATCTGGTCCTTCTGCTCGATCGGCTGGCCCATGACGAGGCCTTACGCCCCTTGGGCCAAGGCATTTTCGATGCCTTTTGCCGCGATATGGATGACAACCTGAGGGAAATGGGGGTTGGCGACCTTGCTGTTCCAAAAAAGATGCGCGGTATCGGCGCCGCCTACTACGACCGTGCCAAGGCCTATGGCGAGGCGCTGGCTGCCGGCGAGGGGGCGCTGGCGAGCGTCATTGCCCGTAATATCTATGGCACAGAACCGGCGGTGCATGCGCCGCGCCTTGCGAACTATGTGTGGCAGACGGCCAGGCATCTCGCGGCAGTGGACCGGCAGGCACTTGGAGCCGGCTTGCTAGACTTCCCAGACCCGGCCGCGATTTCTGAAGCTTGCGATGTAAAGGACTGATCACCATGGACAAAACGCCTTGGAGCGTGCCAGTCGCCATGGAGGACATCCCGGACACCGGCTTGCATCTGGACATCGAAGCGCCGGCGCCCGCGCGCAAAGGCGTCGCGGAGCTTGCAGGCCTTCGCGAGCTGCCGAAATTGGCCGCCGTATTCGACCTGATGCGGCAGGGCGCGAGAGTGCACGTCACCGGCCGCGTGACGGCGGTGGTCGGGCAGACTTGTGTGGTCAGCCTCGAGCCAGTTGAAAATCAGGTGGACGAGGCGGTTGATGTGACTTATGCGCCGCCCGGGAGCGTTGGGCCAAACGCCGACGACCCGCCTGAACCGTTGATCAACGGCAGCCTGGATGTGGGGGGCCTGGCCACAGAATTCCTCCTTCTCGCGATCGACCCCTATCCGCGCAAGGCGGGGGTGACGTTCGTCGCACCCAAAGCAGAAGAAGCCGGAGAACGGCCATTTGCCGCGCTCAAAACGCTAAAGCAGCGATTTGGCGGCAATTCGTAAGCGCCCCAGAGCATGATCCGCAGAACGGGCGGCTTTTTCTGGCTTGTCCAAGCCTGTATGGTCGCCGCCTCGCATCGCAGCCGGTCGGTCCATGCCCACTAAGGTTCGTATCGCCCTTGACGCCATGGGTGGCGATCATGGCGCCTCGGTCGTTCTGCCCGGCGCGGAAATCGCCCTCACGCGCCACCCTGACATGGAGTATGCGCTGTTCGGCGATCGCGCGGTGGTCGAACCGCTCCTCGACCGGCACCCACGGCTCAAGGCGGCATCCCGGCTCACCCACACCGACGTCGCCATTCGCATGGATGACAAGCCGAGCCAGGCGCTACGCCGTGGGCGATGGAAATCGTCCATGTGGCTCGCCATCGATGCGGTCAGGAAAGGCGAGGCGGACGTCATGGTTTCGGCCGGCAATACCGGCGCATTGATGGCCATGGCACGCTTCAACTTGAAGATGATGGAGGGCATCGAGCGGCCCGCAATCGCAGCCTTGTGGCCGACTTTGCGCGGGGAATCGATCGTGCTCGATGTCGGTGCCTCGATCGGGGCCGACGAGGCGCATCTCATCAACCTCGCCGCGATGGGCAGCGCCATGGCGCGCGTCTTGTTCGACGTTGAACGGCCCACGGTGGGCCTGCTCAACATCGGCGTCGAGGAGGTCAAGGGCCTGGAGCAGGTGCGCGAGGCCGGCCGCATCCTGCGCGAGGGGAATTTCCCTCACTTCGCCTACCACGGTTTCGTCGAAGGCGACGACATCGGCAAGGGCACGGTCGATGTGGTGGTGACCGAAGGCTTCTCAGGCAATATCGCCCTTAAAACCGCTGAGGGGACCGCCCGCCAGCTCGGCCAGTATCTCCGCGCCGCTATGGACCGCACCTGGAGCGCGCGGCTCGGCTACCTGTTCGCGCGCAACGCATTTCGCACGCTGCGTGAGAAGATGGACCCGCGCAAGGCGAATGGCGGCGTGTTTCTCGGCCTCAATGGTGTTGTCATCAAGAGTCACGGCGGCGCCGATGCCGAAGGCTTCGCCGCGGCCGTCGATATGGGCTACGACATGGTTCGCTATGCCCTGTTGGGCAAGATCGGCGAGACCATGGCGCAGGATCTGCGGGCGACGGCGACGGCGCGGCAGGCGAACGGAGCCGGCTCGTGAGCGTAACCCGTTCGGTGGTGCTCGGCTGCGGCAGCTATCTTCCCGGGCGCATTCTCAGCAATGACGAGCTCGCGCGCTCGGTCGAAACGACCGACGAGTGGATTGTGCAACGCACCGGCATCCGCGAACGGCATATTGCCGCAGCGGGTGAATTGACGTCCGATCTGGCGCTCAACGCCGCGCGGGCGGCGCTCGCCAACGCGCATGTCGAGGCTGCCAGCATTGACCTGATCGTGGTTGCGACCTCTACGCCCGACCAGACCTTCCCGGCGACCGCCGTTTCCGTGCAAGCGGGGCTGGGCATCACCCAAGGCGCGGCCTTCGATCTGCAGGCCGTCTGCTCCGGTTTTGTCTATGCGCTATCGGTGACGGATGGCCTGCTGAGAATGGGCGGCTTCAAACGGGCGCTGGTCATCGGGGCAGAAACCTTCTCCCGTATCCTCGATTGGAGCGACCGTACAACCTGTGTTCTGTTTGGCGACGGCGCCGGGGCGCTGGTGCTGGAAGCCCAAGAACAGCCGGGCGACAAGGCGGACCGAGGCATTTTGACCAGCCATTTGCGATCAGATGGCCGCCACAAGGCCAAGCTCTATGTGGACGGGGGTCCATCATCGACGCAGACGGTGGGCCATTTGCGCATGGAAGGGCGGGAGGTGTTCAAGCACGCGGTCGCCATGATCACCGATGTGATCGAGGACGCGTTCAAAGCCACCGGCTACACCGCCGCCGATATTGACTGGTTTGTCCCTCACCAGGCGAACAAGCGTATTATCGACGGCTCGGCGCATAAACTCGGCATTGCGCCGGAAAAAGTGGTCGTCACCGTCGACCGCCACGGCAACACCTCGGCTGCTTCTATCCCGTTGGCGCTCTGCGATGCCGTTACCGACCGGCGGATCAAGCGCGGCCACCTGATTCTCCTTGAGGCGATGGGCGGCGGCTTCACTTGGGGGTCGGCTCTATTACGGTGGTGACAGACAGGACCCCTGTGGCCGCCGTGCCACGCTGTGACAATTGATGGATTTAGCCCCGTTGACCCACCCCGGGCATGTTAATATCGTTGATAATTCAGCGGGATATCTTCGCCGGGGGCAGGGCAGGATGACCGGAAAGACTGTGACGCGGGCTGACCTCTGTGAAGCGGTCTATCAAAAGGTAGGCCTGTCACGGACGGAATCGGCTGCGTTGGTGGAGTTGGTACTGAAAGAGATTACGGACTGTCTCGAGCGTGGCGAGACCGTGAAGCTATCGTCTTTCGGTTCCTTCGTGGTCCGCAAGAAGGGCCAGCGCATCGGACGCAACCCGAAGACTGGCAAAGAAGTGCCGATCTCTCCGCGCCGGGTGATGGTGTTCAAACCGTCCGCGATCCTCAAGCAGCGTATCAACGGCGGGGACAGCCACAGTCCTGCCTGACGTTTGCTATAGCGTCGGCGCACATTTCGCGTTCAACTAAAACATTAACGAGGTGAGTCGCTTTGGACAGCAAAGCGCCTGAAGCATTTCGCACGATCAGCGAGGTGGCGGACGAGCTCGATCTGCCACAACACGTCCTGCGCTTTTGGGAGACGCGCTTCCGCGAGATCAAGCCGATGAAGCGCGGCGGGGGACGCCGCTATTACCGGCCCGACGATATCGATCTGCTGCGCGGCATTCGTCATCTGCTTTATGGCGAGGGCTATACTATCCGCGGCGTGCAACGCATTCTGCGCGAGCACGGCTCCAAGTTTGTTCAAGTCGTGTGGCAGGATGGCGCGCCGCAGCCGCCGCACGGCGCGGTCGAAGATGAAGAAGCAGCCGACGAGGCATTCGCAGCCGAGGTGCTGCAACACGAGAGCGGTCTGAGCGGCTTCATCGGCCGCGACCTCGGCGAGCGCCACAATGGCCAACGTCAAGAGCCGCCGATGCACAGTACACCAATGCCGCGGATGCTGCCGGCTGATCGGGTAATGCATCAGCCGGCGCCGCCTCCGCCGGGCGGACGAGCCGCTGCTGCGGCGCGCCTTGCCCCGGATGATTTGCGATGCCTGCAGGCAGCACTGCAAGAGCTGGCGGAGTGCCGCAAGCTCATCGATGCGGTGGTGGCAGACAGCGGATAGCTTAGCCCCGTACCGCCGTGGCCTATCCTGAGCCGCCATGTACAATTGTGGTTGGGTTGAGGGGGGGTTGCGGTATGCGGCGTTGGGCGTCTGCGGCGGTTTTGTCGATCGCAATCTTTGTGGCGGCGGGGCGGACAGCCTGCGCGCAGCTCGCTCCAAGCGGCGGTGCGGCACCCGCGGCAACAGGCGGGGCTGGAATCGGCCTTGGCGCAGGCTTGGCCATTGGCGCTGTCGGCGCGGCCGCGGTCGCGCCCATGATCGCGAGCGCGGTGCTTGGCCGCGAACTCACCATTAGCGAAGTTTGGCATCTCGAGCTCGGGCTTTTCCTTGGGCCGCCGGGATGGTGGTTGGCCGACCGGCTGTTTCCGTCCGGCGACGGCCGCGGCCCAAGACGACTCGCACCGCACGGGCAGCGACGCCGCGGCGGTAATATCGAAGTGCCGCCTGCCGGTGTCGCAGATTTTGTACCGAATGAAGTGCTCGTCGAATTTCGCGCCGGATCATCGCCGGACGCGATGCTGGCTGCTTTGCAATTGACGCAGCTCGAGCAGCAGACGTTCGTGTTGATCGGCCGCACGGTGGCGCGTTTGCGCATCGACAGCGGTCGCTCCGTGGGGGCTACGCTTCTGGCGATGCGCCGCTATACCGCGGTCGCTGCGGCGCAGCCGAACCACGTCTTTGTCGCCGTACAGGAGCAATCGGAAGCCCAAGCGCTGACGGCACAATACGTCGTAGCCAAGATGCATCTTCGCGAAGCACATCGCGTCACCAATGGTGACGACGTGCCGGCGGCCATCATCGACTCGCAAATTGACGGCGCCCATCCCGATCTCGCCGGCATCGTCAGCATGAACTACGACGCCTTGGGTGGCGAGGCACGCCCGCACACGCACGGCACCGCTATGGCGGGGGCCATCGCGGCGCGCGGCAAACTGGTGGGCGTCGCTCCCAAAATACGGCTGCTGGCGATCCGCGCCTTTGCTGGCGAGGGTGCCGCGGCGCGCGGCACCACGTTCAACGTGCTCAAAGGCATAGACTGGGCGGCGGCGCAGAATGCCCGCATCCTCAACATGAGTTTCGCGGGGCCGGCCGACTCGCTGCTCGCCGATATGCTCGGCAAGGCGTATGCGCGCGGCATGATCTTGGTCGCCGCCGTCGGCAATTCAGGCCCGCGCTCCCCGCCGCTCTATCCAGCGGCCTATCACGAGGTGATCGGTGTGACGGCAACCGATGCCGACGACAAGGTCTTGGCAATTGCCAATCGCGGTCGCCAAGTGGCGGTTGCGGCGCCCGGCGTCGACGTGATCGAACCGGCGCCGAATCGCGCATACCAGGTGACATCGGGAACGTCGGTTGCCGCTGCACATGTCAGCGGCGTCGCTGCGCTGTTGCTGGCCCGCGATCCAAAGCTGACGCCGGCCGCTTTGCGGCGGGCCTTGGTTCGTGCTGCCCATGAGGTCCCCGCGTCGCGCCGCGACGTGGGCGCCGGTGTGATCGACGCCCTGGCCGCGGTGCAAGAGTTCGGCAAGCATTAAAGTTAATGGATTGCATTTTCGCCGGTGCGGATTTCCGCGCCGTGCTTGAGAATTAAATCACCAATTGCGGCTAGGGTCGCTCGATCGCGTGGGGATTGAGATGACCGTCGTCGAGTTGATGCGAGCGCGGGCCGCGGCGCCACAGGCGGCCGTTGCCGACGTGCGGCGTCAGCTGACGCATTTGCTATCCGACGAGCATTCCGCGACCAAGAAATTGGCCGGCGCTGTATTCGGCATCCGCGTAGTGAGCGCCGGCATCGTCTTCGTCACACAGGTGCTGATCGCGCGCTGGATCGGCAGCTACGAATTCGGCTCGTATGTTTATGTCTGGACCTGGCTGCTGCTGGCGAGCGATCTCGTTCATCTCGGCCTGCCGCTCACCGCGCAGCGTTTCATCCCCGAGTATACACAGGCCCAATCTTTCGCGCGCCTGCGCGGTTTCATCAACGGCAGCCGATGGCTGACCTTCGCCGCCGGCGCGATCGTCGCGCTTATGGGCGCCGGGGTGGTCTATGCATTGGCCGACCGGATCGATCAGCATCTCGTCGTCCCGTTTTATCTCGCGGCTTTGTCGCTGCCGTTCTATTCGGTGACCTTCATGAGCGACGGCTTGGCGCGGTCGTACAACTGGATCGATGTCGCGCTCCTGCCGGGCTACGTGGTGCGGCCTCTCGTTTTTATCGCCGGTGTCTTCGCGCTCCGTGCCGCGGGCATGCCGCTGAATACCAGTGCGATCGTCGGCGCGCTCGCCTTCGCAGCAGTATTTGCGGCGGCGCTGCAGTTCGTGCGTCTCAATCGAAGGCTCAAGGGGATCGGCGGGTCCGGCCCGGCGCGCTACGAGACGCGCCGCTGGCTCGCGACCGCTGTCCCGATCATCCTGGTGTGGGGCCTCTACACCCTGCTGACCTCGATTGATGTGCTGCTGCTGAAGCAGTTTCGCCCCGAGCAGGAGGTGGCGCACTATTACGCCGCCGCCAAGCTCTTGGCGCTGGTAAGCTTCATCTATTTCGCTGTCGCTGCGACAACTGCACATCGCTATACGGACTATCACGTTGCCGGCGACCGCGACGGCCTTGCGGTGTTTGCAGCGAAAACCGTGCACTGGGTTTTTTGGCCCTCGTTGGCCTTGAGTGCGGTGATCATCGCCTTCGGTTATCCGCTGCTGATGCTGTTCGGGCCGGACTTCGTCGCCGGTTATCCGGTCATTGTCATCCTTGCCGTTGGTCAACTGGCGCGGGCGGCGGTCGGGCCGGCCGAACGCATGCTCAATGTGCTCGGTTATCAGCGGACCTGTGCCGTCGCTTATGCGGCGGCCTTCGCTTTCGACATTGTCGCCTGTCTGATCCTGGCGCCGTTGTACGGCGCCGTTGGCGCTGCCGGCGCCACGGCCGGAGCATTTCTGGTTGAATCGATTTGCCTCTTCATCATCGCCAAACGCGGGCTCGGGCTGCACATGTTTGTTTGGGCCCCGCGCAAGCCGATGCGCGGCCGTGGCGTTGCTGCGGCGATGGCGGACAGGCTGGCTCACGGGCGGAGGATGATGTGCCGCACGAAATGAGCATTGCAGCACCGGCCGCCTTGCTGACAGCCGAAGGGGCGCTGCCGGCGGCCAATATGCCGCTCGATCAGTCCAGGGCTGGCGAGGCCACCGTGACGGTCGAGCGGGCCGACGGCGCGCGCCTGGCAGAAATCGAGTCCGACTGGCGCGATCTCGTCGCGCGCACGTGCGAGCCGAATGTGTTCATGGCGCCGGCGATGCTGCGCTCAGCGGAGCGTCATTGCGCGAGCGGCGGCATCGTCACCCTGCTGGCTTGGCAGCGCGGCAGTGACAGAAACAAATTAATCGGCATCTGGGCCTTTGCCGTTGCGGCACCCGCCCAGTCTCCGCTGCCGTGCAAGGTCTTGTGCGCACCTGCGGTTCCGCACGGTTATCTGGGGACGCCGGTTCTCGATGAGGCGTTCGCCACGGAGACCCTGGGTGCCATATTGGACTTCATTGCCGGCGATCGAAGCCTGCCGAAGATCATTGCGCTCGATCCTGTCGCCGCCGACGGGCGAGCGATGAATGCCTTAGGGCGCGTGCTGCGCGCCCGCGGCACCGCGCCCTACGCCGTGGCTGTCGGGGAGCGGCCGGTTTTGCAGTCCGATCTCGAGGTCAAGCAATATTTCGAACGCGCCCTTTCGAGCGCGAGCCGCAAAAAACTGCGCCAGCATCGGCGCAGGCTCGAAGAGACGGGCGCTCTCGCAGTCATGCGAGTCGATACGCCGGATTCGGTGGTGAAGGCGTTCGATGAATTCCTTGCTTTGGAAGCGGCCGGTTGGAAAGGTCGCCGCGGCAGCGCGCTCGCCTGCGCGCCGGCCGATGCCCAGTTTGCGAAAGACATGGTCGCTGCGCTGGCGCGGCGTGGGGAGGCGGCGATCTACGCACTGTCGCTCGCCGGCAAACCGATCAGCATGCAGGTTGTTCTGCGCTCGGGCGCGATCGCCTATACGTGGAAGACGGCCTACGACGAAACCTATGCCGATTTTTCGCCAGGCATGCTGTTGCTCGAGGAATACACGAAGGCGTTTCTGACCGACAAGACGATCGCGCGTGTCGATTCCTGTGCTTACGACACGTCAAGTTTCATGGCAGCGTGGTCGGAGCGACAGGCGATCGCGCAGGTATGGATCGATGCACGGCGCGGCGGCACGCTCGCTTTCGTCACGCTGTCGCGTCTGCAGAGGGCCTATTTGCGATTGCGTGCAGCGGCCAAGGACCTGCATCGCGCGGGGAGGCGGCTGTGGAAGCGGTGATCGAGCGGAAGGCGATCGCGGCTGTCGGCGGCCCGAAGAGCAAATCCGGGCATGAGGCGATCGCTACGGATGTGGCAATTGTCGGCGGCGGCTTCGCCGGCTCGCTTGCGGCGGCTATGCTCGGTCGCGCCGGCATCGATGCGGTGTTGGTCGATCCGCGCGCAGAATATCCAGCCGACTTCCGCTGTGAAAAACTCGACGGCGAGCAGGTCGCCATTCTCCAGCGCACCGGGCTCGCCGATGCGGTGCTACGCGCCTGCACGCCGGACCAGGTGTCGTGGGTCGCACGCGCCGGCCGGCTGGTCGACAAACGGCCCGGCGACCAGCAGGGCATTTTCTATGCGCCCTTGGTCAACACGGTGCGCGCGCAGATCCCGCCCTCCACCCGTTTCATCGTGGGCAAGGCGACGGCACTGGCCGCTAGCGCCGAGCGGCAAACCGTTAGCGTCTCCACCGGCGACACGATCTCCGCGCGGTTGATCGTGCTTGCCAACGGCTTGAACGTCGGTTTGCGCGATCAACTTCATCTCACGCGCGAAATCGTAAGCGCCTGCCATTCGATCAGCATCGGCTTCGACATGGCGCCGCTGGGCCGGCGGCAATTCGACTTTCCAGCTCTCACGTATTACGCCGAGCGGCCGAGCGACGGCGCGGCTTTGATCACCATGTTCCCGATCGGCCAGACGATGCGCGCCAATCTCTTCGTGTACCGCACCATGGACGATCCATGGCTGCAGCAGATGCGCGCGCAACCGCAGGACACATTGTTCGCGCTGATGCCGGGATTGCGGGCCCTCGTCGGCGATTTCACCGTGCTGGACCACGTCAAAATCCGGCCGGTCGATCTCTACGTCACGCGCGGGCATTTGCAGCCGGGCGTGGTGCTCGTGGGCGACGCCTTTTCCACGTCTTGCCCGGCCGCCGGCAGCGGCGCGCGCAAAGTGCTCACCGACGTGGAGCGGCTCTGCAACGTTCACATCCCGCGCTGGTTGGCGACGCGGGGCATGGGCATCGACAAGATCGCGACCTTCTATGCCGATCCGGTGAAACGGGCCTGCGACCGGTTCTCCTTCAACAAGGCGTTCGCACTGAAGTCCTTCTCGACCGATCGCCGTCTGCGATGGGAACTTCGGCGCCGGCTCAAATTCGTGGTCCATTACGGCCGGGGCAAGCTGCGCCGATCGCAGACCCAATCGACGGCTGTTGCGGATAGCGGCCATTCGATGCGGACAGCGACGTGATGACCGCCCGGGCCAACGTGTTGGCGCGTGACACGCCTTATTGTCGCACGGTGGCGCCGGCCGCCGCCCGCGCTGTCTCCGCTCGGACCGTGGACGCATTCACAGTCGCGCTCGATAGCGATCTGTCCTCGCTGGAGCCGGTCTGGCGCGCCTTTCAGGAGACCGCCGATTGCACCGTATTCCAGACGTTTGAATGGCTCTCGGCCTGGCAGCACCATATCGGCGCGCGCGCCGGCGTCGTTCCCCATATTATCACGGTTCGCGACGCGAACGGGACACTGCTGTCCATCTTGCCGCTCGCCAGCGCCCAGCGCGGGCCGCTGCGTGAGCTGGTGTGGCTCGGTTCCGAGCTCTGCGACTACAATGCGCCACTAGTTGCCGCCGGCTTCGCCCAGCAGCTCGACGCGGCAACGTTTGCCGCGCTTTGGCGCCGCATTGTGCAAGCCGTGCAGATGCGCGCACGCTGTGACATCGTGCGCCTGGAGAAGATGCCGGCGACCATTGGCGCACAGCCAAACCCGATGCTCGCCTTGCCCACGGTGCTCAATCCGAGCGGCTGCTATGCAACCAAGCTCGGCTCAAGCTGGGACAAGTTTTATGAAGCCAAGCGCTCGGCGGCGACGCGGGCACGCGACCGCAGCAAGCGCAAGCGTCTGGCGGCCCATGGCCAGATCCAATTTGCCACGGCGGCGGAGGCGTCGCAGGCTCTTTCCACGCTGCAGGTCTTGATCGAGCAAAAATCGGCCGCGTTTGCGCGGCGTGGCATCGGCAATATTTTCTCGCGCGCGGGCTACACTGAATTTTACCGCGATTTGGCGACCGATCCACAGACGCGCTCGCTTGTCCATATCAGCGCGCTACGGGTCGGGAATACCATTGCCGCAACAAATTTCGCCCTCACGTTCAAGGAACGCTATTACTATGTGCTGTCGAGTTATACAGACGGCGAGATGGCGCGGCTTGGTCCGGGTGCCGCACATTTGCATGAGCTGTTTCGCTATGCCATCGAACGAGGCTTCGGTGTCTTCGATTTCACTATCGGCGACGAGCCCTACAAGCGTGACTGGTGCGACCGCGCCGAGCCGCTTTACGACATGGTGGCGGTAATAAGTTGGCGGGGTCTGGCCGCCGCGACGCCGCTGCTGGCCTTCAGCAGGCTTAAGCGCGCGATCAAGCAGAATCCGCGGCTGTGGTCGCTGTTCAGCAAGGCGCGTGCACTGGTCGTCTCGCGCAAGCGGCCCCGCGGTCGCGTTTAGGCCGGCTGCGTTTCGGTCATGTCGCCCGTCTTGCGTTGATCTTGGCGGACGGGATCTATCCGCCAAGCGCGAGCCTCAAAACCACGCGAAGACGTAGTTGCAGATAGGTCAGGCCTATTGACCTGTCTCAGCCCAGGCCTGGGATGTGCTGCCGCATTGGCAGCGGCCGACGTCGTTCTATGCTCGACTGTTCCGCCGGTTTTCGGCAAAGCGCTGGCGCGTCGGGATGGGCGCGCTATGGTAGCGTTGCAAGAATAATTCAGTGGGCGGACACGATCGGCTTGTCGCGTCCAACTGAAGCAAGCCAGAGGAGGAGCCCAAGATGAGCGCTAATAAATTTCCGCGTATTACGAGGCGTCGTTTCCTGCGGGAAACGGGGCTGACCCTTGCCGCCGCCGGCGCTACACCGGCGCTTTCCGCGCCATTCGTGTCGAGGGCAATGGCTGACACGAAGACTTTGTCGATCGTGCAATGGAGTCATTTCGTTCCGGAATACGACAAATGGTTCGACAACTTCGCCAAAGAGTGGGGCGCCAAGAACAACATCTCGGTCACGGTCGACCACATCCCCGTAGGCAACGTTGCCGCGCGCGCAGCCGCAGAAGCGTCGGCTCAATCGGGGCACGATCTGTTCGGTTGGAATGGCTCAGGCGGAGCGCACCTGTATCGAAAATTCCTCGTCGATGTGACGAGCCTGGTCGAAGAGACACAGAAGAAATACGGCAAGGTCACCACCATCGGTCGTCAGCTTGGTTACAACCAAGAGGACAAGACCTGGTCGGCATTCCCGGATTTCTACATCAACTTCCCGTCGATGTACCGCAAGAGCATGTGGGACGAGATCGGGATGAAGCCCGATACGTGGGACAATGTACGGATCGGCGGCGCGAAGCTGAAGGCCAAAGGCCACCCGGTCGGCATTTCGCTCGGTCACAGCAACGACCCGAACACGACATGGCGCGGCCTGTTGTGGAGCTACGGCGGTGCCGTGCAAGACGAAACCGGCAAGAAAGTCGTGCTCAACAGCAAAGAGAGCGTTGAAGCCGTCAAGTTCGTCGCCGCTCTCTACAAGGAGGCGATGACCTCGGAAGTGCTGTCTTGGGACGACTCCAGTAACAACCGCTATCTTGTGTCGGGCGTTGCGTCGATGATCGTCAACCCGATCTCGGCCTACCGCACGTTCCAGAAGTCCAACAAGGCGGGCGCCGACGATACGTTCGTGATGGCACCGCCGAAAGGACCGGTCCGTCAGATTATGGGCGGCGCCGCCGAGTACTACGGAATCTGGAAGTTCGCCAAGAACAAGGAAGGCGCGATCGAGTTCCTCAAGTACTACGCGGACCACTGGCCGGAGGCGTTCAAGGCGAGCGAGGGCTACAACAATCCGTGCTTCGCCAACCTGGTGCCGAAGCCCATGCCGATCCTGTCCAATGACCCTACGTCGACCCCGACCGACAAGCTGGCAATCCTGCAGGACTCGGACAAGTGGTCAGCCGCTCCGGGCTATCCGGGCCCATCCTGGCCAGCCGTCGACGAGGTCTACAACGACTTCATCATCTGCGACATGATGGCAAAAACGGCAACCGGCCAGATGTCGGCGGAGGATTCGGTAAAGTGGGCCACGCAACAGTGCGAAGCCATCTACAAGAAATGGAATCAGCGAGCCTGATTGCCGATGTCCGGGCCGCGCGTGATGCGCGGTCCGGACCTGACGGTTATCGACAAACGAAGAAGCAGGCCGCCGAATCAAATCGGCGGTGGGAACATGCGCATTCGGAGTTCTGGGAGGTTCAATGTCTGCGGTGTCGGCTCGGGACATCGTCAAAAAATTTGGCGAAGTCCCCGCCGTCAACGGCATCTCACTGACGGTGCCGGACGGCGAATTCATGGTGCTGCTCGGCCCATCGGGCTGCGGCAAGACGACTTTTCTGCGCATCATCTGCGGCCTTGAACAGCAGACGAGCGGCGATTTGCTGATTGGCGGCACAGTGGTCAACGACATGCCGCCGCGCGCTCGCGGCGTCGCGATGATGTTTCAGAGCTATGGGCTTTATCCTCACTACACGGTGCGCAACAACATCGCGTTTCCCCTGAAAACGCAGCGAATGGCCCGCGACAAAATCGACAGGCAGGTGTCATGGGCCTCGCAATTGCTCGGCATCGGCCATCTGCTCGACCGGCGGCCGCGGCAGCTTTCCGGCGGCGAGCGCCAGCGCGTCGCGTTGGCGCGCGCACTGGTGCGTGAACCGACGGCGCTGCTGCTTGACGAGCCGCTGTCGAACCTTGACGCCAAGCTGCGTACCTCAGCTCGGCAGGAGATCAAGAACTTTCAGCAGCGGGTGGGCCTCACCACCATTTACGTGACCCACGACCAGGTCGAAGCCATGGGCATGGGCGACCGCATCGCTGTCATCGACCACGGAAAAATCCGCCAGGTGGGAACGCCGACGGAAATCTACAACGATCCCGCCGACCTCTTCGTTGCGACCTTCGTCGGTGCGCCGCCGATGAACATCGTCAGCCACAACGGCGGAAGCTATCTCGGCTTCCGCCCCGAGAACTTCCTGCCCAAAGAAATGATCGACGACGGCGCAGCCACCGAATTTTCCTTCCGCATCGACCGTTCGGAATATCTCGGATCCGAGCGCATCGTGTACGGCGTGGTGGAAGGCTTTGAATCCAAGCAGCTCATCACGGCAAAATTGCCGCCCGCGCATGTCGCCGAAAAAAGCATTCGCCCCGGCGAATGGCATCCCTTTGCCGTGAAGAACAGCGAGTTGCGGCGTTTCGACCACGACGGCAAGCGGGTCAAGGCACATTAAGGAGTTTGCCGATGGCCGTCATCGCTGAACCGATCGCCATCAAGCCGGTGTCGCGATTTCGCTTTATTCTAGACCGGCGCGAGGTGCTCGAAACCATCCTGGTTGCGCCGGCGATTCTGTATGTGCTGTTGCTGGTCGGATTGCCGCTCCTGCTTGCGATCTATTATTCGCTCAGCGCCTACACGATCTACGATCCGACCTGGAAATTTGTCGGCCTGACGAATTTCGAGCAGATCGTCGACAATCCGACGTTCATTCAGACGCTGACCAACACCTTTATCTTCACGTTCGGATCGCAACTGCTCGGGCTCGTGCTCGGAAAGTTCGGCGCCTTTGTGCTGCTGCGGCCGTTCGCCGGCCGTAAGATTGTGAGGGCGCTGATCATCCTGCCTTTCGCGGTGCCGGTCGCGCTCGCTACCATCGCTTGGCGATGGCTGTTCGATTCGCTGTACAGCGTGATCAATTGGACATTGATCGCGCTGGGCCTGATGGAGCGCGCCGACGTGCCGAACTGGCTCGGCACCCCGTGGCTGGCGATGCTGTGCATCGTGATCATCAATGCCTGGCGCTTCTTCCCGTTCGCAATCGTGATCTTCCTCGCCGGCATCACCGCGGTCCCGCAGGACATTATCGATGCCGCGACGGTCGACGGCGCCGGCTTCTGGCGTCGCAATTACCAGATCATCATGCCGATGATCCTGCCGATCGTGGCGATCGGCCTGATCTTCGGTATCGTCTTCACCTTCACTGATCTTTCCATCGTGTTCCTGTTGACAAACGGCGGTCCGGTTGGCGCGACCTCGGTGCTCGGCTTTGCCGGCTTTCAGACCGGCATCGTTTCGGGCGACGTCTCGCATGGTGCCGCTATTTCGCTGTTCATGCTGCCGGTGTTGCTGGTGGTCGTCGTTCTGATGTTGCGCTTCATCCGCCGCCGGGAAATTTGACATGCCGCGCACCCTCAACAAGGTCATCGGCGAAGCGCTGTTTTTTCTGGCGGTCGCGTTCTTCGTGATCCTGGCTGCGTTCCCGTTCTATTGGATGCTGATCACGGCGTTCAAGCCGAACAGCGATCTCTATAACGTCACCAACGTCCCGTTCTGGTTCAACGAATGGCCCACACTCGATCATGTCGAATATCTCTTCAGCCAGACCCTGTTCGCGCGCTGGCTGCTGAATTCGCTCATCATCGGAGTCTGCGTGGTCGCGATCACGTTGGTCACTGCGATCCCCGCCGGCTACGCGCTGGCGCGGATGAAAAGCCGCAAGGGCGAGGCCCTGGGCATCGGAATTTTTTTGACTTACCTGGTGCCGCCGACCCTGTTGTTCCTGCCGCTGTCGCGGATCATCGCCGATCTCGGGTTGCAGAACTCGCTGTGGTCGCTGGTCCTGGTCTATCCGACCTTTACCATCCCGTTCTGCTCCTGGCTGCTGATGGGGTTCTTCAAGGCGCTGCCCGTCGAGATCGAGGAGGCGGCAATCGTCGACGGCTGCAGCCTCTTTGGTGCCTTCATCAAGATGGCCATTCCGCTTTCGGTGCCGGCCATCCTGACGGTGGTGATCTTTACCTTTACGCTGACCTTGCAGGAATTCGTTTACGCCCTGACCTTCGTGTCATCGTCTGACCAGAAGCCGATTACGCTCGGCGTAACAACCGATCTGGTTCGCGGTGATGTGTTCTTTTGGGGCGAGTTGATGGCCGGCGCGCTCATCGCCGCCGTGCCGGTCGCGATCGCGTATAACCTGTTCCTCGACCGCTTCATCTCCGGCATCACCGGCGGCGCGGTCAAATAGGCGCCGCTATGCGCGGACGCAGGATATTGTTGGGGCTGATCGGCGCCAACATCATGGGGTCGCTGTCGCCCACTTTGTTCGCGGAAGCCTTTGCGGCGGCAGGCATCGAGGGCTTCTACCATCTCATGGACGTCGATCGGCTGCGCGCGCGGCGGTTGCCGCAGCTCCTCGACGCGATCAAGACCGCTGGCTTTGCTGGCGTCAATGTCACCTATCCATTCAAGCAGGACATTCTCGCGCTGCTCGACGATGTCGATGCCGAGGCTGCGCAGATCGGCGCCGTCAACACAGTAGCTGTCGCGCCGGATGGGCGGACGACCGGCCACAATTTCGACCGGCGCGGCTGGCGCCAGAGCTTCGAGGAAAGCCTCGGAGCGGACAGCGCCCGCGGCAAGACCGTCGTGCTGATCGGGGCGGGCGGCGCCGGCCGCTCGGTGGCTTTCGCACTGATGGATTTTGGCGCCGCGCTGCTGATCGTGCACGACCGCGATAGCATGCGCGCGCAAGCGCTCTGCACCGATCTGTCGACGCATTTCGGTGCGACGTGCTGCCGGCTTGGTTGCGATCTCGCGCGCGAAATCGCGGCGGCCGACGGCGTCGTCAATGCCACGCAGACCGGCATGCGCGGCTTTCCCGGCCATCCGGTGCCGGTATCCGCTCTCCGAGCTTCACACTGGGCGGCTGACGTTATCTATACGCCGCTAGAAACCGAGTTCATCAAGGCCGCGGCCATGAAGGGGGCGCGCGTGCTCAACGGCAGCGGCATGTGCGTGCATCAGGCGGCCGAAGCATTCCGCTTGTTCACCGGAGTTGCGCCCGATATCGTCCGCTTGCGGCGCGCTTTTGCCGCGGCCTGCGAGGCGCGCGAGCAGGCCCACGTTCATGCTGCTCGGTGACCAAGCCGCCCGTGCGGTCAAAGCGGGCATCCTTTCGGTGGATTGTCCGCTACGGCCCAACAGCTAACATCTCAATTGAGGCCGCACAGGCCGTCAGACACGCTTCCACCGGCTCGGTCGCCGATGTCTTGCGGTCTGGACATCGCGGCAAGAAACTTGCCAAGCTTGGGTGTGGGGAAGCGCATGAATGGCGACGTTATTCTCGAAGCCGAGAACCTGACCAAGACGTTTGCCGGGTTTGTGGCAGTCAACGACGTCAATCTGCGCGTCGAGCGCGGCAGCATCCATGCGCTGATCGGACCGAACGGGGCCGGCAAGACCACGTGCTTCAATTTGCTCACCAAGTTCCTGCAACCGACGCATGGACGGATCCTGTTCAATGGCGAGGACATCACGGGGCTCGCTCCCGCCGATGTCGCTCGCCTCGGCATCGCGCGCTCGTTTCAGATTTCAGCCGTCTTCCCGCACATGACGGTGCTCGAAAATGTACGCGTCGCGCTGCAGCGGCAGCGTGGCGCGTCATTCGACTTCTGGCGCTCCGTCACCGCGCTCGATCTATACAATGCTCGCGCCAATGAACTTATCGCCGACGTCGGCTTGAGCGATTTCGCCAACTGGATGGCAGTCGAGTTGCCCTACGGCCGAAAGCGTGCTTTGGAGATTGCCACGACGCTGGCGCTTGATCCGGAGCTGATGCTGCTCGACGAGCCGATGGCCGGCATGGCACACGAGGACATCGCCCGAATTGCCGAGCTCATTAAACGCGTCGCCGCCGACCGCACCGTGCTAATGGTCGAACACAATCTTTCGGTGGTCGCTGACCTGTCCGACCGCATCACCGTGCTCACGCGCGGCCGCGTGCTGGCGGAAGGCGATTACGAGACGGTATCGAACAACCCGGACGTGCGCGAGGCCTATATGGGAGTGGGCCATGCTTGAGCGCACGTCGCCCTTGCTCGCGGTCGAGAACCTGGAAGCCTGGTACGGCGAGTCGCACATCCTGCACGGAGTCACGTTCGATGTGCGCGAAGGCGAGGTGGTGACGCTGCTCGGCCGCAACGGCGCCGGCAAGACCACGACACTGAAGTCGATCATGGGTATCGTCGGCCAGCGCACCGGCTCCGTGCGCTTCGCCGGCAGCGAACTGATCGGGCTGCCGTCTGACCGCATTGCCCGCGCCGGCATCGCCTTCTGCCCGGAGGAACGTGGAATCTTCGCCAGCCTCGGCGTCGGCGAGAACCTGCTGCTGCCGCCGCAGGTCAAACCGGGCGGGCTGACGCTCGACCAGATATTCTCGCTGTTCCCCAATCTCAAGGAGCGGCTCGGCTCCAACCAGGGCACTAAGCTCTCCGGCGGCGAGCAGCAGATGCTGGCCATCGGCCGCATCCTGCGCACGGGCGCGCGCTTTCTCCTGCTCGACGAGCCGACCGAAGGCCTTGCGCCGGTGATCATCCAGCAGATCGGCAAGACTATCCGCGCGCTCAAGGAGCAGGGCTTCACCGTGCTGCTCGTCGAACAGAATTTCCGCTTCGCCTCGACCGTGGCGGATCGCTACTACGTCATGGAACACGGACGTGTCATCGACCGGTTCGCAAATTCCGAACTGGACGCGAATGTCGAGAAACTGCACGACTATCTCGGTGTCTGACCAAGATAAAAGAAGGAGGAGACGATGTTGAAAAAGACTCTGGGGCTCGCGGCGTTCGCCGCGGCGCTCGTCTGTAGCGCGGCTTTTGCGCAACAAAAACCGATGAACGTGAAGATCGGCGTGCTGACCGACATGGCGAGTCTCTATGCCGACGATACCGGCCAGGGTTCGGTGGCGGCGGCCAAACTCGCTGCCGAGGACTTCATGAAAAGCCATCCGAACGTGAAAGTTGAAATCGTCAGCGCCGATCACCAGAACAAGCCCGACGTCGCCACCGGCATCGCCAGCCATTGGTTCGACGTCGACCATGTCGACATGATCACCGACGTTCCGACCTCGAGCGTGGCGCTGGCGCTGATGCCGCTCGCGGCGCAGAAGAACAAAGCTCTTATCTACTCCGGTCCGGGCAGCTCCGACATCACCGGCCCGAAGTGCAACGCCAACACGGTTCACTGGACCTATGACACCTGGATGCTGGCCAACGGCACCGGCAAGGCCATCGTAAAGAACGGCGGCGATACCTGGTTCTTCATAACCGCCGACTATGCGTTCGGCCACGCCCTCGAGCGCGACACGGCGGCCGTCGTCGAGAAGACCGGCGGCAAGGTGCTCGGCAAGGTCCGTGCTCCGATCAACACCAGCGACTTCTCCTCGTTCTTGTTGCAGGCGCAGGCATCGAAAGCGAAGATCATCGGGCTCGCCAATGCCGGCGGCGATACCATCAACGCAATCAAGCAGGGCGCCGAGTTCGGCATCGTGGCCGGCGGGCAGAAATTTGCCGGCCTGCTGATCTTCGCGCCGGATATCCAGGCGCTCGGGCTGAAGGCTGCGCAAGGCCTGATGTTCACCGAGACGTTCTACTGGGACATGAACGACGGCACCCGGGCCTGGACCAAGCGCTGGGACAAGGAGCGCAATGCGCCCGGCAAGCTGCCGAGCATGAACCATGCCGGCGTCTATGCCGGCACCATGGCCTATCTTGAAGCCGCGGTCGCGGTCGGGGGTACCCAGGACGGCAAGGCCGTGGTCGACAAGATGAAGACCATGACTTTCAAGGACCCGCTGTTTGGCACCACGACGGTGCGTGTCGATGGCCGCGGAATTCACAACGCCTATCTGTTTGAGGTCAAGAAGCCGGAAGAATCGAAGTACCCCGGCGACCTTTACAAGCTGCGCGCCACCATTCCGGCGGACGAAGCGTTCCGTCCACTCAAGGACGGCAATTGCCCGCTGGTCAAGGGTTGATCGCCATGCGCGTCCCGGACGCGTGCGGCATGAAATGACGCACTGCTGATCCGGGACCGTCTCACGCCGGAACGGTCCCGGGTCGGCAGCGCAGCGCTTGCGTGCCGCGCTGCGCCCGGGACACGAAGTCGGAAATCAAAGCATGTTCACGATCTTCGGCGTTCCGTCCGCTGCCTTGTTCGGGCAGCTCCTCATCGGGCTGATCAACGGCTCGTTCTATGCGCTGTTGAGCCTCGGCCTCGCCGTGATCTTCGGCATGCTCAACATCATCAACTTCGCGCACGGCGCCCAATATATGCTTGGCGCCGTGGCGGCCTACCTGCTCCTGAATTACGCCGGTATCGGCTACTGGCCCGCCTTGATCGTCGCCCCGATCGTGGTCGGCGCCGCCGGCATTCTCATCGAGCGTGCATTCCTGCAGTGGTTGTACAAGCTCGATCATCTGTACGGCCTGCTGCTCACCTTCGGGCTGGCGCTGATTATCGAAGGCATTAGCCGCAACTATCTGGGCACTGCGGGGCTACCTTATAACCTGCCGGATTCGCT
>DASRDF010000125.1:0-15323 GCA_035652735.1 Pseudolabrys sp. | reverse complement strand
TCGTCGTCCCGACGCAGGCCGGGACCCGCTCTTCAGCCGCTCGATCATTGGACAGGTGGATGCCGGCCTTCGCCGGCATGACGAGCAAAGCAATGCTGCGAACTTCAGGATCAGCGCGCTAGCTTGTCCGTGAAAGAATTGGTGGGTGCACAAGGACTCGAACCTTGGACCCGCTGATTAAGAGTCAGCTGCTCTACCAACTGAGCTATGCGCCCGGACTGCCGCTATGTAAGAGGCCGCGGTCACTTAGCAAAGGGCCTGCACACTGTCCACCCGGCGGCCCGTGCAACGCGCGCAAATAAAAGGCCGCCGGGACGAAAACCCGGCGGCCTCTCTTAGGCAGCGGAGCAGGCGTCAGGGAGAACCGCCGGCTCGCCGCCTTGCTACCGATTACTGGGGCTGCGATTGACCCTGCTCGGCCGGGCCGCCTCGTTCGGCCGGACCGCGACCGAAGCCGTCATGGCCACGCCCATGATGATGATGACCGCGCCATTGATCGAAGTGCGGCCGCAGCACCCGTGCCAGAACCACGAAGCGATGCTTCTGATCCGGGTTGAGGCTGTTGTAGAGCGGGCCCGCAGCGGTCGCGAGCTTGCCCAATGCTTCACCACGCTCCTGCATCGTCTTGGCGCGGAGGCTCAATCGTTCGATCGGATCGGTCGGACGATTGGCGCTTGCGCGCGCCGCGAAGCGCTCGGAGCGCTGCTTGGCCAGATCGCGCAGCGCGCTTTCGACTGCCGGCCAGTTCTTTTCCTGGTCGGGCGTGAGCTTGAGACCGGCGTGTAGCGCCGCAATGCGCGCGTCGGCGAACGCACCAATATCGGCCGCACTCGGCCGCCACCGCTGCATATGATCGCCGTTCGGACCTTGCGCCGCATAAGCCAGCGAAGCGCCGGCAATCGCCAGCGCAGTCGTACCGGCAAGGACTGTCTTCAACATGGTAGCCACCTCCAATGGCATGTTCGATGCCGGGAATTTTGGAAGACGGCGTTGCCTTATCAAGTTAAAGTTTGGACACAGATTAATTGCGCGCAATGTAGATGTACGCGCATTCAGCAGAGCACTGCGCAGGGAATCGACGGGTCGTGCGTTGCGTCACATCATGCCAAGCAGCCGCGGCAGAAACAGCGTCAGCTCCGGCCAATACGTCACCACCATGAGAAACGCCAGCATCGTCAGCAGCCACGGCAATACGGCGACCGCAAGATCGGTGATGCGCATTCCTGCGATCATTGAGGCAACGTAAAGGTTAAGCCCGACGGGCGGGTGGCAGAGGCCAACCTCCATATTGACGTCGATGACAATGCCGAAATGCACGAGATCGATGCCAAGCCGTTTCGCCGCCGGCGCCAAAATCGGCGCCATGATCAGGATAATCGAGTTCGGCTCCATGAAATTTCCGGCGATCAGCAGCAGCACATTGACCAGCAGCAGGAAGCCGAACCAGCCGAGATGCTGGGCGGTGATCCAGTCGGCCAGCGCCGAGGGGATATTTTCGTTGGTGAGCACGAACGAGAACAGCACCGCATTGGTGATGATGTAGAGCAGCATCGCGCTCGTGTTTGCCGCCCGCAGCAGCACGCGCGGAGCATCTTTGAGCTTGATGGCTTTGTAGACGAACACCGAGATGAAGAACGAATAGACCGCGGCCATCGCCGCCGCTTCGGTCGCGGTGAACAGCCCGCTGTAGATGCCGCCGATAATGATGACGACCAGCATCAATCCCCACAGGCTCTCCCGGAAGGCGCGCCAGGTTTCCAGCCAGGTCGCGCGCTTCATGCGCGGATATTTTCGCGCCTTGGCCAGATACCAGGTGACTCCGCACAGCATCAGCGTGAGCAGCGAGCCCGGCAGCAGGCCGGCGACGAACAGCGCGCCGATCGAGGTGTTGGTGGAAACCGCGTAGACGATCTTCGGAATCGACGGCAGCATCAAGATGCCGAGCGAGCCGGCAACGGTGATGATGCCGGCGCCGAAGCGCATCGGATAGCCGTGCCGCACCATTTCCGGCAGCACGATGGCGCCGATGGCGGCCACCGTGGCGACGCTCGATCCGCACACCAGGGCGAACATCGCGCAGGCCACAATGCCCGCAAGCCCGAGCCCGCCGTGATAATGCCCGATGAGCGACACGGCGAAATTGATCATGCGGCGGGCAACCCCGCCGTGGCTGAGGAAGTGACCGGCGAGGATGAAGAACGGGATCGCCATGATCTCGAAGCTCTCCAGCCCGGTGAACAGCTTCATCGACACCGATTCGATCGGCACGTTGGTGAGGATAAAGGTGAACGTGAGCACCGTGAGCCCGAGGGCAATCGACACCGGCATGCCGGTGACCATGAAGGAGATGAGCAGGAAAAAAAGCGTGAGCGCGCGCAGCCATTGCGGCAGCACGATCGTGCCGGTCGCATGCGCGACACAAATGGCTAAAATGCAAAGCGGCGCCAGTATCAGTGCGAGCGCGAGCGGGTTCGACCAGCGGCTGGGGACCTCGCCATGCGGGCTGGTCGAGGGATGCAGCGCGTCCGTACCGGCGACGCCCTCGACATGGGCTTCGTTGTGATGCGGCAGCGTGCCGGTCCAGTAGTACCACCAGGCGACCTGGAGGAAGCGGTAGCACATCAGGCCGGAGCCGAGGGGGATCGCCGAATAAATTGCCCACATCGGCCATTCGAGGTCATAGGACTGTTGGCCAGTCTTGAACATCTCGCCGACGAAGGTGAACCCGAACGCCGCAATCGTGGCGGTAAACAGAGCGCCGCACAGGATTGCGAACATGATGACTTGCTTGCGCGAGTTGGGCGGCAGCAAGTTGACCAGCACGTCGACGCCGACATGGATGCCGGTACGCACGCCGTAGGCGGCGCCGAACTTGGCCATCCAGATGAACATGAAAATGCACAATTCCTGCGCCCAGGAGACGTCGAGACCGGTGAGCCAGGAATAAATCGGCCGCAGTATCAGGCCGACCAGCGGTACGCCGTGTGCATCGGCCCATTTGGCGATGTTGATGGAGACGCCGGAGCCGTAGCGATGCAGCACCGCGAAGAAGATGACCAGCGTCGCCGCCGCGATCAGCGTGGCGATCAGCCACTCTTCGAGATGGTCGAGGACGCGATTGATCTGCTTCAGCAAGCCCCAGTCCCCCACTGCGCCAAAACGGCCGGGAGTGCGCTCACCCCCGGCCGATTATTTTTGTTTTTGGCAGCACCCGCCCAGGCTACATCTGAACGGACAGTTCCTTGGAAATCAGGTCGAGCACTTCCTGACCGACGCGGCCTTTGGCCCACTTGTAGGTCGGCTGCATCGCCTTCTGCCAAGCGGCCTTTTGCTCCGGGGTCAGATAGTGAAGAGTCGTCTTGCCGGACTTCTTGATGGCTTCGAGCGCGTCCGCATTTTCCTTCTGCGCGATCGAATTGGTGTAGTCGGTTGCTTCCACCATCGCTTTGTCGAGCTGGGTGCGAATGTCGGCCGGCAGGCCATTCCAGAACTTGGCGTTCACGATCACCGCGTATTGCAGGTGCGCGTGATAGGAAACGGTGATGTCCTTCTGCACTTCGTGGAATTTCTGCGTCAGATAGTTCGACGGGGTATTCTCGCAACCGTCGACCACGCCGGTCTGCAGCGCCTGGTAGACTTCCGAGAAGGCCATGATCTGAGGAATCGAACCGACTTCGCGGAAATAGCGGTCGGCGATCTTGGAGCCGGAGATGCGGATCTTAAGGCCCTGAAAGTCCGATGGATTGAGCAGGGGCCGGTTCGCCGACACCATGTGAAAGCCGTTATCCCAATAGGCGAGGCCGATGATGCCTTTGGCTTCCAGCTTCTTGAACAGCCATTGGCCGATCGGACCCTTCATCGCCTTGTCGTAGGTGGCGTCGTCCTTGAACAGCCACGGCAGATCGAGGGCCTCGAATTCCTTCACGCCCAGCGGCGCGAACTTCGCCGTCGACGGCGCCAGCATCTGCACCGAGCCGAGCTGCAAGGCCTCGATTTCCTCCTTGTCCTTGTACAGGGTGGAATTCGGGTAGACTTCGACTTTGACCTTGCCGTTGGTGTACTTCTCGGCGAGTTCCTTGAACTTGAGCGCGCCCTTGCCCTTCGGCGTGTCGTTGGCGACGACGTGGCTGAACTTGATGACGATCGGGTCGGCGTTTGCCGCCGCAGGAGCAGCGACGGCGGCAGCCAGCGCCGCCGCCAAAATCCATTTGCGCATGATCTTCCCCCAGAGCGTGGTTCTGCCGCAGCCGGCCTTTTAGTGGTTTTTCAGCCGGTTACGTTGCTTTGAGGATGACACGCAGCCGATGGGCCGGCAAGTGCGGCGTTTGGCGGCATTGCGCCGAGTTCAGCGTGGCCCGCGTTAATTGAGCGCCGCCAGAACCGGCCCCAGGCCCATTTCCTGCGCCAGCGCCATGGCTTCCTGCTTCTGGTCGTCGCGCAGGCGCGCGATCAGCGGCCGCGCCGCATGCGCCAGGCGCTGCACCGCCGTCGCGTTGAGCACGACCGACACCACGCGATGGCTGACGCGGCGCACGAAACTTTCGGGTTCCGCATGCGTCTGTCGCCGCGCAATGTCGCGCAGCGCGGCCTCGACCGGGGGCCAGTACGGTTCCTGCTCGGGCGTGAGATGCAGCACGCGCTTGACCCGCGCAACGTCGACGGCGGCGATCTCATCCGCGCTGTAGCCGGCGCCCTGGCCGGCGTAAGAGGGCGGCGCCGCCAACACCAACAACAACAACCCGAGCGTCGCGAGCCCAACCCCGCCCGCGAAAATTTGCTTCCTCATTTTTGAAATCCCCGTTCGATTGTGGCGTGCGGGACGTAGCCACGAAATTCGGTCCCCAGCGGGGGGAAATGCGGTCAAATTGTGATTTTTCGGTTCCCGCGGAACGGATGACCGCGAAGCAAAACGTCCTCGGGCCGCATGCAAGCCGGACCCGAGGACGCGAGAGACGACGTGCGCTCAGCCTACGTCTTGCGAGTGAATCCGCCTTTCGACCGCTGGCGTCTTGTTGCGCTTCGAGGTCAGCTTATTGAGCGCACCGAGATACGCCTTCGCCGAAGCGACAAGGGTATCCGGGTCGGCGCCGCGCGCCGTAAAGGAGCGGCCGTCCTGAAATAGCCTGACCGACACTTCGGCCTGCGCGTCGGTGCCCTCGGTCACCGCGTGAACTTGGTAAAGCTCGAGCTTGGCTTCGTGCGGAACGAGCGTGTGGATGGCGTTGAAGATCGCATCCACAGGGCCGTTTCCGCTCGATTGAGTGGTGACATGCCTGCCGTCGATCTCCAGTGTGAGCGTCGCGGTCTGTGGTCCCATGGTGCCGGCAATCACCGTCAGCGAGACGATCTTGATGCGGTCGTGCGCGGTCGCGATTTCCTCGTCGACCAGCGCTTCGATGTCCTCGTCATAGATTTGCTTCTTGCGGTCGGCGAGCGCTTTGAAACGCACAAAGGCATCTTCGAGCTGATTACCCGCGAGCTGGTAACCGAGCTCTTCAAGCTTGTGCACGAAGGCGTGCCGGCCTGAGTGCTTGCCCATCACCAGCGAGGTCTGCTTCACGCCGACGCTCTCTGGCGTCATGATTTCGTAGGTCTGCGCATTCTTGAGCATGCCGTCCTGATGGATGCCGCTCTCATGGGCGAAGGCGTTGCGGCCGACGATCGCCTTGTTGTACTGCACCGGGAATGATGTTGCCGCCGAGACGAGTTTCGAGGCGCGCGTCAACATTGTCGTGTCGATGCCGGTAACGAATGGAAACTTATCGTTCCGCGTTTGGATTGCCATTACGACCTCTTCCAACGCTGCGTTGCCGGCACGTTCGCCGATGCCGTTGATCGTGCATTCGATCTGTCGCGCGCCACCCATAACGCCGGCGAGCGAATTGGCGACCGCCATGCCGAGATCGTTGTGACAGTGCGTGGAAAACCGCGCCTTGTCCGAATTCGGCACGCGCTCGCGTACCGTCTTGAACAAAGCGAGATACTCTTCCGGCGTGGTGTAGCCGACGGTATCGGGAATGTTGATGGTGGTGGCGCCGGCGTTGACGGCAGCTTCAACGCAGCGGCAGAGGAAGTCGATCTCGGTGCGGGTTCCGTCTTCCGAGGACCATTCGACATCGTCGGTGTGGCTGCGGGCGCGGGTAACCTGGGCGACGACCATTTCGAACACCTCGTGCGGCTGCTTTTGCAGCTTGTATTTCATGTGCACGGGCGAGGTGGAGATGAACGTATGGATGCGCTTGCGCCTCGCCGGCTTGATGGCCTCGGCGCAGCGGTCGATGTCCTTGAAAGCGGCGCGGGACAGGCCGCAGATCACCGCCTTTTTGGAACGTTTGGCAATCTCTTGGACGGCGGCGAAATCGCCCTCCGAGGCGATCGGGAACCCGGCCTCGATAATGTCGACGCCCATGTCGTCGAGAAGCTCGGCAACTTCGAGCTTCTCCTCATGCGTCATGGTAGCGCCGGGGCATTGTTCGCCGTCACGCAACGTTGTGTCGAAGATGACGACGCGCTCCTTCTCGGATGCGGTTTTGGCACTCATGGCAGTCGATCCTTCTCAGCGAAATGCGCCGCTTGGGCGCTCGATTTGGGGTTGGTCTCCGTCATCCCCCGAGTGCCCAGGCGCCTATGGCCCAGCCGGCCCTCAGGGGCGGATAAGGAGAAGGAGCGAACCCAGAATGAGGGCAGCCGCGGAAACGGCTGGCGCCGTCCGCTCGATCGCGCAAGTTTGTAGGCGCGTCGTCATGGCTTCCAAATCGCCCTCACCGTCTGCACATAAGGTCGCGGAACAAGGTAAAGCCCGCGTTAAGGCACGCATGCTTCTAGCGGAAAGGCCTGTGAAGAATCAAGCCGAGTAATAGGTCAGTACTATTGTCGGTTCATCACGAGGAAGAGATGGACGCACGACGCGTCGCACTTATCCGCCGCGCCTGGCCGCGGCAGCTCATCTTCTTGCTGCTCATGGCAGCGCTCCTCTTCGTGCCGGCCGGCACTCTGCATTACTGGCAGGGCTGGCTGTTCCTTGCGGTCTTCGTGGCCAGCACGCTGACCATCGGCATCTATTTCTTGCACCACGACCCGGCGCTGATCGAACGACGGATGAGCGCAGGTCCTGGCGCCGAGCAGGAGCCGGCGCAGAAAGCCATCATCACGCTGATAAGCTGCGGGTTCGTACTGCTGCTCGTGATCCCCGCGCTCGACCGAAGATGGCACTGGTCGGCGCTGCCGCCCTGGGTGGTCGGTCTCGCCAACGCCGGAATCGTCCTTGGCTTTGTCATCTTCTTTTTCGTGATGAAGCAAAACACCTACGCCGCCGCGACCGTGCGCGTCGAGGCCGGCCAGCCGCGGTCATTTCCACGGGCCTCTACGCGCTCGTGCGTGCTGCTGGTCGTGCCGCTTCTCGCGATGCTGATCTGGCGACTGGCGGATGAGGAACGGTATTTGAGCGCGAATCTGCCCGGCTATCAGGAATATTGCCGGCGCACGCGCTGGCGCCTGCTGCCTTTCATCTGGTGAGGCAGCTACGCGAACTGCTGTGCCAGAAAGGCCGTGACGAAACGGGGCATTGCGGGATCGAAGTCCCTCGCGCTGCGGACAATTCGTATATCTGACAATTCCGGCTGTCGTTCGCGTGCGAGGAATTCGAGAATCCGCTTCCGCACGGCCTCGGCAGAGTCGGCCGCGCGCAGAAGCCGTACTTGCACGATCAACGGCCCGTCGACCACGGTGGTCCACCTCGGCTCGACGTCCAGCTGCTCCATGTCGATACCGGTCTCCTCCTTGAGCTCGCGCCGCACGCTCGAGGCGAGGTCGACTTTGCTGCCGACGATGTCGTCAGGATCGGGTGTGCCGCAGAAGAAGTAAATGTTGCCCGCATTCAGGGTGTGCGAGCCCATGACACCGAGCAGAAAGGCACCATCGGCGGTCTGCACGGCCGCTGCACCGAAGCAATCGTGCACACCGGCGGGCGGCGAGCCCCACTGACGCCAAGCAGCAAAACTCGCGTAGTCCGTTTCGAGATAATCGCCGTAAAAGACCCCGCCGCTGATAGCTTGGCGATGCAGCAGCAAAACGCGCCCGTTCCAGACCGGTTTCTCACGCTGGAGGGCAGCGAAATATCGCCCGATGTCGGCGCGCCGCTCGTCTGCAAAACTCCAGGGCTTCTGCTTGAAGCCCAGCTCCAGCCGCTCGACCTGAAATAGCGTGACGTCGCCCTTCATTGCGTGACGTCTTCGGCTTCGAAGGTGTGCGTGGGATTGACCAACTCCTCCTGTGCGGCGACGAGTTGAATTTCGGGCGTCCCTGCCTCGACGGTCTTGGCCAGGACACCGAAGACCGCAGAGGCGGCATATGTCACTGCCTCGGCAACGCCGCCGCCGCGCAAGTAATGCGCAAAGAACAGCGCCGCAATGGCGTCTCCTGCCCCGTTTGCGACGAGCGGCAGCAATGGCGTACGTAACCGGAAACAGGCCTCGCCGTCCGATGCCAGCAAATCGATCGCGTTACGAGGCGTCTCTTGCGTATGCAACGACGTTACCAGGATCACGCGAGGGCCTAGGTTGTGCACCGCCTTCACCGCGTCGCGCGCCGAAGCAAGTGTCCCGCTCCCACGTCCAGACAGATAATCGAGTTCAAACTGGTTGGGCGTCGCGATGTCGGCGGTCGGCACCGCCCTCTGCTTCATGAATTCCGCCACGTCTTGGCGCACGAAAACGCCGCGGCCCACGTCTCCAATCACGGGATCGCAACAATATTTCGCCGCAGGATTGGCGCGCTTGACGTTCGCCACGGCGTCGAGAATGGCCGCGCCGGTCGCAGCGGAACCCATATACCCGGACAGCACGCCGTCGCATTCGCCCAGTACGCCGCACTGCTCGATACCGGATACGATCTCTCCGATCATGTCGGCGTCGAGGACGCGGCCGCGCCAGCGGCCGTAGCCGGTGTGGTTCGAGAATTGCACCGTGTGTACCGGCCATACCTCAACGCCAAGCCGCTGTAGCGCAAACACGGCGGCTGAGTTGCCGACATGGCCATAGGCGACGTGAGACTGGATGGAGAGGATGTTCATGACGGCAAACTCATCGTCGGCGCCGCGCTTGTCGCGGCCATAGTAGCGGCCGTCTTAAAGACGCCCATGGCCGGGACAAAGCCCGGCCATGACACACAATCTGCGCTCTTGTTGGGGACGTTACTTCATCCCCAATTTTTTGTTGGCCTCTTCGACGAACTTGTTGGTGTAGGTCTGCGAGAGGTCGATGTGCGCTTTAGCGACGTCCGGCGATGACTGCGAGAACACGGCGAGCACTGCCGAGGCGCCCTTCGGGTCCATAAGGCCCGTTTGCGAATACATCGGCAACATGTTCTTGAGCGCGGCGACATAAGTCGCCTTGTCCTTGCCGACCAGATTTGGCGGCATCTTGTCGGCGATCTCCTCGGGCGTGTGCGAGTGAATCCATTTCAACGTAGCGATGATCGCATTGGTCATCGCTTGCACTTCCTTCGGATGCGCCGCGATCCAATCAGCCTTGGTGTAGAGTGCGCCACCAGGATATTCGCCGCCGAACACTGCGAGCGTGTCTTTCTGCGTGCGCGTGTCGCTGAGGATGCGCAGATCGCTGTACTTGTCCTTGAGGATGGTGACCGCCGGATCGAGCATCACCGCGGCGTCGATCTGCCCCTGCTCCATCGCGGCGACGGCCGTGGCACCGAGGCCCACGCCGATCACCGAGGTGCCGTTCGGGTCCATGCCGTTCTTGCTGAGCAGATACTTGAGGAAAAAGTCGGTCGAGGACCCGGGCGCGCTGACGCCGACCTTCTTGCCGGCAAGGTCCTTCACCGACTTGATCTCCGCCGTGTGCTTGGGCGAGACGACCAGCACGAGTCCGGGAAAGCGGTCATAGACGACGAAAGACTGCAGATGCTGCCCGCGCGCGGCCAAGTTAACGCAGTGGTCGAAATAGCCGGAGACCACGTCGGCCGAGCCGCCGATCACCGCTTTCAGCGATTCCGAGCCGCCCTTGAAGTCGACTACATCGACATTGACACCGGCCTTTTCGTATTCGCCAAGCGCCTGGGCCAACATCGTCGGCAAATAGCAGAGGCACGAGCCGCCGCCGACGGCGAGCGTCACCTTGGACTGGGCGAAGGCAATGCCGCCCGAGACCGCGAGTGCAGCGGCCGCGATGGTGAGCCGCCCGAAAATCCGTGCTAACATTGGCGTCCTCCCTTTTTTCATGGCCTTGCGCGGCCGTTTCGGACCCGACGATAAAACAGGGTCGCGGCGCTGCCTAGGGCCGCGCATCCGCAGCGTCCGGCCGCCACACCAGCAGGCGCTTTTCGATCACGCTCACCAGCATGTCGATGACGACGACAAAGGCGGCGAGCACGAACATACCGGCAAAGACGCCACCCACGTCGAACACCCCCTCCGCCTGCTGGATCAGGTAGCCCAGGCCCGCTGCCGCGCCCAGGTATTCGCCGACCACGGCTCCGACCACCGCAAATCCTACCGACGTGTGCAGCGAGGAGAACATCCACGACAGCGCCGAGGGCCAATAGACATGGCGCATCAGTTGCCGCTCGTTCATGCCGAGCATGCGGGCATTGGCAAGTACGGTCGGACTCACCTCGCGCACGCCCTGATAGACGTTGAAGAATACGATAAAGAACACCAGGGTGACGCCAAGCGCCACTTTCGACCAAATACCGAGCCCCAGCCACAGCGTGAAGATCGGCGCCAGCACCACGCGCGGCAGCGCGTTGACCATTTTGACATAGGGATCGAACACGGCTGCGGTTCGCGGCTGGCGCGCAAACCAAAAGCCGACCAGTGCCCCGCCGATCGAGCCGATGACGAAAGCGAGAATGGATTCGATGAGGGTGACCCAGAGATGCTTCCATATCACGCCCGTGGCGAACCAGGCGATGATCTGCTTGGCGACATCGACGGGATTGGAGAAGAAGAACGGCGGCAGCAGAATTCTGCCAAAGATCGGGTAGGTGGTCAGCAGGTACCAGAGCGCCACGCCGACAACAGAGACGAGGACTTGCAGGGCGAGAAGGCTCACTCGAGACATAGCACCTCACCACAATTTTTATTCGTCGCAAATCTCACCGTCTTCCCTCCGCTTGCGCATAGCCTTTCATCACTTCCGCTTTCAGCTTCTGCCAAATCTCACGGTGCAGTTCGTGAAAAGCATGGTCCAGCTTGATCTCGGCGATGTCACGCGGTCGCGCCAACGGTACGGGCCAGTCGCCGATGATGTGGGAAGCTGGTCCGGCGGACATGATGACCACGCGGTCCGATAACGCGATCGCCTCTTCCAGATCGTGCGTGACAAAGAGCACCGCCTTGCGATCCGCACTCCACAAATCGAGCAGCAGATTGCCCATGATCTGCCGCGTTTGTGCATCCAGCGGCCCGAACGGTTCGTCCATTAATAAAATTTTGGGATCGCGGATCAGCACCTGCGCAAGGCCGACGCGCTTGCGCTGGCCGCCGGACAGCATATGCGGATAACGGTCGCCGAACGCGCCGAGACCGACGCGCTTGAGCCACTCGTGCGCGCGCGGCCGCGCTTCGCTTGCCGGCGTGCCTGCCGTCTCCAGGCCGATGGCCACGTTCTCGATCGCCGTCTTCCAGGGAAAGAGCGCGTCAGCTTGAAACAGATAGCCGGCCTGACGATTGAGCCCTGTGAGTGGTGCCGCAAAAATATCGACGCGCCCCGCCGCCGGCGCGAGCAGGCCGGCGGTGACGTTGAGCAAGGTGGACTTGCCACAGCCGGTCGGGCCGACGATAGCAACGAACTCGCCGTCGGCGACCGTGAGCGTCGCCCGCTCGACCGCGGTGTAGCTGCCGCCGCCGGAGAGGCGAAAGGCGACCCTCACCTCGCCGAGACCGACCGCAGTGGCTGCTGATGCGCCCGTCATGCGGATGCCCGTTCGCCTCTCCCTCCGCAAGACGGAGGCTCAGAAGAACAACATTGTACCAGCGGCTTGTCCCAGCCGATGCGGGCCGTGCCTTGCCTCTTCAGGCCGAGGTCAAAGACAGACAGCGCTGCCGCTCCCTTAGAACTAGTACCGGCTTGCCGGTTCGTTGCAAACCCGGCCATCATCGTGCATGGGCATCGACTCGCGTCTTGCCGATGCGTTTGCGCGGCTGCCGGACTATCTCGGCAGCCACGTGCTGGTGAGCATCACCGCCTTGGCGATCGGCATCGGCATCAGCCTGCCGCTGGCCGTCCTGTCGGTGCGCCGGCCGGTTCTGCGCAGCGCCCTGCTCGGCGCCGCCAGCATCGTGCAGACGATTCCCGGTCTGGCCTTGCTCGCGCTGTTCTATCCGCTGCTGCTCGGACTGGCGGCGGCGGCGCAGCAACTGTTCGGCGCAAGCTTCTCCGCGCTCGGATTTCTGCCCGCGGTGCTGGCGCTTGCGCTGTATTCGATGCTGCCCGTGCTGCGCAACACCGTGGCGGGTCTCGCCGGCATCGGCGAAGGGCTGCATGACGCCGCCCGCGCCCTGGCGTTGTCGCCGCAGCAAACCATGCGCCTCATCGATCTGCCCGTTGCCATGCCGGTGATCATGGCCGGCATCCGCACCGCGGCAGTCTGGGTGATCGGTACTGCCACGCTGTCGACGCCGATCGGGCAAACAAGCCTCGGCAACTACATTTTCGCCGGACTACAAACGCAAAATTGGGTGTTCGTCGCCTTCGGCTGCATCGCCGCCGCCGTCCTGGCGCTGGCGGTCGATCAATTGCTGGCGCTGATGGAGCGCGGCGTCAAACTGCGGGGGCGCGGTTACGTCGTTGCCGGCGGTGCCGGACTGGCGGTTATCGTTCTGGCGGCGCTGGTGCCCGGCTTTGCCGCACAGCGCAGCACGTACGTCATCGGCGCCAAGCCGTTCACGGAGCAATACGTCCTCGCCGCACTGATCGGACAGCGACTAAGGGCGGCAGGCTTGTCGAGTGAACAGCGCGCGGGTCTTGGCTCGGCCGTCATTTTCAATGCGCTGGTTGCCGGCGACATCGACGTCTATGTGGACTACTCGGGCACCATCTGGGCTAACGAAATGCACCGCACGGACATCAAGCCCCGCGATGAGGTCCTGCGTGACGTTGCCGACTGGCTGCAACGGAATAAAGGCGTCCGCATGCTCGGCGCGCTCGGCTTCGAGAATGCCTATGCGCTTGCCATGCCGCGACAGAAAGCGGACGCTCTGGGCATCAGCTCTATCGCCGATCTCGCCGCCCACGCGCCGCAGCTCACGATTGCCGGCGACTACGAATTCTTCGAGCGGCCGGAGTGGAAGGCGCTGCGGGCCGCCTATGGCCTGCGTTTCGCCAAACAGCGGACGATGCAATCGGATTTCATGTATCGCGCGGCCGCCAACAGCGAAGTGGACGTTATCTCGGCCTATAGCAGCGACGGCCGCGTCGCCAAATACGGGCTGAAAGTGCTGAGCGATTCCAAGCACGCCATCCCGCCTTACGATGCAATTCTATTGGTTGCGCCGAAGCGGGTGCATGACGATAAGCTCATCCGCGCGCTCGAGCCGCTTGTCGGCGCAATCAATGTCGAGACGATGCGCGAGGCCAATTTACGCGCATCGAACGGGGATGCATCGGCGGACGCCGTGGCGCGGTGGCTGCGGGAGCATTCTGCTGTCGTGCCCCACACCGGCGGGGCATCGGGTAATTACTGACCCATCAAACACTGGAGCGCCCGCTTTCGCAGGCGATGACAGCTTCCTCAGACAGCAGCTGAGCCTAATTCCTGCTCCGATCCACCAGCGCGCGCTGCTTGATCCACGGCATCATCTCGCGCAGCTTGGCACCGACCTGCTCGATCGGGTGTTCGGCGAGCTTGGCCCGGGTCGCCTTGAACGAGGTCTGGTTGACCTTGTTCTCCAGCATCCAATCCTTGGTGAAGCGGCCGGACTGAATGTCGGCGAGCACCTTCTTCATCTCCGCGCGCACGGCGGGCGTGATCACGCGCGGGCCGGAGACGTATTCGCCGTATTCGGCGGTATTCGACACCGAATAGTTCATATTGGCGATGCCGCCCTCGTAGATGAGATCGACAATCAGCTTCACCTCGTGCACGCATTCGAAGTAGGCCATTTCCGGAGCGTAGCCAGCTTCCACCAGCGTCTCGTAGCCCGCTTTCATCAATTCGACGAGCCCGCCGCAGAGCACAGTCTGCTCGCCGAACAGATCGGTCTCGCACTCTTCCTTGAAGGTCGTTTCGATGATGCCGGCGCGACCGCCGCCGATGGCCGCGCCATAGGAGAGCGCGAGTTCATGCGCGTTGCCCGATCTGTCGGCGTGCACCGCCAACAGGCACGGCACGCCGGCGCCGCGTTGGTATTCCGAGCGGACGGTGTGGCCAGGACCCTTGGGCGCGATCATCATGACGTCGAGATCTGAACGCGGCTCGATCAGATTGAAGTGCACGTTGAGGCCGTGCGCGAACATGAGCGCTGCGCCCTGTTTCATGTTCTTGGCGAGGTGGTCGTTGTAGATGTCGGCCTGCAGCTCGTCGGGCGTCAGCATCATCATCACGTCGGCCCATTTTGCGGCTTCCGCCACGTCCATCACTTTGAACTTCTCGGCCTCGGCCTTTTTTACGCCCCCGCTCGTCTTGCGCAGCGCGACCGCAACCTCCTTCACGCCGGAATCGCGCAAGTTCAGCGCGTGGGCGTGGCCCTGGCTGCCATAACCGATGATGGCGACCTTCTTGCCTTTGATGAGATTGAGATCGGCATCCCGGTCGTAATAAACGCGCATGATTTACCCCTTACCTCTCAACGTCGTGGCCGGGCTCGCCCCCGGCCTCCACGCCTTCTTGTGTTGTCGTGTCGATAGCAAGACGTGGATGCCCGACACAAGGCCGGGCCTGACAAATTAGCGATGCGCCATACCCTCCGGCCCGCGCGCAATGGCGACAATGCCGGTGCGCGACACCTCGACCAGTCCGAGCGGCAGCATCAGCTCGACGAACTGGTCGATCTTGTCGCTCTTGCCGGTAATCTCGAACACAAAGCTCTCGGTGGTGGCGTCGATGACGCGAGCACGAAAGGCATCCGCCAACCGTAGCGCCTCAACCCGGTGCTCGCCGCGCCCACGCACCTTGACCATCGCGAGCTCGCGCTCGATCGCATTGCCAGCTGCGGTCATGTCGACGACGCGGTGCACCGGCACCAGGCGGTCGAGCTGGTTCTTGATCTGCTCGATCACCATCGGCGTACCCGTGGTGACGACCGTAATAAGCGATAAATGCGCCTGGTGCTCGGTTTCCGACACCGTGAGCGATTCGATATTGTA
>DASRDF010000124.1:0-3560 GCA_035652735.1 Pseudolabrys sp. | reverse complement strand
CAGTTCGCGGTGATGCCCGGCGTCTCGCACGCAAGCTTCCAGCAGAAGAACTACATGCTCGTCTACCACATCCTCCTCAGCTTCTTCACGCAGCCGGAGCCGGTCTATCGGGGGTGACGACTGATGAAGGCAAGAGAACAGGAACGGGCGTTTGCCGAAAAGCTTCGAGCATCGCCGCATTTCTTGACCTGGTTCTTAGATAAAACAAAATTCAAAGACGCCAATGTTGTCCCCATTCTCGTCCAGCAATCTGAGACCGACATCTTGGCAGTTTTCGAGTCAAAAGAGCGCGCCGGAAGATTTGGCTCAACATTCCTAAATGGGGGAACTATCAAGATTACGAGGTCATACTTCTTGCGCCAAAATTATTTTATGAGCGCAATAAGGAGAAAGCTGACATTTTTCACCGATATGCGGCACACAAAGACATCGCGAATTCTATTCCTGAGTTCAACGAATTTTGAGATATCAGGCGCATCCGTTCTCATGCGCCCAATTGGGTCGCCAGCGCCGCCAAATCCCGCGCGGCCACATCCACCTTCACCGCTGGCTCGGCCTCGCCGGTGTTCGGTCCGTATTCGTTGACACGCGCAGTGTGCGCGGTACGCAGGCCGCATTGGGCCGCGGCGGCCAAGTCGTTGGAATGCGCCGCTACCATTACGCACTGGACAGGCGATAGATCGAGCGCTTCGCAGGCGGCGAGATAAACGCGCGGTTTCGGCTTGTAGTCGCCGGCCACTTCGGCGCCGAGAATAGCATCCCAGGGAAAATTGTTGCGCCGCGCGAGATCGACCATCAACGAGATGTTGCCGTTCGACACCGGCGCAATGATGAACTTCGTTTTCAGTCTTGCAAGTGCAGCCGGCACATCGTCCCAAGCGTCGAGCCGATGCCAGGCGAGCGTTAGTTCATCGAGCACATTATCGGTAAGGTTTTGCAAGCCGAAGCGCGGCAGCAAGCGCACGAGATTGCGCCTGTGCAACACGTCGAGCTTGGAAAACGGAATGCGTCCCGAGCGCACCTCCTCCATGCCCGGCTGGTATTCGCCGCGCCAGGCGTCGGCAAAGCCAAGCCAGTCGAGACTGTGGCCGCGCTTCCCCAGGATACTTTCGGCTTCGCGCGCGATGGAGGTCCGCCAGTCGACCAGGGTGCCGAATACGTCGAAGAACATGGCCCGCATGCCAGGCATGGATGCTTCTCCGAGCAGGACTGACAGCGGCAAAGGGGCGGCTATTGCAGCGCAGAAATGGCAGCTAAGTGATTGAAAACATGGCGGGAGCGACGGGACTCGAACCCGCGGCCTCTGCCGTGACAGGGCAGCGCTCTAACCAACTGAGCTACGCCCCCGCGGGCGTGGGTCGCAGTTAATGGGCCCCCTAAATATAGTCAAGGTAAACGCGACCCGTAGTGCCAAAATTGCGAAAATGCCTTATTTATCGAGAGGAATCGATGGTAGGCATGTGACGAATCGTCTATGGCCGGTCTGTTTGGCGCCGCGCCGAACCCGCGGATTCTAAGAGGAGGGTCCCACTGATGGCTACCGTTCCTGGAAAGGCACCGACACCGCCGACCGTGACCTTGAAACATCTCGCCGCCGCGCTCGCGGAATCTCATGAAATGTCAAAAAAACAGGCAGAGACCGTGCTCGGCGATCTCGTGGAAAATATCGTGAAGCATTTGAAGAAGGGCGAACGCATTCGCATCGGCGGCCTCGGCATCTTGCAGGTGCGCCGGCGCGCTGCGCGCATGGGCCGCAATCCGGCGACGGGCGAAGCAATTCAAATCAAGGCGAGCAAGAAAGTCGCCTTCCGTGCATCCAAGGAATTAAAAGAAGCGATCTGACGGTCGCGTTAGCCCGACCCTCCGGGGAAGTTACGGCGGGCGTGGAGCAATCCACGCCCGCTATTTTGCTTTTTGTGGGCCATTATCTCGATCCGTCCCCCGCTCTGCGATCTTACGAAAGGCCACCTGGTTTTTCGTTCGAAACCGCCGGAGGCGCGGAAGGTGGTGGGCGGTGACGGACTCGAACCGCCGACATCCTGCGTGTAAAGCAGGCGCTCTACCAACTGAGCTAACCGCCCTTCCCCAAACGGCAATATCGCCGCAGCGTCGCACCGACGCAAGCATATGAAAAACGGCGCCGCGCGGGCGCCGTTTCACGCTTGTCATTGCCGTTCGTGGCTCAGTGCGCGGTCAGGCCGGAGCCGTCCTCGTCCACCGCAGCCGTCTCGGCGGCGGCTGCAGCCTCGGCGAGCTTCGCCGAGGCTTCGTCCCATTCGATTGGCTCGGGCTTGCGGGTCAGCGCGCGCTCGAGCACTTCGTCCATGCGCTGAACCGGAACGATGTCGAGGCCCTTTTTGATGCTTTCATTGATCTCGACGAGATCCTTGGCGTTCTCTTCCGGAATCAGCACGGTCTTGATGCCGCCGCGCTGCGCCGCAAGCAACTTCTCCTTGAGTCCGCCGATGGGTAGCACGCGTCCGCGTAGGGTGATCTCGCCGGTCATCGCCACGTCGCGGCGCACCGGAATGCCGGTCATTACCGAAACGATGGCGGTGACCATCGCGACACCGGCGGAAGGACCGTCCTTCGGCGTCGCGCCTTCCGGCACGTGCACGTGAATGTCGCGCTTGTCGAACAACGGCGGCTCGATGCCGAAGGCAACTGCGCGCGAGCGCACATAGGACGCCGCCGCCGAGATCGACTCTTTCATCACGTCGCGCAGATTGCCGGTTACAGTCATGCGGCCCTTGCCCGGCATCTGCGTCGCCTCGATGGTGAGCAGCTCGCCGCCCACGTCGGTCCAGGCGAGCCCGGTGACGACTCCGATCTGGTCCTCTTCCTCGACCTCGCCGTAGCGGAATTTCGGTACGCCGAGGTAGTCCCCGAGGCTTTGGGCGGTAACGGCGATCGACCTCTTCTTCGACGTCATCAGCTCCTTCACCGCCTTGCGGATCAGCGTCGACAGTTCGCGTTCGAGATTGCGCACGCCGGCTTCCCGCGTATAGCGGCGGATAATGGTGAGCAGTGCCTCGTCGTCGATCGTCCACTCGTCTTTGGTAAGGCCGTGCTTGATAACCGCGTGCGGAATAAGATGCTTTCGCGCGATCTCCACCTTCTCGTCTTCGGTGTAGCCGGCGATACGGATGATCTCCATCCGGTCCATCAGCGGCGGCGGAATATTGAGCGTGTTCGCCGTGGTGATGAACATCACGCTGGAGAGATCGTAATCCACCTCCAGATAATGGTCGTTGAAGGTGTGGTTCTGCTCGGGATCGAGTACCTCGAGCAGCGCCGACGACGGGTCGCCACGGAAGTCGGCGCCCATCTTGTCTACCTCGTCGAGCAGGAAAAGCGGGTTGGAGGTCTTTGCCTTGCGCATTGACTGAATGATCTTGCCGGGCATCGATCCGATGTAGGTTCGGCGATGGCCGCGGATTTCCGCCTCGTCACGGACCCCGCCGAGCGACACGCGCACGAATTCGCGCCCGGTCGCTTTCGCGATCGACTTGCCGAGCGAGGTCTTACCGACGCCCGGAGGGCCGACCAGGCACAGGATC